>NZ_JADWYQ010000022.1 GCF_022414575.1 Streptomyces sp. MUM 178J | reverse complement strand
CACCCGCCCCGCGCCGGCCCGTCCCGCACCCGCCCCGCGCCGCCCCGCCGCGCGGCGCTGCGCACCTCACCCCGTGCCCGGGCCGCCCGCCGGAGGCCGATCGCGCGTGCATTCCGTGGCCGGCGCGTACCGATGAGTTGTGGACCGCATGGCCGTCCACTTACATGTGGACGCCGAGCAGCCCATCGTCATACGCCTCGAAGGCACGCTCACACCCGCCGACCCGCTCCGGCTCTGCCGGGAGCTGAGCGAGCGGCTCGCACACCGCCGGCCCGGGGGCGCGGGCCCCGAGGTGATCTGCGATGCCAGTGGCCTGGTGTACGCGGGGCTCGCCGCCGTCGACGCCGTGGCGCGGCTGCGACTGGCCGTGCGGCGGGAGGGCGGGGTGCTCAGGCTCCGGGGGGCGGGACCGGAGCTGGGGGAGCTGCTGAAGCTGTTCGGGCTGGGGCAGGGCCCGGGCTGAGCGGCCCATGGGTCTCGCCCCGTTCGGCAGTCCCCGGAAATTCGGCAGTCCCCGAGAAGGTGTCGGCGTACGGGGAACCGGGCGACCGGCCGCGATGGGCCCGCACAACGTTGGAAGGCCGATTGCGGCGCCTTCCGCGGAGCCTCAGGAGTCGGCGTCCAGGCGCTCCGGGAGGTCGAAGAGGGGGAACCAGCGTGTGGTGTCCAGGAAGGAGTTGATTCCGGAGATCCGGCCGTCCACGATCTCGATCACCATCAGCGCCCACGGGGTGTATCCCGTGCCGTCGTCGCTGCGGTGGTAGTGCGCGAAGGCCGGGGTGCCGTTGGCGACGGTCGGGACCA
Organism: Streptomyces sp. MUM 178J; assembly: GCF_022414575.1. Taxonomy (GTDB): domain Bacteria; phylum Actinomycetota; class Actinomycetes; order Streptomycetales; family Streptomycetaceae; genus Streptomyces; species Streptomyces chengmaiensis. Next base: position 106,050 of record NZ_JADWYQ010000022.1, on the reverse strand, counting down.
GCCGGGAGTTGCGGCAGACGGAGCCGACGCCAAGCATCCAGCCGACTATGTCGGCGTGGCCCCGGAGCCACAGGTCGTACGGCGGCATGGACAGCGTCGCGTCCTCGTGGAGGAGCGCCGTCAGCGCGTCCATGTCATAGCCCTCGAAGGCCGCCACATAGCGGTCCAGCAGCTTGCGCTGCTCCTCGTCCAGGGGGTTGTCCGCGGCCGTCTCGGCCGGCGGGGAGTCCGCGAGCGTCGCCCGCGCCCGCTGGAGGGCGCTGTTGACCGAGGCCACGGAGGTGCTCAGCAGCTCGGCCACCTCGCTCGCCCGCCAGGCCAGCACCTCGCGCAGGATCAGCACGGCCCGCTGCTTCGGCGGCAGATGCTGCAGTGCCGCGACGAACGCGAGCCGGATCGACTCGCGCTCCACCGCCGTCTCCGCCGGGTCCGCGGCGGACGGCAGCACCCGCCCGTCGGGCACCGGCTCCAGCCAGGTGACCTCGGGGCGGGTGTTCAGCTGCGCCTGCGCGACCGGGGTCGGGGCCGTGAGGTCCATCGGGCGCGCCCGGCGGTTGCCCGCATTGAGCATGTCCAGACAGACGTTGGTCGCGATGCGGTACAGCCAGGAGCGCAGCGAGGAGCGCCCCTCGAACTTCCCGATGTTCCGCCAGGCCCGGACCATGGTGTCCTGCACCGCGTCCTCCGCCTCGAAGGACGAGCCCAGCATGCGGTAGCAGTAGCCGGTCAGCTCCCTGCGGTGCTGCTCCAGCCGTGCGTCCAGGTCTTCGGTCGTCGCCAGATCGCTCATCTCGATCCACCCCACTCGCCCCGCGACGCTGGTCCACGCCGACGATGAGGAAGCTACCGGAACGGTCTGACAACCAGCCTCACATATGCGCGCCGGCCGTCGCGAGCTGCCGCCGGACCTCGGTGCGGGCAGCGCGCTCCGCGACACGCGCGCAGTGGGTCCCGTACAGGGTGATCGAGACGACGCCGACGACGGCCACCAGCCCCAGCAGGACCGTTCCCGCCCAGCCCCCGGCGTGGAAGGCGACCGCGCCGAGCGTGCCGCCCGCGCTGCTGCCGAGGTAGTACGCGGACTGGTACAGGGCCGACGCCTGGGCGCGTCCCCTCTTCGCAGTGCGGCTCACCGCGGACGAGGCGACCGCGTGGCCCGCGAAGAACCCGGCTGTGATCAGCACCAGGCCGGCCAGCACCGCGGTCAGCGTCTGCGCCAGCGACAGCAGCAGACCCGCAGCCGTGGTGACGACGGCGAGATAGAGCGCTCCGCGTCGCCCCATCCGGCCCACCAGCTTGCCCGCGGCGGCCGAGGAGACCGTGCCGACGAGATAGACCAGGAAGATCGAGCCGACCACACCCTGCGGGAGGCCGAACGGTTCCCCGGCCAGCCGGTAGCCGATCACCGTGTAGACCGCGCCGAAGACGGTCATGAACAGCGCGCCGATCCCGTACAGCCGGAGCAGCAGCGGATCCGCCAGATGGCCGCGGACGGTGCGGGCGACCGCGCGCGGCCGCAGCGAACCGGGGGTGAAGTGCCGGGCTCTGGGCAGCAGCGCCCGGAACGCGACCGCGCAGACCACCGCGAGCACCCCGACCGCGGCGAGGCCCGCGCGCCAGCCCCACAGCTGGGCCGCCCAGCCGGCCGTGATCCGGCCGCTCATGCCGCCGATGCTGTTGCCCGCCACGAACAGTCCGATCGCGCCCACCAGCGCCTTGGGACGCACCTCCTCCGCGAGGTACGCCATCGCCGAGGCGGGCACCCCGGCCAGTGCGGCGCCCTGCACGGCGCGCAGCGACACCAGCCATTCGAGGCTCGGCGCGAGCGGTACGAGCAGTCCGACGGCGACGGCGACCGCCAGCGAGACGGTCATCATCCGCCGCCGCCCGAAGCGTTCGGAGAGAGTGCTGAGCGGCAGTACGGCGAGGGCGAGCGCGCCCGTCGCGGCGGAGACCGTCCAGCTTGCGGCGGAGGCGCTGACGCCGAATCCCGTGGAGACGGCGGGCAGCAGAGCCTGGGTGGAGTAGAGAAGAGCGAAGGTCGCGACGCCTGCCGCGAAGAGCGCGAGGCTCATCCGGCGGTAGGCGGAGGTACCAGGGGACAGCTGGTGGGCGTCCACCGGGGTGGACGCCTTGGTACTGGCGGGAGGCATATAACGAAAGTAGAACGCCGCACTTCATGCGTCCAATGCATGGAATGGGGATAATCGTTCCCATGGCGCATGAACGCAGCTCACAGCATCGGCTGTCACCGAGTAGTTACGAAGAAGACATCGCGCTGCTGCTCGCTCCGCGTCTCGCGTACTTCGCCGGAGTGGCCCGCCATGAGCATGTGACGCGGGCGTCGCTGGAGATGGGCGTGCCGCAGTCGACGCTCTCGCGGGCGATGGTCCGGCTCGAAGAGGACCTGGGGGTCGAGCTGTTCGCCCGCAAGGGCCGTACGGTCTCCCTCACCCCGTCCGGGCGGGCGTTCCTGACGTCCGTGGAGCGGGCGCTCGCGGAGGTCGAGCGGGCGGCCGACTCGGTGCGGGCGGACGCCGACCCGAAGGGCGGGAAGGTGGCGTTCGGGTTTCTGCACACCATGGGGTGGGAGACGGTGCCCGAACTGATCCGGGCGTTCCGGGTGGACCATCCGCGCGTGCGGTTCACCCTCGTCCAGAACTACGGCGAGGCGATGATCGAACGTCTGCGGGCCGGCGAGCTCGACCTGTGCCTCACCTCGCCCGTCCCGGACGCGCCGGACCTCATCGCCCGGCGGCTGGACGAGCAGCGGCTGCGGCTCGTCGTGCCGGACGACCACCGGCTGGCCGGACGCAAGCGGGTACGGCTCGCGGAGGCGGCGGAGGAGTCCTTCGTCACCCTGGAGCCGGGGTACGGGCTGCGGCGCATCACGGACGACCTGTGCGCCGAGGCGGGCTTCAAGCCGCGGGTGGCCTTCGAAGGCGAGGAGGCGGAGACCCTGCGCGGGCTGGTGGCGGCGGGCCTGGGGGTCGCCCTCCTCCCGCCGCCTGCCGTGGCGCGTCCCGGGGTCGTCGAACTGACGGTCACCGCCCCGCGGGCGGTCCGGGAGATCGGCGTCGCCTGGCTGGACGGTCACCCCGAGACCCCGCCGGTGGCCGCCTTCAGGAAGTTCCTGCTCTCCCGCCGGGGCCACCTGCTGCCGACATGAGTCCGCCGGGGCCCCGGCCGTCCCGCCGCCGACTGCCGTGCGGCGATCAGTCGAGCCGGGTCATCGGGCCGCTCCCGATCCGGTCGGCCAGGAAGCGGTTCAGCGCACGGAGGACGAGCAGGACGACGAGCCACTGGAGCACCATGGTCGCGGCGCTGAAGCCCACCAGGGGGTTCCACCAGTCGTCCGGTGCGAACTCGGTGATCGCGCGGTGGATCCACCAGCCGATCAGTACGGCGAACATCAGCGGGAACAGCCGGATGAGCCACGGCCACCACGCCCAGACGGGAAGGTCGCTCACGGCGTCGAGGTCGGCTCGTGCCCGTTCGAGTCCGTACTTCATCATGGCGAAGGCCGCGAGCAGCCCGCCGATCAGCAGGGCGACGCCCCAGACGAAGTCCTGGTTGGAGAGGAAGTCCAGGCTGAACGCGGACGGAAGGCCGGCGACGGCGGTGACCGTGACGACGAGTCCCACCGCTCGCGGGCGGGAGACGCCGGCGTCCATGACGTTGCGGGTGGCGAGTTCCACCATGGCGATGAGGCTGGAGATGCCCGCCAGGGCGAGCGCGAGGAAGAACAGCACGCCGAAGAACGCCCCGCCGGGCATCTCGTTGAGCAGCTGCGGGAAGAAGATGAAGGCCAGGCCCTCGTTGCCCGCGGTCGCGCTGTCGATCTGCTCCTGCGTGCCCAGGGCGAACAGCGTCACGATGACCGCTGTGCCGGCGAGCAGGGAGGCCAGCAGGTTGCCGCCGCACACCACGGTCGCGTTGAGGCCGAAGTCCTCCCTGCTGCGCAGATACACCGAGTAGGTGAGATACAGGCCCCATCCGGCGCCGGTGGAGAACGCCATCTGGCTGAATGCCTGGAGCCACAGCTGTGCGTCGCCGAGCCTGCTCCATTCGGGTGTGAAGAGGTGCCGCAGCCCTTCGGTCGCGCCGTCCAGCGTCAGCGCCTGGACGGCGAGGACCACGAGGATGGCGAACAGCAGCGGGATGGCGTACTTGAGCACCTTCTCGAAACCGCGTTTGAGGCCGCGGACCACGACGGCGCCGACGATCGCGATGGCGACGAGATGGGACAGGACGGTCTGCCACGGCGTCGCGGTGAAGTCGTCCCACAGCGCCTGGGTGTCCCGCTCAGCGGTGAAGGTACCGGTGAGCGCATAGATCAGATACCGCAGGGTCCATCCGCAGACCACCGAGTAGTAGAACGTGATGGCGAGCGAGGTGGCGGCCATGAAGCCGCCGAGCCAGGCGAACCTCCTGCCCATGAAGTCGCGGAACGCCCCCACCGTGCCCAGCCTGCTCCGGGAGCCCATGTAGGACTCGGCCATCAGGATGGGAATCGCCCACACCAGGTTGGCGACGACCAGGGCGATGAGGAACGCGCCGCCGCCCCACTCGGCCGCGACCCGCGGAAACCGCCAGATGTTGCCGGTGCCCACGGCCATGCCGATGCCGGCGACTACGAAGGTGAACCTGCTTGCGAACACTTCCTTCGCTGCCATCGCGGCACCTTCCTCGCTCCTCGTGCGGATCGCCGCCCGCACTGACTGGCTAGCACGCCGGCTCGGCCGCCGCGAGCCGGCCGCCGAGCTCGCCGCCGAGCCGGCCGCCGATCCGGGGCGCGGGCCGGAAGGAAGAGACGAGACGCCGTCAGATCTTTGGCCGACTGGCCAACGACCCCGGGCGCCCCTTGCGTTTACACTCCGCGGATTCTCGAACGGCAAGGGAGGAACGAGTGCTGCTCCTGACCGTACCCGCCATGATCACCTTTGCGGTCTATCTGCTGGCGATGGTCTCCGTCGGCGTCCTGGTCTACCAGGAGACCCGCACCTACCACGACTTCGCCCTCGGCGGCCGCAGGCTGCGCGCCCCGGTGGCCGCGCTGTCGGCCCAGGCCAGCGACATGTCCGGCTGGCTGATGCTGGGGCTGCCCGGCGCCGTGTACGCGGCCGGCGTCGGCGCCACCTGGATCGCGGTCGGTCTGGCCGCCGGCACCTATCTCAACTGGCGTTTCGTCGCACCGAGGTTGCGTACGTACACCGAACGCGCCGGGGACGCCGTGACGCTGTCGGCCTATCTGGAGGAGCGGTTCGAGGACCGCACCCGGCTGATCCGCATCGTCTCGGCCACGGTCATAGTCGTCTTCTTCACGCTGTACGTCGCCGGGGGGCTGGTCGCCGGCGGTCTGCTGTTCGACGAGATCTTCGAGGTCGGGTACGAGTTCGCCCTGACCGTGGCCGCCGTGGTGATCGTCGTCTACACGCTGCTGGGCGGCTTCCTGGCGGTGAGCGTGACGGACGCGGTGCAGGGCACCATGATGTTCCTGGCGCTGCTCGTGCTGCCGGTGCTTGGCATCGGAGCGCTCGGCGGCTTCGGCGCGCTGGGCGACGACCTCGCAGGCAAGTCCCCCGAACTCCTGGACATGGGGGCGCAGGCCAGTTTCGCGGACGGCCGGTGGACGGACGGCGGATCGCTGGGCCTGATAGCCGTGATCTCCCTGCTGGCCTGGGGGCTCGGCTACTTCGGCCAGCCCCATGTACTGGCCCGCTTCATGGCGATCCGCAGCGCGGAGGACATCCCCCTCGCCCGCCGCATCGGGGTGGGCTGGGTGGTGGTCACGCTGACCGGCGCCTCGCTCGTCGGGCTCCTCGGCATCGCCCTCCTCGACGAACCGCTGGCCAACCCGGAGACCGTCTTCATCGGGCTCTCGGTGGATCTGCTCAACCCCTGGGTCGCGAGCCTGCTGCTGGCCGCGGTGCTGGCCGCGATCAAGTCCACCGCGGACAGCCAGCTGCTGGTCTCCTCCACCGCCCTCACCGAGGACTTCTACCGGGCCTTCCTCAACCGCAGCGCCTCCGACACCGTGCTGCTGCTGGTCGGCCGCATCACCGTCGTCACCGTCGCCGTCGTCGCCTATGGGATCGCGCTCGACGGGGGCGCGGTGCTCGACATCGTCGCCTATGCGTGGGCGGGCTTCGGCGCGGCCTTCGGCCCGGTGATCGTCCTGTCGCTGTACTGGCCGCGGATGAGCGCGGCGGGCGCCATGGCGGGCATGGTGGCCGGTGCGCTCACCGTGGTGCTGTGGGAGGACATCGACCCGCTCCTCGGGCCGTTCGAGTCCGGCATCTACGAAATGGTGCCGGGCGTGATCGCCGCGACGATCGCCGCGCTGGTCTTCGGCCGCTTCGTCGGACGCCCGCCCCTGCGCACCTGGTCCGGCCCCGGGGGAGACCGGATGAGGAGAGGCAGGGGCGCACTGCACGCATAGCCGCCGACGGCGCCCGCGGTCCGGTCCGTGTTTCCGCGTGCCCGTTGAACGGCCCGGGCCGCGTGCCTGTTGAACGGACCGGCCCCGCGGCCGCGGCGTGGTCCAGGTCACCAGGTTCTGCGCCGGTTCTTTGGCCAACTGCACGAAACCGAGCCGAGCGGGGCGGCCCTACGGTTCCCCGAACGGCGATCCGGGGTCCGGGACGTCTCGACGGCGTCGTCGTCCCCGGCCCGGAAGAAGGGGACCGCAATGCCTCTGACACACCATCCTCATGCCGCTCCCGAAGAGCTTCCCGCACTCGCCCAAGGGGCGGAGAGCGGATTCCTCGGGACCGTGGAAGAAAAGATCAACGCGATATTCGATCCGATCGCCACCGGGCTGGGAGACTTCGTCTTCGGCGAGGTGTCCCTCTTCGGGATCAGCTTTCCCTGGATCGTGGCCTGGCTCGTACTCGCGGGCGCGGTCTTCACTCTCTACTTCGGATTCATCCAGGTCCGCGGGATCCGGCTGGCCCTGCAGATCCTCCGCGGCCGGCACAGCCGCAAGGAAGACCCGGGCGAGATCACCCACTTCCAGGCCCTGACTTCGGCCGTCTCCGGAACGGTGGGCCTGGGCAACATCGCCGGCGTCGGCGTGGCCGTCACCATCGGCGGGGCGGGAGCCACGTTCTGGATGGTGCTCTGCGGACTGCTGGGCATGTGCTCCAAGTTCGTCGAGTGCACCCTCGGCGTCCGCTACCGCGACCACCACCCGGACGGAACCGTCTCCGGCGGTCCGATGCAGTACCTGCGCAAGGGAGTCGCGGAGCGGCTGCCCGGATCCTCCGGCCGGTTCCTCGGACGGGCCCTCGCGGCGCTCGCCGCCGTCATGATCCTGCTCTTCGGGATCGGCGGCGGCAATATGTTCCAGGCCAACCAGACCGTCATCCAGATCCGCGACATCACCGGAGGGGACGACGGCCCGCTGGCAGGCGACGGTTCGGCGCTGGCGCTCGGCGTCCTGCTGGCCCTTGTCGTCGGCTTCGTCATCATCGGCGGCATCAAGTCCATCGGCCGTGTGACCAGCCGCCTGGTGCCGGCCATGGCGATCGTGTACGTCACCGGCTGCCTCATCGTCATCCTCTTCAACGTCACTGACGTTCCCGCGGCCTTCGGTGAGATCTTCCGCGGCGCGTTCACCGGGGAAGGCGTCGTCGGAGGCACCATCGGCGCGCTGATCGTCGGCTTCACCCGAGCCGCGTTCTCCAACGAGGCGGGGCTGGGCTCCGCACCCATCGCACACTCGGCCGTGAAGACCCGCTACCCGGCGACCGAGGGGCTGGTCGCACTGCTCGAGCCGTTCATCGACACCGTGGTCGTCTGCACCATGACCGCGCTGACCATCGTCATCGCCGACACCCAGCTCTGGAACGACGCGAAGGCGCACTACGCGGCGAACGGAAACACCGTGGACGGTGTCACCGTCACCTCCTCGGCATTCGAGACGGTGCTGCCCTGGTTCCCGGTCATCCTCACCGTGGCGGTGGTCCTCTTCGCCGTCTCCACCATGATCACCTGGGCCTACTACGGTCAGAAGGCGTGGAGCCACCTGTTCGGGAGGAGCAAGCTCAGCGAGCGCGTCTACCAGACGGTGTTCTGCACGTTCATCGTCATCGGCGCCGTTCTCACCTTCGGCAGCGTGCTGGCGTTCACCGACGCCGTGCTGTTCCTCCTCGCGCTGATCAACATCATCGGCCTCTATCTGCTCGCACCGGTCGTCAAGCGGGAACTGGCCCGGTTCCGCACGGCGCTGCGCTCCCCCGAGGAGCGGGACCGCGAGCCCGCCGGGCAGAGCGGCGGGCCGGAGTCGGCCGACCAGACGTCATAGGGCGTCATAGGAGGTCAAGGACGTCATAGAGCGGACCGGACGGCGCCAAACGGCAGAGACGACGTCCCACGGCCCCGGGGGCTCCGGCAGGTGCGCGTGCGTACGTGTCGGAGCCCCCGGGGTCACTTGCCGGGCGGCACGGCCATCGACCCGTTCTCCAGCAGCAGTTGCAGATGGGAGAAGAGGCACTGGTGGGGATCGGCGAGATCGATCCCGCTGACCGTCTCGGCCCGCTTCAGCCGGTAGCGGAGGGTGTTCGGATGGACGTGCAGCGACCGTGCCGCCGCCCGCACATTCCCGAGCGTCCCCAAATACGCGAGCACGGACGGCACAAGACCGGACTCGTGCTCGGCCTCGTAGGCGAGAAGGGCGGTGATGCGGGGGTCACGCAGGCGCGGGTTCTGCTCCAGCAGCGCCAGGGCCTCGCTCAGCAGGACTTCGGAGCGTACGTCGGCGATGGTGGCCACGCGTCGCCCGCCGCCGCGCAGGACGATGTCGAGCACCTGGTCCGCCTCCGCCCTCGACTGGGCGATCGCGTGCAGTCCGCCGACCACCGAGCCGATGGCGGCGCGTACGTCGAGCTGCATCCGCTGGCCGGCCGCCCGCACGATCTCGCCCGCCAGCCCGTAGGCGATGCTCTCCCCGGACTGCTCGGGCAGGCCGGGGAGCAGCATATAGACGCGTGAGTCGGCGGCGGTGACCAGAGACCGCCGCCGGTACGCGGCCGCGTGCACGGAGATCAGGCTCGCCATGGTCGCCCTGCGCATCTCGAAGGCCGGACGGCCGGCGTCGCCCCCCGCGCCGCCTCCCGCCGGCCCCGAGTCGAGGGTGAACGCCGCCACGACCGCCGGTTCGTCCGGGTCGGCCCCGATGTTGTCGGCGAACGTCCGGGGGTCGATATGCCCCTCCAGCACCCGGCGGAACAGGCTCTGTTCGAACTCCAGGTCCGGCGAGGCGCCCGTACGCCGCCGGACGAGCTGCAAGGCGGCCGCCCGCGCGGCGCCGACCAGCGCCTTCTCCGCGTTCTCCGCCAGCGGTTCGCGGCCCTCCTGCACCCAGATGGAACCGAGCAGCTGCTCGTCGACGCGGATGCCGATGGCGAGCCGCCTTCTGATTCCTCTCTCGGGCCGCTCGTCGATGCGCACCACGTCGTCGCCGGCGCGCAGCCGGTCGAACACCCCCCACTCGCGCAGCAGGGCGAGGTAGTCGGCCGGGCCCTGCCAGCCCAGGATCGACAGCCGGCGCAGTTCGTCGACCTCGTCGTCGGAACGCGAGTAGGCCAGGACGCGGTTGGCGCTGTCCTCGATGCTCACGATGCCGCCGGTGAGCGCGGCGACCGTCTGCGCGAGGGCGAACAGGTCGGCCTGTCGCCCGGCTTCCGGCACCATCACCCGCGCGTCCGCAACGACACCCCTGGCGAGTGAGTCGAGTTGGGCCCAGCGGACCTCGGGACGCACGCCGAGGACCACGATCCCGGTGTCCTCGGCGATGCGCTTCAGCTCGTCGAGGTCCTCGCCGTGTTCCGTCTTCAGGGCCACCGCCGCGGCCCCCTGGCCCGCGGCGGCGCGCGCGAGTCGGTGGACCCGTCGGCCCCGCGCGCCGATGATCAGCACCAGATCGCCGCGGTAGGGGTCCGGCTCGTCGTCGGCGTCCAGAATGACGACGTCGTTGATCTCGACGTCGAGACCTCCGGGCGCGGCGACCAGCCCGATGACCGGATCGCCGAGCGCGAGCAGCAGCTGCCGCACGACGGCGCCGGCCGGCCTGACTGTGTCGTCCATGGTGACCACCTGTCCTGCACACGAGCGGATGTGCCAGGCAAGATCCACGTGGGGAGAGGCCGGGGCGGACCCCTCGGCCTGGACTTCCTCACCGTGTGACCGTCCGCCACGGGGCGTGATGTCGCTCGCCGCGGCGTGCCGGTGGCACCGACGGTACTCGGTGGGCAGGAGCACATACAACCGTCGGCGAGGGCCTCGTACTGTCGTGCGATCGGCCAAGGCGGGAGGCGAGCCCCTGGAGATGTGCACAAAGAGTCCCGAGGGTGCGCTCCGTACCGTCGAGGGGAGCTGGGCAACGATCTTCGAGGAGCGCCGGTGCTGGTCCCCGAGCCACCTGTCCCCGAACCGTGGGGCGCCGATCCGCGCGCCGCCGGCCCGGGCGACGATCCGCCGAGCGGGCGGCTGCTGCTGGTCGGCGACGACGAGCTGACGGCCGCCGTGGCCGACTACGCGACGGCGTGGGGTGCACGGGTCGGCCGGCTGTCCGCGCCGTCGGCAGACGCGCTCGGCGCCGCGCTGGAGCCGGACGTCGACGTCGTGGTGGTCGTTTCGCGGGAGGACATCCAGGCCCTTCGGTACGCACTGCTCGTCGAGCACGCACGCCCCGGGATACGGCTGCTGGTGACGCTGTTCGACAGGACGGTGGCCGGCGAGGTCGTGCGTTCGGTCCCCAACTGCACGGTGATCGGCATGACGGACGCACTGGTGCCGGCTCTGCTCGGCCCCTGCGTGGCGGACCGCCTGGTGACCCTGTGCCGCACGCCCGACGGGAACCGGCTGGGTGTGGCGAGCGCCCCGGACGGCGCCCCGGACGGCACTTTGGACTGCGCCCCGGGCGGAGCTGAGGAGGGAGAAGAGGGCGCGGACGGCATCCCGGACGGTCTGCGCGTGGAGTCGTCGCCCGAGGTCAGGATCGGCGCGGTGCGCAGGCTCTGGCACCGGGTGCACGCCCAGGTCAGACCGCTGGACGGCAGTACGAACGCGCTGCTCGTCGGGCTGGCCGGACTGGTCCTCGTGTTCCTGCTGGACACGGTGCTGGGCGCGCTGGTGCTGGGTGAGCCCCTCGTCGCCGCAGCCTGGCATTCGGCGATGGTCCTGACCACGGTGGACGCGGGCGGGGCGGACGGCCACGCGCCGACGTGGTATCTGATGCTGTCCACCGTGAGCCTGCTGTGCGTCCTCGGCTTCTCCGCGCTCTTCACCGCCGGTCTGGTCGACCGGATGACCTCCGGCCGGCTGACCGGCCTCGTCGGCGCGCGGGTGGTGCCCCGGCGCGGTCATGTCATCGTGGTGGGGCTCGGTCAGGTGGGGCTGCGGCTCTGCCTGGAGCTCCAACGGCTCGGCATCGGGGTGGTTGCCGTCGAACGCGACCCCCGTGCGGCCTGTGTGCCGGTGGCCAAGTCGCTCGGCATACCGGTGATGTTCGGGCGCGCGGGCGACCGCTTCCTGCTGCGGAAGCTCGCGCTGCCCCGTGCACGGGCGATCGTCGCCGCCGCCTCGGACGTGCTGGAGAACATCGCCGTGGCGGTGGCGGCCCGGGCCGTGGCCCCCGACCAGCGGATCGTGCTGCGGGCGGGCGGGGACGAGGATGTGACGTCGGAGTCCCGGTATCTGTTCCGGATCGGCACCGTCTGCGACACCCACCGGGTGGGCGGCTCCTACATCGCGGCCATGGCGATGGGGCTCGCACCGCTGGCGACGTTCGCCGTCGACGCTCGTATATATGTACTGCACTCCGATGGGCGGGTGCACGAGGCCGCCCGGTGCGCCCGCATGTGCACGCCCGGCCCGCTCGCGCCCTCCGCCGCCGTCGCCGCCCCCGCCGTCGCGGATTGACCCCGCTACGGCCGCAGCGCGCGGCCGAAGCCCGCGGCCAGGGGCATCCGCAGCCCCAGCGGCGGCGGCGCCGCGAAGGCGTCGGCGACGGGGCGGGAGTAGGCGCGATCGCACAGCGTGCCGAAGACGAAGTCCGCGGACAGGGCCAGGACTTCGTCGTGGTGCTGGCGCAGCGCATGCCCGTCGGAGTGCACCTCGAACCGGCACGTGCCCGCGTTCGCCTTCTTCACGCGCCCCGCCAGCCGGTACGACAGCTCCGGATCGGTCCGTGCGTCCGTCGTGCCGTGCACGATCATCACCCGCCGCCCGGTGAGCTGCGCCACCGGCTCCAGCGGCTCCACCCCCGACGCGTCGTCCGGCAGCCACGGCGCAAGGGCCAGCACCGAGGTGACAGCGGAATGTTCCGCCGCCCTGAGCGCCGCCCGGCCGCCCATGCCGTGGCCGGCCAGGCACACCGGCACATCGCCGTAGCGGCGCACGACCTCCTCCACCGCCCAGGCCGCGTCCGCCGCGAGGTCCGCGCGCTCGCCGTTCCAGCCGCGCACGCGGTACTGGACGGTGTGCACGGCCACCCCCTCCTGACGGCCGGCTCTGGCCAGCATGCGCCCCAGCGGCTGGGTGGCCGAGTAGGCCAGGGACGAGGGCCGGCGGGTGGATTCGAGCTCTCCGTTCGGCAGCAGGAGCACGGCCGCTGCGACGGCGGCGTCCGCCGCGACGACGCCGATCCCCGTGCCCGACACGCGGCTGAGGCGTGCCCGCGGGGCCTCGTCGGCGGGGTGGCCGGCCGCGGCCGTGGAGGACGCTTCGCCTCGCTGCTGGGGGCGTGCCGCCGGAGCCGTCTGCCGTCCCTGCCACCGGGGCGGTCGTCCCTGCCACCGGGGCAGTGCGAGGTGTGCCATGGCAGAACAGTCTCAGAAGTCCGTGTGTACTCCACCCGTACGCGCGGTCACTGTTACGTATCGACCGGTGTCGTAAGGGGGATGTCTCTACGCGCGTAGGGGCTAGAGTGCGCAGATGACGAGCCAGACACCCAACCTGCCTACCGCGGACCAGATCCGCCGCGCCCCGAAGGTGCTGCTCCACGACCACCTCGACGGCGGGCTGCGCCCCGGCACGATCATCGACCTCGCCCGGGATGCCGGGTACGAACTGCTCCCCGAGACCGAGCCCGACAAACTCGGCATCTGGTTCCGGGAGGCCGCCGACTCCGGCTCGCTGGAGCGCTATCTGGAGACCTTCGCCCACACCTGCGCCGTGATGCAGACGCGCGACGCGCTGTTCCGGGTGGCCGCCGAGTGCGCCGTGGACCTCGCCGAGGACGGAGTCGTCTACGCGGAGGTCCGGTACGCGCCCGAGCAGCATCTGGAGTCCGGACTCACCCTCGAAGAGGTGGTGGAGGCGGTCAACGCCGGCTTCCGCGAGGGCGAGCGGCGGGCCCGCGAGAGCGGCTGCCGCATCCGGGTGGGCGCGCTGCTGACCGCGATGCGCCATGCCGCCCGCGCCCTGGAGATCGCCGAACTGGCCAACCGCTACCGGGACTCCGGGGTCGTCGGCTTCGACATCGCCGGAGCGGAGGCGGGCTATCCGCCCACCCGGCACCTGGACGCCTTCGAGTATCTGAAGCGGGAGAACAACCACTTCACGATCCACGCGGGCGAGGCATTCGGGCTGCCCTCGATCTGGCAGGCCCTCCAGTGGTGCGGCGCCGACCGCCTGGGCCACGGTGTGCGCATCATCGACGACATCGAGGTCGCCGACGACGGCAGTGTGAAGCTCGGCCGGCTGGCCGCGTACGTACGGGACAAGCGCGTCCCGCTGGAGCTGTGCCCGACGTCCAATCTGCAGACGGGCGCCGCCGCCTCCTACGCCGAGCACCCGATCGGCCTGTTGCGCAGGCTCCACTTCCGGGCCACGGTGAACACCGACAACCGGCTGATGAGCGGTACGAGCATGAGCCGCGAGTTCGAGCTGCTGACCGAGACCTTCGGATACACGCTCGATGACATGCAGTGGTTCACCGTCAATGCGATGAAGTCGGCGTTCATTCCTTTCGATGAACGACTGGCGATGATCAATGACGTGATCAAGCCCGGCTATGCCGAGCTGAAGTCCGAATGGCTGTTCCGGCAGACCGCTGTGACCGGCGATTCCCCGGTGCGCGAAGGCTGAGCGGAGCGCATATCGCGAAGCGGCCAGAGATGTCAATTTCCGGTCGTTTCGCGCTGTTTGCGGCTTGTGTCGGATCATGGATAGCTTGCGGAGCCGCTCATATCCCCGTCCTCAAGGACTCCTCCTGATGAAGCAGTCTGCCGCCAAGACTCTCGGCGTCGCCGCTCTCGGCGCCGCCTTCGCCGCTGCCGCCGCGGGGGCCGCCGCCGCCGAGCCCGCCGCGCTCCCGGACTCCGCCACCTCGCTGGACACCGTCACCAAGATGCTGCCGGTCGGGGAGGTCGCTCCGGTGCAGGAGGTCGCCTCGAAGCTCCCCGCGGGTGCGAACGAATCCCTCGCGGGCAGCGGGCAGGCCCTGGCGGACAGCGCCATGAACCTGCCAGCCACCGCCGAAGCCGCGGCGACCAGGACCCTGCCGACCGACCACGCCCACGACCCGGTCTCCAGCCTCCTCGGCCCCGTCTCCCAGGGCGCGGGCGGGGTTCCGCTCCTCGGCGGACTGCCGGCGTCGCCCCTCGGCTGACCGCTCTGCGCCACATAGCGCGTACGACACCGCAGCCCGCACGCACACGTGGGGTGCCCGCCGAATCCGGCGGGCACCCCACATATGCGTCAAGCACGCGTCACCAGGCCGTGTTCGCCGTCTTCTTCTCCGACGGCAGCAGCACCCACAGGGCCAGGTAGAGCAGGAACTGCGGGCCCGGCAGCAGGCACGAGACCAGGAAGATGACGCGCATCGTCGTCGCGGAGGTGCCGAAGCGCCGGGCCAGCGCTGCGCACACTCCGCCGATCATGCGTCCTTCAGTGGGGCGGACAAGTGCGGCCATGGTGGGCTCCTTCGAGAGTCCTGGTCAGTCCTCGGAGGGAGTCACTCCGTGTGCTCCCGATGACTCCATCATGGCCGCAACAGCGGGGCAAAGCGTCCCTCTACGGGGCGATCCCGACCCTGGTAATCGTCGGGGTCGGCCCCTGAGGCGACTCCTCCCGCAGTACGGTCCCGGGGCGCGCCCCGCCCCGCCCCGAGCCGCCGCTCCTCGCCGCGCCCGGCTGTCTGCGGCGCAGCCTGGCCCGTCCCACGGGCACCACCAGCAGATGGGCGAGCGCCACCCCGACCGTGTTCAGCAGCAGCGAGTCCACATCGACGACCTGCCCGGGCACACCGGTCTGCAGCAGCTCGATCCCCAGCGACAGCAGTGCCCCGGCGGTCACGGTACGGGCCAGCGACCCCCACGGGGAGACATCCAGCCGGCCTCCCGCCATCGGCAGCAGCACGCCCAGCGGGGCCAGCAGCATCAAGCCCTCACCCAGTCGGCGGGCCGCCTCCACGGGGCCGAGCGCCAGATCCGCTCTGATCCCGGCCAGCGGTTCGAAGTTCGCGGCCGTCACCCACAGCACGTCGCGCGGGCGCAGCGTGAGCCAGGCGACGAGCAGCAGATGCGCGAAGAGGAGAACGCCTCCCGCCGCGCGGAAGCGGATGGCGGCGCTGCCGCCCTTACCTTGACGCTGCACGCCCCCCTAGACGCGTACCGTGCGTGAATCGGTTCCGCACCCGGGCGAACAGGTCAGGACGAGGCCGAAGCGGAAGGGGAGACGGCGGCCGGGGGCAGGGCCGAGAGCGTCGGCATCGGTCCCTCGGGCCGTTCCTTGGCCCGTGTGTCGCACCGGTAGCCCCGGGGCTCGTACTCCCCGGGGCCGCCCAGCACCACGGAGTCCTCCGCCACGGCGACGCCGTTCTCGGCGAAGGTGCACACGATCTGGGCGAGCGCCCCCGCCGGGAGGTCCTCCGGCTGCCGGCTCAGCCGCAGCGTGCCCGCGGGGTCGCCCGCACGCGGGCCGTTCAGCCCGATCGGTTCGTTCACATGGGTGGCGAACCCGGCCTCCTGCTCCGCCTGGGACGGCTGCTCGGCCAGCTCGTCCAGCAGCGCCCTGGCGATCAGCAGCGGACTGACGGCCGCCTTCTCCTCGGGGATCTGCGCGACGCGTACCACCTGTTCCAGCTGCGAGGTGCACATCAGATAGATCCGCACCGACAGGCTGTCGGCCTGCGCCTCGGAGGCGGCGTCCTCGCCGGACACCTCGCACGGCACGCGCGACGGCGCAGTCCCGGCGTCCACCGGCACCTGGGTCGTCCTGATGCCGCAGCCGCTCAGCACGGCGGCGCCCAGCAGCAGGGCGGCGACCCGGCGGGCTGCTCCCCTCGACGTCCTGGACGACGTCATCGATCCCTGCGGCCTCACTGTGCGTCCACCCCCTCGTCCCCGTCCCGGCCGTCGGCGCGTCGGCCGTCCCGGCCGCCCTGACCACCCCGGTCACCCCGGGCGTGGTGACCGTCCCGGCCGCCTCCGCGCCGGTCCTCGCCGCCGTCGGCAGCCTCGCGGAGCGTCGAGACGTCGCGCGGCAGCCGCAGCGCGAAGATCGCACCGTCACCGTCCGGCGAGTTCGACGCGGTGATGTCGCCGCCGTGGATATGGGCGTTCTCCATCGCGATGGACAGCCCGAGACCGCTGCCGTCCGAGCGGGGCCGCGACGCGCTCGCCTTGTAGAAGCGGTCGAAGACATGCGGCAGCACCTCCTCGGGAATGCCGGGCCCGTGGTCGCGCACCTCGATCAGCAACTCCTCCGCGCCGTCCGGCTCTCCCTCTCCACCGAGCAGCCGAACGGACACCCGCACAGGCGAGCCGCCGTGCTTGAGCGCGTTGCCGATCAGATTCGCCAGGATCACGTCGAGCCGCCGAGGATCGAGCCGCGCCATGATCCCCCGCTCGGCGTCCAGCTCCACCGCGTCCAGCCAGGCCCGTGCGTCGATACAGGCGGTGACCTGGTCGGCTACGTCCACATCGTCCAGCACGAGCCTGGCGGTGCCCGCGTCAAAGCGGGTGACCTCCATCAGGTTCTCCACCAGGTCGCCGAGCCGCCGCGTCTCGCTGACCACGAGCTGCACGGCCGGGGCGATCATCGGATCAAGGCTGTCCGCCTCATCCTCCAGCACCTCGGTCACGGCGGTCAGCGCGGTCATCGGCGTACGCAGCTCATGCGACATATCGGCGACGAAGCGGCGGCTGGACTCCTCCCGCGCGCTCATGTCCGCGACCTTCTTCTCCAGCGACTCCGCGGTCTTGTTGAACGTCCGCGCCAGCTCCGCGAGCTCGTCCGTGCCCGAGACCCGCAGCCGGGTGTCGAGCTTGCCCTCGCCCAGCCGCCGGGCCGCCTCGCCGAGCCGGTGCACCGGCTTGAGCACCGTCGTCGCCGCGGCCTGCGCGAGCAGGGCGGAGCCCACCAGCGCCAGCAGGGTCGCGATCCCCAGTGACCAGGCCAGCGAATTGAGGTCCTGCCGCTCCTGCTCCAGCGACTTGAAGACAAAGCCGGTCGGCCCGCCGCCGATGATCCTGGTGCCGCCCACCAGATACGGCTTGCCGGCGCGCTCGGTGCGCAGCCAGTACAGGTGGTACGGGGCCGCGTTGCCCGCGCTCAGATCCTGCCGCTTGTCCACCGCGTCCCGCAGCCGCGGCGGCACGTCGTCCAGCGTGAACTCGTCCCGGTTCGACGCTCCGACGATCGGCTTGCCCGCGGCGCGCTCACCGATCAGCAGCACGTTGTAGCCCTCGCCGCCGCCGGCCATCTGCTGGGCGGTCTTCTCCAGCTCGTACTGGGTGGGGCGCAGCGGCAGCGCGGCGGCCCGGTTCTGCATGTCCTGCCGGAAGCCGTCGAGCGCCGCGTCCTGGGTGCGGGTGAGCACGGCCTCGCGGTTGAGCCAGTAGGCGATGCCGGAGGCGGAGACGGCGGCGGTCAGCGCGACCAGGGCGAAGACGACGACGAGACGTACGCGGAGACTGGTGAGGCGAAGGCCGGAAAGTATCGCGCGCTTTGCGGCACCGCTCAATGTGCTCTTCCGTCCGTGTCTCCGCTCGCGCGGCGCAGTGGCGTCACAGGGATCATGAGGGCGCGTCCAGGCGGTAGCCAACACCCCGCACCGTGCGGATCAGGGTCGGCGAGGACGGCACGTCCTCGACCTTCGCGCGCAGCCGCTGCACACACGCGTCCACCAGCCGTGAGTCGCCGAGGTAGTCGTGCTCCCAGACCAGCCGCAGCAGCTGCTGGCGGGAGAGCGCCTGTCCCGGCCTGCGGCTCAGCTCCAGCAGCAGCCGCAGCTCGGTCGGCGTGAGCTGAAGATCCTCGCCGTTCTTGGTGACCGTCATCGCGGAGCGGTCGATCACCAGGGAGCCGAACGTCGCCGAGTCGGTCGACTCGCGCTCT
Organism: Streptomyces sp. MUM 178J; assembly: GCF_022414575.1. Lineage (GTDB taxonomy): Bacteria > Actinomycetota > Actinomycetes > Streptomycetales > Streptomycetaceae > Streptomyces > Streptomyces chengmaiensis. Next base: position 87,702 of record NZ_JADWYQ010000022.1, on the reverse strand, counting down.
CCGCGGCGCAGCACCGCCCGGATGCGGGCGTCGAGGACCCGGCCCTGCACGGGCTTCACGACGTAGTCGTCCGCGCCCGACTCCAGGCCCACGACCACGTCGATGTCATCGCTGCGCGCCGTGAGCAGGATGATCGGAAGCTGGTCGGTGCGCCTGATGCGGCGGCACACCTCGAAGCCGTCGATGCCGGGCAGCATCACGTCCAGCACGATCAGATCCGGCCGCTGCTCACGCAGCATCTTGAGGCCCTCCTCGCCCGTCGCCGCGGTGGCCACACGGTGGCCCTGACGGGACAGGGAGAGCTCGAGGGCCGTGCGGATGGCGTCGTCGTCCTCGATCAGCAACAGGAAAGGCACGGCGTCATTCTGACCTATGGGGGAGCCGGAGTTCGACCGTTGGCCGACCAGTGGACCGGCTCCGCGGCCCGTCCCCACACTTTCCGCACATGCCCACGTCCCCTGTGACGCGGCTGTGACAGTCGGCGGACAGGGCGATGAAACTGCCCGGGCAAGCTCTTTGGCACACGGACACACCACCCGGAAGACACTCCACACGACAGGGGGGCGCGAGATGAACGCACTGCACAGCTCCGGTTCGAGCGCGGTGATCACGCGGCTCCACGACATCGGCCGGAGTGACCGGGTGAGTGAGAAGAAGTCCGGCGCTGTGAGCGGGCGGGGGTGCGTTCGCGGCGCCGGGCGTCAGCACAAGCCGCCGTACATGGCGGTGGTCGACGCGCCCGAGGGGGGCGGCGGGAGTGCGCAGGGGGAGGCGACGGGGGAGCGGCAGATCTGCTCGGAGGCGGAGTTCACCGCCTTTGTGCAGGAGCGCCGCGCCTCCCTCTACGCGACCGCGTACCACCTGACCGGCGACCGGTTCGAGGCGGAGGACCTGCTGCAGAGCGCGCTGTTCTCCACATACCGGGCCTGGGACAGGATCACCGACAAGGCGGCGGTCGGCGGGTATCTGCGCCGCACGATGACGAATCTGCACATCAGCGCCTGGCGTCGGCGCAAGCTCAACGAGTACCCGACGGAAGAGCTGCCGGAGACGGCCGGCGACACGGACGCGATGCGGGGCACGGAACTGCGCGCGGTGCTGTGGCAGGCGCTGGCCAGGCTTCCGGAGCTGCAGCGGACGATGCTGGTCCTGCGGTACTACGAGGGACGTACGGACCCCGAGATCGCGGAGATCCTCGACATCAGCGTCGGCACGGTGAAGTCCAGCATCTGGCGCTCGCTCCGCAGGCTGCGGGACGACGAGGTCCTCAGCCTCGGCCGCGACCAGGAGGAGTCCTTCGGCGAACTCGTCGCCTGAGGGGCGGGGGGACTGGGGAAAACGGGGGGACTTCGGTCGGCGGCATCGGGGGAGGCTGCCGACCGGGGCCCGAGGGTCTCGCGTTGGCAGACGGGGACCGCGGGTACGGGGGAGAGACGCGGGGGACACGGGGGATCGTGGGACCGGACAGGCCGGGGGGTCTTGTCCGGTCCCACGCGTCTGTCTCTGCGGTGCGGCCGGTCGACCAGCGCCCGTCCTCGGCTGGTGGCGTAGACGAGGAACACCCCGACCTGGGAGTTCTCGATGCGTCCTGCGGTGCCCGTGTACTGCTGCTGCACAATCGCCGACGCGTGGCTTCTTCACCAAGCGGGTCTCGTCCACGACCGGAACCCTTCCGCTGGCGCCGAGGTGCTCGACGGCGCGGGCATGGACATCGTCGCCGACGGCAACGGAGTCCCAGGTGGCGCAGCCAGCAGGCGCTGCATCGGCCCCGGCCAGGCACGACGGGACGCGAGCTGTACTACGGCGTCGGGTGCCCGCGGTTCATACGAGACGCACCGCTCATCAAGTCCTGACGACCGTAGCGCTCCCTACTCCATGCCACTTCCTCGGCGCTCACCGATGAGTGGATGGCGTGCACATCTCCGATACGGCTGTCGCTGCGCCGACGTTGTCGCCATTCATCGTGGGCCCGGAACACCCTCACGGACACCTGTGAAGCGGGCTGCCAGTGCTGGGTGAAGGCGGGAGCGTTCACGTCCGGGACATCTTCCAGAGGCACGCCGCGCTTCCGCAGCAGCCGTTCCAGTTTGCCGAACCGGAGATGGCGGTCAAAGCGCCCGTACCGGTTGCGAATCGCCCTGTTGACGACGCTGCCGCCCCAGTGCGCGAGCCGATGTACCTGCAGGGTGAAGTGGTGACCCTCCCAAGCATGGTCCGGCGATTCACGTGTCCAGAAGAACTCGGCCATTCCGTAGTCGCGCCACATACTGTGGTCATCGAAGGAGTTCTCGGCGAAATCGGAACCCAGGATCGCGGTGACCCGGCCGGGGCTGTCCGTCGGCTTGGCGCCGAGCACCGCCCCGGAGGCGACCACGTCCATGTAGAAGGCGAGGGAATGCGGAGTCAACGGGACTTTCCTTGACGGGCCGAAGGGCGGACGGAAGCGACGACTTCAGCATAAGACGACCGGGACGCCACACCCGCTGAGGTGCGAACATCTCAACCGTGCCATCCGCTGTGCGACCGGGAGGTCATGACATGACCAGCAAGTTCACCGAGCTGGCGATCGACTGTGCCGATCCCCGCCGTCTTGCCCGGTTCTGGTGCTCGGTCCTTGACTACGAGGTGCAAGACGAAGGCGACGGCATTGTCATCATCGGCTCCCCTGTGGTGCCCGAGGGCAAGAATCGCCTCGGCCCCGTGCCGCCGACGTTGACGTTCGCGCACGTGCCCGAGGGCAAGACCGTCAAGAACAGGCTTCACCTCGACGTCAACCCGACCGACAGGGAGCAGGAAGAGGAGGTCCGCCGCCTGCTCGACCTGGGCGCCCGACACGTCGACGTCGGTCAAGGCGATGAGAGCTGGGTCGTACTCGCAGACCTGGAAGGGAACGAGTTCTGCGTCCTTGCGGGCCGCTGCCCTTGATCGGAAGCCGCGCACTGTTCGCCTGTGCTCAGGCAGGTGCGCGGGAAGCGTCGTGGGCGTCGGACATAGCCGTGCGGAGGCGGGTCAGGGCCTCCGGCTTGGTGCACGGGTGGGCGCCCAGGGCCGACTGGCGGGCGACGATGCCCCGTTCCGCGCGCATCAGCCGCCAGCCCCTGCGCAGCAGGAACGGGACCGACTTGCGGCCCTCGCGCAGATCGCGCAGCAGCCGGCGGCGGAACGTCGTGGAGGGCCGGCCGCGCAGACACAGCGCATCGGTCAGCAGGCCCAGTTCGGCGCAGCGCGCCACGATGTCGGCCGCGAAGATGCCCTCCGCGATGAACAGCGGCGTCGTGCCGAAGTCCAGGGGCTCACGGCCCACGCGCGCGCTCGTCGCGATGTCGTACACCGGCACGGTCGTACGGCCGGTGGCGCACAACTCCTCGATCGCCGCCACCGCCGCGTCCGCGTCCCACGAGCCGGGGGAGTCCCAGTCGATGTCCTCGCTCCCCTCGACCGTAGGGAGCGAAGGGTCGTCGCCCTCCTTGTAGAAGTCGTCAAGGCGCAGCACGGGAAGTCCGGCGAGGGCGGCGAGAGACGACTTTCCGGAACCTGAGGGGCCGGCGAGCAGCACGACGCGCGTCGGGATGGGATGGGAACTCACGGGAGACAAGTGTGCGGCATTGACCCGCGCAGGGGATCCCCCGGGCCTTCGGTGGGTTCCGGCATTCCGTTTCCCCTACTCTGGGTGCAGAGTTGATTACGCAGTGTTCAATTTCGAGGAGGTAGGTGCTCCATGGCCCGTCATGCAGCTCCCAGCAATCAGCGACGTGCCCTGCTGTGCGCCGGACTTGCCGTCGCCGCGGCCGCGGGCGCGGTCCTCGGCGCCGGCGGCGGCGCGCATGCCGCGCAGGCCGATGTGGGCGAGGGGCTGTCGCACGCGTTGCCGGGCGCGCTGGGCCCGGTTAAGAGCCTGCAGCTCGACCCGCTCGCCAACACGGGCGTCGACCCGCTCGACAATGCCGTCGGCACGCAGGTCGCCGACTTCCCCCCGGTGAGCACGGCGCTCGCCACCGACCCGGTTGCCAAGGGCGGTTCGCTGGGGACTTTGCCGCTGGTTGGGCAGGTGGCAGGGCTGCTGCCGGGCTGAGCCGGCCGAGTTTGGTGTGCGGGCGAAGACCCGTACACCGGACTGTACGGGCGAAGGCCCCGCCGTGTGAGGGATGCGGCGGGGCCTTCGGCTCGGGAGCGTTCGGGGACGGCGCGTTCGGGACCGGTGCTCAGTACGAGGAGCCCGACGCACCCAGCGAACCCGTCGGGTGCCAGACCGTCTTCGTCTCCAGGAACGCCGTCAGCCGGCCCGTTCCCGGCGTCTCGTTCCAGTCCACAGCCTGTGGACGGAGCACCCGCTTGAGGTTGTCCGCGGCCGCGGTCTCCAGCTCCTTGGCCAGCGCCTCGTCGTCCGCGGCGCCCGTGAGGTCGATCGCGTTGACGTCCTGGTGCGCGGCGAGCGGGGCCGCGATCTCCGCCGTGCGGCCGGACAGGACGTTCACCACGCCGCCCGGCAGGTCGGAGGTGGCCAGCACCTCGCCGAGGGACAGCGCGGGCAGCGGGGACTCCTCGGAGGCGATCACGACGGCCGTGTTCCCGGTCGCGATCACCGGGGCCACTACGGACACCAGGCCGAGGAAGGACGACTTCCGGGGGGCCAGGACCGCCACGACGCCGGTCGGCTCCGGGGTGGAGAGGTTGAAGAACGGACCCGCGACCGGGTTTGCCCCTCCTGCGATCTGGCCGATCTTGTCGGTCCAGCCCGCGTACCAGACCCAGCGGTCGACGGCCGCGTCCACCTGGGCGGCGGCCTTGGACTTCGACAGGCCCTCCGCGTCCGCCACTTCGCGGACGAACTGGTCCCGGCGGCCCTCCAGCATCTCCGCGATGCGGTAGAGGATCTGCCCGCGGTTGTACGCGGTCGCGCCCGACCAGCCGCCGAACGCCTTGCGGGCTGCGACGACCGCGTCCCGGGCGTCCTTGCGGGACGCGAGTGGGGCGTTGGCCAGCCACTTGTCCTTGGAGTCGGTCACCTCGTACACCCGGCCGCTCTCGGAGCGGGGGAACTTGCCCCCGACGTACAGCTTGTAGGTCTTGAAGACGCCAAGGCGTGCGGGAGTATCAGACATCGAGGTACGCCTCCAGACCGTGGCGGCCGCCCTCGCGGCCAAACCCCGACTCCTTGTAGCCGCCGAACGGCGAGGTCGGGTCGAACTTGTTGAACGTGTTGGCCCAGACGACTCCGGCGCGGAGCTTGTTCGCCACCGCCAGGATGCGCGAGCCCTTCTCCGTCCAGATGCCCGCCGACAGGCCGTACGGGCTGTTGTTGGCCTTCGCCACCGCCTCGTCCGGCGTACGGAAGGTGAGGACGGACAGCACCGGGCCGAAGATCTCGTCGCGCGCGATCGTGTGCGCCTGGGTGACGCCCGTGAAGACGGTGGGCGCGAACCAGTAGCCGGAGGAGGGCAGTTCGCAGGCGGGGGACCAGCGCTCGGCGCCTTCGGCCTCGCCGGCCTCGGCGAGGGCCGTGATCCGGGCCAGCTGCTCGGCGGAGTTGATCGCGCCGATGTCGGTGTTCTTGTCCAGCGGGTCGCCCAGACGGAGGGTGGACAGCCGGCGCTTGAGGGAGTCCAGCAGCTCGTCCTGGATGGACTCCTGGACGAGGAGGCGGGAGCCCGCGCAGCAGACCTGGCCCTGGTTGAAGAAGATGCCGCCGACGATGCCCTCGACGGCCTGGTCGATCGGGGCGTCGTCGAAGACGATGTTCGCGCCCTTGCCGCCCAGCTCCAGGGTGACCTTCTTGCGGGTGCCGGCGACCTGGCGGGCGATCGCCTTGCCGACGGCGGTGGAGCCGGTGAAGGCGACCTTGTTCACATCCGGGTGCTCGACCAGGGCCGCGCCGGCCTCCCCGTATCCGGGGATGATGTTGACGACGCCCTTGGGCAGACCCGCCTGGCGGCAGATGTCCGCGAAGAACAGCGCGGACAGCGGGGTTGTCTCGGCCGGCTTCAGCACCACCGTGTTGCCGGCGGCCAGCGCCGGGGCGATCTTCCAGGCGAGCATCAGCAGCGGGAAGTTCCACGGGATGACCTGGCCGGCCACGCCCAGCGGCCGGGGGTTCGGCCCGTAGCCCGCGTGGTCCAGCTTGTCGGCCCAGCCCGCGTAGTAGAAGAAGTGCGCGGCTACCAGGGGGAGGTCCGCGTCGCGGGTCTCCTTGATCGGCTTGCCGTTGTCGAGGGTCTCCAGGACGGCCAGCTCGCGGGAGCGCTCCTGGATGATCCGCGCGATGCGGAAGAGGTATTTGGCACGCTCGGCGCCGGGCAGCGCCGACCACTTCTCGAACGCCTTGCGGGCGGCCCGCACCGCCCGGTCGACGTCCTCGGCGCCCGCCCGGGCGACCTCGGAGAGGACCTCCTCGGTGGCGGGGGAGATCGTCTTGAAGACCTTGCCCTCGGCGGCCTCGGCGAACTCGCCGTCGATGAAGAGCCCGTACGAGGGGGCGATGTCGACGACCGAGCGGGACTCGGGGGCCGGCGCGTACTCGAAGGGGGAAGGGGAAGCGGGTGTGGATGTCTGGTTCATGGGGCTCAGTCCACCGTCACGTAGTCGGGGCCGGAGTAGCGGCCGGTCGCCAGCTTCTGACGCTGCAGCAGCAGATCGTTCAGCAGGCTGGAGGCGCCGAACCGGAACCAGTGGTTGTCCAGCCAGTCCGCGCCCGCGGTCTCGTTCACCAGGACCAGGAACTTGATCGCGTCCTTGGAGGTGCGGATGCCGCCGGCCGGCTTCACTCCCACCTGGATTCCAGTCTGCTCCCGGAAGTCGCGCACGGCCTGGAGCATCAGGAGGGTGTTCGCCGGAGTGGCGTTCACCGCGACCTTCCCGGTGGAGGTCTTGATGAAGTCCGCGCCCGCGAGCATGCCGAGCCAGGAGGCGCGGCGGATGTTGTCGTACGTGGACAGCTCGCCGGTCTCGAAGATGACCTTCAGCCGGGCCGGGCCGGAGGCCTCCTTCACGGCCCGGATCTCCTCGTACACCCTGAGGTAGTGGCCGGAGAGGAACGCGCCGCGGTCGATCACCATGTCGATCTCGTCGGCCCCGGCGGCGACGGCGTCGCGGGTGTCCGCGAGCTTGATGTCGAGCGCGGCGCGGCCGGCGGGGAAGGCGGTGGCCACGGACGCGACCTTGACGTCGGCCCCCTTCAGGGCCTCCTTGGCGGTCGCGACCATGTCCGGGTAGACACAGACGGCGGCGGTCGTCGGCGTGGTGCGGTCAGTCGGATCGGGATGGACGGCCTTGGCGGCGAGCGCCCGGACCTTGCCCGGGGTGTCCGCGCCTTCGAGCGTCGTCAGATCGATCATCGAGATGGCCAGATCGATGGCGTACGCCTTGGCCGTGGTCTTGATCGAGCGCGTGCCGAGCGATGCGGCGCGAGCCTCCAGCCCCACGGCGTCGACGCCGGGGAGGCCGTGGAGGAAGCGGCGCAGTGCGCTGTCGGACGCGGTCACGTCAGCGAATGCAGTGGTGGGCATGGTCACGAGAGGAGCATATCTACGCGCGTAGCGGACTGTACAGAGGACGCAGGCGACGCTGCCGGATCGTGACCTGCGGGCTCCGCGAGGGAGCCGCTCCGGCGCGTGCGGCAGAATCGGAGGCATGACGAGTCCCCAGCAGCCCGCCGAGCCCGCCTACGCCGACCGGGTCTTCCGGTCCACCGGCGGACTGGTGGGCGGCGGGCTGCTGCTCGCGCTGATCCTGTGGATCGTCGGCGACGCCGTGATCCGCGGCGAGGGCCGCACCCCGTGGCTCGCCCTGGCAGGGGCGCTGCTCGTCGTGCCGCTCGTGGTGGCGTTCACCGTGCGGCCCGCGGTCTTCGCCAACGACGAGCGTATCCGCATCAGGAACCCATTCCGCAACATCGTGCTGCCTTGGGGGTCCGTGGCCGATGTGCGCGCCGGATACTCGAGCGAGATCTTCACCCAGGGCGGCCGCAAGTACCAGCTCTGGGCGATCCCCGTATCGCTGCGGCAGCGCAAGCGCGCAGCGCGGCGGCAGGCGCAGGCTGCGTACGACGATCCGCACGGCCGGACGTCCGCCACGGCAGACGTCCGCGACCAGGAGTCGCGGCTGGCCCCCGCCGACCAGACGATCGCCGACCTGCGGGAGACGGCCGAGCGCTGCGGGCCTCTTCCCGGCGCCCAGGGCGAGCCCCAGGTCCGCTGGGCCTACGAGGTGGCGGCGCCGGCCGCGGCGGGCGCGGTGGTGCTGGCGGTGCTGCTCGCGACCGGCTGAGCCACGCCCTTCTCAGGGCGCCTCGCCCGGCACGGCCGGCGCAGCCCGTTTCAGCCCCCTCGCCCAGGCGTCGGGGGCCGTGGGCGCCATGCCTCCCACCGCGTGCCCGCCGGGCATGGTCGGGCGCGCAGTCGCTGCCCGACTGCCTGTCGGCGGTGGCCCGGGCGGCCTCGAAGGTGGGCGTCCGGCCGGCGGCGCACGCCGGTGGTCTCCCGCGTCCGGGCGGTGCGGGCGGGCACGGCGCGGACGGACGGCTGCGCCGCGCCCCGGCCGGGGCGCGGCGCACCGGGGGCGTCAGATGCCCGCCGCGCTCGCCAGGTCCGTCTTGATCGCCGAGAGGATCCGCGTCGCACTCTCCCGTGCCGTGGACAACTCACTCGCGTCCGCGACCGGGACCACGACCTCCAGGTAGCACTTCAGCTTCGGCTCGGTGCCGCTGGGGCGGACGATGACGCGTGCCTTGAACTCGCCCTCCAGGTAGTAGCGCAGCCCGTCCGTCGGCGGCAGCGCTTCCGTGCCCCGGGTCAGGTCCTCGGCGGTGACGACCTGCAGCCCCGCGAGCCGGGCCGGAGGCTGCTCGCGCAGCGTGCGCATCGCGTCGGCGATGACGCTGAGGTCCTCCACCCGCACGGAGAGCTGGTCGGTGGCGTGCAGCCCGTGCGCCACGGCCAGGTCGTCGAGCAGGTCGGTGAGCGTGCGGTCGTGCTCCTTCAGCTCGGACGCCAGCTCGGCGACGAGCAGCGCGGCGGTGATGCCGTCCTTGTCGCGTACGCCCTCGGGGTCGACGCAGTAGCCGAGCGCCTCCTCGTAGCCGTACCGCAGACCTTCCACACGCGCGATCCACTTGAAGCCGGTCAGGGTCTCCTCGTGCCGCAGTCCGGCGGCGTCCGCGATCCGGCCCAGGAGCGAGGACGAGACGATCGACTCGGCGAACGCGCCGGTCGCACCCTTGTGCACCAGATGGGCGGCGAGCAGCGCGCCGACCTCGTCGCCGCGCAGCATCCGCCAGTCGTCCTCGTGCGGCACGGCGACGGCGCAGCGGTCGGCGTCGGGGTCGTTGGCGATGATGATGTCCGGCTGCGCCCGGCGGGCGGCGGCGAATGCGAGATCCATCGCGCCCGGCTCCTCCGGGTTCGGGAAGGCGACCGTCGGGAAGGCCGGGTCCGGCTCCGCCTGCTCCTCGACCAGCACCGGGGCGGGGAAGCCGGCCCGGGCGAACGCCGCCGTCAGCACGTCCTTGCCGACGCCGTGCATGGCCGTGTAGACCACCCGGGCGGTACGGGGGGAGGAGGGCGCCAGCACCGCGTCCGTACGGGCCAGATACGCCTCCACGATCTCGTCGCCGAGCGTCTCCCAGCCCTCGGCGGCGCGCTCCACGTCGTCCAGGCTCGCGACCGCCGCGATCTCGGCCGCGATCTCCGCGTCGGCGGGCGGCACGATCTGGGAGCCGTCGCCGAGGTAGACCTTGTAGCCGTTGTCACGCGGCGGGTTGTGGCTGGCGGTCACCTCGACGCCGGCGACCGCGCCGAGCTGCCTTATGGCGAAGGCCAGGACCGGCGTCGGAAGCGGGCGCGGCAGCACGGCGGCGCGCAGACCCGCGCCGACCATGACGGCGGCGGTGTCGCGGGCGAAGTCCGCGGACTTGTAGCGGGCGTCGTAGCCGATGACGACGAGGCCGTCGCCCCGGCCCTTGGCCTTGAGGTACCCGGCCAGGCCCGCGGCGGCGCGGATGACGATGGCCCGGTTCATCCGCATGGGCCCGGCGCCCAGCTCCCCGCGGAGTCCGGCGGTGCCGAACTGGAGCGTGCCGGCGAAGCGGGCGGCGAGCTCGTCGAGGTCCTGTGACTCGATGAGCTTCGCGAGCTCCTCGCGGGTCTCGCCGTCCGGGTCCTCGGCCAGCCAGGCGTTGGCTCGCGCGATGAGGTCCTGGGTCACTGTGGTGTCGCCTCTCGTGGTGGTTGATGGGTGTCTGTGGGGTTGTCTCCCCCACCCCGCCCCCTCCCGTAACCGGGGGATGCGCCCCGGGGCCCTCCCAGGGGAGGTTTTCGGGCGGTTTTCTGGGGCTGCCCGCCGTGTGACGGCTTCGGCGGGGAGTCTGCTGCGCACCGCGCGGGCGGGCGCGGCTTCGCGGTCGGCGGGTTCCCGGGCCGGTGTGCGGGTGCGGTGTCCGCTGCCGGGGTGCGGGGTGCGGGGTGCGGCGAGGGCTTCCCGCCGTTCTCGCCGTCCGGAGGTTCTGCCCCGGCTCCTTCCTCTCCTGGGCGCCTACCCCGGCCCCTTCCTTCCCTGGGTGCCTGCCCGGCCCGTCCCTTCCGGGGAGCCTGCCCCGGCAAGGCGGCTGCTTTGTGCCGCGGCATGCGGGTGGGGCGTCGTTCCGCGTCGCTGCCGGGGTGGCGGGGGTTCCCCGCCGTTCCCGGCATCCGCGGGGTGCGCCCCCGGGGGCCGCCGCCACGCGCCTCCTCCCGCGCGACGGCAGTCCCCCGGGGCGCTGCGCGGGGGGAGCGGCGTCGGGTGTCGCTCCGGCGTCCGCTCGGGTGGTGCAGGTGGTGCAGGTGGTGCGGGGCGCCGGGGGGTGACGCCGCAGTCCCCGGGGTGCACGGAGGTGCGGTGGGGACGGCGCGTTCCGGGAGTTCCGTCCCCGGCTCGCATACGGGTGCGGGAGGGCGGTGCGCCCGTATCGCTCGGGTGGCGGCCGGTGAGGTTCTTCCCGGCGGGCCCCATGCGGCGATTCGGCCGGGGACCGTCAGGGGCCGTCGGGTCCCGGCGCGCAGGGCGCGGGGTCGCGGCCTGCGAGAACATCCCTCAGGGGCCGTCAGATCCGCGCCAGCACCCGGGTCAGCAGCTCGCCCATCCGCGCCGCCGAGTCGCGGCCCGCCTGGAGGACCTCCTCGTGGTTCAGGGGCTCGCCCGTCAGACCGGCCGCCAGGTTGGTCACCAGGGAGATGCCGAGGACCTCGGCGCCCGCCTCCCGGGCCGCGATGGCCTCCAGGACCGTGGACATGCCGACCAGGTCGCCGCCCAGCACGCGGACCATGTTGATCTCGGCCGGGGTCTCGTAGTGGGGGCCGGGGAACTGGACGTAGACGCCCTCCTCGAGGGTCTCGTCCACCTCCTTGCACAGCGCCCGCAGCCGCGGCGAGTACAGGTCCGTCAGGTCGACGAAGTTCGCGCCGACGATCGGGGAGGTCGCCGTGAGGTTGATGTGGTCGCTGATCAGCACCGGCTGGCCGGGACGCATGCCCTCGCGCAGACCGCCGCAGCCGTTCGTCAGGACGACGGTCTTGCAGCCCGCGGCCACCGCCGTGCGCACGCCGTGCGCCACGGCCGCGACGCCGCGGCCCTCGTAGTAGTGCGTACGGCCCAGGAAGACCAGCGCACGCTTGTCGCCGACGCGGTACGAGCGGATCTTGCCGCCGTGGCCCTCGACCGCCGGGGGCGGGAAGCCCGGCAGCTCCGTGACCGGGAACTCCGCCTCGGGCGCGCCGAGCGCGTCGACGGCCGGGGCCCAGCCGGAGCCCATCACAAGTGCGACGTCGTGGGCCTCGGCGCCGGTCAGTTCGCGCAGTCGTGCGGCCGCGGCGTCGGCGGTGCCGTGCGGGTCGGACTGGGGATCGGCGGCAGCGCCGTGGAGCTCGGGATTCACAGATGCGTTCACGTCGTCGAGAGTAGCCGAGCATTCCCTACGCGCGTAGATGACTCAGCTCACGGTGTTCGGATCGTTGTGTTGTCGTTTCCGACGAACCCGCCGCCGGTGAACCCGCCGCCGGTGAACCCGCCGCCGGTGAACCCGCCGCCGGTGAACCCGCCGCCGGTGAACCCGCCGCCGGTGATTGCCCGATCCTCAGCAGGGGCGCTTGCGCAGCTCCATCACATAGTCGTGCGGCGCGCCCGCCGACTCCGCCGCGTCCGCGAGCTCACCGAGATAGCGGGCCGACGGCAGACCGCCCTCGTAGGCGTTCAGGACGTAGACCCACGCGGGCTCCTCGCCGTCCAGGGTGTGCACCCGGACCCGCATCCGCCGGTAGATGTCGAGTCCGACGCCCTCCCAGCGGTCCATCGCCTCCTCGTCCATCGGCGCGATGTCGTACAGGGCGACGAAGACCTGGGAGCGCGGGGCCTCCACGATCGTGGCCAGCGCCCCCTCCCAGCCCAGCTGCTCCCCGCCGAAGGTCAGCCGCCAGCCGTTCAGCCAGCCGGTGCCGCGCAGCGGGGAGTGCGGTGCGCGGCGGGACATCAGCCGCGCGTCGAGGTTGCCGGCGTACGCGGCGTAGAGCGACATGAGATCGAGGGTACGGGAGGGAAGGCTGGAGCCGCTCATATGGCCTGTGGCACGTGAGTGCGGCCGTTTGGCCGCTGTCCGGCTGCCGTATCGGGGCCCCGCGGGGAGAGAAGCCCGTGCCGTGCGGGACAATGAAGTACGTACTGCATTCCCCGGGGCCAGGCCCCGGACCCCCGGTCGGGCGGGCAGGCAGGCCGGGAACGACATGCGAGGCGGACTTTTTCGTGACCCGGATCGTGATCATCGGCGGCGGACCCGGCGGCTACGAGGCGGCCCTGGTGGGCGCCCAGCTCGGCGCGGAGGTGACCGTCGTCGACTGCGACGGCCTGGGCGGGGCGTCGGTGCTCACCGACTGCGTGCCGTCCAAGACCCTGATCGCCACGGCCGAGGTGATGACAAACTTCGACTCCTCTTACGAGGAGCTCGGCATCATCGTCGCCGACGACACCCCGCCGCTGGAGCACTCCGCCCGTGTCGTGGGCGTGGACCTCGGCAAGGTCAACCGACGGGTGAAGCGGCTCGCCCTCGCGCAGTCCCATGACATCACCGCCTCCGTCACCCGCGCGGGGGCGCGCGTCATGCGCGGCCGCGGGCGGCTGGAGGGCCAGCAGGCGATGGACGGCTCCCGCACGGTCGTGGTCACCGCGGCCGACGGCACTCAGGAGCGGCTCACCGCGGACGCGGTGCTGATCGCCACCGGCGGGCACCCGCGAGAGATCCCGGACGCCAAGCCCGACGGGGAGCGCATTCTGAACTGGACGCAGGTGTACGACCTCGACGTCCTGCCCGAAGAGCTCATCGTGGTGGGGTCCGGCGTCACCGGCGCGGAGTTCGCCGGCGCGTACCAGGCGCTCGGCTCCCGCGTCACCCTCGTCTCCTCGCGCGACCGGGTGCTGCCCGGCGAGGACCCGGACGCCGCGGCCGTCCTCGAGGACGTCTTCCGCCGCCGCGGCATGAACGTGATGGCCCGCTCGCGCGCCGAGTCCGCCAAGCGCGTGGGCGACCGGGTGGAGGTCACCCTCTCCGACGGCCGGGTCATCTCCGGCACGCACTGCCTGATGGCGGTCGGCGCGATCCCCAACTCCGCGGGCATGGGCCTGGAGGAGGCCGGCGTACGGCTCAAGGACTCCGGCCACATCTGGACCGACCGGGTGTCCCGCACCAGCGCGCCCGGCGTGTACGCGGCCGGCGACGTCACGGGCGTCTTCGCCCTCGCGTCGGTCGCGGCGATGCAGGGCCGGATCGCGATGTACCACTTCCTGGGCGACGCGGTGACCCCGCTGAACCTGAAGACGGTGTCCTCCAATGTCTTCACCGACCCCGAGATCGCGACCGTCGGCTACACGCAGGCGGACGTGGACGCCGAGGTCATCGACGCCCGTGTCGTCAAGCTGCCGCTGCTGCGCAACCCGCGCGCGAAGATGCAGGGCATCCGGGACGGCTTCGTCAAGATCTTCTGCCGTCCCGGCACCGGGATCGTGGTCGGCGGAGTCGTCGTCGCGCCGCGCGCGAGCGAACTGATCCATCCGATCTCGATCGCGGTCGACAACAATCTGACGGTGGAGCAGATCGCAAATGCTTTCACCGTGTACCCCTCTCTGTCGGGGTCGATCGCGGAAGTCGCACGGCAGCTGCACACCCGGAAGGCCACCGCCGAGCTGTAACCGGCCGTTCAGGCCGCCTGCCTGGGATGTTCGGGCGAACAACTCGGGGCAGCCCATACCACTCCGGGGCTCCATGTGTCCGCAACTTCGTCTATTCAGTGCATAGTGCTGAAAACTATCGGGCGATGGGGTTACTGTCAGTTTCGTGTTCGCTGCAGAACGTCGCCAATTGATCCTCGAAATGGTGCGGGCCAACGGGGCGGTTTCGCTCCGTGAGCTCGCCCGCGTCGTCCAGACCTCCGAAGTGACCGTACGGCGGGACGTGCGGGCACTGGAGGCAGAAGGACTCCTCGACCGCCGGCACGGCGGTGCAGTACTGCCGGGCGGCTTCACCCGCGAGTCCGGCTTTCCGCAGAAATCCCTGTCCGCGACCGCCGAGAAGACGGCCATCGCCGATCTCGCCGCGAGCCTCGTCGAGGAAGGCGAGGCGATCGTGGTCGGTGCGGGAACGACGACGCAGGAGCTGGCCCGCCGGCTCGCGCGGGTTCCCGGGCTGACAGTCGTCACCAACTCCCTGCTGGTGGCCCAGGCGTTGGCCCATGCCAACCGCGTGGAGGTCGTGATGACCGGGGGCACGCTGCGGGGCACCAACTACGCACTGGTGGGCAGTGGCGCGGAGCAGTCGCTCCAGGGACTGCGCGTCTCGCGCGCGTTTCTGTCCGGCAGCGGGCTGACGGCCGAGCGCGGCCTGTCCACGTCCAACATGCTGTCGGCCAGCGTCGACCGGGCGCTGGTGCAGGCGGCGGCGGAGGTGGTCGTGCTCGCCGACCACACCAAGCTCGGCGCCGACACGATGTTCCAGACGGTGCCGACGGACGTGATCACCCGACTGGTCACGGATGAGCCGCCGGCGCATGACGACCGTGCCGCCACGGAGTTGCAGGCCCTGGCCGACCAGGGCGTCCAGATCGCCGTCGCGGGTGCGGGTGCGGGGCCTGTGGCGGAGGACGGGGTGCCCTCGGGACCCTCGGGGCGGCAGCCCCGCCGTGAGGTCCCGCTGCCCGGACAACGCCGCACCCGCAGTGCTCCAGGCCCGTTGCGCAGCCCCTCGCCGCTGACGGCGGAGCCCGCGGAGCGGGACCGGCCGACGCGTATGGCGGACCTCCGCCGCCGGTGAGCTTTCTGCGGGGGCATCGCCCCCACGCCCCCGTGGGGTGCGCCGCGCCGTCGGCTTCCCGGGGGCGCGGTCACATCGCCCGCAGCCCCCGCAGCGTGAGCCGAAGCAGCCGGTCCGGGAGGCCCGGATCCTCCGGTGACTGCTCCGAGGCGAGGGCGATCGCGTTCGTCAGCTGCAGCAGGTCCCCGATCGAGACATCCGCCCGCACCGCACCACCCCGCTGCGCTCGCAGCAGCAGCACCTCGCCCGCCTCGCGCAGCTCCCCGCTGCACCGGGCCAGCGCCGAACTCTCGTCGCCGGAGGCGCACATCAGCTCCCGGGCCAGCCCCCGGTACTCACCGGCGTGGGTGATGATCGCCCGCAGCCAGTCGACGAGCGCCGTGCATGGCTCCTCCGCGTCCGCCAGTTCGCGGGAGCGCTCGAGCAGCGCCGCCAGCGCGTCCTGGAAGACGGCGTTCATCATGGCGTGGCGGTTGGGGAAATGCCGGTACAGCGTTCCGATACCGACCCCCGAGCGCCGTGCGATCTCCTCGAGCGATGCATCGGTGCCACGCTCCGCGAAGACGGCCCTGGCCTCGGTCACCAGCCGGGCGTGATTGCGGCGCGCATCCGCCCGCATCGGCCGCTCGGACCGCGTCTGCTCGGACCGCGTCTGCTCGGACCGCGTCTGCTCGGACTGCGTCTGCTCGGACCGTGGCCGCCCGGGCCGCTGCTGCGCGAACCGCGGCCGCTCGGACCGCATCGGCCGCTCGGACCCCGCCGACGTGGTCGCCATCTCCGCTGTCCTCCCTGAGTCCGCCCCCGGCATCCAGCATGCCATCCGAGCACGGGGAGGCCCACGCGCTGTGAACACCGTGGCATCCCGCAGGCCCGCGCTCGCACTCGCGCTCATCCTCGGCTGTCAGATGATGCTGATGCTCGACGCCACCGTCGTGAACATCGCCCTCCCCGGCATCGGCGCCGATCTGGGCTTCAGCCCCGCGGGCCTGTCCTGGGTCCTGAACGCCTACACGCTGGCCTTCGGCGGGCTGCTGCTCGTCGGGGGCCGGATCGGCGACCTGTTCGGACGTCGCCGCACCCTCGTCGCGGGGGCGGCCGCCTTCAGCGTCGCCTCGCTCCTCGGCGGCCTCGCCGACAACGCGCCCGCCCTGCTGCTCGCCCGCGCCGCCCAGGGGGCGGCCGCCGCCGTGACCGCGCCGTCGGCGCTCGCACTCGTCGCCACGATCCACCCCGAAGGGCCCGAACGGGACCGTGCGCTGGGCCTGTTCACCTCCATGGCGGCGGCCGGGTCTGCGATCGGCATGGTCCTCGGCGGGCTGCTGACCGGCCTCGGCTCCTGGCGCTGGACGCTGTTCATCAACGTGCCCGTCGGGCTCGCCGTCGCCGCGCTGCTGCCGTTCGCCCTCGTCGAGACGCCCCGCAGGCCCGCCCGCTTCGACCTCGCGGGCGCGCTCACCGGCACGGGCGCGGTCGCGGCCCTCGTCTACGCCTTCATCCGCGCCGCCGACCACGGCTGGGCGGACCGTCAGGTCGCCCCCTCGCTCGCCGCCGCGTTCGTCCTGCTGCCGGTCTTCGTGCACATCGAGCGCCGGGCGGCCCAGCCGGTCGTTCCGCTCGCCCTGTTCGCCGTACGGAACCGGGTGCTCGCCTACGGGGCGATGCTGCTGACACCCGCCGCGATGTTCGGGGTTCTGTACGTCGACACACGGCATCTGCAAGTCGTACGCGGCTACGGCCCGCTGCACGCGGGGCTCGCCTTTCTGCCGCTCGCCGCGGGCCTCTTCGCCGCCTCCGTGCTCGCCGGGCGGCTGCTCGCCCGGCACGGCCTCAAGAGGGTCGCCGGGACCGGGCTCACGCTCGCGATCACCGGTGTGCTGGGCCAGGCAGCGGCGGCCGCGGCCGGGGAAGGGCAGTGGGCGCTGGCCGTCCCGCTCGCGCTGAACGGCCTCGGGGTCGGTCTTGTCTTCATGCCGCTCAGTGCGCTCATCCTCAGCGGCGTCGACCCGTCCCGCGCGGGCGCGGCCTCCGGCACGATGCAGACCGTGCAGCAGATCGGCGGTGCGCTGGGACTGTCCGTGCTGGTCGTCACGGTGTACGGGGGCGGGGTCCGGGGCACGGACAGCGCCGCCGGACTCGGGGCGGCCGCCGTTTTCCTGGCCGCCGCGCTCGTCCTCGTACTGAACACACGGGTGGGGCCTGACCGTTCAGCTCACGGTCAGGCCCCACACCGGAAACGGACGGCGGACGCCGGTCGCTGAGCCCCGGGTCGTCGAGGCCGCGGACCTCGCGCCTCGGCCCCTGAGGCCGGTCCGTGGGCCTTGAGTCCTCAGTCCTTGATCTCGCAGATGACCGCGCCGGACGTGAGCGAGGCGCCGACCTCGGCGGACAGGCCCTTGACGGTGCCGGAGCGGTGGGCGTTGAGGGGCTGCTCCATCTTCATCGCCTCGAGGACGACGATCAGATCGCCTTCCTTGACCTCCTGGCCCTCCTCGACCGACACCTTGACGATCGTGCCCTGCATCGGGGAGGCGAGGGCGTCGCCGGACGCCGCGGAGGCGGACTTGCGGGCGGCGCGGCGCTTCGGCTTCGCGCCCGCGGCCAGCCCGGTTCGGGCCAGGCTCATGCCCAGCGAGGTCGGCAGCGAGACCTCCAGGCGCTTGCCGCCGACCTCGACGACGACCGTCTCCCGGTCCGCCTCCTCCTCGGCCTCGGCGTCCGCCGGGGCGGCGAAGGCCGCGATGTCGTTGACGAACTCCGTCTCGATCCAGCGGGTGTGGACCTGGAACGGGTTGGCGGTGAAGGCGGGGTCGGCGACCACCTTGCGGTGGAAGGGGATGGCGGTGGCCATGCCTTCGACCGTGAACTCCGCCAGCGCGCGGGCGGCGCGCTGCAGGGCCTGCTCACGGCTGGCGCCGGTGACGATCAGCTTGGCCAGCAGCGAGTCCCAGGCCGGGCCGATCACGGAGCCGGACTCCACGCCGGCGTCCAGTCGCACACCCGGGCCGGTCGGCGGGGTGAACGCGGTCACCGTGCCGGGGGCCGGAAGGAAGTTGCGGCCGGGGTCCTCGCCGTTGATGCGGAACTCGAACGAGTGACCGCGCACCGGCGGGTCGTCGTAGCCGAGCGCCTCGCCGTCGGCGATGCGGAACATCTCCCGTACGAGGTCGATGCCCGTGACCTCCTCGGTGACCGGGTGCTCCACCTGGAGTCGGGTGTTGACCTCCAGGAAGGAGATCGTGCCGTCGAGGCCGACGAGGAACTCCACGGTGCCCGCGCCGACGTAGCCGGCCTCCTTGAGGATGGCCTTGGACGCCCGGTACAGCTCGGCGTTCTGCTCGACGCTCAGGAAGGGGGCCGGGGCCTCCTCGACCAGCTTCTGGTGGCGGCGCTGCAGCGAGCAGTCACGGGTGGAGACCACCACGACGTTGCCGTGCTGGTCGGCCAGGCACTGGGTCTCCACATGGCGCGGCTTGTCCAGGTAGCGCTCCACGAAGCACTCGCCGCGGCCGAAGGCCGCCACCGCCTCGCGCACGGCGGAGTCGTACAGCTCGGGCACCTCGTCCAGGGTGCGGGCGACCTTCAGACCGCGACCGCCGCCGCCGAACGCCGCCTTGATCGCGATCGGCAGGCCGTGCTCCTCGGCGAAGGCCACCACCTCGTCCGCGCCGTTGACCGGGTCGGGGGTGCCGGCCACCAGCGGCGCGCCCGCGCGCTGGGCGATGTGCCGGGCGGCGACCTTGTCGCCAAGGTCCCGGATCGCCTGCGGCGGCGGGCCGATCCAGATCAGCCCGGCGTCGATGACGGCCTGCGCGAACTCCGCGTTCTCGGAGAGGAAGCCATAGCCGGGGTGGACGGCGTCGGCTCCGGAATCCTTGGCGGCCTGCAGCACCTTGGCCATGTCCAGATAGCTGGCGGCCGGGGTGTCACCGCCCAGGGCGAACGCTTCGTCGGCCGCGCGGACATGCAGAGCGTCCCGGTCCGGGTCGGCGTAGACGGCTACGCTCGCGATCCCGGCATCCCGGCAGGCTCGGGCGACGCGTACAGCGATTTCGCCACGGTTGGCGATGAGCACCTTGCGCACGATGGCTCCCTCCTTGAAACAAGCTGAGTTTAGGGACTGCCGACACGGCCTATCGACCCGTCCCCAATGGTGAGCTTGCCCACACGGAGCGTGATTCGAGGCTCGCCCAGACTGCGAAATCCCTTGTCGCACCAAAGGTACGACGGGTTCCCCCCTCGCACAGTAGACCTGTGATGTGGTCAAGGTCTCTGTTCAGGGGTCCAGCGGCCGAATGGGTTTCTTTGTGGAGTCCCTACGAATGGCCCAATCATTGTCTGCCCGGTGGAGCGGCCCGCCGAGCATCTGGTCCTACATCTTGTCCAAGGGTTTACCAGTCAGTAGCGTTCGCGCTGTCGTACGTACTTCCGGTAATCGAGTGACTGAGGGTTGGGGGCGCCGTGGTGCGCAGACCGGCAGCCGTGGTGACGGCACTCGTACTGCTGGCGGAGGCCGTCGGCATCGTGGCGATCAACGGCATCCTCGCCACCTTCGCCGACGGCCAGTCCATGTCGCTGGCCGGGCTCGACCCGGACGCCATGGTCACCGGAACCTGGGCGATGGGCATCGCCTTCGGGCTCTATCTGGCGGCGTGCGCCGCGGTGTCGCTGCTCGCCGGGGTGCGGGACCGTGCGCCGGGGCGCGCCGCGCGGATCCTGCTGGTCACCTGTGCGATCACCCACGGGGTGCTGTCCGCGGTGACGGTGGGGCTCGTGGGCTGGGGCGCGTTCGCCTTCCTGACGTTCGTCCTGGGGCTGATCGTGCTGACGCTGGTGGCGTACGGGGAGGAGCACGGCGCGAAGGCTCCGCCGGAGGGGGCGGAGGCGGATGCCGCCGACGCTTCCGCGAACGGCGCCGCTCCCGCCTGAGTCCACCGCTTGAGCCCCCTGCCCTAGGTCCCGCCCTGAGGCCTCTGCCCGGGGTCCCGCCTGAGGTCACCGCTTGAGCTCCCGCCCCGGGGTCCTGCCTGACGCTCCGCCTGAGCCGGTGTCAGGCCCCTCTCGCGGCGCTCCTCGCAGTCCCTCTCGCAGCTACGCCTTCGTTCAGTTCCACAGCTCCGTGATCGGGACGTCCAGCTCCGCCAGCAGCCGGCGCAGCAGCGGCAGCGAGAGGCCGATGACATTGCCGTGGTCGCCCTCGATGCCGTCGATGAACGGAGCGGACCGCCCGTCCAGCGTGAACGCGCCCGCCACACGCAGCGGTTCACCGCTCTCCACATACGCGGCGATCTCCGCGTCCGTGGGGTCGCCGAACCGGACGGTCGTGGAGGCGGTCGCCGACGCCCGGCGGCCCGTCGCCATGTCGATCACGCAGTGGCCCGTCTGCAGCACCCCGGCACGGCCGCGCATCGCCTTCCAGCGGGTGACGGCCTCCTCGGCGTCCGCCGGCTTGCCCAGTGCCTGTCCGTCGAGCTCCAGGACCGAGTCGCAGCCGATCAGCAGCGCGCCCGCCGCCTCGGGACGTCCGGCCACGGCGGCGGCCTTCGCCTCGGCGAGGACGAGCGCCAGCTCGGCCGGGGTGGCCCCGCTGAGGGCGTCCTCGTCGACCCCGCTGACGATCACTTCGGGGGCGAGGCCGGCCTGCCGCAGCAGCCCGAGCCGGGCGGGGGAGGCGGACGCGAGGACGAGACGGCGGCGGGGAGCGTTCATGCGCTCATCGTAGGCGGACGGCGGGGGCCCGTGGCCGGCCGTCCCGTCATCTCGCGCAGCGGCGCGGGCAGGTGTCCGATGCTGGTGGGGCCGGTGCGTCAGTGCAGGCCGACCACCAGCATCGCCAGCAGCATCGCCACCGCCAGCACCACCCCTGCGCGCCGCATCATCGCCTGCGTGGCGCGCAGTTCCTCCGGGGGTTCGTCGTCTGGGTCGGACCACAGCATCCTTCGATCCTGCTGCGGCGGCTCGTGCCGCGCCTGAGTACGGGTACTCAGGAGACCCGGCCACAGGCCGTGTCCGGGGGGGAGCTTCTCCCCTGCCCCACCCCTTCCCGTAACCGGGGCCTCGCCCCGGACCCCCTGTACGGCCTTCGGCCGTGTCCTCAAGCGCCGGACGGGCTGGGATCCGGCTCAGCCACATCCCAGCCCCGCCGGCGTTGGCGGCCCCATTCAGCCCGCCGACGCTTGAGGCGCGAGGGCCCGCGCATCCCTGCCTTGTGTGGGGCGCAGGAGCCGGAAAATCCGGCCCTGCCGGCGCTTGAGGTGCGAGGGCCCGCACATCCCAGCCTCGCCGGCGTTTGAGGGCGGGGGCCCGTGCATCCCTGCCTCGTGTGGGGCGCAGGAGCCGGAAACCCGGCTCTGCCGGCGTTTGAGGGCGGGGCTCGCACATTTCAGCCCCGCCGGCGTTTGAGGCGCGGGGGTACGGGGGCGGAGCCCTCGAAACGGGGTCCGGGGCGGAGCCCCTGTTACGTCCCCGGGCCGGTCAGAGCGGCCAGTACGTGCGTGCCCAGGAGCGCGGCCCGGGCACCGGCCTGCGCATGCGGGCGATGCGCGCCGGATCCGACCACCCCTCCGGCGGCAGCGGCGCGCCCTCCCCGGCAGCCGCCGCCGTCGCCGCGGCGCGTGCCCGCACCACCGCGAGCGCGGCGGCCAGCTCCTCCGGTGTCGGGTTGCCCCGTACGACCTTGATCACCGCTGATTCCTTTCCTGCGGAGGATTGCACGGGTGCCTACAGGGGGATGTTGCCGTGCTTCTTCGGCGGCAGGCTCGCCCGCTTCGTCCGCAGCTGGCGCAGGCCCTTGACGACCTGCGCACGGGTGTCCGACGGCATGATCACCGCATCGATGTAGCCGCGCTCCGCCGCCGTGTACGGGTTCAGCAGTGCGTCCTCGTACTCCTGGATCAGCCGCGCCCGGGTGGCTTCGCGCTCCTCGTCGGTCGCGGCCTCGGCGATCGTCCTGCGGTGCAGGATGTTCACCGCGCCCTGCGCGCCCATGACCGCGATCTGGGCGGTCGGCCAGGCCAGGTTCAGGTCCGCGCCCAGGTGTTTGGAGCCCATGACGTCGTATGCGCCGCCGAACGCCTTGCGGGTGATCACCGTGATCAGCGGGACGGTCGCCTCCGCATAGGCGTAGATCAGCTTGGCTCCGCGCCGGATGATCCCGCCGTACTCCTGGTCGACGCCGGGGAGGAAGCCGGGGACGTCGACGAAGGTCAGCACCGGGACGTTGAAGGCGTCGCAGGTGCGTACGAAGCGGGCCGCCTTCTCGCTGGCGTCGATGTCCAGGCAGCCGGCGAACTGCATCGGCTGGTTGGCGACGATGCCGACCGGATAGCCCTCGACGCGCCCGAAGCCGGTGACGATGTTCGGCGCGAACAGCGACTGCGTCTCCAGGAACTCGCCGTCGTCCAGCACGTGCTCGATGACGGAGTGCATGTCGTACGGCTGGTTCGCGCTGTCCGGGATGAGCGTGTCCAACTCGAGGTCCTCGCCGGTCGGCGTCAGATCGGCCTCCTCGGGGAAGGCCGGCGCCTCGGAGAGGTTGTTCGAGGGCAGATAGGACAGCAGCGACTTGACGTACTCGACGGCGTCCTTCTCGTCGCCCGCCATGTGGTGCGCCACGCCCGAGGTGCTGTTGTGCGTGCGTGCGCCGCCCAGGTCCTCGAAGCCGACGTCCTCGCCGGTCACCGTTTTGATGACGTCGGGCCCGGTGATGAACATATGCGAGGTCTGGTCCACCATCACCGTGAAGTCGGTGATCGCGGGGGAGTAGACCGCGCCGCCCGCGCACGGCCCCACGATCAGCGAGATCTGCGGGATCACCCCGGAGGCGTGCGTGTTGCGGCGGAAGATCTCGCCGTACATGCCGAGGGCGCTCACGCCTTCCTGGATGCGCGCGCCGCCGGAGTCGTTGATGCCGATCACCGGGCAGCCGGTCTTCAGCGCGAAGTCCATCACTTTGATGATCTTCTGACCGAACACCTCGCCGAGGGCGCCGCCGAAGACGGTGAAGTCCTGCGAGAACACGGCGACCGGGCGGCCGTCGACCGTGCCGTACCCGGTGACCACGCCATCGCCGTACGGGCGCGTCTTCTCCAGGCCGAAACTGGTGGAGCGGTGCTGCGCGAACTCGTCCAGTTCGACGAACGACCCCTCGTCAAGCAGCAGATCGACCCGCTCCCGGGCGGTCAACTTGCCCTTGGCGTGCTGCTTTTCCACGGCGCGCGCGGAGCCGGCGTGGGTCGCCTGCTCGATCCGGCGCTGCAGATCCGCGAGCTTTCCCGCGGTCGTGTGGATGTCGATCTCTTCCGGCTCGGACATCGGGATGCGGCTCCCTGCCTGGTCACGGGGGGACGGGGGACTCAAGGGGACGGGGTGGCTGGCTACTGACTCGTAGCGTATCGGCGTGGATACCGTTCGGCAGTGCGGCGTTTACCACACCTAACCTGGCTTGCATGACGCCAGACAATGCGCCTGAGCACACCCCTGACCATGAGCCGGGTACCGCATCCGGCAGCCGCTGGTCCGATCTGGACCGGCCCCCGCTGAACGTCACCGCGCTGCGCCGAGCCCTGCTGATCGAGGGCGGGCTGTGGACCTCGCTCGACGTGGTGCCCTCCACCGGCTCCACCAACACCGACCTCGGCGGGCGCGCCGCCGCTCTCCCCGAGGGCGCGGTGCTCGTCGCGGAGGAGCAGACGGCCGGGCGCGGCCGGCTGGACCGCACCTGGACGGCCCCCGCCCGCTCCGGGTTGTTCTTCTCCGTGCTGCTGCGGCCCGGCGACGGCGTGCCCGTGCGCCACTGGGCCTGGCTGCCGCTTCTGGCCGGAGTGGCGACGGCCAGTGCCCTGGCCAGGGCGGCAGGCGTCGACATGTCCCTCAAATGGCCTAACGACCTGCTGGTCATGGTGAAGGGGGCGAACGGCACGGAGGAGCGGAAGGCCGGCGGCATCCTCGCGGAGCGGGTCACCGAGGACGCAGTCGTCGTCGGCATCGGGCTCAATGTCACGCTGCGGCCCGATGAGCTGCCCGTTCCCGAGGCGGGCTCCCTCGCCCTGGCGAATGCGGTCTCCACCGACCGCGACCCGCTGCTGCGCGCGATCCTGCGCTCCCTGGAGCAGTGGTACCGCCGGTGGCGCTCGCTGGGCGGAGATCCGGCGGGTTCCGGCCTCCAGGAGGCATATGCGGCGGGCTGCGCGACCCTCGGGCGCGCGGTGCGCGCGGAGCTGCCCGGCGGGCGCAGTCTGACCGGAGAGGCGGTGGCTGTGGACGGCGAGGGGCGTCTGGTGGTGGCCGAGGACGGCGGGGAGCGGCATGCCGTCGGGGCCGGCGACATCGTGCATCTGCGGCCGGCCGGGTCCTGATCCGGGCTGAACCTGGCATGAACCGGTCTGCGAGGCCCCCGCGCGGCCCGAGCCGGCCTGCGAGGCCCGGGGGGCCTGAACCGGTCTGCGAGGCCCGGGCCGGGGCCTGAGCGGGTCCGCGAGGTTCGGGTCCGGGCCTCAGGGGCCGGTGAGCCGGCGCTCGGCCCGTCCTCCGGGACGTGAGCTACGGCACACCTGACGTATCGTTGAGGCGATCGAGCGACAGATCGGCAGGGCAGTGCGCAGGGAACGGGCAGGAGGCGGCTGGTGACCGTCGACGACACCACTTCCGGCGCGGGTGCGCAGCCGCCGTCGGGCTCCTCGTCGGGCTCCGAGGCCTCCGCGGCTTCTTCGGGGGCGTCGTCCGTGCATCCGACGCCGCACCACGAGGTGGACCACACCGCGGAGCCGACCGACGACCCGCTGGCCATCCGCCTCGAACAGCTCATCCTCGGGGCGGAGCGCCGTTACACCGCCTTCCAGGCGGCCCGTACGGCCGGGGTGTCGATGGACCTGGCTTCCCGCTTCTGGCGGGCCATGGGCTTCGCCGACATCGGGCAGGCCAAGGCGCTCACCGAGGCGGATGTGCTGGCGCTGCGGCGGCTCGCGGGCCTGGTCGAGGCCGGGCTGCTCAGCGAGCCCATGGCGGTGCAGGTGGCCCGTTCGACCGGGCAGACCACCGCCCGGCTCGCCGAATGGCAGATCGACTCCTTCCTGGAGGGCCTCACCGAGCCCCCCGAGCCCGGAATGACCCGCACCGAGGTCACCTATCCGCTGGTCGAGCTGCTGCTGCCGGAACTTGAGGAGTTCCTGGTGTACGTGTGGCGGCGGCAGCTCGCCGCGGCCACAGGACGGGTCGTGCAGGCCGCCGACGACGAGGAGATGGTGGACCGCAGGCTGGCGGTCGGCTTCGCGGACCTCGTCGGCTTCACCCGGCTGACCCGGCGGATGGAGGAGGAAGAACTCGGCGAGCTGGTCGAGGCCTTCGAGACCACCTCCGCCGATCTGGTCGCCGCGCACGGCGGACGGCTGATCAAGACCCTCGGCGACGAGGTGCTGTACGCCGCGGACGACGCGGGCACGGCCGGGGAGATCGCGCTCCGGCTGATCGAGACGATGGCCGACGACGAGGCGATGCCGGCGCTGCGGGTGGGCATCGCGTTCGGGACCGTGACCACACGGATGGGCGATGTCTTCGGCACGACCGTCAACCTGGCCAGCCGGCTCACCTCGATAGCGCCCAGGGACGCGGTGCTGGTGGACGGGGCGTTCGCGGAGGAGATCGTACGGAACGGGGACGCGCCCAAGGCGGAGGCCGACGAGGACCCGGCCGCCCTGGCGAAGTACCGCTTCCAGCTTCAGCCGATGTGGCAGCGGCCGGTGCGCGGGCTGGGCGTGGTGGAGCCGTGGCTGCTGGCGCGGCGAGAGGTCTAGGATCGCCCGTACCGCTGTGATAACGGTCGTTAACCTGCGATCGTCTCTGGGAGGGTGCGCGCATGTCCACATCCACGTCCGGGTCCACATCCACGTCCGGGTCCGGGCCCGGGGCCACATCCACGTCCGCGTCCGAAGTGCGTTTCGGCGAGTTCGTCGCCGTCCGCAGGCATGAGCAGGGCCGGGTCGCCGAACTGGTGCTCGACCGTCCGAAGGCGATGAACGCGGTCTCCACTGAGATGGCGCGGTCGATCGCGGCCGCGTGCGAGGCGCTGGGCGCGGACCGGGACGTACGGGTGACGGTGCTGACCTCCACGCATGACCGCGCGTTCTGCGTGGGGGCGGATCTGAAGGAGCGCAACTCCTTCACCGACGCGGAGCTGGTGCGGCAGCGGCCGACCGCACGCGCCGCGTACACGGGTGTACTGGAGCTGCCGATGCCCTCGGTGGCCGCGGTGCACGGCTTCGCCCTGGGCGGCGGCTTCGAGCTGGCCCTGTCCTGCGACGTGATCGTCGCGGACGCGACCTCCGTGGTGGGGCTGCCGGAAGTGTCGGTCGGGGTGATCCCCGGGGGCGGCGGCACCCAGCTGCTGCCGCGGCGCGTGGGGGCGGCACGGGCGGCGGAGCTGGTATTCACGGCGCGGCGCGTGGACGCCGCGGAGGCGCGCGAGCTGGGCCTCGTGGACATCCTGGCGGAGGATGCGCGCGCCGAGGCGCTGGCGCTTGCCGCCCGGATCGCGGTGAACTCCCCGGTGGGGCTGCGCGCGGCCAAGCGGGCCATGCGGCTGGGCCACGGCCTGGACCTGCGGGCCGGCCTCGACGTCGAGGACGCGGCGTGGCGTGCGACGGCGTTCTCGGGGGACCGTGCGGAGGGTGTGGCGGCGTTCAACGAGAAGCGCGCGCCGCAATGGCCGGGCGAGTGAGCGGCGCAGGGGTCCAGCCTTCGCGCCACGGGTAGTCCTCGCGCCCCGGGGGTGCTGCCTGCGCCGCGAGTGGTCCGCAGGTCCCGGGGTGCTGCCTGTGCCGCGAGTGGTCCGCAGGCCCCGGGGGTGCTGCCTGTGCCGCGAGTGGTCCGCAGGCCCCAGGGCGTCACGATCGGTGACCGGATGCGGGCAGAACGGCATAGGCTGGGATGATGGCTGAGGATCGGCGGTTGCGGACCGTGGTCGCCCTCGCGCAGAGCATGGCCGCCGCCCAGACCCCCCGCGACTCCTGGCGCGCCGCCGCCCACGGCGCCCGCGAGGCGCTCGGCGGGTCTTTCGCGGCGCTCTCGGTGTGGGAGCGCGACCTGGGGCGGCTCAGGGTGCTCGTCAACGTGGGCGCACTGGCCGACGGCGAGGAGGAGTTCCCGGAGTCGGAGACCTACCCCGTTCACAACTTCCCGGAAATCGCCGAATTTCTGCACGAGCGATGGGCGGGCGGCGGCGAGCCCGACGCGTGGGTGGAGACCGTCGACGGCCCGGCCGAGGACGGCCACGGCTACTGCCACCAGCGGGTGGCCGCCCTCCGCCGCCGGGGCCGCGGCTGCTGCGTCGTCGCGCCTATCGTGCTGCACGGCCGCGCCTGGGGCGAGCTCTATGTCGCCCGCCCCCTCCGCGCCCCCGTCTTCGACCGCGAGGACGCCGACTTCGCCACCGTTCTGGCCTCGGTCGTCGCCGCGGGCATCGCGCAGACCGAGCGCCTGGAAGAGGTCCGCAGGCTCGCCTTCACCGACCCTCTCACCGGGCTGGCGAACCGCCGGGCCGTCGACGCACGCCTCGACGAGGCGCTGGAGCGGCACCGCGCCGACGGCAACGTCGTCAGCCTCGTGGTCTGCGACCTCAACGGCCTCAAGCAGGTCAACGACACCCTCGGCCACGCCGTCGGCGACCGTCTGCTGGAGCGGTTCGGCTCCGTGCTGTCCCTCTGCGGCGCGATGCTTCCCGGAGCGCTGGCCGCCCGTCTGGGCGGGGACGAGTTCTGCCTGGTCGCCCTCGGCCCGACCGCCGACGACGTGGTCCGTGTGGCCGACGAACTCTGCAGAAGGGCAGCGGAGTTGGAGCTGGGCGAGGGCGTCGCCTGCGGGGTCGCCTCCACCGGGGATCCGATCGGCGAGGTCCGCTCCGCCCGCCGCCTGTTCCGGCTCGCCGACGCCGCCCAGTACCGGGCGAAGGCCGCGCATTCCCTGAAGCCCGTGGTGGCCGGCCGCGACGGCGCGGTCCTCCGGCTCGCCGACGCCCCGCCGCGCCCGCCCGGCGAGCGCCGTAGCTTCCGCGCCGCACGTCCGCAGGACGGGCCGCCCGAATCCCCCCGGTGACAGGTTGCGATTCAGTCCGTAGGCTGCTGAATATGGATATGCACACTGTGGTGGTCGGGACGTCCGGGACCACCGCCGAGGACGTCATCGCCGTGGCCCGCGGAAACGCCAGGATCGAGCTGTCCGAGCAGGCGCTGGCCGCGCTCACGGCCGCGCGGGAGATCGTGGAGGCGCTGGCCGCCAAGCCCGAGCCTGTGTACGGCGTGTCGACCGGCTTCGGCGCGCTCGCCACCCGCCACATCAGCCACGATCTGCGCACCCAGCTCCAGCGCAACCTCGTCCGTTCGCACGCCGCGGGCATGGGCCCGCGCGTGGAGCGCGAGGTGGTCCGTGCGTTGATGTTCCTGCGGCTGAAGACCGTGGCCTCCGGGCGCACCGGCGTACGCCCCGAGGTCGCGCAGACCATGGCGGACGTCCTGAACGCCGGCATCACCCCCGTCGTCCACGAGTACGGCTCTCTGGGCTGCTCCGGCGACCTCGCCCCGCTGTCCCACTGCGCCCTCACCCTGATGGGAGAGGGCGACGCAGAGGGCCCGGACGGCGTCGTGCGCCCCGCAGGCGAGCTGCTCGCCGAGCACGGCATCAAGCCCGTCGTGCTGCACGAGAAGGAGGGCCTCGCCCTCCTCAACGGCACCGACGGCATGCTCGGCATGCTGATCATGGCCATCGCCGACCTCCAGCGCCTGTACACCTCCGCCGACATCACCGCGGCCCTCACCCTCGAGGCGCTGCTCGGCACGGACCGGGTGCTCGCCCCCGAACTGCACACCATCCGCCCCCACCCCGGCCAGGCCGTCGCCGCCGCCAACATGAGCGCGGTGCTCAAGGGGTCCGGGCTCGTCGGCCACTTCCAGCAGGACGAGGCCCCCCGCGTCCAGGACGCGTACTCGGTGCGCTGCGCCCCCCAGGTCGCCGGCGCGGGCCGCGACACCCTCGCCCACGCCCGTCTGGTCGCCGAGCGGGAGCTGGCCGCCGCCGTCGACAACCCGGTCGTCCTCCTTGGGGGCGCCTCCCAGGCCGAAGGCCCTGGGGGAGGGAGGGTCGAGTCCAACGGCAACTTCCACGGCGCGCCCATCGCCTACGTCCTCGACTTCCTCGCGGTCGCCGCCGCCGACCTCGGCTCCATCGCGGAGCGCCGCACCGACCGGCTCCTCGACAAGAGCCGCTCCCACGGGCTGCCGCCCTTCCTCGCCGACGACCCGGGCGTGGACTCCGGACTGATGATCGCCCAGTACACGCAGGCCGCCCTGGTCAGCGAGCTCAAGCGGCTCGCCGTACCGGCCTCGGCCGACTCGATCCCCTCCTCCGCGATGCAGGAGGACCATGTCTCCATGGGCTGGTCCGCGGCCCGGAAGCTGCGCACCGCCGTCGCCGGGCTGAGCCGCATCCTCGCGGTCGAGCTGTACGCGGCGGCCCGCGCCGTCGAACTGCGCGAGGGGCTGACCCCCGCCCCCGCCTCACGCGCCGCGATCGCCGCGCTGCGTGCGGCCGGCGTGGAGGGCCCGGGGCCGGACCGGTTCCTCTCGCCGGATCTACAGGCCGCGGAGGCGTTCGTGCGGGAGGGCCGGCTGATCGAGGCCGTGGAACCGGTGACGGGCCCGCTGGGCTGAGCCGCGTCCCGGGCGTACGGGCCCGGGGGCATGCGGCAGGCTCCTCAGGCGCAGGGGTGCCGCCGTGCGTGCTGCGGCGGCCGGGCGTGGGGAAGGCCGTCGTGCGTGCTGCGGCGGCCGGGCGCAGGGGTGCCGCCGTGCGTGCTGCGGCGGCCGGGCGTCGGCAAAGCCTTCAGACACAGGGAAGGCCGGGGAAGGCCCTCAGGCGTACGGAGTGCCGCCGGGCGTACCGGGGCGGCGGCGCACCGAGTACGTCACCAGACCCACGCCGACGGTCAGCAGCGCGGTGCCGCCGAGCAGATACGGGGTGGTGTCAAAGCTCCCCGTGTCCGCCAGCCGCAGGTTTCGTTCCTGGGCCTGAGCCTGCGACCCGGCGTCGGCCCGGGCCTGGAGGGGGGCGGCGGCGCTCTGCCGCTGTGCCGCCGCCTCCCGTGCCTCCTGCTCGGCGGTGGCGTTGGCCGAGGGGACGAAGGACAGCGCACACAGCAGCGTCCCTGCGGCAGTGGCGGTGAGCAGCGGTCGACGTGCGGCGGACACGGCTCGATCCCCCTTGAGGCATCCTCGACTTGGGTGGGTGCGCCGATGCTAGTGAACGCGCCCCGCCGCGGGAAAGTCGAGGGTGGCGGGGTGCGGCGCTCTACCCTCCGTCGTATGAGTGCTTCTGAAACATCTAGGTATGTACGGCTCCAGGTGGATTTGGTGCTGGAAGTCCATGACGCGGAGCAGCTGATCGGCGGCGCCCTCGACCGGATCGCGGCGGACGAATTCATGCCGGACGAGGAGCGGACCCACGCCGAGTCCGCGGTCGGCGAGGACGAGGCAGAGGCCCTCGCGTATCTCGTGGACCCGTTCGACCTCGTCGCGGAGGTGCCGGGGGTGGAGCTGGCGCAGGCGTCCTGGAGCAGCGAGCAGATCGACTACGACCCGGACGCCGACGACTGGGAGCTGGCGCACGACGAGGAGGACGGGGACGAGGAGTCGGACGAGGGGGCCGGCGAGCAGGAGGAGGACCTCGCGCGGCACTAGTAAGGGCTCTGGCCACGACCCAGGTCACAGTCCAGGTCACAGTCCAGATCGCGCCCCGGGTCAGGGGCCTGCTCATGGGCCCGGGGCGGGGCCCCGGTCACAGTGCGGACGCGTTGCGGGGCCCGGTGCAACCGGCCGGGCCCCGCCGACGTCTGTCAGTGGCCGGGACCGTTGAGTGTTGTTTCCCACATCCCGAGAGGTGTGGAACCGGATGGCCCGGAATGCGTGTTGTCCTAACAGATGGTTGTCAGGGGTTCGGCGACGATGGAGAAGCGTGTGATGACGGACGGCAAGCGGCGCAGAGGCCTGATGGTCGCGTCCGCGGTGCTCGGCGGCGTGCTGGTGCTGTCGGCCTGCAGCGGCGACGGTGACAGCGCCAAGAGCGGCGGCGGCGCCGACGGCTCCAAGAAGTCGCAGGCCCAGGTCGACGAGGCGGCGGCGAAGGAGACGTCGAAGGCCCGAATAACGATCTCGCCCAAGAATGGCGCGACGAACGTGGGCATCAACGACGACGCCAAGGTCACCGTAGCCGACGGCACCCTGACCGAGGTGGTCCTGACGACAGCCGCGGGCCAGTCCGTCCAGGGCACGCTCGCCGCCGACGGCAAGAGCTGGAAGCCGGACGACCAGCTGGAGCGCTCCACCACGTACAAGATCGCGGCCACCGCCAAGGACGCCGACGGCCTGGAGGCCCACGAGAACGCCTCCTTCACCACCGTCTCGCCCGAGAACAGCTTCATCGGCTACTTCACGCCGGAGGACGGCTCCACGGTCGGCGTCGGCATGCCGGTGTCGATCAACTTCAACAAGGAGATCAACGACCGCAAGGCCGTGCAGTCCGCGATCACGGTGAGCTCCACCAGCGGGCAGGAGGTGGTCGGCCACTGGTTCAACTCCAAGCGCCTGGACTTCCGCCCCGACCAGTACTGGCAGGAAGGCTCCACCGTCACGCTCAAGATGGAGCTGGACGGCGTCGAGGGCGCGGACGGCGTCTACGGCGTACAGAAGAAGACGGTCACGTTCAAGATCGGCCGCAACCAGGTCTCCACCGTCGACGCCGAGACCAAGACCATGACGGTCACCCAGGACGGCAAGACGGTCAAGACGATCCCGATCTCCGCGGGCTCGCCGGAGACCCCGACGTACAACGGTCAGATGGTGATCTCCGAGAAGTTCAAGGAGACCCGGATGAACGGTGCGACCGTCGGCTTCACGGACGACGACGGCAAGGGCGAGTACGACATCAAGGACGTGCCGCACGCCATGCGGCTGTCCACGTCCGGCACCTTCATCCACGGAAACTACTGGGGCGCCGACTCGATCTTCGGCAACGTCAACACCAGCCACGGCTGCGTCGGCCTGAACGACGCTCAGGGCGCGAACGACCCCAACCAGCCCGGCGCGTGGTTCTACGACAACTCGATCGTCGGCGATGTGGTGATCGTCATGAACTCCAAGGACACCACCATCAAGCCGGACAACGGCCTCAACGGCTGGAACATGAGCTGGGCCGACTGGAAGGCCGGCTCCGCGGTCTGACGGCCGTCACCACCGTGTGAAGGCGGCGTCCCCCTGCTCCGGGGGACGCCGCCTTCACGTCTGCCGCCTTCGCCGCTGAGGTCCGCGGTCCGCGGTCCGCCCTCTGCCGTCTGCGGTCCGCCGTCTGCCGTCTGCCGTCTGCGGTCCCGCGGTCTGTGCTGCCGTCCGCGGTCTGCCGTCTGCGGTCCGCGGACATTCCCCTGTGCGCGCGCCACCCGGCCGCCCCGCTCAGTCCTGCTGCCGCTCCTGCACCTCCTCCACGCCCCAGCCCGCCAGCAGCCGCAGCGACTCGGCCGACCGGGTCCCCGGCTCCGCGTGGTACGTCACCAGCGACAGATCATGGTCCTCCGGCAGCTGGAACGTCTCGTGCGACAGGGTCAGCTCGCCCACCAGCGGATGGCGCAGCACCTTGGTTCCGAAGCACTTGTCCTGCACGGTGTGCGCCGCCCAGAGCGTCCGGAACTCCTCGCTCCGCACCGACAGCTCGCCGATCAGCCCCGGCAGCAGCGGATCGTCGGCCGAGCACCCCGCGTACATGCGCAGAAAGCTCACCACGTCCCTCGCCTTGCCCTCCCAGTCCACGTACAGATCGCGGGCGTTGGGGTCGAGGAAGACCTGCCACGCCATATTGCGCTCCTTGGCGGGCAGCGCGGCGACGTCGCCCAGCAGGGCACGGGCCATCCGGTTCCAGCCCACGATGTCCAGCCGCCGCCCCAGGACGTAGGCGGGAACCGTCTCCATGGCGTCCAGCAGCTGCTGCAGCGCCGGACGCATCTGCTGCGGCCGGGACGTCGGCCGGCGGTGCTTCTTCTGCTGCTTGGGCTTCGCCAGGTGGGTGAGGTGGTCCCGCTCCGCGTCGGTCAGCCGCAGGGCCCGGGCGATGGAGTCCAGCACCTCCAGCGAGACATTGCGGCCATGGCCCTGTTCGAGACGGGTGTAGTACGCCACGGACACACCGGCCAGCTGCGCCAGCTCCTCACGGCGCAGCCCCGGCACCCGGCGGCGCCTGCCGAACTGCGGCAGGCCCACGTCCTCGGGGCGCAGCCGGGCCCGGCGGGAGCGGAGGAATTCGCTGAGTTCGGCACGCTGGTCCATAGCAGCCAGTATTACGGGCGTCGACCGGACGGGGGCGCGGGAACCTGTCACTGCCAGTGGTAGGCACGCCGGTGGTACGCACCCAGGTCGTACGCAGAACAGAGGGCTGGGTGGCAGCGTCGCAGGGTCGCAGGCTGATGCCCATGACCTCTCAGATCACCTCCCAGACCGACATCCAGCACAGCACCGTTCCCGCGTACGCGGCTCCCTCCGCCAAGGCGCCGCTGGAGCGGACCGCCATCCCCCGCCGTCCGGTCGGCGAGCATGACGTCCTGATCGAGATCAAGTACTCGGGCATCTGCCACTCCGACATCCACCAGGCCCGCGACGGCTGGACCGAGGGCATCTTCCCGATGGTCCCCGGCCACGAGATCGCGGGCGTGGTCACCGAGGTCGGCCCCGGCGTGACCAGGTTCGCCGTGGGCGACCGGGTGGGCGTGGGCTGCATGGTCGACTCCTGCCGCGAGTGCGACAACTGCCGGGCCGGCCTCCACCAGTACTGCACGGGCGGCAGCGTCGCCACGTACAACGGGCTCGACAGGAACGGCGACCCCACGTACGGCGGCTACTCCACGCACATCGTCGTGGACGAGCAGTACACGCTGCGCATCCCCGACCAACTGCCCCTGGACGTCGCCGCACCGCTGCTGTGCGCCGGCATCACCCTCTACTCGCCCCTCGCCCACTGGAAGGCGGGCCCGGGCAAGCGCGTCGCGATCGTCGGCCTCGGCGGCCTTGGCCACATGGGCGTCAAGATCGCGCATGCGATGGGGGCCGAGGTGAGTGTCCTCAGCCAGTCGCTCCGCAAGAAGGACGACGGGCTGCGGCTGGGCGCGGACCACTACTACGCGACCAGCGACGAGACCACCTTCGAGAAGCTGGCCGGCCACTTCGACCTGATCGTCTCCACGGTCTCCGCCCCGCTGCCGTTCGACGCGTATCTCCGCCTGCTGAAGACGGGCGGCGCGCTGGTGAACGTGGGCGCACCCGAAGAGCCCGTCTCGCTCAACGTCTTCTCCCTCATGCTCGGCCGCAAGACCCTCGCCGGCTCGGCGATCGGCGGCATCCCCGAGACCCAGGAGATGCTGGACTTCTGCGCGGAGCACGGCCTGGGCGCGGAGATCGAACTGATCCGCGCGGACCAGATCAACGAGGCGTACGAGCGGGTGCTGGCGAGTGACGTCCGCTATCGCTTCGTGATCGACGCGGCGACGATCTGACAGGAGCGGGAGCGGGGGCGGGGCGCCGCCCCGGACCCTGTTCCTCAAGCCCCGGAAGCGCTGCGTCTTCCAGCCGCTCCGGCGCTTGAAACAGCCGTCACACCCAGCACGCCCAGTACGCCTGGTTGCTCATTCTGAGGCCGCACCGTGTCGAGGACACGGCCGAAGGCATTACGCGGTCCGGAGGCTTGCTCCCGGCTCGGCTTCGGGGAGAGGCCGTTCGTTCGCCGGCGACGCGGCGGCAGGGACAATCGACGTCTTCGACCCCGAGCGTGAGCGGAGCGCCATGGAGCCCACCCCCGTCGACACCGAACCGGCCGCCGGGGCGGTCCTGCTGACCGGCATCCCCGGAAGCGGCAAGTCCACGGTGGCCGCCGCCCTGGCGGCATGCTTCCCGAAGGCCGCGCACATCGAGGTCGACCGCCTCCAAGAGATGATCGTCTCCGGCGGGCGTCATCCCACACCGGAGGGGGACCGGGAGGCCGACCGCCAGATCCTCCTGCGCGCCCGCAACGCCTGTCTGCTGGCGGACAGTTTCGCCGCCGCCGGATTCCTTCCGGTGATCGACGACGTGGTCGTACGCCGCTCCCATCTGGCGTTCTACCGCCGCACGCTCGTCACCCGCCCGCTCCATGTGATCGTCCTGGCCCCCGGCCCGGACACGGCCTGGCAGCGCAACCTCGCGCGTGACAAGACGCTGACGACGAACTGGGCACCGCTGGACGCGGCGGCCCGCGAGGAACTCGCCGACGAGGGGGCGTGGATCGACAACGCTCCACAGTCGGCCGCCGAGACGGTGGACGCCGTCCTGGCGGCGACGGCACTCGCCCCCCTCAGCCGTCCAAACTTCTGTTCATCTGCCGGTGCCGCTCCAGAGCGACCTCGAGGAAGGTCTTGCGCAGAGCATCCCGGCTCCGCCCACGGGTTTTGACGGCATGGCAGTTCGGGCAGAGCGCGATCATCTGGCTCGGGTGGTCGGGGCCGTCGCGGGTGATCTCCACGATGTGGTCCACCTCGAGTATCGGCTCACCCCGGTCCGTGACGTCGGCCGGCTGCCCCGCGCAGGCGGGGTTCTCACAGTGCCCGCCGCTGCGCAGGAGTACGGCCTTGCGGGCGGGCCCCAGGCGTATGGGGTCCCGCGCAAGCCGTTCACGCCGCCGACGGCGGGTGGACTCCTCGCGGCGCTCGACGAGCCGGCACCACTTCTCGTACGCGGCGGCCCGTACGAGCGGGTTGCAGCAGCCGCAGCTGTGGAATATCACGGCCCAGTGGCTGCTCTCCCAGGCGTAGACGTCGCCCGACACACCCCCCTTGTGCTGCTTCGCACCGTCACGACGAGTTTCGACCGGGTCCGCTCCCCGACTTAGCGCCGTCGGCGGAGGCGATCCAGGCCACCCGGACGGACCGGCGGGACGAGGCCCGTGGGACGTCTCACCCGGTCACAGGCGCGAAGTAGTCGACAGTTCGTCCCCGGCGGGGCAGGCGGTCCGGCCGCTTTCCACGAACCGCCGAACGGCGCGAACGAGCACCCCCAGGAGGAATGCCTGGAAGGCGTACGAGAACAGGAGGATGCACCACACCGTCGCATCGGTCTGCGCCCAGGTGCCCGCAGTGTTGGCGACGGAGAGCAGTGCTGCGCCTGTCGGCCCCGCAAGGAACAGTGCGAACAGCCCGGCGCCCAGGCTGCCGTCTTCACCAGCGCCCGCCAGGAGCAGGAAACCGGCGAGGCCGAGGTAGGTGCCTGAGAGCCAATTGCCGAAGGTGAGGCTCGCGATGGTGCGCAACGTAGAACGCATGGTGCTCCTCGACGCCGACGGACCCGCGCCGGCCACATGGCCTGCCCGTGGCCGTCGTGCTGGTGGGCCCGCTGTCCGGGCCGTGTGACCGTCATCGTGGTCCCGCCCGCACGGCCGCGTGAGAGTACTGCTACTCAAACGCGGCCGCGTAGCTCAGCCTGCCCACCGGGCCGGGAGGCCGATGGCCGCGTGGGCTTCGTCCAGGCGTCAAGCCTTGTTCGCAGACCCTTCCTGCGGGCTTGCCGCATCGTTGTGCGCCCGCCCGGCCGACACCAGGTGCCCGTCGGCGTCGACGGGCATGTCGAGGAAGGCCCGGACCTCCCGGTTGAATGCGACGGGGTTCTCCCAGAATGCGAAGTGGCTGGCACGCTCGCGGAGGATCCGCACGACGGCCCCGGGAATGGCCAAGGCCACTGACCGCGCGGCAGCGGAGGGGATCACGCTGTCGTTCCCCCCGATGACCAGTGTCGGAACGGTGATCCTGGGCAGGACGTCACGCCAGTCCTGCATGACGTTGTCCAGCAGTAGTCTGCCGGCGTACTCCCTGGGCAGGAGCAGGTTCTGGGCGAGAACCCACTGGCGGTCCCCCTCGTCGGCGGCCGGAGTCCACATGGCATTGAGGAACTCGGCACTGAGAATCTCGGCATCCGAGAGCGGGTCGCGGAGTCCCGCGACGACATCGGCGACCTGTCCGAGGCCGTACAACGCGCCAAGGTGTTCGGCCAGGCCGTCCGGCCAGTACGGCTGGCGGACCAGAACGGCGGGTTCGTCGAACAGCACCAGGCGCGCCAGCCGGTCCCCACCGAACAGGTCCCAGTAGGACCACGCCAGCGCGCAGCCCATGGAGTGGGCCACCCAGACGACCTCGGTGAGGTCCAGGAGATGAATGAGTTGATGGAGGTCCGTCGACAGACGAGCGACCCGGTAGCCGTGATCCGGCCTGTCGGATCCGCCGTGGCCGCGGTGGTCGATCGCGATCACATGATGTGTGCGCGCGAAGTCGTCGATCTGGTGCCTCCATTGCGCGGCGGTCTGCGACCAGCCGGGGACGAGAAGCATGTCCGGGCCGCTGCCGGCCTCGAGGTAGTGCAGCCGTACGCCGTCGTTCATGGTGACGAAGCCGCTGCACACACCGAGCATCTAGCCCTCCTCCTGCACAGCGGCAACACCTGGCCACATCCCTCTGCGGATGCGGCCGGGCTCGTCCGATTCAGCACTTCCGCGACTCGGGAAACGATCATGTCGGGTCGTGCTGACCCGGGCAATTTCCCACGCCGACCGGTCAGCCCACCGGAGATGTGCGGGCACCCCTGCTCCGCACACCACGGCGGCACCTGGTGGAACCCTCCGCCGGACCGCCGTGACCGGGCCTCTGGCTGCAGGTTCCTGTCGGCTTCCGCTACGGAAAGAGACCGTCAACGCGGCTTGATGACCCACGTCATCCGGTCCCGCTTCCACTTGGACGGGAAGCGGCTGTCCCGGACCGCGGGCAGGCCGAGATTCGGGGAGTGAGTTTCGAACGCGTCAGGGCCGGTGCGCCGAGTCGTCGACGGGCACGATGCCGATCGGGCAGCTCACGCCCGTGCCTATGAGCATGTGCTGCCATGTGACCCATGAGCCGGAGCGGGCTGCCGGGTGGAGCGGTCCGTTATCCGCGTAGGTGAGCAAGAAGCTCGTCTCCAATGGGGTAGGGGCGTTCCTGGGGCAGCAGTCGGGTGGCGGAGTCCAGGTCACCACCGTTGACGAGGGCGTGGATCTCGTGGGCGAGTGGCGTCACATCGCGGATGCTGACCGTCCATTCGTCTGCGTAGCGTCGTACGGCCTCACCGGCGAGGCCGAGTTGCAGGGATCGGTATGGCAGCGGCTGAAGGTGCAGGTTCCGCTCGGGGTCCCACTGCACGCGAGCAGGCGCACGCTTCAACTCACGCTGCCAAGTGGCTCGGTCGGGGTGTACCCCGCGGGCGTAGCTCGACAAGCACGCGTGGCGCAGCGCCCACTCGAAGCCGTCACGACCGATCTCGACAGCGAGGACGGTCTCCTGCCCGGCTTTCGCGGCCCAGCCGCAGCGGTACATCATCCACAGGAACGAGGGCTTGATCCACGTCATCCTGTCCCGCTTCCATACGGAGGGGAAACGGCCCTCCCGGGCGGCGGGCAGGCCTATCTCCGGGGAGTACGCCTGGTAGACGGTGATCGTGGACTCGGCATAGGCCGCACGGATCACGCGTTGCGGTTCTTCCATGGCGTACAGGGTGGTGCCTGCCGGAGCAGGCGGACAGTGATTTTCGACCATCGTGCCTTGTGAAGAGGGCGCGCCGGCGCACGGTGCGCTTGTCGGCGCACGGCGGGCCTCTTCGAGAACCGGGCTCACACGGGCTTACTTGTCCGTGACCTCCGGCACAGAAGCGATGCCGGTCGGGCAGGAGCGGCCCCAGTTCGTTTCGAACGGGTCACTCAGCTTGACGCCCGTGCCGCCGATGCCGCAGTAGCCCGCCGGGTTCTTGTCCAAGTACTGCTGGTGATACGCCTCGGCGGGAAAGAAGGGGCGGCCTTCCGCGGGCAGGAGTTCCGTTGTGATCGTGCCGTGGCCCGCGGCGGACAGGGCGCGCTGGTAGGAGTCGCGGGAGGACTCGGCCGTGGCCGTCTGGGCGGGGGAGTGGGTGTAGATCGCCGAGCGGTACTGGGTGCCGACGTCGTTGCCCTGGCGGAAGCCCTGGGTGGGGTCGTGCGACTCCCAGAAGACCTTCAGGAGGGTCTCGTATGACACGACGGCCGGGTCGAAGACCACGCGGACGACCTCGGTGTGGCCGGTCAGGCCGGAGCAGACCTCCTCGTAGGAGGGGTTCGGGGTGAGGCCGCCCTGGTAGCCGACGAGGGTGGTCCAGACGCCCTTGGTCTGCCAGAACTTCCGCTCTGCGCCCCAGAAGCAGCCCAGGGCGAAGTCCGCCGTCTCCAGGTGGTCGGGGTATGGGCCGGCGAGGGGGGTGCCGAGG
Source organism: Streptomyces sp. MUM 178J (assembly GCF_022414575.1). GTDB lineage: Bacteria > Actinomycetota > Actinomycetes > Streptomycetales > Streptomycetaceae > Streptomyces > Streptomyces chengmaiensis. The sequence goes on along the minus strand of NZ_JADWYQ010000022.1, from coordinate 48,021 downwards.
ACCGTGTGGCGGGAGGGGACGTCGAAGTCGGGGGTGGGGCGGCCGGGGAGGGCCTCCTCCGGGGCGGGGAGCTGGGGGGTGCGGCGGGACAGGAACATGGGGTGGGTCTCCTCGGCGGTCGGGCTGCTTCACTTAGAACGTACGGAGGGCGGAGGAGATTCCGCGGGCCCGGCAGCCCGCGCAGGCCGCGCAGGACCGGTAGCCCCCGCAGCCCCCGGCGGGAGAGCTCCAGCAGCGGGCGCGGCGCTTCGGCTATGCGCCTACGGGCCGCGGGCGGCCGGGTCGGGGCTCTGCTAGCCAGGGAGGATGCGTGGGAACTCTCAGCGCGGCAGGGTCGCCGGGCTGCCGCCGTTCGCCTCGTAGCCCGCCACCGCGAGCGCCCGGTACACCGCGTATTCCGCCGCCGGGTCGGCGCTGTGCGTCCACGGCAGGGCGCCGATGTGGCCGTCCACCCGGACCAGTTGGTGCATCGCCTCGGTCCAGCGCTCCGCCCGTACGAGGAAGAGGACCAGCAGATGCCGTACGTGCGCGAGCATCGGGTCGTCCGGGCGGGCCGAGTGCACCGCGAACAGCGCGCCCTCGATCGCGGTCTTCACCACGGCGCTCTCGTAGAAGCCCCGCACCATGTTGACCTCGGGCAGATGCTCGTACACCGCGAACAGCGGCAGCGCGGCCAGCAGGGAGCCCTGCGGGGCGCGGGCGGCGGCCGCCGTCGCGAAGCGGTCGGCCTCCTCGCGGGAGCCGTGCCACTTCTCGCACCAGTAGTGCAGGGCGGCCAGGTGTGCGCCCATGTGGGCCGGGGCGCGGTCGATGACCTTCGCCCACACCTGGTCGAACTGCTCGGGGGAGTATCCGAGTCCGCGCGCTGCGGACAGTTCGACGATGTACGGGACCGGGTCGCCCGGGGCCAGCAGCGCGGCCTCGGCGCAGACCGAGCGCGCCTCTTCGAGGATGATCCGGAAGTCGTCCGCGCCCGCGGAGGAGGACCGCCAGGCCTGCTGCACCAGGAACTCGGCGTGCACCTGCGCGCCGCCCGCGTCCTTCGGGGCCTGCGAGCGCCAGTCGCGCAGCCAGGCCCCGCCGACGCCGGGGGCCTGCCGGAGCTCCAGCGACGCGGCCCCGGCGAAGGCCTGGACGCGCTGCCAGCGCACCTCGCCCTCCTTGGGGGTGCCGGCCAGCAGCTGGGCGGCGGCCCGCCAGTCCTGGGTGCGCTGGACGAGGTCGAGCACGTCGAGGAGGTCCTGGTCCGGTCCGGGCAGCCGGATGTCCAGCTCCTCCTGGCGGACGAAGCCGTAGGCGTCCGGGTCGGCGGCGTCGGGCGAGCCCGGCGCGACCTGGCGGATGCCGGCCCGGCGGCGCAGGAAGGGCATGAGGACCGCGGCGAACATCGCCATCGCGGCCAGGAACCAGAGAATCTCCATGGCCTCATTGTCCCGGACGCGGACGGCCGGGCGGGACCACCGGAAACGATCGGCATGCGGTGAACCTCGGACCTGCGGATTACGCTCGGACCATGAGCGACGACCAGAGTGAGCAGAGCTTCGAGACCCGCGCCATCCATGCGGGCAACACGGCGGACCCGCTGACCGGCGCGGTCGTTCCGCCCATCTACCAGGTGTCCACGTACAAGCAGGACGGCGTCGGCGGACTCCGCGGCGGCTACGAGTACAGCCGCAGCGCCAACCCGACGCGCACCGCGCTGGAGGAGAACCTGGCGGCGCTGGAGGGCGGCCGTCGCGGGCTCGCCTTCGCCTCCGGCCTTGCCGCCGAGGACTGCCTGCTGCGTGCGGTGCTCCATCCCGGCGCGCATGTCGTGATCCCGAACGACGCGTACGGCGGCACCTTCCGGCTCTTCGCCAAGGTGGTCCAGCGGTGGGGCGTGGACTTCTCGGTGGCCGACACCTCCGACGTGGACGCCGTACGGGCCGCGGTGACCGACCGTACGAAGGTGATCTGGGTCGAGACCCCGTCCAACCCGCTGCTCGGCATCACCGACATCACGGCCCTGGCCGAGGTGGCGCACGGCGCGGGCGCCCGGCTGGTGGTCGACAACACCTTCGCCAGCCCCTACCTTCAGCAGCCGCTGGCACTGGGCGCGGATGTGGTGGTGCACTCCACCACCAAGTACATGGGCGGCCACTCCGACGTGGTCGGCGGTGCGCTGGTCGCTGCGGACGCGGCACTCGGCGAGGAGCTGGCGTACCACCAGAACGCGATGGGCGCGGTGGCCGGCCCGTTCGACGCCTGGCTGGTGCTGCGCGGGATCAAGACGCTGGCGGTGCGCATGGACCGGCACAGCGAGAACGCGACGCGGATCGCGGAGATGCTCACCAGCCATCCCAAGGTCGAGCAGGTGCTCTACCCGGGGCTGCCGGAGCACCCCGGCCATGAGCTGGCAGCCAAGCAGATGAAGGCGTTCGGCGGGATGGTGTCCTTCCGCGTCGCGGGCGGCGAGGCGGCGGCGGTCGAGGTCTGCAACCGGGCGAAGCTGTTCACCCTGGGCGAGTCCCTGGGCGGCGTCGAGTCCCTGATCGAGCACCCGGGTCGGATGACGCACGCTTCGGCCGCGGGCTCCCCGCTGGAGGTGCCGGCGGATCTGGTGCGGCTGTCGGTCGGCATAGAGTCGGCGGACGACCTGCTGGCCGATCTGAGGCAGGCGCTGGGTTAGGCGTCGAGGCGAGCGCCGTGCGGCTGGGGGCCGGGGTCCGGGGCGGACCCCGGCTCCCTTGCGTAGGTGAGCCCTTGTGTCCGGGGTCCTCTTGTGTCCGGGGTCCTCTCGTGTCCGCGGCCCTCTGGAGTCCGCGGCCCTCTGGTGTCCGTGAGCCGTTGTGTCCACGGCTCCCTTGTGCCGTGAGGGACGCCACGCGCTGATCTGACCTTCTCGTCCTCAAAGGCCTCAAGGGCCTCAAGGGCCTCAAGGCCTCAAGCGACTTCTGGGTCATGGAACGCAGCTCCGGTCCGCCGGTGTGGCCGCGGACGGAGACCGCGTGTCGACGGCGGCCCGGACCAGCCCGGGTGGAGGATCACCAGCCGATCAGCGGAGGGGTGCGGTCCGCGGGCGGCGGGTCCCAGGGTTGTGTCGCCGAGGCCCAGACCGTGAGGCAGAGCGCCGCGGCGGTCAGCAGCAGCCAACCGGTCCGCCGCAGCGCCCGGCGCCGGCGCAGCAGCCGGGCGCCGTGGGCGGCGGCCCGGTCGCACAGATCGGCGGGCACGGACGGATGCGGCGTCTGCAGCATCCGTCGGACCTCGTCCTCCTTGTCCTCCTTGCGGTGGCGGTGGTGGTGGCGGCGGTGGTCCGCGGGCCCGTCCGGGAGGCTCATCACGGCGTCCTCGCGCCGCGCGCGTCCGCCGCCGTGCCCGCCGCGTCCCGCGCCGCTGCGTCCTGCACCGTCGCGTTCTGCACCGTCATGACCCGCGCCGCTGTCTCCCGCACTGCCGTGTCCCGCATTGCCGCGACCGCCCGTGCGCAGATCGCCCGAACCCGCTCCTCCGGCAGGCCCACCAGCGCCGCCGTCTGCTCCTCCGCGACCCCCTCGTACAGCCGCAGCACGAGAATCAGCCGCTCCTGGGACGTCAGCCGGTCCAGGAGTCCGCCCCGCGGGCGGGAGTGCCGACGGGCGGCGCGGGCGAAACGGGCGGCCAGTTCCTGGCGGGTGCGGTCGTACGGATCCTCGCCGCGCAGCCGGTCCCACTCCGCGTAGGTGCGGGCGAGGGCCGCGGTCAGCAGCCGCTGCGCGTGCGGATTGGCCGTGGGAGGCTCGGCCGTCAGCAGCGTTGCGGCATGCAGCAGCCGCGGCGCCGCGCCCGCGACGAACGCCTCGAACTCCCGGGCACGGCGACGCCGCGTTGCCGTCTGCCGATCGCTCACGTCCTCATATAGGGCCAGCGTGTGCGGCCCGGTCAAGGGGTCGGCAAGGGCCGGTCAAGCCGGGATCCGGCCGATCCGGCCCGGGGTCGGGGCCTGCCCGGGGGCGGGGGACGCCGGCCCCTCGGTGCGTCCGCGTTCGGTCACTGGGGGTGCGGCGACTCCGGGTCCGCCGCCGGCAGCCCCGCCTGGCGCGCCGACAGTGCGCCGTTGAAGCGGGTCAGCAGGGTGCAGAAGGAGTCCCGCTCGGCTTCCGTCCAGCCTTCCGTGACCTGCGCCATCAGCTCGCGGCGCGAGGCCCGCACCTCCTCCAGCCTGGCCTGCCCGCGCGGGGAGAGCTGCAGCACGACGGCCCGCCCGTCCTCCGGGTGCGAGGTCCGCTTCACCAGACCGGTGTCGACGAGCGGGGCGACCTGGCGGGTCACGGTCGAGGAGTCGATGCCCATGCCGGCGGCGAGCGCCTTGACGCCCATCGGCCCCTCCTGGTCGAGCCGGTTGAGCAGCAGATACGCGGCACGGTCCATGGAGTTGCGGACCTGGCCCACTCCGCCGAGCCGGGTCTGCTCCGCGCGGCGGGCGAAGACGGCTACCTGGTGCTGGAGGGCATCGAGGAGGCCGTGGTCGAGATGACTCGTCATGTCCTGAGAGGTGGGCATGGCAGCGGGGCTCTCTCGTGCGTCGGTCGGTTGGTGGGGGACAGAGTACGCGGCCCCGCCCCCGTGCGTACCGGCCCTGGGTAAACCCATGAGAAGCCCTGGAGGCGGTGGGACGGTTGGGGCGTGAGCTGCGAGACTTGCGTCATGAGTGTGAGCAGGCCTGGCCCCTTTCTCCCCTCCGGCGCCCGCGGGCGCGGCCGTGCCCCGGCCGTCATCCTGGACGACGTCAAGGGGGCGCAGAAGATGCTCACCGGCGTCGCCCGCGTCACCGCCATGGAGGGCAGCAGGCATCTGTCGCAGCTGGTGGGCGCCCCTGTCCATCTGAAGTGCGAGAACCTCCAGCGCACCGGCTCCTTCAAGCTGCGCGGGGCGTATGTGCGGATCGCCGGGCTGTCCCCGGAGGAGCGGGCGGCCGGCGTCGTCGCAGCCTCCGCGGGCAACCACGCCCAGGGCGTGGCGCTGGCGTCGTCCCTGCTCGGGGTGCGGTCCACCGTCTTCATGCCGGTGGGCGCACCGCTGCCCAAGGTGGCGGCGACCCGTGAGTACGGCGCCGATGTGCGGATGGTCGGCCATGTCGTCGACGACACCCTGGCGGCGGCGCAGCGCTATGCGCGCGAGACCGGGGCGGTGTTCATCCACCCCTTCGACCACCCGGACATCATCGCGGGCCAGGGCACGGTCGGCCTGGAGATCCTGGAGCAGTGCCCGGAGGTGCGGACGATCGTCGTCGGCGTAGGGGGCGGCGGACTGATCGCGGGCATCGCGGTGGCGGTGAAGGCGCTGCGCCCCGATGTGCGGGTGATCGGCGTACAGGCGGAGGGGGCGGCCGCCTATCCGCCGTCGCTGGTCGCCGGGCGTCCCGTCGCCGTCGACAACCCGACGACGATGGCGGACGGCATCAAGGTGGGCAGGCCGGGGGATGCGCCCTTCGGGATCGTCGCCGAACTGGTCGACGAGGTGCGCACGGTCTCCGAGGACGCCCTCTCCAGTGCGCTGCTGCTCTGTCTCGAGCGGGCGAAGCTGGTTGTCGAGCCGGCCGGGGCGAGCCCGGTGGCGGCCCTGCTGAGCGAGCCTTCGGCATTCTCCGGGGGGCCGGTCGTCGCGGTGCTGTCCGGCGGCAACGTGGATCCGCTGGTGCTCCAGCGCACGCTGCGGCACGGCATGGCGGCGGCGGGCCGCTATCTCTCGCTGCGGCTGCGCCTCGCGGACCGGCCGGGTGCGCTGGCCGGGCTGCTGGGCGCGCTGTCGGTGGTCGACGCCAACGTCCTGGACGTCAGCCATGTCCGGACCGATCCGCGCCTCGGGCTGACCGAGGTGGAGGTGGAGCTGCACTTGGAGACGAAGGGGCCCGAGCACTGCGAGGAGGTCGCGACGGCGTTGCGCGAGGCGGGTTACCGCGTGATGCCGCAGCAGTGAGCCTGTCCGTCCGCGGCGTCCCGGCGTTGGGCGGCAAGACGCGACACAGTCGCGAAAAAAACCATTTGAGTATCGCGATGTATCGCGTTAACGTGGTGTCTGCTGTCGCGGCTTCGTCCTGTCATGCGGGGGAAACACGGCATATCCAGGATTTGCTCACGACAGCCAAGCCCACCCATCCACCTGCCACTCTGGGAGACTCTCCATGCCAGGCGCCATCTACGCCGAAGGCCTGGTCAAGACCTTCGGCGACGTACGGGCTCTGGACGGCGTCGATCTCGACGTCCCCGAAGGCACGGTTCTGGGACTTCTCGGCCCGAACGGCGCCGGCAAGACCACCACCGTGCGGGTTCTGACCACCCTTCTGCAGCCCGACAGCGGCAGCGCGGTCGTCGCGGGCATCGACGTGCTCAAGCATCCCAACGAGGTGCGCCGCTCCATCGGCCTCTCCGGTCAGTTCGCCGCCGTCGACGAGTATCTGACGGGGCGTGAGAACCTTCAGATGGTCGGCCAGCTTTACCAGATGAGCGCACGCGACGCCAAAGCCCGCGCCGCCGAGCTGCTGGAGCGGTTCAACCTCGCCGACGCCGCCGACCGCCCGGCCAAGACCTACTCCGGAGGCATGCGCCGCCGGCTGGACCTGGCCGCCGCACTGGTGGTCTCCCCGCCGGTGATGTTCATGGACGAGCCCACGACCGGACTCGACCCGCGCAACCGCCAGGCCCTCTGGGAGGTCATCGAGGAGCTCGTCGACGGCGGCACGACTCTGCTGCTGACGACCCAGTACCTCGAAGAGGCCGACCGGCTGGCCCATGACATCTGCGTCGTCGACCACGGCCGGGTCATCGCCCGCGGGACCGCCGACCAGCTCAAGGCGCAGACCGGCGGTGAGCGCGTCGAGGTGGTCGTTCATGTGAGCGAGCAGATAGCCCCGGCCCGCGAGGTCCTCGCAGGATTCGGCAAGGGCGAGGTCGCCGTCGCCGACCACACCAGAAAGCTGACAGTGCCCGTCACCGGCGGGGCCAAGCTGCTGGCCGAGGTGATCAGGGAGCTGGACGCCCGGGGGGTGGAGATCGACGACATCGGGCTGCGCAGGCCCACGCTCGACGATGTGTTCATATCCCTCACCGGTCATGCGGCCGAGACCGAGACCGAGACCGGCGCCGACGGCGCGGCGCAGCAGAAGGAGGCCGTGAAGTGACCGCCACCGCCACGAAGACCCAGGGCGGCGGCGCCCTGCCCGCGGCCCCCCGCCCCCGCGGCGGCATCGTCCAGTCGGTGAACGACTCCCTCGTCGTCGCCCGGCGGAACCTGATCAGAATGATGCGGATCCCCGAAGTGGTCGTCTTCGGGCTGATCCAGCCGATCATGTTCGTGGTGCTCTTCAGCTATGTCTTCGGCGGCTCCATCGCCGTCGGGGGCAGCACCTCGCCGTCGGACTACCGCGAGTATCTGATGGCCGGCATCTTCGCCCAGACCGTCACCTTCGCCACGGCAGGCGCGGGCGCGGGCATCGCCGACGATATGCACAAGGGCCTGATCGACCGGTTCCGCTCACTGCCCATGGCGCGGGGAGCGGTGCTCACCGGCCGGACGCTGGCCGATCTGGTGCAGACGGCGCTGACGCTCGTCGTGCTCTCCCTCGTCGCGCTGATCGTCGGCTGGCGCACCCATGAGAACGCGGGCAAGGTGCTGGCGGGCTTCGCCCTGCTGCTGCTCCTCGGCTACGCCTTCTCCTGGATCGGCGCGGTGATCGGCCTGTCGGTGCGGACCCCGGAGGCGGCCACCTCGGGCGGGCTGGTCTGGCTCTTCCCGCTGACGTTCATCTCGAACGCCTTCGTGCCCTCCGACAACATGCCGACGGTGCTGCGGCACATCGCCGAGTGGAATCCCTTCAGCGCCACCGTGCAGGCGGCCCGTGAGCTGTTCGGCAACCTTCCGCCGGGCTACAAGGCGCCGGACGCCTGGCCGATGCAGCACCCGATCCTGGCCTCGGTCATCTGGTCGGTCCTGATCATCGCGTTCTTCCGGACGCTGGCGGTGCGCAAGTACCGCTCGGCCGCGGCCTGACCCCGGTAAGCCGACGCCTGTGACATGGCGAGGGGCCGCTCCCGCAACTCTGCGGGAGCGGCCCCTCGCCGTCGTCCGGCGCTCGGTCCGGGTCAGCCCGTGTACGGCTTAGCTTCGATGATCTTCACCATCGCCATCCTGCCGTTCGGCAGCTCATACTCCGCTTCCTCGCCGACCCGCTTGCCGTTCACACCGGCGCCGAGCGGGGACTGCGGCGAGTACGTCTCGATGTCGCCGCTCGCGTACTCGCGCGAGGCCATGAGGAAGGTGAGGGTGTCGGTCTCGTCGCCGTCGAAGGCGACGGTGATGACCATGCCGGGCTCCGCGACGCCGTCATCCGCCGGAGCCTCGCCCACCTTGGCGTTTTCCAGGAGCTGGGTCAGCTGGCGCACACGGAGCTCCTGCTTGCCCTGCTCCTCCTTGGCCGCGTGGTACCCGCCGTTCTCCCGCAGGTCGCCCTCCTCACGCGCAGCCTCGATCTTCTTGGCGATCTCGACGCGCGCGGGACCAGACAGGTACTCCAGCTCCGCCTTGAGCTGGTCGTACGCCTCCTGGGTGAGCCAGGTGACGCTCTCGCTGGTCTGGGTCACAGGTGCTCCTTGTAGGTACTGGGAATACAAAGCATCGCCCTACCCAGAAGAATGGTCCTCCATGAGCGGGCGAAACCACGAGCCTAACAATTCCGGGCCCAAAGAGGGAGGACGAAAGCCATCAGAATGACGTATGCGCAGGTCATCGCCTACGTAACCGGGTCGGCCGGGCGCGGTCCGGGGCGAGCCGGCCGGTCGGGCAGTCGGGCAGATCAGCCGTGCCCGTCGGCCATGCCCGTCGGCCGGGTCCGGCAGCCGGGTCGGCCGGGTCCGGACCGTCGCGGGTCCGTCGGCCGGGTCCGTCGAACCGGGGCCTCAGCGGGCGTGGCAGCCCACCAGCTCGGCGCTGGTCGCCTGGGCCGTCGTACGCACCTTCACCACCCGGTCGATCCGCGCCTGCCCCGGCCGGTCGACGGGCACCTCGAGACGACCGACCTCGACGCCCTCCTCGGAGCGGGAGCGCACCACGCAGCTTCCGGTCGCGTCCGCGTCCTTGCGCACCTCCAGATGCACCTGCACCTCGTCCGCGGAGGTCACGTCGAACTTGATGATCTCGGCGCTGATCTTCTGCCCCGCGATGTAGTCGTAGCCGAACCAGCCGACCATCGCCACCAGGCCGACGCCCAGCACCGCTCCGACGACCTTGAGCTTGCGGTCCGCGCGCTCATCCGCCGAGCGGCCGTAACGGCCCTCCGGGAGCTGCTGCCGCACCGCACTCATGATCGTCCCTTTCCACGGGCCGGACGCCGGAATTTTCCGCCCCCCGGTTCGGTCACTATAGAAGTCTCCGAATGTGACGGATGAACGAGGATCGAGTTTTGACTGAGCAGCTGCGACTGATGGCCGTCCACGCCCATCCCGACGACGAGTCGTCCAAGGGCGCGGCCACGATGGCCAAGTATGTGTCCGAGGGGGTGGACGTGCTGGTCGTGACCTGCACGGGGGGCGAGCGCGGCTCCATCCTCAACCCCAAGCTCCAGGGTGACGCCTATATCGAGGAGCACATCCACGAGGTCCGCAAGAGAGAGATGGACGAGGCCCGGGAGATCCTCGGCGTACGCCAGGAGTGGCTCGGCTTCGTCGACTCCGGCCTGCCCGAAGGCGACCCGCTGCCTCCGCTGCCGCAGGGCTGCTTCGCACTGGAGGACGTGGACAAGGCGGCGGGGCGGCTGGTGGAGTCCATCCGCTCCTTCAGGCCCCAGGTGATCACCACGTACGACGAGAACGGCGGCTATCCGCACCCCGACCACATCATGACCCACAAGATCACGATGGTGGCCTTCGACGGGGCGGCGGACGCGGAGAAGTTCCCCGAGAGCGAGTTCGGGCCCGTCTGGCAGCCGCAGAAGCTCTACTACAACCAGGGCTTCAACCGTCCGCGCACGCTCGCGCTGCACGAGGCGCTGCTGGAACGCGGAATGGACTCCCCGTACGGGGAGTGGCTCAAGCGCTGGAAGGAGTTCGAGCGCGCGGAGCGGACGCTGACCACGCACGTCCCGTGTGCGGACTTCTTCGAGATCCGCGACAAGGCGCTGATCGCGCACGCGACGCAGATCGACCCGGACGGCGGCTGGTTCAAGGTGCCGATGGAGATCCAGAAGGAGGTCTGGCCGACGGAGGAGTACGAGCTCGCGAAGTCGCTCGTCGACACCTCCCTCCCCGAGGACGACCTCTTCGCGGGCGTCCGGGACAATGCCTGACATGAGCGCAAGCGCACACATCGCAGCGACGCATCTCGTACCGCTCGCCAAGGAGCTCGACGAGAACAAGGTCACGCCCGGAGTCCTCGGCTTCCTCGTCTTCGCCGCGCTGGCGGTGGGGGTGTGGTTCCTGATGAAGTCCATGAACCGCCACATGGGGCGGGTCAACTTCGAGGAGGCGCCGGAGCCGGGGGCGGCGACGCCGTCGAAGAAGGACGCGCCGGGCACGGCCTGATCCCATTGCCGGGGGCTTCTCACCCCCGGACCCCTGCGGCTCCGTGGGTCCCTGCGGTCCCTGCGGTCCCTGCGGTCTCCGCAGGGACCCGGTCCCGCGGCGGCCGCGCCGCTGCGGGACCGCTACGGCGGTTCTCGTCAGCGGCGGGGCGCTATCCCTCCGCGCCCACCGGCACCCCCATGACCTCACGCGCGTGGCGGGTCGGGACCATGCCCAGGGCCCAGGCCTGCCAGCCGTCCTCAAGGCGGATGCCTCGGGTCAGCATCACGGAGAGGGCCTCCGCGCAGTCCTCCAGCTTGGCGTCGCGGAAGGGGTGCGGGGCGGCCAGGAGGCGGGCCAGTTCCTCCTCGGCGACGGCGGCGCCGACCTCGGAGCCGCCGGGAGAGGCGTACGGCAGCAGCGTGCAGCGCAGGAACGCCGCCCAGTCCGCGCCGCGACGGTCCCCGTACGAGGCGAACAGCACGCCCGCCTCGTCGCACAGCTGAAGCGCCTGGGCGGCCCGGTTGTTGCCCGCGTCGATCACCGCCAGCTCCAGACAGGTCCAGGCGGCGCCGTGCGCCACGCCGATGCGGGTGAAGTCCGCGCGGGCGTCGGTCAGCAGCTGGCGGGCGAAGCCCGAGTTCCGCAGACTGCCGGTGCGGGCGGCGCGCTGGTCCCGGGTGACCCGGCCCGAGTGGTGACGGGAGCAGGCAAGCCCGTACACATCCCGCATCCGCGAGAACATCGTCCGCGCCCGCTCCAGCTCCCGCACCGCCTGATCGCGGTCGCCGCGCTCCTCCAGCGCCTGCCCCAGGTAGTACAGGGTCCATGCCTCGCCGCGTGCGTCCTCGCTGTCCCGGTGCCGAGAAAGGGCCTGGCGGAGCTGGTCCACCGCCGCCGACGCGTCGCCGTCCACCAGGCGGGCCCGGGCGAGCTGGGTGAGCGCCCAGGCCTCGCCTCTGCCGTCACGGGTGCGCCCGTACAATTCCAGCGCGGCCCGCAGCTCCGTCTCCGCGCGGGGCACATCGCCCATCCGCAGGCACACCTGTCCCAGCTGGAAGTGGGTCCAGGCCTCGCCGTGCAGGGACTCGTTCTCCCGGTGCAGCTCCATGGCGTCGGCCAGCAGGGTCAGCGCCTCCGCCAGGTTCGCCCGGTCGCGTTCCACGGCGGCGAGTGCGTGCAGCGACCAGGCCCGGTCGCCGGACCGCTCCTCCGCGGACTGGAGGGCTGCCGCCTCCCGCAGCTTTGCCGCCGCCTCCGTCAGATTGCCCTGGTGGTGCAGGGTGATGCCGAGCGAGCAGAGCGCCAGCGCCTCGCCCGGCTCGTTGTGCGCCTCGCGGTAGAGGCCGACGACGGACGTCAGGGTGGTGCGGGCCGTGTCCAGCTCGCCGAGCTGGCGGGCGGCGATGCCGGTGCGGTACTGCACCGAACGTTCCAGCAGCCCCTGGCCCACCGCCTGCGACAGCTCGCTGATCTCACCGAGGCGGTACAGGTCGCCGCGCAGCAGGCAGTAGTCGCACAGGGCGCCCAGCAGGTTCAGCACCGCCTGCTGGTTGACGCCCTCCGCATGCCGCAGGGCGGAGGTGATGAAGCTTGACTCGTCGTCCAGCCAGCGCAGCGCCGCGTCCAGGGAGGGGAAGCCGTGCGCCCCGAACCGGCCGGCCCGCGTCGACCGCTTTCCGTCGACCATGTGGATCACGGCGCCGGCCAGCTCCGCGTAGTTCTGGATCAGCCGTTCCTGCGCGGCAGTGCGATCGGCGGGCTTCTCCTCGTCCAGCAGCCGGGCGCGGGCGAAGGCCCGTACGGCGTCATGCAGCCGGTACCGGCCGGAGCGCACCGGGTCGATCAGGCCGGCGCGGGCCAACTCGGCGACCAGCTGCTGCGCTTCCTGGTCGTCGGCGGCGAGCAGCGCGGCCGCCGCGGCGGCGCCCAGGGAGGCCCGCCCGGCGAGCGCGAGCCGCCGCAGCAGCAGCCGGGCCGGTTCCGGCAGCCCGTCGTAGCGCAGCCGCAGGGCGCACTCCAGCGGATCGTCGCCGCCCTGCGGCACGGATGCGGTGGCGGTGCCCTGCGGTACGGAGGGGTGGGCGGTGCCCTGCGGTGCGGCGGGGTCGGTGGTGCGCTGCGATACGGATGGGCCGGCGGGGCCCTGCGATACGGATGCGGTGGCGGTGCCTTGCGGTGCGGCGAGGTCGGCGGCGAGTTGTCGCAGGGAGCGAGCGGGGCCGAGCGAGGAGCCCGTGATGCGCAGCGCGAGCGGCAGCCCGGCGCACAACTCGCGCACCCGCTCGGCGGCCTGAGCGTCGTACGGTCCGGTCTCCCGGCCCTCCGCGGACGCCCGCAGCAGCTCCTCGGCGGCGGCCGGGTCCAGCGGGTCCACGGACAGCTCGTGCACCCAGGCGGGCAGGTCGTCCGGGAACTTCATCCGCTCGCGGGAGGTGACCAGCACCAGGCTGTCGGACCGCTCCGGCACCAGCGCGCGCACCTGCTCCGGGTCGCTCGCGTCGTCGAGCACCACGGTCACCGGCACGCCGGTCAGATGCTGGTGGTACAGCTCGCCGAGCCGCCGCACCTGCTGCTCGGCGGAGGTGCGTTCGGCGGCGCGCTCACGGAACAGCAGCTGCTCGCGCGGTGCGCCCAGCCGGTTCAGCAGATGCAGCAGGGCGTCGCGGGTGGACAGCGGATGCTCGCTCCCGCCGCGGAGGTCGACCAGACACGCGCCTTTGAACTGGTCCTTGAGGTGGTGAGCCGCCCGCACCGCGAGCGTGGTGCGGCCCGCGCCGGGAGCGCCGTGCAGCACGACGACCGTGGGCCGGGTCCGCGTCGAGGCCCGGGCGGCGTGCACCCACTGGGCGATCTGCGTCAGCTGGTCGCGGCGGCCGGCGAACGGCCCTTCGGGCTGCGGCAGATGCGCGAACGACTGCTCCAGTGCGGACCGGCGGCGTGCGGCGGCGCTGCGGTTCCCGCCGCGCAGCTGCGGCTGCCGTACGACGTCCGCCTTCTTGGACCCCGTACGGGTGGTGGAGGCGAGCATCCGCTGCTGGTCGAGGAACGGCCGGATGCCCCGCACCTCCAGCGCCGTCAGCCACTGCAGCCTCAGCTGCTCGGGGCCGCCGGGGCGGCCGAGAACAGCTGCCCTGCGGTGCGCGGCGGGCCAATGGGCGGCGGTCACCCTGGCGACCGTGGTCGCGGCCCCCGCGACCGCGACCACGGCTCCGGCGCTCAGGGCGGTGCCCGTCGCGGTGCCCAACGCCATGTCCGCGCCGACGGCCGCGACCGCGGCAACGGCCGTCACCAGCGTCGGAGTCGACACGTTCTGCCGGCTGAAGCGAGCGGACAGGGGCTCCTGCCCGGCCTCCGCCTCGGCCAGCGCCCGCTCGTACGCCGTGTACTCCTCCTGGGCGGCCGCCGCCATGCCGTCGAGCGCGGCCCGCGCGCGTGTCAGCAGCACGCCGGAGTCGCCGCGGCCGCCCGTCCGCCGCAGCTCCTCCTCCACTGCCCGCACCAACAGTCGCTCGGCATCCGCCCGGTGGCTGTCCCGCATATGCGTCCCCCTCCGAGAGCCAGTTCCTGTACAGGCGTCAAGTGTGCTGCGAGACACGGGGAAGCGCGAGGGAGCGCGGAGGCGTGCGCCCGGGAGTCCGGTTCAGTCGATGCGCTGTCCCGTCGGGCCCTCGGGCCGCTCCGGGGCGCAGTCCGGCCCCCGCCGCCGCCCGCCCGCGCCGGACCGCCTCGGCGCCCCGTGCCACGGCGGCACGCGGTCAGCCGACTTCGTCGAGCTTGCGGTGGAGCGTGGCGGCGAAGTCCTCGGCGGCCATCAGCTGGGCCCGCAGCTTCTCGCAGCGCGCGTCGGCGACCTTCTGGTACGCGTCCAGCCGCTCGCGCAGGCGCTGTCGCTCGTCCTCGGCAGGGGCGTCGTCGGCGGCGGTGATCCGGTCGATGATTCCCAGCAGCTCCCGCATCTCCTCCAGGGAGAAGTCCAGCGGCTTCATCCGGCGGACCACCATGAGCCGGTCGACGTCGGCTTCCGTGTAGAGACGGAAGCCGCCCTTGCTGCGGGCGGACGGTGTGACGAGGCCCACGTCCTCGTAATGGCGGATCGTGCGGAGCGACAGACCGGTCCTCTCGGCAACCTCACCGATCTGCATCTGCCGTGCCTGGTCCGCCATTGCCTGCCTTCTCCGTCCCACCGTGCACGCCGTGACGGGCCGGCTCCACCCCGGATGAATGGCTGGAGTCACAGCCCGAACGTGCCGTTTATCTGCATTTCACAAGCCTCACGTCGCACTCTGCCCTCACGTCAGGGTAGAGTCATGGATGTTCGCCGCCAATGCGGTCCGGACCGGGCCGCACCCGGGCGGCGACCCAAGGCTTCCGGGCAATGATGCCCGACCGGCGGCCTCCCGGCCGCCTCTCCCACCGGCAGGGCCCCCGTCGTGGCCGGGCCGCCGGGGACTGACCTCGGCAACGGAGTCGAGTACGAAGCGCGCTTGCGTCCAGCGGTTGGGCGTGTGCGCACGGAACAAGAAACGGTTGCATGTCCTCACCGCTCGCCGCTGTGCCCAAGCCGTCCAAGCCCGACTGGCTCGCTTCGCCCAGGGTCTTCCGCACCGAGGTCCTCGCCGGGCTCGTGGTCGCCCTGGCGCTGATCCCCGAGGCGATCTCCTTCTCGATCATCGCGGGAGTCGACCCGGCCGTCGGGCTCTTCGCCTCCTTCACCATGGCGGTGGTCATCGCGATCGTGGGTGGCCGCAAGGCGATGATCTCCGCCGCGACCGGCGCCATAGCCCTGGTGATCGCCCCGCTGAACCAGGAGTACGGCCTTGGCTACCTGATCGCCGCAGTCATTCTCGGCGGTCTGATGCAGATAGCCCTCGGCGCGCTCGGGGTGGCCAAGCTGATGCGGTTCATTCCGCGCAGCGTCATGGTCGGCTTCGTCAACGCCCTCGCCATCCTGATCTTCATGGCGCAGGTGCCGGAGATGAGCGATGTGCCGTGGGTGGTGTACCCGCTGATCGCCGCCGGCCTGCTGATGATGGTCTTCTTCCCGAAGCTGACCAGTGTCGTCCCCGCGCCGCTGGTCTCCATCGTCGTTCTGACCGTCATCACGATCGGCGCGGGCCTCGCGGTGCCGACCGTGGGCGACAAGGGCGAGCTGCCGTCCTCGCTGCCGGTGCCGGGGCTGCCGGACGTGCCGTTCACCATGGACACGCTGACGACCATCGCCCCGTACGCCTTCGCCTTCGCGCTGGTCGGGCTGATGGAGTCGCTGATGACGGCCAAGCTGGTCGACGACCTCACCGACACCCACTCCAACAAGACCCGCGAGTCCATCGGCCAGGGCATCGCCAACATCGTCACCGGCTTCTTCGGCGGCATGGGCGGCTGCGCCATGATCGGTCAGACAATGATCAACGTGAAGGTCTCCGGCGCCCGCACGCGGCTGTCGACCTTCCTCGCC
Organism: Streptomyces sp. MUM 178J; assembly: GCF_022414575.1. Taxonomy (GTDB): domain Bacteria; phylum Actinomycetota; class Actinomycetes; order Streptomycetales; family Streptomycetaceae; genus Streptomyces; species Streptomyces chengmaiensis. Next base: position 32,052 of record NZ_JADWYQ010000022.1, on the reverse strand, counting down.
GGCTCCTTCCTGATGGTGCTGTGCATCGTCTTCGGGCCGGTCGTCTCGGACATCCCGATGGCCGCCCTGGTCGCCGTCATGATCATGGTGTCGGTCGCCACCTTCGACTGGCACTCCATCGCCCCGAGGACCCTCCAGCGCCTGCCGATCGGCGAGACCACCGTCATGGCCGTCACCGTCGCCGTCGTCGTCGCCACGCACAACCTCGCCATCGGCGTCATCGTCGGCTCCGTCGCCGCCATGGTGATCTTCGCCAAGCGGGTGGCCCACATGGCCGAGGTCACCGGAGTCGTCGACCCGGACGGCAACCAGGTCGTGTACGCGGTCACGGGCGAGCTGTTCTTCGCCTCCTCCAACGACCTCGTCTACCAGTTCGACTACAAGGACGACCCGGACGACGTCGTCATCGACCTGTCCGACGCCCACATCTGGGACGCCTCCTCCGTCGCCGCCCTCGACGCCATCGAGACCAAGTACAACCAGCGCGGCAAGAAGGTCACCATCATCGGCCTGAACAAGCCCAGCGCCGACATGCACGGCAAGCTCGCCGGACAGCTCACCAGCCACTGAGGGCGGCCGGTCCGCGCACGCGGCGCGAACCGGCCTCCCACGCCCGGTCCCGGGCCGGGTCACGCCGTGCGCGCGGTCACCCGGTCTCCCGGGAGCCGGGCAGCGCTCATGCGCTGCTCGCCGAACCGGCGCTGCCGAACGTGCCCGACGGGGTGGAGATGGAGCTCCCGGTGCCGGCGGTGCCGAAGGTGCTGCCCGGCGCGTGCGCGGACGGCAGCACTTCCAGCTCCGGGAGTTCCTGAGCGAGGCTCAGGTCGAGCGCCTTCAGCGGGTTCAGACGGTCGTCGTCTGCTGAGTCGGACATGGTCGCCTCCTGTTCTGCGGCCGGCAGGCGGTCGCCCGCCGGAAGGGATGTCGTACTCGGGTGGTGTGGTACTCGGGTCGTGTGGTGCGCGTGTGGTGTCGTGCGCTGCCGGGTCAGCGACTGCCTGCCGTGCCGGCGCTGCTCAGCGAGCCCGCCGGGCAGGACGCGCAGCTGATGCTGCTGGCGCTGCCGAGGGTGCTGCCGGGCGCCTGGGCGGGGGGCAGCGGTTCCAGCTCCGGCAGTTCCTGTTCCAGGACGAGTTCAAGGTTGTGCGTCTCTGACACGTGACTCTCCTTCTCCGCGATCGTGTTCCGGTCGGTCGTCGGCGACGGGTGGGGCGGCGCCCCGCCCGGTCCTGACGGCTACTTCGAGCTCAGCGTGCTGGCGGTGCCCCAGGTCATGGCGGGGCACGAGCCGGAGCCCACGGTGGCGGCGCAGGAGACGTTGCCCGCGGAGTACTCCTCGGGGAGCACCTCCAGCTCCGGCGCTTCCTGCTCCAGGCGCAGATCGAGATCGTTCACGACGGTTCTCCTTCGTTGGGTGTTGGTGTGTCCGCCCCCCGACCGCCGGGGGGCGGGACCGGCCCGGGGCGGGCCGGGCGATGGTGCGCGCGGTACGTGGGCGCCTGCGCGTCAGCCGGCGCTGCTGGCGGAGCCCACGCTGCCGATCGACCCTGCGGGGCAGGAGAAGGAGCCGGCAGTGCTGACGCAGCCGGCGGAGGACCCCGCGGACTGGGTGTCCGGCAGGACCTCGATCTCGGGTGCTTCCTGCTCCAGGTGCAGGTCCAGGTCGTTCATCTGAGTTCCTCTCTGATCGTCGTGATCACTGGGATCCGGTCCGGTCGGACGGGACCGGTACGGCGCACGGACGCGCGCCGGGTCTGGGGCCGGGGTCTCTCCGGCTGGGGGCAGGACGGGACCCCGGCGGAAGCGGCCCCGGGGAGGCGGGGCGCTGCTCGCGGCGGGCGGATTCAGGGGCCGACGGGGACGGCATGGTCGCCCCCCTGGGCGGCCCGCCCGAGGACGGCTTCCTCCAGAGGCAGGAAGCCGAGTCGGTTGAGAGTCATGTGCATGTGCATCAGGAGGAGCCGGGAGGCGACCGCCTCCGGGTCCACGGCCAGCGCCCGGTGAACTCCGTCCACGACCCGCTCGGCCAACCGGACGAGCGGTTCCGCCTGATCCGCAGCGCCGGCACGCCCGGCGGCCCGCCAGCGCGCCGCTGACTCCTCCGCCCGGCCCAGCCCCGCCGGATCGCCGTCTAGGACGGCCGTCCAGTGCCGCCAGTGCAGTCGCCAGACGCGGCTGCGCTGTGCCGGGCCGAGGCTGCCGGTGCAGGCCCGGAGGAACTCCAGCGCGAGCAGGGCGCGCGCCGTGCGGTCGGCGCCCGTAGCCGCCACGGTGGCGAGTGCCGCCCGGCTGCTCGCCTGGAACACCTCCTCGGCGATCTCGGTGGCGGCGGGGGACCCGTAGTAGTGGTGCTCCCTGCTGTAGACGCCCAGGGACAGACGCCGGTGACCGCGGCGCGGGGTGAAGTCCTCCGCCGCCGGATGGAGTCGGCGGACCTCGCCCGGGGCGGTCCTGCGACGGTCGGATCGACGCCAGAGTTCCCGTCCCGCGGCCCAGCACGCGTCCATCGCGGCGGGCGGACCGTAGAAGCGCAGTCGCAGATGCGGACCGTCGGCGTCGGCGTAGCGGATGAAGAACCAGCGAGCGGCGCCGAGCCGTTCGGCCGCGGCCGCCCAGTCCGGGACGAGGGTGCCCAGCAGGAGCTCCCCGTCCTGGTGGCTGGTGTGGTGCAGGCGTGCGTACAGCCATTCCGGTGTGTCCATTGTGTCCATCTCAGTGCCGCCCTCCTGCCGTCGGGCTGGTGCGGGCCACGTGCAGGCAGTGCTCCACCACGCGCTCCCGGCCCCCGACCCGTCCGGTCGGGTCCTCGCGGTCCGGCAGGCACTCGGTGAAGACCACCGGCGCCCCGGGCCGATCGGGCAGCCGGTGCAGTGCCTCCAGCCCGACGGGTGAGGCGAAGGCGATCCACAGCGGCTTGCGGAGTGCGTCGCGCCGGGGGAAGCCGGTCCCGCATCGCACAAAGACCTCCGCGGGCATGCCCCTGGACCGCCGCCAGCCGTCCACGCGTTCGAGGAAGTCGGGCCAGTCCTCGCCCGAAGCCCGTCGGGGCACCTCGGAGCTGTCGCACCGCCAGTGGGCCCGGCACACCACCGCCCGCCCGGCACTCCGACGGGGGAACGCGCCGTTCGGCACGCTGACCGGACCGTCCGTACGGGTCCCGTCGGCCTGCCCTGGGGGAAGCCACCAGGGATCCGCCAGGGTCAGCAGCACCCGTGCCGCGCCGCCCACCAGGTGCCGGGGCACGGTCCCCAGGCAGACGGGGGCGACCGGTCCCGCACCGCGGCGGCGCAGTTCCAGCGCGTGGCGGTCCGGGTCGTGCACGAGCTGCAACTCCGTCACCGGGGCTCCGGGTCCGTACGGCCGGGCGGTACCCGGCCAGTGCAGCGCGGGCAGCAGTCCGCCGCTGTCGGCCTGGAGCGGGTTGGCTTCTCTGGCCGGCACGAACTCCAGGCACTCGGCCTGCGGGTAGAGGGTCGCGACCCAGTTCCGCAGCCGGTCGGCGAACCCGGCGCCGCCCGGTCCGTCGAGCAGTCGGTGGAACCTCGCGGCGATGGCTCCGCAGCCTGAGGAGATCTGGTTGACGACCACCAGGGGGCCCTCGTCATGGCCACGGGCGTGCTGGTAGAGGACCGCGAGGGAGGGCAGACAGCTCGACCGGCCCGGCCGGGCGGGCCGCGGGGCCCCTGGCGGCCCGGTCTGCGGCGGCCCGGTCTCGGCAAGGTCCGTGCAGAAGGCGAAGACGTCCTCGCACACGCCGCCGTCGCCGAAGCGGGCGACGAAGGCGTCGGTGACGGCCTGGTACTCGTCCGAGACCCGGAGGGAAGCACAGGCCGCCCCGGCGTGGCGCAGCACGGCCCTGCGGGCCTCGCCGACCGGCGGGTCGACCCCGACCGCTCCGGCACGGTCCTCGTAGACCGGCGTGACCGCGTTGAGCGGCCACTCGTCGGGGGCGTCCAGCTCCCTCAGCGCGGCGGTGAGGGCGGCGTCGAGGCCCCGCAGTCCCTGGGACCGCTGGGACGGGGTGCCGTCAGCGATACGGGCGAGGTGTCCGGCCGCCTCGGTCAGCAGCTCGGCGGCCGTCCGGCCGGACGCGTCCGGTGCGGACGCCAGCAGACCGGCGAGCCAGGGCATGAGGCGGTCCGGCGGACAGGGGTCGTCGACACAGACCAGGCCGCTCGCCAGATAGCGCCCCAGCCGGTCCGCGGACAGCCGCCCCGGCTCCTCGAAGCGCGCCGGCTCGCCGAGGACGGAGCTGAGATCCGGCCGCCGGCGGGCGTCCACCGACAGCTGGTGGGACCAGGCCCAGCCGTCGCCGGCCGACAGGAGCGGCACGCTCAACCGGGCCGTTTCCCCCGCTCCCCTGAGGGAGTCGTTGGCCCGCCACACCAGCTGGTCGCGCACCTCGGCCCGGGTGGCCGCCGTGTGCAGCAGCACCCGGCCGACCAGGGGATGGAGACCGACCCGGACCCGTTCCCCGTGCGCCGCGCCCGGGACGACCACGTCCGTGAGCGATGAGAGCGGGCTGGCCTTGAGCGTGGTGCGGACGGCGTACCCGTACGCGGTCACCCGTTCCCCACGGTCCAGCGCCCGGTCCTTGGCCATCCGCGCGAAGAACACCGGGGAGACCACGGAGAGGGCCCGGGCCACCGCCGGCTCCGCCATGAGCGCGGCCAGGGATCGCTCCTGCTCCGCGCGGGTCTCCGCCACCGCCTGCCGCAGGTCCGACCGGTGTGTCCGGAGCCGCTCGGCGCTCTCCGCCCAGCGGTGCAGCGCGGAGCAGTCCGCCTTGGTCCCGCACAGGACGGAGGTCACCTCGGCGACCAGCGCAGGGGGCGCCGGCACAGGATCGGCCGCATGCGCGGCCCGTCGCCACCCCAGGGCCGCCCGGCGACCGGACGCCGAGTCCATCAGCGGCACGGCCGCGTACAGCAGTTCCGCCACTTCGGCGCCCAGGGCGTGCAGGTCGGCGCGGGCGGCGGCGATCCGGTCGAGGAGCCGCGCGAGCGGTTTGGCGGCCAGGACCGCCACGGACCGCGCCGGCAGCCCGGCCACGCGGGCCAGAGCAGGTCCCTCGACGAGCGTGTGGCCGGTGGTGTCCACGCCGTCGTTCCCGAGCATGGTGCGGGTCATGCCGTCCACCCCGTCAACAGCGCCAGCGAGCGGGCGACGAAGACCGCGATGGCCAGTGCGTAGACCAGGCAGACGAGTCCGAACAGCTGGTACCGGACGCGCTGGGAGCGGCTTCGAGCGGCGAGCCAGCTCGGCGGCGTCTGGCGCAGGATCCGGCAGCGCAGTGCGGTCAGCGCCCGGGACCGCAGGTTGACCGCGCCGAACGCGGCCTCCAGCGCGTGGTACCCGTCGGTGGGCAGCAGCGGGTTCAGGTTGGCCAGCAGCAGGCCGAGTTGGAGCCAGACCATCACCACCGAGAGATGGGCGGCGCCGCCGCTCGCGGTGAGCGCGAGCACGGCCCAGCCGCCGAGCCACAGCATGTCCAGCGCCACGCCGGCGAGGGCGATGACCGCCCGCGGTCCGCGGGTGCGCAGCCGGTAGGCGTCGGTGCGGTCCACATAGGCCGCGGGCACGAGGTAGAACAGCAGCCCGATGCCGATCTCCCTGACCCGCACGCCGTAGAACCGGCAGGCCACCCCGTGGCTCAGCTCGTGGACCACGGTCTGCACGATCATGAGTCCGACGATCAGGGCCCAGCCCGTGCCCAGCCCGGACAGACTCGGGCCCTCGGCCGCGGCCTGCGAGGCGACGACAGTGCCCGCGGCGATCAGACTGCCGACGGCCGCCGCCGTCCACAGGACGCCGAACAGGCCCGGCGCGCGCCGCAGTACGGCGGCCACCGGATCCAGTACGTCGGACACGCGCGGTCCCACCAGAGCCCGGCGCGGCATATGACTGCTCCGGGCGAACCGGACGGCCGCCTCCTGCTGTCCCCGGGCGGGCGGGACGGTGAGGAGCCCGGCCGCCCGCAACTCGCCGAGGAAGTCCAGCACCATCCGCTCGGCGTTCCCGTCGGCGGCCGGTCGGCCGGCGCCGACCGCGCGGCGGGCGAACTCCCGCCCGGTCACAGTGCCGTCGAGCGCCGTGAGGATGGCAGCTCCGCTGCGGGAGAGCCTGGTGTAGTGGCCGCCCACCGGGTCGTAGGCGAGGGGCTCGCCGTTGAGCCCTTCGGTGATCTCGATGTCCGGCCGGGCGGCGGGTCGTTCGGTGTCCAGCCAGGACGGCGGCGGGGTGCCGGCGCTCGCGCCGGCGGTCTGTGTGGTCATCGCCGGGAGCCGCCCTCGGGTGACGCGGAACGCCGTGGGGGGCCGAGGGCCAGGCCGAGGAGCTGGGCCCGGCCCGCGCCGTCCAGACCGAGATGGTTGCGGCCGGCGGCGCTCAGCACCCCCGCGAAGACGGAGCCGACGGCGCCGCCGCACAGGGACGCCAGCCACACGGAGTGCGCGAATGCCGCGCCCCGGGCCAGGAGTTGCCGATGGCCGGTCACCCCGTACCGTGCCACGGCCGTCGCAAGGTCGCCGTGCACCACGACCACGGCCGGAGCCTGGGCGAACTCGAGCTGGAGCACCAGGTCTTCCAGCGGCGGCAGCTCGCCGGGCTCCGGGGTGGGGCCCGGCGCTCCCGCGCCGTAGCGGTAGACGCCCCGGGGGAGGCCCTCGACACTGTGGGCGAGGACGGTCGCCACCGGGGAGGGCAGTTCGGGGAAGGCCGGCTGCCAGAGGCGGGCGTCCTGCTCGCGGGCATAGTCCAGAGCCCGGGGCAGCAGAGTTCCGTCGAGGGGCTCATGGGACCAGGCACGCACCGCTCCCCGTCTGCGCAGGGCTTCGACGGGACTGCCCGGCAGGGCCACGGGCGCCCGGGGCGGGGGCTCATGCGTCGCCGGCGGCGTGGACGCGGGCGGCGCGGTCAGCAGGTCCTCGGTGAGACGGCCGATGTCGATCAGCGGCATGGGGCGCTCCCTTCCTGACGGAGCTGCACGGCTGCGGTGAGGAGCGCGGGACCGCTGACGCCGGTCACCGTCTCCCGGTGGGGTTGGAGGACATGGGGGTCGAGAAGCCGGAGTGCCGTCCGGGTCGCGGAGGAGACGAGGCCCAGTTGGGCCAGCGCGCATCCGGTGTCGAGGTTCCCCACCCGGTAGGAGAACGGCCCGTACTTGCGGGCGACCCGTCCGATGTCCGAGGCGAGGACCAGGTAGACGTCCGGAACGCCCGACTCCCTGTCCGGCGGCGCTCCCAGTGCGGTCAACACGGTGCGCGCGTACTCGGCATGAGGGTGCATCGCGGTCAGGGCGTGTGCCGCGGCGTCGTAGTAGTGGATGCCGTCGGCGAGCCCCGGCACACCGCGGAGCACCGCGTAGGCGTGGCAGGACCCGAGATTCCCGCCGCTGGGCGACCAGCGGTTCACCCGGCCGGGATCGGTGGCCTCGCCGGCGTCGGAGGGTGCGCGCAGCCCGGCGGTGAAGCGGAGCACCGCCGCGAGCACGGTGGGCCAGTCCGCGGGTTCCTCCGCGGCGGAAAGGGCTTGGAGCTCGGCCAGGTTCAGCTCGGGCAGCGGCTGGCGCGGGTTGCTCGGGTACCGCAGTTGCTCGAACTGCAGGCCGACGTTCTCGGGACGGAAGTGGTGCTGGTGGGCCTTCGGGTTGACCAGGTGCCGGGGCGGGAAGCCGACGGCGTGTTCGTAGTGCAGCGGCGCGGCCGGCAGGGGGTCGGTGCGCTCGGCGGACGTGGGGTAGCAGGTGGGGCAGTCGGTTTCGGGGGTCAGCTTGTACACGCTGGTGGTCGCGTTCGCCAGGTCCACTGCCAGTTGCCCGCCGAGGGACTGGGCCGGTTCGTTGCGGAGCAGCAGCGCCCGGATCTCTTCGGCGATCAGCCCGGCCGCGACCATCGAGCCCGCGGTGGGAGCCGACTCCCACAGGACGGGATCGCTCTCCGGTCCCACCGCGGCGCGGGCGCAGCGCGCGCAGGCCGTCGCCGTGGGGTCGACCAGCGGGCCGACGAGAACGCGGCCGTCGCGCTCGTCCGCCAGCAGCAGGCGCAGGCCGCGGTCCGCGGTGGCCTCGACCATGCGGTCGACCGTGTCGGCGGGGGCGGCCAGGTCGACCACCACCAGGGCGTCGCTCGCCAGCGTCTTCGCCGAGGCCGGTGTGGCCTGCGAGACGTCGGTGATGCCCAGGTCGGCGAGTGCCGCCCGCAGCGGAGCCCGCCAGGATTCCCGGACGGCGAGGCGGACCCGGGACCACAGGGCGGCCTGGGCCATCAGGCTGGAATGGGCGTGGACACGGCTGCAGTCCAGGGTCCGGGACATCCAGATCGCCGCGGACGATGACGGCCCCGTCCCCTCCGGCAGGGCGACCGCCTGTTCCGCGTCCTCCAGCACGCCGCCGAAGTAGAGGGTCGCCACCGCCTGTCCGACGGCCTTCAGGCTCCAGCCGGTCGCCTCGGCCAGGGCGGCGTGGTCCCGGGTGCCGTCGAGCAGGGGCAGCAGGGTCTGCCGGAGCACTGCGGCGGATGCTCCGCGCAGGTGCTGGCGCTCGGCCGCGCCGTCGACGACCACTCCTTCGGGCGTGTCGACGATGTGCAGCCCACGGCAGAGCTGCGGGCGTTCAGGCACCCGGAACTGCGGATCGCCCTGAACGGCGGCGGCCAGTACGGCGGCCGGGGTGCCGAGCCGGCGGGTGTCGTTCGCGGGTGCGTTCACCGTCCACCTCCGGCCCCTGCACCGGCCCCTGCACCGGCCCCGGCCCCTGCACCGGCCCCTGCCCCGGCGGCCGGCGGTCGGGTCAGGTCTTCGGCGAGTTCGCGCCAGCCGTCGTCGGGGTCGACGGGAGGTCCGCACTCCGGGCAGCCGTGGACCCCGAGGACCGTGTCGGCGAAGAGCGAGCGGGTCAACACGTTGTAGAACACGACGTGGCCCGGCGCGACGGTCCGCTCCGTGAGGTGACGGGACACCAGGTCGGCCGTGACACCGGCGGCGATCAACGCCTGGGCGTCGGTGTAGCCGGTGACCCCGTTCTCTGGCGCCGCGTCGAACGCCGCCTCCAGCGCCTGCGTCACAGGGCGTCCCTGGTCGTGTTGCGCTCTGCGCCGGAGGTAGCAGGAGTAGCACGATCCTTCGCCCGGCACGACGAGCGGTCCCACCCGGATCACCGGGTACTCCTGCACTACGGGGAGCCAGGCCGTGCCCCAGGCCGCATGGAGCCGGGCGACCCGGGCCAGCAGGGCGGACTCATGGCGCCAGAGGGCAACGACGCGGAACGCGGCAGGGGGCCACTCGGCGGATCGGCGTCCGTGCACGTCGGCGGGGGACGATCGCCAGCCGGCTGTTCTGGACAGGTGGTCGGCCACGCTCCGGCCGAACGTACCGGTCCACAGGACGTGGGTGGGTTCTCGGGTGAGCGGCACGGGGTTCTCCTACTGCTGCAGGGCAGTGCACCTGGATCTGCCAACTTGCCTGGCGGCGAGAGCAGGCGGTGCACAATGAGCTGTCATGGGCTTGTCGCCTCTGCCCCGGGTCCGCCAGGGCCGGAGGGCTGGTGGCTTCCCGGGCCCGGGGGGCTACGGGATCGGCGCGGCGCCAGGGCATGCGAGCCCGGCACGATCCGAACGAGAGGGTCTAGGCGAAGGGCTGGGGGTGGGGGTTGAGCTCGTGCTCGGGACGGCTGGTGAATCCCATCGCCTCGGGTGCGCGGTAGAGCCGGGGGTGGCCGAGGTACCGGTTCCGGTGGACGAAGGACAGCGGCATCAGCCCGGGCACGATGACGCGTACCGAGCGCAGACCCGCGTGGCGTGCCTCCGAGGTGGTCAGCTCGACGGCGATCACCTCGGCCCGGATCGCGTCCAGCCGCTGGACCAGCCAAGTCAGTTGCTCCGCGGGGTCGGCGGCGGGCGCGGAGGGCAGGTCGGCCAGCGACCGGGTCGGGCGGGGCCGCTTGAGCAGGAAGTCGAAGGCGTCGCGCTGTTCGGGGCGCCCCATGCGGATGGCGCCGTGCAGCACGCTGGTGAAGTCCTGGGGATCGTCGGGCACCTGGTGCGGCATCTGGAGCGCGATCCTTGACGACGCCGCCTCGCGGTAGATCTTGCGGACGATGCCGACGGGGTCCGGCCCGGACGCGCACATGACCAGCTGGCCGAGGGACTCGTGGTGATCGCTGAGGACGACGGCGTAGACGGTGGGCACGCCGACGTCGGTCGTGGCGTCGTAGAACCGGTACTCCACGAAACCGTCGCGCACGAGGTCGCGCTGCGCGGTGAACGCGGGGTCGTCGGAGACGTCGATCTCGGGCAGCTCCAGGCGCTGGAGCCAGACCAGCGAGATGGCGTCGCGTTCGACCGCTTCGCAGATGCCGTTGACGAGGGCCTGGTGGACGTCAAAGTGCACGGCACAGCCGGTTGAGATGGGGTTGGCTATGCGCTCGCCGTACGCCTCGTGCGCCGTGAACAGCCAGACGTAGGTGGCCGGTACCCATACCGGGCGCCCTCTGGTCAAGGACCAGCCGCGCACCCAGCGCTGCGGCAGGGACGGGTCGGGGTCGATCAGCCAGTTGGCCTCGTCCGCCAGCTCGGTCGCCGAGCAGCGCGGGAGTGACTGCAACGAGACGGCCTCGTCCCCGAGTTCGTCCGCCGAGGCCCACCGCACCATGTGCGGCTGGTAGAAGGCGTTGGTGTACCGCTCCACCGCCTCGGCCACACTGATCAGGCGCGCCCGCTCCGGATCGACGCCCCCGCCCGCGCCGTCCAGCCCCTGGGGCTGGGCAGGTGTGTCGGACCAGAGCACGGTCGGGTCCCCGATCGAGGAAACGAAGACCGAGTAAGGCGGTTCGCCCGGGAGCGGCGGCAGTCGGGTTGAGCCGCGCACCGGCCGCACGGCCGGCCCGCTGACGGCTTCCACCCTCCGGAGTCCGTCCAACTCGCTGTCACCGTTCGCCCTGCCCTGGCTGTCGTCGTGCACCGTCGGCCTCCCTCGCGTGAGACTGTGCCGATGGCTCAAGACAACTCCCCGGCGACCGGCGGATCATCATGCGTCGAAGGTGAAATGCGCGGGCCTTGGCGATCACCCTCCCGGGTGATGGGCATCACCCGGGAGGGGCTCGATGGGCGTGGGGTGCGGATGACGTACGTCGCCGAAGCGCGGGGGCGGCGGCACTGCGGGAGGTGCGGGGCGCGGCGAGGCCGAAGGGGCCGTCGGCACGCTCGTAGGCGCCGCGGCGGTACGGCGCGGGGTGGGGCCGAGGGGTCCTGGGAGCGGATCAGATCACGCCGTGTTCGGCGGCGATCGAGACGGCATCACGCCGACGGCTCACGCGGAGTTTCCGGTAGATGGCCTTCACCTGGGACTTCACCGTGTTGAGGGAGACATGGCGCTGTGCGGCGATCTCCTCCAGAGTCAGTCCGCGAGGCAGCAGCCTCAGCACGTCCAGTTCGGTCGGCGTCAGGGGTTCGAAGTCCTCTGCGCCGGGCCGGAAGTGGCCGGGTGAGAGCGAGGGCGACGGGCGGGTGATCGCCTCCTCCACGGAAACGGGTGATGCCGTCGCCGTGTCGACGGCCCGGCCCGCCGCGGGTTCCTGGCCGGCCTGGTATGTCGCAAGGGCGGGCGGGAACACGATGCCGGTGTCGGAAGGGGGGCGCGCGGCATGGGTGTCCGCCGCCCGGGCGTACTCCGCGGCCTTGATGCCCCGGCCGCCCTCGCCGTGCCAGTCCGCTGCCGTCCGCAGCAGGCGGATGACTTCGTCCCAGCCGTACCGCTCGGTCAGCTCCCTGGAGAGCACTCCGCGGATCAGCGGATTCGGCAGACGGTAAGTCCACTCGTCGTCGCGGTCCAGCAGGTCGTAGTGGGTGGCCAGCACCCGCAGGATGCGGTGGGCCTCCATCCGTCCCGTCAGCGCGCGCACCAGAGAGGCGCTGAACTCGGTGAGGACGCTGGTGCGCAGCAGCACGTCCTGATGCTCCGGGGGCAGCGGCTCCAGCAGTTCCGATATCAGGAAGTCGGAGCAGGAGCGGACGGCCTGTGACCAGCCCTCAAGACAGGACTGGTGGCTGGTGCCGCGTACCGGGTGCACGGCCGCGTAACGGACGGCGAGCGCCCATCCGCCGGAGCACTCGACGACCCGCGCCATCTGCTCCTCGCCTGCCTCCGCACCGTGTTCGCGGAACAGCACGGCGGCCTCTTCGCGGGTGAAGGCGAGGTCGGAGCCCCTTATCTCCGTCAGTTCACCCAGGGCGCGAAGTTTGTGCAGGGGCAGTCCGGGTTCCCTGCGCGACGCCAGCACGACGCGCAGGTACTTCGGGGCGTAGCGGGTGAACTGCAGCAGCGCGTTCAGCGCCGGTCCGGCTCGCAGTTCGTGCACCCCGTCCAGCACCAGGACGATGGGGGTCCGGAACTCGCTCACCGCGTTCAGCAGCGCCGACACGCTGACTTCGCACTCCCGTTGACCGGAGGAGAACCGGTCGACGGAGTCGGGGGACATCATGCCGATGCGGGCCAGGGCCGCTTCCAGGTGGGCGAGCAACTGCGCTGCATCGTTGTCATCCGTGTCCAGGGTGAGCCACGCGGTGTGGCCGGGCATGCAGACATGGGAGCGCGCCCAGGAGGCCAGGAGCGCCGTCTTGCCCGCACCCGGGGGGCCGATGACGACCGTGAGTCGGCCCGTCACCCCGGTGGTCAGCCTCCGATGCAGCCTCGGGCGATCGAGCAACGGGCCCATGAGGGGCGGCGCCAGTCTCGCGGACACAATCGGTTGACAGAGCCTCGTCGCGCTTTCACCCCGGTGCCCGGCCATACCTGCCTCTCCCGTACATGCGTGGTCCCGAACAGGGCCGGGCAGCGTGACCACCGCGTGCCTGTCCTGCCGAACACCGCCGCCGACCCTCTCACTGCTATTCAACATAATGCAGTCGCCTCACCCGGTGCGAAATCCGGATTGTGCAAAGAAAGACTGGGCGGTCGTCTGAACGCACCGATCTGTTCAACGTTCACCCATGTCCCACAGGTGACTCACAGGTACAGGCATTTCTCGATGTGTGTTCATCGAAGGGTGAAATTGCTGCACCCTCGCAACGGTTCGAGCACCGCGTGCAACGGTCGTTCTGTCCGGAGTGGTCGCCATTCAACCCTCCCGCCATCACTGCTTGCGACCGTTTGTGTGGCTTGCATCAAGCTGAGTGATCTTGAAATCCTGCCGTGAATCCCGACTGCAAAGTGCCCTCTCCTTCGCTGTGCTGGTTCAATGTTCATCGAATTCCATGCATTCTTTCGGGCTCGCGCCGGTCAAGGGCTTGCCGAGAATCAGCACGCCGCCTTCCGCGCTGTCCGCTGGCGTCCTCGCTCCGCAGATCCCGGAGGTTGCCATTGCGCATCAAGCGGTTGAGGAACTCCCGCAGGGCGACTGGTTCTTTCGTCCGAAGGCCTTGAAGGCCGGGCCGGCAGATGTTGCGTTGAGGCCCCTGGACCGGGACGGGAACCCTCGACTGTGTTCCAAGTGGGCCACAAGGCGGTCGCCCTCGCCCGCTCCGATGTCTCGGCCGGCGCACCGGAGGCCGCGGGCGCCGAGGCCCACCGCGACTCGCTCGACGACCTCGACATGGGGGCCGTGACGGTCGAGGCGGCTGCTCACGTTCGTCGTAACCCAGATCACAGCCAGCTCAGTTCCGCTCAATGAGATCAGGGGTGGCGGTGATGGCCGCCGTCCTCATTCCTGCCGTCCCCGTGGCGGCTGCCGGCCCCGAGCCACCGCCCGCGCTCCCCGAAAGTGCCACCGTGGCGGATCCGAAGTGGCAGCCGGCCCTCGACTGCGACAAGGGCGGCTGCTGCAACGTCCCGGTGATCGGGTCGGACGGTCACGCCAAGTACGTGTCAGCGTCGGCGCACGGCGGCTATGAGATCAGGCCCGCTGACGAGGTCCTCTGGGACGGCATCCACCCAAAGATCGTTTACCGCAAGGACGGCGGCGTCATCCATGCCTTCCGTTTCGCCACGGAGGATGACGAACCGCCGGAGAACCACTACGGCGAGTGGCGGCGTCCGATGCTGGTCTCCTACCTCGGCTTCCCGGACGGGCTGCGCGACAAGCTGTTCGACCACGACTTCGGCAAGGCCCCGATCGCGATCAAGGACGGCTTGTTCGCGGGCAACCTCGAGCGGGCTATCCCCAGCCATCAGGAGACCGACTGCAACCCCGGCCCCGCCCCTCCCGTCTGCCACACGGTGACGGTCCCCGAGTTCGAGTTCGACTACGGCCGCGACATGGGCTCCCCCGGCGACCCGAACGACCCGCAGGACGACCCGGATGAGCCGACCGGAAGGGGCCGGTGCCGCCCGTCAGGTGTGCCCGACCCCTTCCGGCGACATGCCCGTGGATGCCGCGTCCTGCTCCCGTCCGCTCGTAGCGAACCGGTCGGCGAGCACACGTCGGCGGGCGTCGCAGTGAGCGGGCGCGTTATTAGCGGGTCGGTTGGCGCAGTCGCGACGGAATTCGACGCCGAGTTTCGCAAGGCATCCCTTCGGTGGCCGAAAACAGCAGTGGCTTTTGAGACACAACAAGACCCGTGTTATGCGCGGTGCTTGCGGGTCAATTGAGCTTGACGCGTTCTTGAGGGGCTGCTTATAGTCGGTCACAAGATCGAGTTGCAGATGTTGTGCAGCACGTTCACTCAGAGCGGGCGACGGGGGTGCAACGTTCGGCACGCCGAGACCATTCGCTCGTATGACCACCGACGAAGGGTTACTGAAGTGCGATCTGAATCGACTATGCCGCGACCGGATGCCGCTGCCAACCGCCCTGAGGCGCTGGCGGCGCAGGATTTCGCGAACACTGTCCTCAGTGGAGCGGCGCCGGGCTTCCACTCGGACTGTGAGACGCCCGCCATGGCCACGCCGGCCACGCCGACCGCTGCTCAGTTCGTCATCCAGGGCAGCACGATATGCCTGGTCTGCTGACGAAGGATTGATCCAGGCGCCGGGGAAGCCTGCGTAATTGATGCTTCCCCGGCGTGTGGTTCCCAAGCGCTCATGACGGTAGCCAGGTTTGTGATGGGGGAGACGAAGAATCCGGTGAAATGGAAGCGGTGGAGGCGAAACGCCTCGAACGCAACTGCCGCCCAGAAAGCGGCTGATCGCGTACTTCTTCCGATAGCGGTCGGACAGATTCTGGCTGCTGCGGAGACCCTGTTTCTCCGGGAGGAATTCGAAGACGATGGCTATCTTCGGGGCACGTCGGCCCAGCATTACCCGCCAGGCAGCCTGAGGCACCGAATAGGCCGTGTCCTCGACCATCCGCGCACCCCCAGAGTGCTTGCGGGAGTGACCCTTGCCGCCTCGGCGGGTCTTGTGCTCGCGCGCGGCAATCGGAAGGCACAGATCACCGCGGCAGCGGTCATCGGGACGTGCAACCGGCTGAACGAGCTCCGCACCCCGTACGGACGGGACGGTGCGGACCAGATGACGGCGGTCATCACGCAGTACCGTGCCCTCACGGGCCTGATACCCGACCGGCAGGTCTCCGACGATCTCTTCCTGCGAGCCGTCAACTTCCAGGCCGGGCTCAGCTATGCGGTCTCGGGCGTCGCCAAGGCCTTCGGCAGCAGTTGGGTACAGGGCGACGCCCTCCTCGAAGTCCTGCAGACGGAGGCCTACGGCCGGGGACCTGCCGCGGCCCTCCTGCGCAAGCATCCGAGACTCTGCCGGGCCCTGACCGTCGGCACGGTGGTGTGGGAGGCGTCCTTCCCGCTCATCTACCTGTTGCCGCGCAGGCAGGCCTCCCACGCGCTCTCGGCGGTCAAGGCATTCCATGTCGGCGTGGCGGCGGCCATGGAACTGCCGCGATTCGTGTGGGGATTCTTCGGGTCCCACGGAGCGGTCAGCTACGTGCTGGACACGCGCGGCGCACGCCGGACCTTCGAGAAGACCGTGGTCGGCATCGCCGGCGGCGTTACGCTCGCGAGCGCACTGATCGCGCGCGAGAAGCGCAGGATCGCCGAGCAGCGGCGGCTCGGCCCCAAGGGCGCCGCGCGGCTCCACCATGCGGACGGGGTCGTCGAGTACAGGGTGGACCGCCCCGCGGACGGGGGCGCCTCCCGCGCGGTGATCGTCCTTGAGTGCGGCCTGGGGCAGTCCCTTGAATCGTGGGAGTGGGTTGCGCAGAGCCTGGCACGGCAGCACACGGTCATCCGCTACCACCGGCCCGGATACGGCCTCACCAGGTCGCGTGCGGCGAGCGGGGACCTCCTTGCCGCGGTGCTCGACGAGGTCGGGGCCGAGGGGGAGATCGTAGTGGTCACCCACTCGATCGGTTCGCTGAGTGCGGCCACCTATGTGGGGGACAAGCGCTTCGCCGGCCGCGTCGACAAGCTGGTCGTCGTCGACGGCACCGATCCGGTGCTCCTGGAGGAGGACCGTACCGACCGCAGGCGGCTCGGCAAGTTCATCCAGGCACAGGTCTACACTCTCCTCGCCGCCGTGACCGGAATCTACGAGTGGGCGCCCAACGCGGTGGAGCGGCAGGCAGGGTACACGCCCGACACCCAGTACAGCCACGTGCAGTTTGTGTTCTCGCCGAGGAACATCGTCAATTCGATTCGCGAGTACCGGGGAATGCGGACCGACGACGCCGTCTCCCGCCTCGGTGCGGTCGAATCTGTCCTGGTCATCGCCTCGGACGAGTTCGCCGACCAACAGGCGGTGCTGGCCGGGAAGCTCGGGGCGGAGATCGAGGTGGTGCACGGCTCCGCGCACCGGTCGATCATCGGATACCGGGATCATGCCGAGAAGGTCGAAGGCGCTATCAGAAGGTTCATGGATGCTTGCTGACCGGATCAAGGGTGCGGCGGCCTCCGCCGTCGTAGGGGCGCTCGCGGCGCACCTGGTCGCGACCGTTCTGCAGAACACCCCCGACTCCTACAACCAGGATCTGCGCAAGTTCACAGGCGGCTGGCCCATTCCCGGATGGAGGTTCTTCGCGCCGAATCCGGGCGTGCAGAACGTGCACCTGCTGGTGCGTGAAACCACCGGCGGCGGTCCGACGCCGTGGCGGGACGTGACCCCCGTCGTGCCGCACGGGTGGACGCAGGTGCTGTACAACCCGCGGAGCCGCGGTCCCAAGGCGCTGTTCGACGCCATGCAGCAGCTTTCCGTCATGAGCGCGAACCAGGCAGACTTCGCCTGGGTCACTCAGAGCCTGCCGTACGACCTGGTGCTCGCCGCGAGCCGGGCCGCGGCGGCCGACGACGCGCAGGCTCTGCAGTTCCTGCTGATGAACGTGTTTCCCAGCGCGCCGGCGGAGCATCGGATGAAGCCGATCCTCACCTCCGAGTGGATCCCCCTCGGCGCCGCCCCCCGCGTGGCGGGAGCCGTCGGGTGAACGTGGAGAAGTTCGAGGGGGCGGAGCTGCACGTCCACATCACGGGCTCCATCAGTGCGGCGCTCGTGCCGTGGTGGATCCACTGGCTGCGGGAGCTCCATCCGGACCTGGTCGTGAACGTGTCGGTGACGCCTGCCGCGTCGCGGTTCCTGGCGGTCCGGTCCCTTCGTCACCTGGCCAACGGCAAGGTGTGGGTCGATTCGTGGGACGACCAGGAGACGCCGCCCGAGGTCCACTCCGGGAGGAGCGGCAGCTCCGAGTGTTTCCTCGTCTTCCCAGCAACCCTGGACACCGTCATGCGCTTGGCGCACGGGCGCGCGGACTCCCCCGCCCTCCTCATGCTGCAGGTGACCGACGCGCCCATAGTGATCGCGGACACGTTCCCGGGGTCCAACGAGATCGTCGAGAGCCATGTGCAGACCCTCAAACTCCGCCCGAACGTCGAGTTCGCCCCGCGGGTCAACGGCGTGCGTGCGAGCAACCGGTCGACGGCCGAGGTGGGGTTCAACCTGCCCGGCGCCCTCGCCGTGGCCAACGGAATGCTGAAGGAAGGCCGTCCCGATGAGTGACCCGAGCGTGTACGACGAGGCGGCGATCGAGGCCTACGACCTGGTGTCCTCGATGCTCTCCCCGGGGGCCGGGCTCGCCGCCTGGGTGTCGTCGCACCGGCCCCTGGCCGGGCGCACCGTTCTGGATCTGGGGTGCGGCACGGGCGTGTCCTCGTTCGCGCTCGCCGAGGCCGGTGCGCGGGTCACGGCGGTCGACGCCTCACGGCCGTCGCTGGACGTACTCAAGAGCAGATGCCTGGACCGCGACGTCGAAGCGGTGAAGGGCGATTTCCGAGATCTCCGGTTCGACTCCGTGTTCGACGTCATCGCCCTGTCGCGGAACACCTTCTTCCTCGCTCAGGAACAGGAGGAGAAGATCGACCTCCTGCGCGTCATCGCACGGCATCTGAAACCGGGAGGTGCGGCCTTCCTCGATTGCACCGACCCTGCCGAGTTCCAGCGGGCGGGTGGCGACGCGCATTCGGTCACCTATCCGCTGGGCCGCGAGCACATGGTGACGGTGACGCAGACCGCGGACCGAGCCGCCCAGCAGGTCCTGAGCATCTTCCTGGTTCAGAGTGCGTCGACACTCACCGCGTTCCACGAGCAAGCCACCTGGGCTACGCTCGCAGAGATCCGGCTGATGGCACGGATCGCAGGTCTGGAAGTGGCGGACGTCAACGGATCGTACGCAGGGGAGCCTTACAGTGCGGGCTCGAGGGAGATGCTGGTAGTTCTGGAGCGGCAGTGAGCAAAGTGCCCGCAATCGCGGCGGAGGACGCCACGGTCGTCCTGGACGGGACCACGCTGCTGGCGCCGACGACGTTCGCGGTGATGCCGGGCAAGTTCTGGTGTCTCACCGGCAGCAACGGCTCCGGGAAGACGACCCTCCTACGGGCCTTTCTGGGGAGCCGGAGGCTGACAGGCGGCGCCGTCCGAGTCCACGGCGAGACCGTCGATCTGGCCAGGCCCCGGCACCGGCGGCTCATGGCCTCGCTCGTCGAACCGGTGCCCGTCGCACGCGACATGACCCTGCGCGAGCAGGTGACCCTGGTCGCCGCTTCCTGGCACGGCGACACCACGACGACCGCGGAGCGCGCAGAAGAGGTCACCGGGCAACTGGGCCTTTCCGCACTGGCCGAGCGGTTTCCCTCGCAGCTCTCCTCCGGCCAGCTGCAGCTCTTCAGCCTAGCGCTGACCCTGGTCCGTCCCGCCGAGGTCGTTCTGCTCGACGAACCCGAGCGGCATCTCGACAGCGACCGCGTCGACCTCGTCGCCACGCTGCTCGCCGAACGCGCGGAGCAGGGAACCTCGTTCCTGGTCGCCACCCATGAGGCTGCCATGGTGGACGCCTGCGACGGCGTCATGGAGTTGGGATGACGACGGACAGCATCACGGCTGTGGAGGCCGGCCCCAGGGCTCGCGTCCACGCCGTACGGCACCGGTACGCCCGCCGCGGCGACCGCGCCACGGTGCACGACTGGGCGTACACCATCTACCTCACCGTCATCCTCGCCTTCGTCTACGTGGCACCGGTCGTCTACCTGGTGAGAACCTCCCAGGCGCTTGTTTCACTGGAGTCCTCCAAGGCGGCGACGCCCGTGGCGTGCCTGGTCGCGGCGGCGGTGGTCTGGGGCGCCCAGCTCACCGGCCGGTTCTGGGGACCGCTGGTGCTCAAGCCGTTCCTGTTGCACGTGTTTATGTCCACGGACCTGTCCCCTACGCACTACCTCGGCGCGATCGCCCGCCGCCGGCTGGTGTACGCGGGACTCGGCACACTGCTGACGGTGTGCACCGCGACGTTTCTCGTGACCGACCTGTTCGACCATCCGGGAACCGCGCTCGTGCCGCAGGGCGTGGCCGTCGCGGCGGGCATCGGCGCCGTCGCCTCCGTGGCGTGGCTGTGGGGCCAGATCCGGACGGTGCGCGAGAACCTCCTGCTCGCCTCCGCCGTGGCTGCCGCGGCCGTCGTCGCCGCGCTGCTCGGCCGGTCCGCCCTCCTGGGCGGGGGCGGCCTGTGGCTCGTCGCCGGTGTGCTGGCGGTCTCGGCGACGGTGCTCGGCCGGTCCGCCTTCCGGTCCGTCCGCACGGTCGATCTCGCCCGGCTCGCACGCGAATCGGCGCGTGCCGCCGAGGCCCAGACCTTCGCCTGGACCGGCACGCTCCACCACGCGCTCGACCTGTACCGCCCGGAGCCGCGCGGGCTCACGTCGAAACTGGTGCGTCCGGACGGGCGCCTGCGCGGCCACCTCGCACAGGGGGCGGTCCGCGCGCTCCGCACGCGGGGTCGCGCAATCGCGGCCGGGGCGTTCCTGTCCACCGGCGGCGCCTTGCTGGCGCTCGGCGTCGCGGAGCCGGACGCCGGACCGGCGACGCTGTTCTGGGCGGCCGGCTCGGTCGCCGTGTACTGGGGGTCCGGGTGGGTCGGCGAGACCTGGCGCGGTCTGCGCGACGAGCTGACGCTGGCCCCGTTGTTCGGCGAGTGGTGGGGCGGGATGCTCGCCCGCACCCTGGCCTGGCCGGTCGTCGCAGTGACGGTCACGGTGGGCCTTGCGGGCGGTGTCGCGGCCCTGACCCAGTGGCCGCTTCAGGGCGGCAGGCCGGCCGATGCGCTGCTGCTCGTCGCGGGGTCGGTGGTGCTCGTGCTCGGTGCCAGGTTCCTGCGCGAGATGAAGATGAATCTGCCGATCGAACTGCTGCTCCCCGTCATCACGCCCCTGGGCGACCTCTCCGGGCTCCGGGTCTTCGTGTGGCAGTTCGACGGACTCGTCGTCGTGCTGATCGGCATCCTTGTGATGACGCAGATGCCGTCTGCGCTCGGCGCGGCACTGGTCGCGCTGGGCATGGCCGCCTGGTGCGTCTGGGCGGGACTGCGCCGGACGGGGTGGGCCCGCCGGGCCCTGTTCACCCGCCTGGGCCGGGTGTAGCACCGCCCTGCCCCGAGCGGCACCCGGGTCCGCGGGGACGGGCTGCCGCGCGCGTCCGCTGCGCAGGGCGGGATGCGGGCCTGGCGAATCGACTGGCCCATGAGACGTCCCCTTACCTGAAGGCGCCCACGCGGATGTTGGCCGTCAGGCGGCTCCCAGGTCCACGGTGACGGGGAAGGGGGCGGCGGCCTTGATTGCGCCGGTGAACATCTCACCGTCCCGGTAGGCCTTGGTGGCGGGGTCGAGAACGTAGGTGTAGACGATTGGGACACCGGTGGCGGCCTGTTCGACCCGCCAATAGAAGGGGATGCCGGCCTTGGCGTACTGGTCCACCTTCACGATCCGGTCGGTGGTCTCCGAGCCGGGCGATACGACCTCGGCAACCAGGAGTACGTGTTCGGGGCGGGTGGGCGTGAGGTCGATGGTCTCCGCCCGGTAGACGATGACGTCCGGACGGCGGTTGGTGAGCGGAACGTCCTGCAGGCGGACGTCGAAGTCCGTGTCGGCGTTCCATTCTGGGCCTGAGGCGGCGTCCAGGGCATTGGCCAGGATCCGGGCCAGCCGGCCCAGCCGCTTGGAGGCGCTGGGGCTCACGACGACCATCCCGTCCACGATCTCAATGCCGGCACACTGTTCCGCGGACCAGGAGTCGTACTGCTCCGCGCTGATCTGGGTGTGCATCCAGGCGGGCGCCACCATCTCTGCGGTCATGGTGTGCCTCCTTCGAGGAGCCTCGACAGTTCCAGCGCTGCTGGGCTCAGCCTACTGTCCTGCGATGCCAAGGCGCCCGATTCCGGAGGAGCGCGACCGCCTCCCCGCTCTGTCTCTTCCCCGTTTCGACGCACCGGCGATCCTGAGGCCGGTGGGACCCTTGCCGGGTTCGTCGAAGCCCGCGCGGCGAGCGGTCCGAATGGAATGCTCGACTTGGAGGAGACTCCGTACACCGGGTGCGGGGCGGACCGAGGCCCTTCTCAGCCGACCATGTCGAGCAGCAGCTTCGCGGCCACCGTCGCGCCGTCGGTGCGGACCATGCCGGCCACAGCGGCTGCCCGGGCTCGGGTCTCGGGAGCCAGGGCGACACCCAGCGCGGCCGACAGGGACTCGAAGGTCGGGTTCGGGCCGTCGTGTGCCGCGCCGATGCCGAGATCGGCCACGCGGCCGGCCCAGTACGGCTGGTCCGCCAGCTGGGGTACGACCACCTGGGGCGCACCGGCCCGGGCGGCAGTGGTCGTGGTGCCTGCGCCGCCGTGGTGGACGACGGCGGCGACATGCGGGAACAGGGCGTGGTGGTTTGCCTCGCCGACGGCGAAGCAGTCGTCCTGGTCTTCGGCCACGGTCAGATCGGCCCAGCCGTGGGAGAGGAGCACACGGCGGCCCTGCGCCCGGACCGCCTCGACGGCTGCCCGGGCCACGTCGTCTGCGTCGCGCATGGGAATGCTGCCGAACCCCACGTACACCGGCGGTTCGCCGGCGTGGAGGAACGCCTCCACACCGGCCGGCAGCGGGCGGTCGTCCGTCCGGAACCACGCGCCGGTCTGCACCACGTCGAGGTCCGCCGGTTGCTGCCACGGGCTGAGGACCGGGTCGGTGGCCAGCCAGGGGCGGTCGGTGAGGACGTGGTCGCGGAAGTGGTCCGCCGGCGACAGGCCGATGGACGCCCGGTGGGTGTTGAGACCGGTCCCGAACAGCACGTTCATGGTCTCGGTGTCCAGGTCCCACAGTATTCGGTTGTCGGTCACGCCGGGCGGGAACGGCCGGCCCGGCCGCTCGAACGGCGGGTGGTGTGGCGAGGGCAGGTAGGTGGGGAAGTAGGCAACGAACACGTAAGGGATGCCCAGGTGCTCGGCTGCCGTCCTCGCGCCGGCCGCGGCCGGGAGCAGACCGGTCGCCAGGATCACGTCGCATCCCTCGGCAGCCGTCACGACCGCCTCGTACGTCGTGGCGGTCATCGCGGCTGCGCGTGCGGGCAGCCCCTCTGCGGGAACCTTCGTCTTCCCGGCGAGCACTCCCGTCACGAACGGGCGCACCGGCTCGCCGATCGGCGCCAGCGGGAGGCCGACGGAGTCGAACAGCTCCGCGAAGTCCGGAGGCGTGCACATCCGCACGTCCACTCCGAGGTCCCGCAGCTGCATCGCAACCGCCACGAGCGGTTCGACGTCTCCGCGTGACCCATAGGCCATCAACAGCACACGCATGCAGTGACTCTCATTTCGTGTCGACACTCGGGTCCTCACTGTGGCACCGGCCAAGGCCGCCGCCTGGCTGATCGTCAGTGCACTGGTCGTGCCTTCAGCGCCGGCCGCCACCGAGGGCGGCAACCTCGCGTACAGCCTCGGCGACGGCCGGGGCGTCTTTCCTGAGGATCGCATCGTGATTGCTGGCGACCTTCGCGCTGATCTTGATGTTGGCGTTGCGGGCGACCACTCCATCGAGGCTGGTGCGTATCCGCTCCTGCTCGTCACCCCTGCTTCCGAGTGACGTGCCGGAAGCGACCACGTACCGCGTCGGGACGGTGATGTTGTCCAGCACGGGGCCCAGTTCGCGCTCACGGGCGAGCCTGCCGAGCTCGATGTTGCTGTCCGCCATCTGTCCGGCATTCATCCGCGGGGTCAGGCCCGTCGGGCGCAGCAGCGGCATGAACAGCTTCAACCGCCGGAAGGTCTTCCGGATCCGCTGCTCCATGGCCTCATCCAGCCAGTCGTACGGCTGCGCGCCGTCGACCAGGACCGCGCCCAGGGCGCGGTCCGGATTGCGGCCGGCCCAGTGTGCCGCGACGAACGCCCCGTAGGACCAGCCCACCACCAGCGCGCGGTCCACCACCCGGGCTGCGAGGACGGCATCGACATCCCGGACGGCGGCCTCGAAGGAGTAGTCCGCGGAACGCTTCGATCTCCTGCCGCGGGCCCGCTCATCGTAGGTGATGTGCCGCCACCCCGCCCCCAGTTCGGCGATGACCCGCCGCCAGTACCCCTGGGTGGCGAACTGGCCGTTGAGGTAGACCACGGGGATGCCGGGACCGCCGGTGTCGGTGACGGCCAGGGCCGTATCGTCGACCGGCGCCATGCCGGTCCACTTCGAACCCGTCGGGGAAGTGCTGTTCTTCGTCATGTGTTCCACCTGGTCGCGTGAGAGCGTCTTGTACGACTTCTCCAGGCCCTGGATCTCTTCACAGGTCCTGTATCTCTCCAGGCCCTGCATGTGGATCGCAGGCCGCTCGGGACGGACGGCCGCGCCCTGGACGACGACCGACAGGATCTCGATCACGGCAGGCCCGGCCGGGCAGTCCCGGTTCTGCTCCTTCAGAGGCTGCGGGCGGTGATGTCACCGTGGGAGGTGGTGGCGCGGATGTCGAGCTCGGCGGTGCCGTCGTTCTTGAGGGTGTTGCCGACGCGGCCGTAGCCGGTGCCCGCGTCCAGGGCGGCCGAGACGCCGGCGGCGGCGGCGACCGAAATGTCGCCGGACTCGGTGCGGAGCACGACTGTGCCGCGCACGGCCTCGGTGATCCGGATGTCACCCCTGGCGGTGCTGATCTCCGCGGGGCCGTTGAGGCGGCCGACCTCGACATCGCCGTCGATCGCAGTGAGGCGGACGCTCGCGGCCTCGTCGATCTTGGTCCGGCGGTACGCGCCTTCGAAGACGACGTCGCCGAGGCGTCCGACGCCGCGGAGCTCGGCGCCGGCGGCCTTGGCCTCGATACGGGAGCCGACGGGCAGCTGGACGGTGACCTGCAGGGATCCGGAGGGGCCGAAGACCTGGTTGTCGAGGGTCGGGGCCGTGATCCGCAGGACGCCGTCGGCGTAGGCGACGGTGGTCTGCTCGGCGGTCTTGGCATCGCTGCTCTTGGAGGGGTTGGCGGGCAGGACCTCGACGGCGGTGTCGGCGCGGTCTGCGGCGATGAACTGGATGCGCCCGGCAGGGACGTCCAGGACGGCGGAGATCGGGGCGGGGGTGTCGAACTTCTGCAACGTGCTCTCCCGTGCTCGTTCGTTGTTTCTGGATGTGGAAACGCTACGTTGCATTCCAGGGTTAGACAACGCATTCGTTGCGTTGAAATTACATAGCTGCAGGTAGAAGGCCTGTAGATGTTGCAACCGCCTAAAGGGCAACGCAACGGCAAGTGCTCTGATCATTGCAATGGGCAAGAGGTGAACGCTATGGTCGGGGACCGCCACGAAGGATCACCAAGGAGATCGCGATGCCGGGAGGCAGGCTCACCCAGCAGGAACGCCAGCAGATCGCGCTGGGGCTGGCCGACAGCCTCCCCTACGCCGAGATCGCCCGGCGCCTCGACCGTCCGACCTCGACGATCACGCGTGAGGTGATGCGCAACGGAGGCCCTACGGCCTACCGTGCCGACCTGGCCCACCGCGCCACCGAACGCCGCGCCCGCCGTCGCAAGCACACCCCGCCCAGAGGGCGGGGGGTGCCGGCGCAGGATCACGGGCGCGACGACGAGGCCGTGCGCGAGTACGAGGAGGCGTTCACCACCCTCCTGATGCAGCAGGGCCTGCCCAAGATGACAGCTCGGGTGCTGACCTGCCTCTTCATCGCCGACGCGGGTAGCCTCACCGCGGCCGAACTCGTCCAGCGCCTCCAGGTCAGCGCGGCGTCCGTCTCCAAGGCGATCGCGTTCCTCGAAGGCCAGGGCCTCGTCCGCCGGGAACGCGACGAACGCCGCCGCGAGCGCTACTCCGTCGACGACGACGTCTGGTACCAGTCGACGATTGCCAGCGCCCGCGGCACCGCCCAGGTCGCCGAGATCGCACGGCAGGGGGTCGGCGTCCTCGGCCGCGACAGCCTGGCCGCCACCCGTCTGGAGAACATCGCCCGCTTCAGCGACTTCATCAGCGAGAGCATCCTCCGCGCTGCGGAGCAGGTCCGCGAAGTCCTCTACACAAGACCCGAAACGACGCTAGGCGACACCACCACACGGGCTTCGGATCGCGGATAGACAGCAAGTGCTGCCCCTGTGGCGCATGGGCGGGGCGGAGGCGGGTGCGCAAGGATGGGGGTATGCCCAACCGACTCGCGCAGGCCACGTCCCCGTACCTCCTCCAGCACGCGGACAACCCCGTTGACTGGTGGCCATGGTCGGCCGAGGCGTTCGAGGAAGCCCGGCGGCGCGATGTCCCCGTGTTCCTGAGCGTCGGCTACAGCGCTTGCCACTGGTGTCACGTCATGGCGCACGAGTCCTTCGAGGACGACGACACCGCCGTGTACATGAACGAGCACTTCGTGTCCGTCAAGGTGGACCGTGAGGAGCGGCCCGACGTGGACGCGGTCTACATGGAGGCTGTGCAGGCCGCCACGGGGCAGGGCGGCTGGCCCATGTCCGTGTTCATGACGCCGGACGGGGAGCCCTTCTACTTCGGCACCTACTTCCCCCCCGAGGCCCGCCATGGCATGCCGTCCTTCCGGCAGGTGCTCGAAGGCGTCCACAGCGCGTGGACGAGTCGGCGCGACGAGGTGGGCGAAGTCGCTGCGAAGATCACTAGGGACCTTGCCGAGCGGGAGCTGAGCACCGGGGATGCCGGAACGCCCACCGAGGAGACCCAAACCCTGGCACTCCTCCAACTGACCCGGGACATCGATCCCGCGAGCGGGTGGTTCACGGGAGACACCAAGTTCCCGCCGTCGATGGTGATCGAGTTCCTGTTGCGCCACCACGCGCGGACCGGTTCCGTGGCCGCGCTGGAGATGGTGGAAGGGCTGTGCGGCGCGATGGCTCGTTCGAGCCTGTACGACCAGGTGGGAGGCGGGTTCCACCGGTACGTACTCACGCCGAGGCCCGGTGGGCCTTTGGTGCCCCACTTCGAGAAGATGCTCTACGACAACGCCCTGCTGTGCCGGGTGTACGCGCATCTGTGGCGGCAGACCGGTTCCGAGCTGGCACGGCGCGTGGCGCTGGAGACCGCCGACTTCATGGTCCGGGAACTGCGCACCGCGGAGGGCGGGTTCGCCTCCGCGCTCGACGCGGATTCGGACGACGGCACGGGCCGGCATGTGGAGGGCGCGTACTACGTGTGGACGCCCGGGCAGCTGGTCGCGGTGTTGGGGGAGGACGACGCGGAGTACGCGGCCCGGTACTTCGGCGTCACTCCGGAGGGCACGTTCGAACGAGGCGCGTCCGTGCTGCAGCTGCCGCAGATCGGCGGAGTGCTGGACGCCGACCGGGTCAAGGACATCCGGGCCCGGCTGCTGACCGCGCGCGAGGAACGGGCGCGGCCCGGCCGGGACGACAAGATCGTGGCCGCCTGGAACGGGCTGGCGATCGCCGCGCTCGCCGAGACAGGTGCGTACTTCGACCGCCCCGACCTGATCGAGCACGCCACGGAGGCGGCCGATCTGCTGGTGCGCGTACACCTGAACCAGGGTGCCGGCGGGGCCCGGCTCGGCCGCACCTCCAAGGACGGCCGCGCGGGTGCGAACGCCGGAGTGCTGGAGGACTACGCGGACGTCGCCGAGGGATTCCTCGCGCTGGCGGGCGTCACCGGCGAAGGCGTGTGGCTGGAGTTCGCCGGGCTGCTGCTGGACATCGTGCTGGACCGGTTCACCGGGGAGGGCGGCGCGCTGTACGACACCGCCTATGACGCAGAGCAGCTCATCCGCCGCCCGCAGGACCCGACCGACAACGCCGCCCCGTCCGGCTGGTGTGCGGCGGCCGGTGCGCTCCTCTCGTACGCCGCGCACACCGGCTCCGAGGCGCACCGCAGCGCCGCGGAGGCGGCGCTCGGCGTGGTGAAGGCGCTCGGTCCGCGTGCGCCGCGGTATATCGGCTGGGGGCTCGCGGCGGTGGAAGCCCTGCTCGACGGGCCGCGCGAGGTGGCGGTCGTGGGGCCGGAGGTTGAGCCGGCGACCCGCGAGCTGCACCGTACGGCGCTGCTGGCCCCGGCGCCGGGCGCGGTCGTCGCCGTGGGGGAGGCAGGCGGTGAGCCCGAGTTCCCGCTGTTGCGGGACCGGCCGCTCGTCGGCGGGCTGTCCGCCGCGTACGTCTGCCGCAACTTCACCTGCGACGCACCCACCACGGACGCGTCGGAGCTCACCCGGAAGCTGACCGGCTGACGGCACAGGCCGGCGTGGTGGTCGGGCGCCGCGGAGGTCTCCCAACACTCCGTTCTAGCGGTTCTGGAGTGTGGTCATGGTGGCATCGGTGCTGGTCAAGGGCGAGACGAGCGCAGCGGGCGGGAATGCGTTGCTCCCCACAGAGAGCATGACGACTACCCGCAACCCCGTAGCCGGGACGGTCTACACCGAGACCCTGCGGGGTGTGCGGTGCGTCCGGCTCTCTGTGCTCACCGACGAGACCACCAGTCCCGAGCGGCAGCGCGAGGCAGACGACATAGCCGCAGCAGCGCTCAACATCGACTTTGGCGAGGGTGACGCGCTCCGCGAAGCCGTGGATCTTGACGTGTCCGCGAGCAAGATTTCCCCGTTCGACCGTCCCGCCCTCGGGTCGTGGCTCGCCCGTCCGGACGAGTTTGACGTGTTGGTGTGGTGGCGCTTTGACCGTGCCATCCGGTCCATGGGCGACATGCACGACCTGGCCAAGTGGGCGAAGGCTCACCGGAAGATGCTCGTCTTTGCCGAGGGCATCGGCGGGGGTCGTCTTACGTTCGACTTCCGCAACCCCATGGACCCCACGTCCGAACTCATGATGATGATGCTTGCCTTTGCCGCACAGGTGGAGGCACAGAGCATCAAGGACCGGGTTACGGTGCGATGGCAGCCATCCGCAAGATGCCGCTTCGGTGGCGCGGCTCGCGTCCGCCGTACGGCTACAGGCCCGCCCCCATGCCCGCGGAACACGGCGGAGTCGGCTGGACGCTCGTCCCGGACCCGGATGCCGTCAAGGTCATTGAGCGCATCGTTCGTGAGTTGCTGGAAGGCAAGACCGTTTCCGCAATCGCCGTAGGGCTCAACGTGGACCAGGTGCCGAGCCCGCGCGATCACTGGGCAGTGAAGAACGGACGCAAGACCGGCGGCAAGACGGGCGGGCTCAAGGGGAACCGTAAGGACGCGTTCAACTGGAACCCCGCGGTCATTACGCGGATGCTCCGGAACCCCTCGCTCATCGGCTGGAAGATGCACAACGGCAAGCCCGTCCGGGACACCGAGGGCAACCCGTGCAGACGGAACAGCCGATCATGACCCGCGAGGAGTTCGACCGCATCGGCGCGGTTCTCGACTCCCGCAGCATCAACAACGCGGACCGGTCCGACACGGACGCACTGCTGTTGCGGGTCATCCACTGCGACTCGTGCGGGGGCCGCATGTACCTGAACAAGCAGGAGAGCAAGAAGAACCAGGCACCCACGTACAAGTGCAACAGCCACGCTCGGGGCGACAAGTGCGACGCTCCCGCGAACATCCGCGGGGACTGGACGGATGAGTACGTGACCGCCGAGTTCCTGCGGCTGGTCGGCTCCGTCCAGACGAAGCACGTTGTAGTGGTCCCCGGCTACGACCCCGAACCCGAGTTGCGCGCCACCCTCGCCGAGTTCAACGAGCACCAGGAACAGCAGGGACGGCAGAAGTCCCGGCACGCGCGGCAGGCATGGCAGGAACGCGCGGATGCGCTGGACGCACGCATTGCCGACCTTGAGACCCGAGAGAAGCGCGAGGCACAGCGCATCGTGACCCCCACGGGCCGCACCTTCGCCGACGAGTGGGCGGAGAAGGACACCGCGGGTCGGCGAGCCATGCTCATTGAAGCGGGGGTTCGGCTGGACGTACGGCGCGGCACCCGTGGCGGGTGGCGGAAGCTGGACACGCGACGCGTGGACTTCACCATGCGCGGAGAGCTGGACCCCGCCGCGGAAGCCGCTACTGCCACCGTGGCGGACCAGGAAGCCGAGACCCGCAACGACGCACCCCCGGCACCGAGCAGCGCGGCACGGCTTGCCGAGCACGCGCCCAAGTCCGTCCCCGAGCTGGTCCCGCGCACTGCGTGACCCTCGGTAGGCTCGTCCTACTCCCGGCCAGAATGGAGCGTCGGGGGTAGGGACGGTGCCTTACAGGGGCAACCCTGGGATGCAGTACGACCGCCCCGCCCAAGCCCCGGTAGTCCACGTGACCGCCGGGGCTTTGCCATGCCCGCCCACGGATGCTCCGGGGCTCTCCGAGCGGCAGCCGGACCAGCGGGGCGGAGCCATGGTGATATGGCGTTTGGAGGGGTTCTTTTGATTACGTCTAAAAAACAGAGAGAAAACTAAACAGCCCGCCAAAACGCCATCACGTCATCGTCGGCCCCCTCGGGAATCTGTTGATCCCCACACCACAGTGAGGGACCGAGCGGCCGAGCCGAGCCACCGTGAAGCACGGGGCCGGGAATTCGCTGACCCCCACAACACAGTGAGAGCGGGTTACCGCGCACCCCACCGATCCGGAAACGGCGGACTGAGTGCCCGACCCTCACACCAGCTCTGCCCGTGCACCACGCACCCGCGAGGGTGGCCGCAGGGGTCGTGAGGCAGAGCGCGGGGAGACCACACCGCCCACAAGTAATCGCCCCTTGACCGGGGGTGCCGAACGGGGTTGCAAGCTCGTGTGGTCTCCCCACGGCGTCCGGACCGGCCGAGCCGGCGAGGACGACACCACGCCCGCTAACCCAACGGCAGAGGTGCGCGGTACCGGCCCCGGCTCGGGGATATCGGCCGCAGAGTTCCCCGGTTCGACTCCGGGGGCGGGCACGCAACAACGACGACCAGGCGGGACGAGTACGAGGGGGCGGACATGCGCTGTATCGACTGCCCCCGCATGGCGACGCACCGGGGACGCTGCGAGGGACACCACCAGGCGTACGAGAGACGCGAGCCGGTCCGTGCTCGGCGTGCTCGCCGCTCGGTGCTCGCTCGGGTGTACTCGGGGGCCGCTCGGCTCCGTGCGCTGGTCGGCATCCGTGGCGGTGCTCGCTGTGCGCGGTGCGGTTCGCTCGTCCTCGCGGACGGGGTGGACGTGGACCACGTGCAGCCGCTCGCCCTCGGTGGCGAGGACACAGACGGGAACGTTCAGCCGCTGTGCCGTGACTGCCATCGAGGGAAGACGAGCAAAGAGTTCGGGGCTGCTGTTCACTCACGTTGATGCCGCCGCTTCTGGCCAGTCTTGCGGATGCGAATGAGACACACCACTCCGGGATATAACCTATTGAATGTGCCGCAGTCTGGCCGAGTCGTCTGCAAGCCATCAAGGACTACATTCCTTTACTAGCACCGCGCTCCGAACTTTCATGTGGAGGATCCACAATAAGTCTCTTGCGGTCTCCGAATCCGGCCACCAAGAAAGCATCCCCGCCACTCGCCCCGATTCTCTCCGCCTCCTCTTTGCTGAGGTGTCGAAGCATTACCATGTGATTTTCGTAAGGAACTGCAAGATACTTCGTCCCCTGGATTCTGACCGCACCCTTAACAATGTCTCCAGAATCAAGGGCATGCAGTTGTCCGGTAAGATCATCGATCACTTCCTTTGGGTCTTCCACGCCCAATTCTTTGAGGCTTTGTGCGGCAGCTTCAGAGAACACAAATTTGGGGTATTGGTGTCCCATGATCACTCATCCTTGTCCTCATTCACGCCTTCGTTCGCATCCTCAGCTTCCCGGAGTAGGCTAATAGTGCGTCCGGTCGCAACATCCTGTTCTGTGCTTGCGATCATCTCGGCTCCAGTTTGCCTTGGCGGAGCCTCGGGAAGTTTATCGTAATTCTCCCAACTTACGGGCCCAGCCTTGAATTTCTTGAACTTATCCCCAAAGTGCACTGCGAACAGAAAGGCGGCACCAATGAATACGAGAGCAATCACAATCGCCGGATCGAAGCCCAAGAATGCCCCCGCAAGTCCTACGACTACCAAGATCCAGCCAGCAGTCACAGGAGTTCTTTGTGGCTTCTTAGGCAAGGGGCTGCCAAGTGTCATCGCTATCCCTCGATACGTCGCACGCACATCCTGGAATAGGGATTAGAAGAGGCGAGATGTAAGCGCAATTATCGCGGTGGATGTGATCTCGCTACCGATTGTCCATCTGCTACCGCTGACGCGCACCTTGAGGCCACGGGTAGCCCTTGATGGGAGGTGTTAGCCTCGATCTTGCATGACGGTCCGCCGACGGAGTCGGTGGACCGTTTCGCTTTCGGTGGCTGATGGCGGGCATTCCGAGGGCCCGAGTGTCGCCTCGGGTGGACGCCGGGTTCCACTGCTCCGGGTTGGGTCCTCTTCTCGTAGGGACAGG
>NZ_JADWYQ010000021.1 GCF_022414575.1 Streptomyces sp. MUM 178J | reverse complement strand
AGCCCGAGCGGATCGGCGTCGAGCTGTCCGAGGAGTTCCAGCTCCACCCCGAGCAGTCCACCGACGCCATCGTCATCCACCACCCGGAAGCAAAATACTTCAACGCGCGTTAGCCGTTCGCGACGTACACTGGTCGGTCCAGTGCAGGCCGGTCACCTGTCCCGCCGGGGGAGACTCGTGGGATGGGGTGACCGGCCTCTTCGTCCCTTACGGAGGTGTGCCGGATGACCAGCACGGTCCCCGCGTCCTTGACCCGCATGGCCGAAGGATCCGTCCTGCAGGCGGTCTTCCTCGACATGGACGGCACCCTCGTCGACACCGAGGGCTTCTGGTGGGATGTGGAAGTCGAGGTCTTCGCCGACCTCGGCCATCGGCTGGACGAGGCCTGGCGGGACGTGGTGGTCGGCGGCCCCATGACGCGCAGCGCCGGCTATCTCATCGAGGCCACCGGCGCCGACATCACCCTCGAAGAGCTGACCGTGCTGCTCAACGAGCGCTTCGAGGGCCGCATCGCGCGCGGCGTGCCGATGATGCCCGGTGCGGCCCGGCTTCTGGCGGAGCTGGCCAGGCACAACGTGCCCACCGCGCTGGTGTCCGCCTCCCACCGGCGCATCATCGACCGTGTCCTCGCCTCGCTCGGCCATGAGCACTTCGCGCTCTCGGTCGCGGGCGACGAGGTGCTGCGGACGAAGCCGCACCCCGAGCCGTACCTCACCGCGGCCCAGGGCCTGGGCGCGGAACCCGCGAGATGCGCAGTCATCGAGGACACGGCCACCGGCGTGGCAGCCGCGGAGGCGGCGGGATGCCGGGTGGTGGCCGTACCGTCCGCGGCCCCCATCGCACCGGGCGACGGACGAGTGATCGTCCGCTCACTCGAAGACGTCGACCTGCGCTTTCTTCGCACGCTGATCACATCGCCGCACTGAAGGCGAGCGGCCTTCCCTACTCCGCGTGAGCTTCGTCACGCTGAGTGCTGCCCGGGTGTTCCGCTTACGTCCGTTCCGGTTCGTCGGACCGCTGTCGAGGGCGACATTGTGTCCGGATTTGTAGAGCCGTGTGTGGATCATTCCGCAGCATGACCATCCGCTCTTCGGCATCACTGATCACTCAGCGGATACATCCCAACTCCGGCCTGGTCATGACCTCCTGGCGACCCGACTAGTCTCGTGGCGAGAACTTCGCCGCGTCACCGAGGGGTTCGGACGGCCACCATGCCGCCGGGCGCCGAGGACCGATCGCACTGACCGTCCCGGCCCGATCGCACTGCCCCGACCGGGCGGAAGCGGCGAGGTGTCCACAGGCACGGCCGCAACGCCGTGTCCCAGTGCCGGATGAGGGAGAACGTCCAGGATGAACCGTAAGACTCTGGTGCTGCCGGCCGTGGTCGGCCTGCTCGCCCCCGTGCTCGTCGCCTGCGGCGATGCGAACGGCGGGTCCGGCGGCGGTGATGCCATTGTCGTGGGGACCACGGACCAGTTCACCGCGACGGCGGACGCTCCCGCGCCTCTCGACCCGGCATACGCCTACGACACCGGGGCCTGGAACGTACTCCGCCAGACCCTCCAGACGCTGATGCACACCCCGCGCGGCGGCGGCGAACCCGCCCCCGAGGCGGCCGAGTCGTGCACCTTCACCGACAACGCCAGCGAAAGCTATCGCTGTACGCTGCGGGACGGCATCACCTTCGCGGACGGCGCCCCCGTCACCGCCGAAGACGTGAAGTTCTCCATAGAGCGTGTGCTGAACATCGACGCGGACAACGGCACCGCCGGTCTGCTGTCGAACATCGACACCATCGAGACCAAGGGGGAGAAGGAAGTCGTCTTCCACCTCTCCACGCCCGACGCCACCTTCCCGTACAAGCTCTCCACCCCGGCCGCGGGCATCGTCAGCAAGAAGCACTACGCGGCGGACAAGCTCCGCGAGGGCTTCCAGGTGGACGGCTCCGGCCCGTACACCATGAGGGCCGAGACGCGCGACGACAACGTCGTCAGCTTCGTCTTCACCAAGAACGACAAGTACAAGGGCGATCTGACGGTCAACAACGACAAGGTCGAACTGCGCCCGTTCGCGGACTCCGGCGCCATGGGCCAGGCGCTCGAAGCCGGGGACATCGATCTGATGACCCGTACGATGGCGCCCGGGCAGATCAAGGGCCTCAAGGAGAACCCGAAAGAGGGCATTGAACTGACCGAGGTGCCCGGCCTTGAGATCCGCTACCTCGGCTTCAACACCGAAGCCGCGCCCGTGAAGGACAAGGCCGTCCGCCGGGCCATCGCGTCCGTCGTCGACCGCGGCGAGATCGCCGGGAAGGTGTACGGCGTGAGCGCCGAGCCGCTGTACTCGCTCATCCCGTCGAGCATCGCCGCACACACCAACTCCTTCTACAACGAGTACGGCGAGCCCAGCCGGGACAAGGCCGAGCAGATCCTCGCCAAGGCGGGCGTCGAGACCCCGGTGAAGCTCACGCTGAACTTCACCACCGACAAGTACGGAGCGGGCACCGAGAAGGAGTTCGAGGTGCTGCGCGACCAGCTCAACGCCTCCAAGCTCTTCGACGTCTCCATCAAGGGCGCCGAGTGGTCGGCGTTCCGCCCGGCCCAGAAGCGCGGCGACTACGCGGTCTACGGGCTCGGCTGGTTCCCGGACTTCCCGGACCCCGACAACTACACCGCACCGTTCCTCGACAAGGACAACTTCCTCAACTCCCCCTACGTCAATGACAGGGTGCGTGAGCTGATCCCGCAGTCGCGCCGTGAAGCCGACCGGACCGCGGCGTCCGCGGCCTTCACCGAGGTGCAGGAGATCGTGGCCGCCGACGTCCCCGTGCTCCCGCTGTGGCAGGGCAAGCAGCACGTGGCTGCCCGCGACAACATCGGCGGCGTCGAATGGGTCCTCAACGCCAGCTCGGACCTCCAGCTGTGGGAGCTGAGCCGCGGCGGCGTCTGACCGCCGCCCCGGTCGGCCGCCGGCACACCGCGTCCGCCGACGGCTGACGCCGACGTCGACCGGCTGACGCCGACCTCGACCGGCCCCTGACGGCAGATCACCTGCCGTCAGGGGCCGGTCGCCTTCCTCCCGGGTCCGCTCCGCCCCGCTACTGCGCGCCCGGGCGCACCAGCCCGCTCTCGTACGCGTACACCGCGGCCTGCACCCGGTCGCGCAGGCCCAGCTTGGTGAGCACATGGCCCACATGCGTCTTGACGGTGGTCTCGCTGACGAAGAGATCCGCCGCGATCTCCGCATTGGACAGCCCGCGCGCCACCAGCTTGAGCACCTCCACCTCGCGCTCGGTCAGCGTGGTCAGCGTGTCGGGGACCGGCTCCTCGCCGGACGGCAGATGATCCGCGTACTTGTCCAGCAGCCGACGGGTGATGCTGGGCGCCAGCATCGCCTCACCCGCCGCCACGACCCGGATGGCCTGCACCAGCTCCTGCGCGGGCGCGTCCTTGAGCAGAAAGCCGCTCGCCCCCGCCTTGAGCGCCTCCACCACATACTCGTCAAGGTCGAAGGTGGTCAGCACCAGCACCTTCGCCGGGCCGTCCCGGCCGGGACCGGTGATCTGCCGCGTCGCCTCCACACCGTCCATCCGCGGCATCCGGATGTCCATCAGCACCACGTCGGGCTGCAGCGCCCGCACCTGATCGAGCGCCTGGAGGCCGTCCCCGGCCTCGCCGACGACCGCGATGTCCTGCTCCGCCTCCAGGATCATCCGGAAGCCGGTACGCAGCAGCGGTTGATCGTCGACCAGTAGCACGCGGATGGCCACGGCAGCTCCTCACATCTAGACCGGGCCCATTCTGCCCTGGTCATCCTCCGCCGACGCGGCCGGGGAAACGCTCAGCGGATACACCGGGGGAGTGCCACCGAATTCAGGACAGAACGACTGATGGTCGCACCAGCCGCACAGCTTCGTCGGCCGCGGCCGCCAGTCACCCGTGAGAGTGGCCCGGCCGATGGCCTCCCACAACGCCAGCAGCTTGCGCTCCATCCGCTCCAGATCGCCCGGCGCCGGGTCATAGGTGAGCACCTCGCCGCTGCCCAGATACACCAGCTGCAGCCGACGCGGCAGCACCCGCTTCAGCCGCCAGATCACCAGGGCGTAGAACTTCATCTGGAACAGTGCGCCCTCGCTGTACTCCGGGCGCGGGGCCTTGCCGGTCTTGTAGTCGACCAGCCGCACCTCACCCGTCGGCGCCACGTCCACCCGGTCGATGACCCCGCGCAGCCGCAGCCCCGAATCCAGCTCGGTCTCCACGAACAGCTCACGTTCGGCTGGCTCCAGACGGGTCGGATCCTCCAGCGAGAACCACCGCTCGACCAGCCGCTCCGCCTCGCTCAGCCAGCGCGCCAGCCGCTCGCCCTGCGCATCCTCGGCGAACAGCTCGCCCAACTCGGGACGCTCCTGGAGCAGCCGGTCCCACTGGGCGGGAACCATGGACTTGGCGCGGACCGCCGTACGGTCCGTCGCGGGGTCGTCGAAGAGCCGCTCCAGCACCGCATGCACCAGCGTGCCCCGCGTCGCCGCCTCACTCGGCTTCTCGGGCAGCTTGTCGATCACCCGGAACCGGTACAGCAGGGGACACTGCATGAAGTCGCTCGCCCGCGAAGGCGACAGCGAATCGGGCCGCTGGTTCTCACTCATGACTCAAGACCCTACGACCCGCCACTGACAGCGATCGGCATACCATCGACGACAGACCTCCGCGCACTGCATGATCGGGCGAACGGGCCGCGCGCCCGCAGCCTTCACCCGGCATCGTCGCAGTCGCGACCGCAACGAAGGGACCCCGTGAACCAGGACGACAGCAGCGGCGAGCGCCGACGGCCGCAGTCCGAGAAAACGGGCACAGCGGACTCCGACGGCGTCACGTCCCGACGCCCCGACGAGCCCGGCGGCGGCATCCTCATGGGCCGCCCCTTCGGCGTGCCCGTCTATGTCGCCCCCAGCTGGTTCATCGTCGCCGCCCTGATCACCTGGGTCTTCGGCGGCCAGCTCGACCGGGTGCTGCCCGAACTCGGCGGCTTCCGCTACCTGGTCTCCCTCTTCTTCGCCGTCGCCTTCTACGCCTCCGTCCTCGTCCACGAGCTGGCGCACACCGTAGCCGCACTCCGCTACAAGCTGCCCGTGCGCCGCATCCAGCTCCAGTTCTTCGGCGGCGTCTCCGAGATCGAGAAGGAGTCCGAGACCCCCGGCCGCGAGTTCATCCTCGCCTTCGTCGGCCCACTGCTCTCCCTGGTCCTGGCGGGCGTCTTCTACCTCGGCATGCTGGCCGTCGAACCGGGCACGATCCCCGGCGTCCTGCTCGCCGGTCTGATGATCTCCAATCTGATCGTGGCGGCGTTCAATCTGCTGCCCGGGCTGCCGCTCGACGGCGGGCGGATGCTGCGCGCCGTCGTGTGGAAGATCACAGGCCGGCCGATGGCCGGCACCGTCGCCGCCGCCTGGGTCGGCCGGGCCCTCGCCGTCGCCGTCCTGATCGGCCTCCCCCTGCTCACCCACACCGGCGCCCTGGGCAACGCCACCGAGGACATCGGCGGCATGGAGACCGTCACCGACGCCCTGCTGGCCGCGATCCTCGCCGCGATCATCTGGACCGGCGCAGGCAACAGCCTGCGCATGGCACGTCTGCGCGAGCACCTCCCCCAGCTGGAAGCCCGCACCCTGACCCGGCGGGCCGTGCCCGTGCAGGCCGACACCCCCCTCTCCGAGGCCCTGCGCCGCGCCAACGAGGCCGGCGCCCGCGCGCTCGTCGTGGTCGACGGCCATGGCCAGCCGACCGCTCTCGTCCGCGAGACGGCCATCGTCGCCGTGCCCGAGCACCGCAGACCCTGGGTGGCCGTCAGCGGTCTCGCACAGGACCTCACCGACGGCATGAAGGTCTCCGCGGAGCTGGCCGGCGAAGCCCTCCTCGACCGGCTGCGGGCCTGGCCCTCGACCGAGTATCTGGTCCTGGAGGAGACCGGCGAGATCTACGGCGTCCTGTCCACGGCCGATGTGGAGCGGGCCTTCGTGCAGGCCATGGCGCGGCCGTCCACCTGACCGCAGGTACTCTGGTCCCATGTCCGAACCGACCGGTGCCGCCCGCCGTCGCGGGCCCTTCAAGGTCGGGGACCAGGTCCAGCTCACCGACCCCAAGGGACGCCACTACACGTTCACGCTCGAGGCCGGGAAGAACTTCCACACCCACAAGGGTTCCTTCCCGCACGACGAGCTGATCGGCGCTCCTGAGGGCAGTGTCGTCCGTACCACGGGAAACGTCGCCTACCTCGCGCTGCGCCCCCTGCTCCCCGACTATGTCCTGTCCATGCCCCGCGGAGCCGCGGTGGTCTACCCGAAGGACGCGGGGCAGATCCTCGCCTTCGCCGACATCTTCCCCGGTGCGCGGGTCGTCGAGGCGGGTGTGGGCTCAGGCTCGCTCAGCGCCTTCCTGCTGCGCGCCATCGGCGACGAGGGCATGCTGCACTCCTATGAGCGGCGTGCCGACTTCGCCGAGATCGCCCAGCAGAACGTGGAACGCTACTTCGGCGGACCGCACCCGGCCTGGCAGCTCACCGTCGGCGACCTCCAGGACAACCTGAGCGACTCCGACGTCGACCGGGTCATCCTGGACATGCTCGCCCCCTGGGAGTGCCTGGAGGCCGTCTCCAAAGCCCTCGTGCCCGGCGGCATCCTCTGCTGCTACGTGGCCACGACCACCCAGCTGGCACGGACCGTGGAGTCCATCCGCGAGATCGGCTGCTTCGCCGAGCCGCAGCCCTGGGAGTCGATGATCCGCAACTGGCATGTGGAAGGGCTGGCCGTCCGCCCCGACCACCGGATGATCGGCCATACCGGCTTCCTGGTCACCGCCCGCCGCCTCGCCGACGGCGTGGAGCCGCCGATGCGCCGCCGCCGCCCGGCGAAGGGCGCGTACGGCGAGGACTACGTCGGTTGGGGCGGAGGGAAAGAAGGATCCCCCAGCAAGGGTTGACGGCCGCACAGACGGGGGCTGAACGCCCGGCCGACGCCCCCTGACCCACAACGCCTCGACGCCGCCGCACAGTTCCCTGACGACATCGGAGAACTGCGCGGCGGCCTCTTTGCGTTCGCAGCGCCAGATGCTTACCGAGCTGTTGCCGACCCTCCTGTTCCCGCCCGCTGTGACCTGTGGCACCATGCTGGCCACCCCCACTGGCACAGCCCTCACAGGAGACCCCTCGCGTGCAGACCTCCGACCTCCCGGACCTCGCGCACACCCACGCCGGCCCGATGCACTGGCTCGCCACGGCGGTGGCGATGGCGGCGGTCGTGGCGGCCGCGGGCGTGTTGCAGCCGGACGCGGCGACCGCCTCACAGCCCGGAGACCAGCCGCGTACCGCGGTGGCAGCCCCCGGGCCCGCCCCGGACGTGGCCGCGGCAGAGCTTCCGCTGCAGTGCGGCGCCGTGCAGAGCGTGGTCACCGAGGAGGCCGCCGGCGACCTCGACGGCGACGGCAGGCCGGAGACCGTGGCGGCCGCCCGCTGTGACGCGGGCTCCGGCACCCCGCCCAGCGCGGTCTATGTGCTGACCGCGGGCCCGGGCAAGGCGCCGCGTGTCGTGGCGACGCTGCTGCTGCCAGCGCAGGGACAGAGCGTCGGTGAGCTCGCCGTCCGTGACGGCGCGGTCACCGCGACGCTCCTGGGCTACTCCTCCGCCGACGTGCCGAGCTGCTGCCCCGATCTGCGTGAGAGGGTCGAATGGCGTTGGCAGGGCGGGAAGTTCGTCCGCTCGCCACAGGCCGCGGCGCTGGGTGTGTGATCCGTCACTCGGCGTCGGGGCCGTAGACCTCGACCCTGTCCGAAACCCGGCGTACGTGGATGCAGTCGCCGGGACACTCCTTCGCGGAGTCCACGACGTCCCGCAGCAGCGGCAACGGCACCGGCGTGGTCGCCCCCGGCTCCTGCAGCAGCTCGTCGTCCCCGCTCTTCACATAGGCGAGTCCGTCGATGTCGAGCTCGAAGACCTCGGGGGCGTACTGGGCGCAGATCCCGTCCCCCGTGCAGAGGTCCTGGTCGATCCACACCTCCAGGGCCTCGCCGCCGCCTTCGGTGCGGACCTCGTGCTGCGCGGTCATATCTCCTGCCGTTTCCTTCGCCGGTGACGCCAGGAGAAGCAAGTCGTGCCAGCCCTGACGGGTGTTGAACGCCTCGACGATACAACCGCCCGCTTTCCGATGTTGTTGGGTGGGTATTCCCCTGAGGTGAGGGAGAGCGCAAGGGTGAAGATCGGACACGCCCCTACCGTCTTTGTGATCTAGGGGTTTCAATCACCCCCCGCCCAGGTAGGGTCAGGAAGCGTCCAGCTCCCCTTGGAGGAGGTGAGGACCGTGGCAGCCCACGACGACGACATCAACCGCGGCATCCGGCCGGGGCGGGGGTCTGAGGACCCAGCCGGCCAGGTTGCCTATCTCGAGCAGGAAATCGCCGTCCTGCGCCGCAAGCTCGCCGACTCTCCGCGTCATACGAGGATTCTCGAAGAGCGGATCGTCGAGCTGCAGACGAACCTGGCCGGCGTGTCCGCACAGAACGAGCGACTGGCGAACACGCTCCGTGAGGCCCGTGACCAGATCGTGGCCCTCAAGGAGGAGGTCGACCGGCTCGCGCAGCCGCCGGCCGGCTTCGGTGTCTTCCTGCAGGCGAACGAGGACGGCACCGGCGACATCTTCACCGGGGGCCGCAAGCTCCGGGTGAACGTCAGCCCCAGCGTCGAGCTCGACGAGTTGCGGCGCGGCCAGGAAGTGATGCTCAACGAAGCGCTCAACGTGGTCGAGGCCATGGAGTTCGAGAGCGCCGGGGACATCGTCACCCTCAAGGAGATCCTCGAGGACGGCGAGCGCGCCCTGGTGATCGGGCACACCGACGAGGAGCGGGTGGTCAGGCTCGCCGAGCCGCTGCTGGACATCAACGTGCGTCCAGGCGACGCCCTGCTGCTCGAACCGCGCTCCGGTTACGTCTACGAGGTGATCCCCAAGAGCGAGGTCGAAGAGCTCGTCCTGGAAGAGGTCCCGGACGTCGACTACGACAAGATCGGCGGTCTGGGCAACCAGATCGAGCTGATCCGCGACGCGGTCGAGCTGCCCTACCTCTACCCGGACCTCTTCAAGGAGCACGAACTGCGTCCGCCGAAGGGCATCCTGCTCTACGGCCCGCCGGGCTGCGGCAAGACGCTGATCGCCAAGGCCGTCGCCAACTCCCTCGCCAAGAAGGTCGCCGAGGTGACCGGTCAGCCCGCGGGGAAGAGCTACTTCCTGAACATCAAGGGCCCCGAACTCCTCAACAAGTACGTCGGCGAGACCGAGCGGCATATCCGCCTCGTCTTCCAGCGCGCCCGGGAGAAGGCCGGTGAGGGCACCCCCGTCATCGTCTTCTTCGACGAGATGGAGTCGCTCTTCCGCACCCGCGGCTCCGGCGTCAGCTCGGACGTGGAGAACACCATCGTCCCGCAGCTGCTCGCCGAGATCGACGGCGTCGAGGGCCTGGAAAACGTGATCGTCATCGGCGCCTCCAACCGCGAGGACATGATCGACCCGGCGATCCTCCGGCCGGGCCGGCTCGACGTCAAGATCAAGATCGAGCGTCCGGACGCGGAGGCCGCCAAGGACATCTTCGCCAAGTACCTCACATCCTCGCTCCCGCTGCACGCGGACGACCTCGCCGAGCACAGCGGATCGAAGGAAGTGGCCGCCGAGGCCATGATCCAGTCGGTCGTGGAGCAGATGTACGCGGAGTCCGAGGAGAACCGCTTCCTCGAGGTCACCTACGCGAACGGCGACAAGGAAGTCCTCTACTTCAAGGACTTCAACTCCGGCGCCATGATCCAGAACATTGTGGACCGGGCGAAGAAGATGGCCATCAAGGCCTTCCTCGACCACAACCAGAAGGGCATCCGGGTCTCCCACCTGCTCCAGGCGTGCGTGGACGAGTTCAAGGAGAACGAGGACCTGCCCAACACCACCAACCCGGACGACTGGGCCCGGATCTCCGGCAAGAAGGGTGAACGGATCGTCTTCATCCGCACCCTCGTCACCGGAAAGCAGGGCGCGGACACCGGACGCTCCATCGACACGGTGGCGAACACCGGACAGTACCTGTAATACGCAATCCGGCTGCGGATGCCCGCCCGGCATCCGCAGCCGGATGCTTTCCCGACAGCTCCGGGCACACCCGAGCAATTGACGGAATTGATCTCCCCGCCAGCGCGGAGGCGTTCTAGGCTCGTCGGTACCGCCGCGTAGCGCAGTGCGGGGACGGGCGCCGCACTGCGCCACCGGAGAGACCGCGGTACTTGAGCGCCGTTCCCACCGGGGAACGCCGCCGGGCAAGGAGGGCCGCATGACCGTACGGCGAGTAATGGGCATCGAGACGGAGTACGGAATCTCCGTCCCCGGCCACCCGAACGCCAATGCCATGCTCACCTCATCCCAGATCGTCAACGCCTACGCGGCGGCGATGCACCGGGCGCGCCGCGCCCGCTGGGACTTCGAGGAGGAGAATCCGCTGCGGGACGCCCGCGGCTTTGACCTCGCCCGCGAGGCCGCCGATGCCAGCCAGCTCACGGACGAGGACATCGGCCTGGCCAATGTGATCCTCACCAATGGCGCCCGGCTGTACGTCGACCA
Source organism: Streptomyces sp. MUM 178J (assembly GCF_022414575.1). Taxonomy (GTDB): domain Bacteria; phylum Actinomycetota; class Actinomycetes; order Streptomycetales; family Streptomycetaceae; genus Streptomyces; species Streptomyces chengmaiensis. The sequence goes on along the minus strand of NZ_JADWYQ010000021.1, from coordinate 97,029 downwards.
CGCCCATCCGGAGTACAGCTCCCCGGAAGTGACCAATCCGCTGGACGCGGTCCTGTGGGACAAGGCCGGCGAGCGGATCATGGCCGAGGCCGCGGAGCGCGCCGCCCAGCTTCCGGGCGCCCAGCCGATCCACCTCTACAAGAACAACACCGACAACAAGGGCGCCTCCTACGGGACGCATGAGAACTACCTGATGAAGCGCGAGACCCCGTTCTCGGACATCGTGCGCCATCTGACGCCGTTCTTCGTCTCCCGACAGGTGGTGACCGGCGCCGGACGGGTCGGAATCGGCCAGGACGGCCATGAGCACGGCTTCCAGATCAGTCAGCGGGCCGACTACTTCGAGGTGGAGGTCGGCCTGGAGACGACGCTCAAGCGCCCCATCATCAACACCCGCGACGAGCCGCACTCCGACGCCGAGAAGTACCGCAGGCTCCACGTGATCATCGGCGACGCGAATCTGTCGGAGACCTCCACATACCTCAAGCTGGGCACGACCGCCCTGGTCCTGTCCATGATCGAGGACGGCTTCATCGCCGTCGACCTCGCCGTGGACCAGCCGGTGCGCACCCTGCACCAGATCTCCCACGACCCGGACCTGGGGCGTCTGATCACGCTCCGCAGCGGCCGCACACTCACCGCGGTCCAGCTGCAGATGGAGTACTTCGAGCTGGCCAGGAAGTACGTCGACGAGCGCTTCGGGGCCGACGCCGACGAGCAGACCAAGGACGTCCTGGTCCGCTGGGAGGACACCCTCAACCGGCTGGAGAACAACCCGATGAGCCTCGCGGGAGAGCTCGACTGGATCGCCAAGCGCGAGCTCCTGGAGGGCTACCGCAGGCGCGACGGCCTCGACTGGGACGCCGCCCGGCTGCACCTGGTGGACCTGCAGTACGCGGACGTACGCCCCGAGAAGGGCCTGTACAACCGTCTCGCGGCTCGCGGGAAGATGAAGCGCCTCCTGGCCGAAGGCGATGTGGAACGGGCCGAGAACCAGCCTCCGGAGGACACCCGGGCCTACTTCCGCGGCCGCTGCCTGGACCAGTACGCGGACGACGTGGCCGCGGCCTCCTGGGACTCGGTGATCTTCGATCTGCCGGGCCGTGACTCTCTGCAGCGGGTCCCCACCCTGGAGCCGCTGCGGGGCACCCGCAACCACGTCAAAGAGCTGCTGGACCGCTGCCGCACCGCGGAGGACCTGGTCCGGGTGCTGTCCGGCGGCTGAAATGCCTCCCGTCCGGGAATCATGGGAGTGGTGCCCGGATGTTGTAGCAACTGCAGGGCCGATGTCAGACCCGCCTTGTAGGGTCTGATCTTGACAGACAGACCCAAGCGAGCGGGCCGATTCGAGCGGGGTGAGGGATATGGCGACCAAGGACACCGGCGGCGGACAGCAGAAGGCCACACGCTCCACGGAGGAGGTCGAGGAGCAGGCGCAGGACGCGCAGGCTGCGGAGGACCTCAAGGAGCGCCAGGAGAAGCTGAGCGACGACGTCGACTCGGTGCTGGACGAGATCGACGATGTTCTCGAAGAGAACGCCGAAGATTTCGTGAGGTCCTTCGTTCAGAAGGGCGGCCAGTAGGTCGGCCTTGCCTTCGAACCGAAGGCTTGCGGAGGGGGTGGGGTTGATCGGGAGTGATGCCCCGAGCCACTGCCCGCGGTGCGGGGAGCACAGACCGCGGGGAGCCTTCGCCGGCAGTGGGCCGGCCCGTCACGGGTTGCGGGCTCACTGTCGAAAGAGAATCCGGCCGCGCGTGGAGGCGCCCGACGGGCATATGCCCTGCCGGAGCCTTGGAGAGGTCGAGCCGCGGAGCGAGCGGTTTCACGGAGACCGAGCGGGACGAGATGATCTTCTCGCTGGCGGGTGTCTGCGCGATCTGCCCGTCTGCTCCGGCAGAGCATGTGGATCACTGGAGTAAGACGGGTAGGGTCCGTGGCGTACTGTGCTTCAACTGCAATTCGGCCATCGGCAAGTTGGGAGACGATCCCGACACTGTCGGTCGGGCTGCCGCCTATTCGGAAGGAAACGCGTGGAAGCCAACACTCGTAGCACCGGGCGTCTGCCGGCTGCCTTCCTGACGCCGGGCTCGTCTTCGTTCATGGACTTTCTGGGCGAGCACGCCCCCGACCTGCTGCCCGGAAAGCGCTCCCTGCCGCCCGTGCAGGGCGTCGTCGAGGCGCCGCACGGCACGACCATCGTCGCCGCGACGTTCCCCGGCGGCGTGGTGCTCGCCGGCGACCGCAGGGCGACGATGGGCAACATGATCGCCCAGCGCGACATCGAGAAGGTCTTCCCGGCCGACGAGTACTCGGCCGTGGGCATCGCGGGCACCGCAGGCCTCGCGGTCGAGATGGTCAAGCTCTTCCAGCTCGAGCTGGAGCACTTCGAGAAGGTCGAAGGCGTCCAACTCTCCCTGGAGGGCAAGGCCAACCGCCTCTCCACGATGATCCGCAGCAACCTCGGCATGGCCATGCAGGGCCTGGCCGTGGTTCCGCTCTTCGCCGGCTGGGACGTCGACCGGGAGAAGGGCCGCATCTTCTCGTACGACGTCACAGGCGGCCGCTCCGAGGAGCACGGCTACGCGGCGACCGGCTCCGGCTCCCTGTTCGCCCGCGGCGCGATGAAGAAGCTCTACCGTGAGGACCTGACCGAGCAGCAGGCCATCACCCTGGTGGTGCAGGCGCTCTACGACGCGGCCGACGACGACTCGGCGACCGGCGGGCCCGATGTGGCGCGGCGCATCTACCCGATCGTCACCGTCATCAGCGACGAGGGCTTCCGCAGGCTCACCGAAGCGGAGTCCTCCGACACCGCCCGCTCCATTCTGGAGCGCCGCCTCGAACAGCCCGACGGCCCCCGCGCCGCGCTGCTCTGATCCACACCCTCACTGACAGAAAGGGACGGATAGCCGGTGACGACGCCGTTCTATGTCTCGCCCGCACAGGCCATGCAGGACCGGGCGGAATACGCCCGGAAGGGCATCGCCCGGGGCCGCAGTCTGGTCGTGATGCAGTATGCCGACGGCATCGTCTTCGTCGGCGAGAACCCGTCCCGCGCGCTGCATAAATTCAGCGAGATCTACGACCGGATCGGCTTCGCCGCGGCCGGCAAGTACAACGAGTACGAAAATCTGCGGATCGGCGGGGTCCGCTATGCGGATCTGCGGGGTTATACATACGACCGCGACGATGTGACCGCCCGCGGGCTGGCCAATGTGTACGCCCAGACGCTGGGCACGATCTTCTCCAGCGCGGCCGAGAAGCCGTACGAGGTGGAACTGGTCGTCGCCGAGGTGGGCGAGACGCCCGAGGGGGACCAGATCTACCGGCTGCCGCACGACGGCTCGATCGTGGACGAGCACGGCTCGGTCGCGGTCGGCGGCAGCGCGGAGCAGATCAGCAGCTTCCTCGACCAGCGCCATCGCGACGGAATGTCGCTGGCGGAGGCGCTGAGGCTGGCGGTGCAGGCCCTGTCCAACCAGTCCAACGGCACGGAGCGGGAAATTCCGGCGGACCGGCTGGAGGTGGCGGTGCTGGACCGGACCCGCCCGCAGCAGCGGAAGTTCAAGCGGATCGTGGGGCGTCAGCTGGCGCGGCTGCTGGAGGCGGAAGCGCCGGAGGCCACCCCCACGGACACGCCTTCCGACGAGGAACCGGAGGAGTAATCCCCCGGCGCCCCCGCCCTTCGGGCGGGCCACTCGCGCCGTGCGTCCGTGGGCGGTCGCCCCTTCCACCCGCGTGGGACCCCCACGGGCCCGGGGCCGCCGCCCCGGGCCCGTGGCGCTGGGCCCGGGCGCCCGTGCCTGTGGCGCAGGGGCCCGCGGCCCGTGCCCGTCGTGCCGGTGGGCGGCGGGAACTCGGGGACGTGCGCGGCAAAGGCCCCCGAATGTCGGGGGATCAACGGGGTGCCCGGGCCGTTGACGCGCGGGGGATCAGGCTGACCGGGAGGTCGGGAGCCTCGAAGCTCCGGCCGTCGAGCACGGCGAGCAGCGCGGCCATGCCCTGCTCGCCCACCCGCTCCGCCGGCAGCCGCACCGTGGTCAGCTCCGGCTCCACCGCCGTCGCCAGTGCCAGGTCGTCGAAGCCGGTGACCGACACGTCATCCGGGACCCGCCGCCCCAGCCGCCGTACCGCCTTGCATGCGCCCGCCGCCAGGATGTCGTCGTCGCAGACGAGGGCGGTGGCGTCAGGCCCGCCGCCGGACGTCTCAGGGGACGTGAGGGCCCGCTCCGCCGCCTCCCGTGCCGCATCGGCGTTCAGCGGCGCGGAGACCGTCCGCAGGGATGTTCCGGGCACCTGGCGCAGCGCCTCCCGCAGCGCTCGCGCCCGCACCTCGAACGTCCAGGACGGGACCGCCGAGGCCAGATGGACGAAGCGGCGGTGGCCCAGGCCCAGCAGATGCGCCGCGACCTGCCGCATGCCGTCCGCGATGTCCACGTTCACCCGCGCCGCCGGGACCGGATCGTCCGGGTCGCTGTCGAGCATCACCAGCGGCAGGTCAGTGCCACGGATCGCCCCCAGCGTCTGCGCGGCCATGGACGAGGCGATCACCCCGTCCAGCGCGGCCCGCGCCGATGCGAAGGGGTCCCTCGCCGGCCCCACACCCTCCGGCGAGGGGTAGAGCACCACGCCAAAGCCGTGCTCGGCTGCCATGCCCGCCGCGCCCGTGTAGACGCGGGCGAAGAACTCGTTCGTCAGCGCGGGCACCACGAGAAGCGCCGTCCGGGTGCGTCCAAGCCGCAGATGACGGGCCGCGAGATTCGGGCGGTAGCCCAGCTCCCTGGCCGTGTCCCGCACCAGACCCGCGGTCCGCTCCGAGACCCGGCCGCGCCATTTGTCCCCGAGGACCAGCGACACCGTGGCCTGTGAGACCCCCGCGGCCTGCGCCACGTCCCGGCTGGTGGGCCGGTGTGCCATCGCTGCCGTCCTTGTCGTCTTCATCGCCGTCGTCTTCATCGCGGTGTCCGGCACGTCCGCCGTCGTCCGCCCCGGTCGTCCGTTCGGTCTGCCCGGTCGTGCGTCCCGTCTGCCCGGTCGTGCCCGCCCCTGCTTGCGGCGGCGGCTCACTGGACCCCGAGGTTGCCGACATGGTACGTATGAGCCAGTAGGTTATACGTAACACGATGACGAAGGGCGACACATGGCCGCCGGGTACGCCGACATACTCAGGGCCCCGCACGCCGCCAGGCTGCTCGCGGGGACGCTCGTCGGCCGGCTCCCCAACGCCACCGGGCATATCGCGATCGTGCTCTTCACCCGTGCGGAGGGCGGCAGCTACACCCTGGCCGGGGCGCTCGCCGCCGTATACGGGCTGGCCACCGCCGTGGGACAGCCCCTGCTCGGCCGCGCCGTGGATCTGTGCGGACAGCCCCGAGTGCAGTTCCCGGCCGCCGTCGTCTCGGCGCTCGGGATGCTCCTCCTGGCCCTCACGGGAATCTCCTCGCTCCCGCTCGCCTACGCGGCCGCGGCGCTCGCGGGCCTGTCCACTCCTCCCCTGGAGGGCGGTCTGCGCGCCCTGTGGCCCAGCGTGCTCGACGGGCGCGAGGAGCGCGTCCACCGGGCGTACGCCATGGACGCGGTCGCGCAGGAGATCATGTTCACCGTCGGCCCGCTGCTGGTGACGCTGCTCGTGGCGCTCGCCTCACCCGCCGCCGCCCTGCTCGTCATCAACGCGGTCGGCGTGCTCGGCGCCCTCTCGGTCGTCCTCTCCGAGCCCTCCCGAGCCTGGCGCAGCGCCCCGCGCGAAGCGCACTGGCTGGGTGCGCTCCGCTCACCCGGGCTGCTCGCGCTGCTAGGGTCCTTCTTCTTCGTCGGTCTCGCCCTGGGGTCGATCACCGTCGCGGGCGTGGCCTACGCCGACGGCCACGGCGGCGAGGCCGTCTACGGCTGGCTGATGGCCGCGCTCGGCCTCGGCGCACTGATCGGCGGGGTCTACTACGGGGCCCGCCAGTGGGCGGGCCCCGCCGAGCGGCGGCTGCGCGTCATCGTCGCCCTCCTCGCTCTCGGCTATCTCCCGCTGATCCTCACCCCCGACCCGCTCGCCATGACCGGGCTCGCCGCCGTCGCCGGGCTCTTCCTCGCCCCGGCCATCGCCTGCGCCTTCATCGTCGTCGACCGCCACGCCCCGCGCGGCACGGTCACCGAGGCCTTCTCCTGGCTGGTCACCACCTTCGGCGTGGGCGCGGCCGTCGGCACGGCCGCGGCCGGACCGGCCATCGAGCTGGGCGGCACGGCGTGGGGCTTCGCCGTCGCCGGCGCCGGAGGTCTCGCCGCGCTGCTGGTCCTGACGGCCACTCAGCGGGTGCTCGCGGCTCCTTCCCCCGCCGGGGACCCTGCGGGCCCTCTCGCGGGCTCAGCCGAAAATGATCGCAGCGGGGCGGCCGAACCCGGTTTCAGCTCAGGCTGTGAGGCGTAATGTTCAGTCATGGACCGCCGCATTTTCGGGCTGGAGAACGAGTACGGCGTCACATGCACGTTCAGGGGACAGCGCCGACTGTCTCCGGACGAAGTGGCGCGGTACCTCTTCCGCCGTGTCGTGTCATGGGGCCGCAGCAGCAATGTCTTCCTGCGGAATGGCGCCCGGTTGTATCTCGACGTGGGCTCGCATCCGGAATACGCCACTCCAGAGTGTGACAACGTGACCGAGCTGGTCACCCACGACAAGGCCGGCGAGCGCATTCTCGAAGGCCTGCTCGTCGACGCGGAGCGCCGTCTGCACGAGGAGGGAATCGCGGGCGACGTCTATCTCTTCAAGAACAACACGGACTCGGCGGGAAACTCCTATGGCTGCCATGAGAACTATCTCGTGGCGCGCCACGGCGAGTTCTCCCGGCTGGCGGACATCCTGATCCCCTTCCTCGTCACCCGCCAGCTGCTGTGCGGCGCGGGCAAGGTGCTGCAGACCCCGCGCGGCGCGGTCTACTGCGTCAGCCAGCGCGCCGAGCACATCTGGGAGGGCGTCAGCTCCGCCACCACCCGCTCCCGCCCGATCATCAACACCCGCGACGAGCCACACGCGGACGCCGAGCGGTACCGCCGCCTCCATGTCATCGTCGGCGACTCGAACATGTCGGAGACGACGATGCTGCTCAAGGTCGGCGCGACCGATCTGGTGCTGCGCATGATCGAGGCGGGCACCGTGATGCGCGACCTCACGCTGGAGAACCCCATCCGGGCCATCCGCGAGGTGAGCCATGACATCACCGGGCAGCGCAAGGTGCGCCTGGCCAGCGGACGCGAGGCGTCCGCTCTGGAGGTGCAGCGGGAGTACTACGAGAAGGCCGTGGACTTCGTCGACCGGCGCGGCATCCGCACGGGCATGGTCGAGCAGGTGATAGAGCTCTGGGGCCGTGCCCTGGAGGCCATCGAGTCGGAGGATCTCGACCGGATCGGCACCGAGATCGACTGGGTGATGAAGTACAAGCTCCTCGAGCGGTACCGCGCCAAGCACAACATGACCATGTCGCATCCCCGGGTCGCCCAGATAGACCTCGCCTACCACGACATCCACCGCCAGCGTGGCCTCTACTACCTCCTGGAACGCAAGGGGCAGGCGGCCCGGATCTGCAACGACCTCAAGATCTTCGAGGCCAAGTCGGTGCCCCCGCAGACCACCCGCGCACGGCTGCGCGGCGACTTCATCCGCAGGGCGCAGGAGCAGCGCCGGGACTTCACCGTCGACTGGGTGCACCTCAAGCTCAATGACCAGGCGCAGCGGACCGTGCTGTGCAAGGACCCCTTCCGGTCGGTCGACGACCGGGTGGAAAAGCTGATCGCCGGCATGTAGGGCCGCCGCGTCAGCCGGGTGGCGGCAGGGAACGCCCATCGGGCCCCGTGCGTTTCTCGTGCGGGGCCCTCGGCACGCCATAGAGTGTCGGGCACCCAAAACGCCGACTGAGATCTGAGGAACACGTGCGCCGACTTGCCGGCCTGATCGTCGTCCCGCTGCTGCTGCTGTCGACAGCGGCCTGCGGCAGCGACGTCAAGGGCTCCGACTCCGCCCCGTCCAAGGACGCCAAGAGCTCCGACTCCGCCCCGTCCAAGAACGGACTGCCCGCGATCACCGCCGGCGCCGCGTTCGGCGAGAAGCCGACCCTGGCCAAGGGTGAGGGCGACCCGCCCAAGGAGCTCAAGGTCGACGTCATCAGCGAGGGCGACGGCGCGGAGGTCAAGGAAGGCGACTACATCGAGGTCAACTATCTCGGCCAGGCGTGGGACTCCGACGAGCCCTTCGACAACAGCTTCGACCGAGGGGAGCCGTTCAAGCTCACCCTGGGCGCCGGCCAGGTCATCAAGGGCTGGGACGAGGGGCTGAAGGGCCAGAAGGTCGGCAGCAGGGTCGAGCTCGGCATCCCGCCGGAGCTCGGCTACGGGGAGCAGGGCCAGGGCGACATCAAGCCCAACGCCACCCTCGTGTTCGTCGTGGACGTGCTGAAGTCCACCTCGGTCCCCAAGGCCGCCGCGGGAACCGAGGTGGCCCAGGACGACGCCGCTCTTCCCAAGGTCGGCGTGAACACCGACGGCAAGGCCCCCAAGATCACCATCCCCAAGACCGACCCGCCGAAGAAGCTGGTCTCCAACTACATCCTGGAGAGCGACGGCGAGAAGGTCACCGCCAAGGACTCGGTGATCGTGGCCTATGAGGCCTACCTGTGGAAGGACGCCAAGAAGTTCGACAGCACCTACGACCTGGGCAAGACCCAGACCTTCCCGCTGGAGCAGGTCACGCTCAAGGGCCTCAAGGACGGGCTTGTGGGCAAGAAGATCGGCAGCCGAGTGCTGCTCGTCATCCCGCCGGACCAGGCCTTCGGCGAGCAGGAGCAGCAGGGCATTCCGAAGAACTCCACGCTGGTCTTCTCCGTGGACATCCTCGCCAAGGCCTGAGCCGCGAAGGTGTAAGACTGTCCCTTTGCCCCCGTTCACGATTTTGAGGAGCAGTTCAGTGAACATCGACAAGCCCGAGATCGACTTCCCGGACGGGCCGGCCCCCGCCGACCTGGAGATCGTCGACATCTGGGAGGGCGACGGGCCGGAGGCCAAGGCGGGCGACACCGTCAAGGTCCACTACGTGGGCGTGGCCTTCTCCACGGGCGAGGAGTTCGACGCGTCCTGGAACCGCGGCACGCCGCTGCAGTTCCAGCTGGGCGCCGGCCAGGTCATCGCGGGCTGGGACCGGGGCGTGCAGGGCATGAAGGTCGGCGGCCGCCGCAAGCTGACGATCCCCGCCCACCTCGCCTACGGCGACCGCGGCGCGGGCGGCGGACGGATCGCCCCCGGTGAGACGCTGATCTTCGTCTGCGATCTGGTCTCCGTCTGATCTGACTGAATCGCGTCCGTTTCCGGACGCTTTCATAGGGTAACGAGGGCCCATGCCTGGGGGCATGGGTCCTCGGCTTGGGTCCGCGCACCCCGGAGCGGTACGGTCGACAGTCGGGAGCGACTCGGGCGGACCGATCTGCCGGATGGTCTGAAGATCAAAAAGAGGTGCGGGGCGTCGATGGCCATTGCCAAGGCCGAGCGGCTGATGAATCTGGCGCTGTGCCTGCTGGGGACGCGTCGGCCGTTGAGCAAGCGTGAGCTGCGCGGCTCCATCGAGGCCTATCTTGAGGCCGGGTCCGATGAGTCCTTCAACCGCATGTTCGAGCGCGACAAGGACGACCTGCGCGAACTCGGCCTGGTCATCGAGACGGTGGAGAACCTCGAGGGCGAGACCGGCTATCTGGCGCGCCGTGACTCCAACCGGCTGCCGCCCATCACGCTCGACGCCGAGGAGGCCGCGGCCCTCGGGCTGGCGGCCAAGGTCTGGCAGCAGGCCCGGCTCGCCGGCGCGGCCAGCGGCGCACTGCAGAAGCTCCGCGCGGCCGGCATGCCGGAGGCGGAGGACGCGTACGAGGCCCAGCACAGCGCCCTCGAACCGCGCATCCCGGTGCACGAGGCGGCCTTTGAACCCCTGATGCTCGCCTGCCGCGACCGCCGCCCCGTGCTCTTCGAGTACCGCAAGGCGAATGCGGCCCGCCCCGAGCAGCGCCATGTGGAGCCCTGGACGCTGGAGTGCTGGCGCGGCCACTGGTACCTCGCGGGTTTCGACCGGGACCGCGGCGCGGAACGCGTCTTCCGGCTCTCCCGCATCACGGGCCGCGTCCGGTCGCGCGCGGGCGCCTTCACTTCGCCCGTGCCCGATGTCGTGACCGTACGGGAGACCGTCGAGACCTGGGCGGGGGAGACCGCCACCCGCACCGCGCGCATCCGGCTCCGCACCGGCTGCGGCTACCCGCTGCGCGCCCGGGCCGGCTCCGTCAGGGAACTCGGCGACGGCTGGGACGAGTTGGAGATTCCGTACGGCCATGGCCTGGACGCCTGGCTGGTGGAGTTCGGCCCGGACGTCGTCGTACTGGAGCCCGCGGATCTGCGGGCCGATGTGGTGGACCGGCTGCGCGCCGTGGCCAAAGGCTGAGGGGGACTCGTACGACCATGGCCGCGAACGCCATCGACCAGACCCGGCGGATGCTCTCGCTGGTGACCTATCTGCGGGAGCGCCCCGGCGCGCGCGTCGGGGACGTCGCCCGCGCCTTCGGGATCACCGAGGACGAGCTGATCTCCGACCTTGATGTGCTGCCGATGTGCGGCACGAGCTTCCGCGGCGGCGACCTGCTGGACATCGACACGGACGGCGACCGGATCTGGTGGCACAATCCGGACGATGTGGCGGAGCCGCTGCGGCTCGCCGCGGACGAGGCGACCGCCCTGCTGGTCGCCGCTCGTGCCGTCGCCACCCTGCCCGGGCTGCGCGAGAGCGACCGCGAGGCGCTGCTGCGGGCCACCGCCAAGCTGGAGGCCGCGGCGGGGGAGACGGCCGGGGCGAGCGCGCGTCTTTCGGTTACGTTCGAGTCCGAGGGCGGGGTCTTCGCCGAGGTCGACCGGGCCATCTCGGAGCGCCGCCGGCTGTGGCTGAAGTATTACTCCCCGGCCCGCGACGAGCTCACGGAGCGTGAGGTCGACCCCATCCGGCTCTTCGCCGTCGGCCACACCTATATGGAGGCCTGGTGCCGGCTCTCCGAGGCGCGCCGCACTTTCCGGCTCGACCGGGTCGCCGAGATCCGGCTCCTGGACGCACCGGCCGCGGCACCCGAGATCGAGCTGCGGGACCTGTCGGAGGGACTGGTCCAGCCGTCCGCGGACGATCCCGAGGTGGTGATCGAGGTGGGCCCCGGCGGACGCTGGGTGGCCGAGTACTACCCGCACGACAGCGCGGAGGAACTGCCCGACGGCGGTCTGCGCATCACGCTGCGCACGCCGGTGCCCGCCTCCCTGAGGCGGCTGGCGCTGCGACTCGGCCGGGACGGGCGGATCGCCTCTCCCCAGGACCTGGCCGCGAGCGCCCGCGACGCGGCCCGGGAAGCCCTCGCGGCCTACGACGAGCGATGACACGTGTCCGGTACGCCGGCCCCGGGCGAGGGCGCGACCGCGGGCGCCCGGCCGGCCGGGGCGGGCCGGGAAGTCGGGCAACTCGGTGACAAGGAGTTCAGCGTCAATGTCTCTGCCGCCAGGAATCGCGGCCCAGCCGGGCCCCGCAGATGTCGCGGCGCCCGCGCGGCCCGTGGTCTTCAAGGCCGCGTGTCCCGAGTGCCGAGGCCGCTTCGAGCTGGCGGCGGGGGCGCTGCGGCTGGCCATCGGCGCAAGCAGGCGGACCACCTTCTACTCCTTCACCTGCCCCGAGTGCGGTCAGGCCGTCCGCAAGCCGGCCGGGGAGCGCATCGTCGAACTGCTCACCGGCGGCGGGGTGCGGACCCTGCGGCTCCACTCGACCTAGCGCCCCGCTCGACCTAGCGCCCTGCTCGACCTAGCGCCCTGCTCGACCCAGCGCCCTGCCCGGCCCAGCGCCCTGCCCGGCCCAGCGTCCTGCTCGACCCGGCGCCCGACCGGGCAAAGCCTCCCGGAAGGGGCACTAACCTTTTCACGCCACTCCACCGCCGTCCGTCCAGAGGGGTACGGTCCCAGCACATGTTCTGGCCCATGCTCGCCATTGCCCTTGGCTTCCTGGGGATCGCCGTCCTCGGCGTCCTCGGCGTCCGCGTCTTCATCGAGGCCCAGCGGCTGGGCCGTGAAGTCGCCCGCACCACGGAGCGGATCAACCGGGCCGCAGAGGACCTGGAGCGGGCCGCGACGGGCCTGGCCAGGACCGAGTGACCGCTGCTCGCGCCCGCGCGCTATGGCCCCCGCGGGTACGCGCGGGGATTGCCGGACGTTTACTCGCGAGGGTTACGATGACTGTTCGTGCGCACGGTGAACTCCCATCCACGCGCACCTGCCGCTCGCTATTCATATGACCTCGGGTCAGAAGGTAGGCAAATCATGGGTCAGGTTGGTGTCTGGCAGCTGGCCATCATCGTCGGGATCGTCGTGCTTCTTTTCGGAGCGAAGAAGCTGCCCGAGATGGCGCGCTCGCTGGGCAAGTCCGCCCGGATTCTGAAGAGCGAGGCCGCCGCCATGAAGAACGACGGTCCTGCTGCGGACGACGCCCAGAAGGGTTCCGGCACCGCGGAGCAGTCCGTCGCCCCCAAGACCATCCAGGCGGCGCCCGGCGATGTGACCTCCGCTCGGCCTGTCGACGAGCCCAAGCGCACCTCCCAGGGCTGAGCCCCCGGGTCATCACCACAGGCAAGCGGCAGTCGTCCGGTCGGGCGGCTGCCCTCGAGATGAGGACGTGGGTTGCTCAAGTCTGCCCGCAACAAGGCGAAGGACCCCGAGGGGCGGATGCCTCTGGTCGAGCATCTGCGAGAGCTGCGTAACCGGCTGGTCAAGGCGCTGCTGGCCATCGTTCCGCTGACCATCGTCGCGCTGTTCTTCGCCAAGGACATCGCCGAATTCCTGAGTTCCCCCGTGCCCCGGTGCCTCAGCGAGCAGGATCCTGCCGCGCAGGCCGGGAAGTGCGCCGTGCTCTCCCAGATCGGCATCACGTCCCCGTTCACCACCTATGTCAAGGTGGCCATCATGGCCGCGCTGGTGGCGGCCGCTCCCGTGTGGCTCTACCAGCTGTGGGCCTTCATCGCCCCCGGACTGCACAGGAACGAGAAGAAGTACGCGCTGTCCACGGTCGCGGTGGGCACCCCGCTGTTCCTCCTCGGCGGCTGTCTGGCCTACTGGATCCTGCCGCATGCCGTCCCCGTGATGCTGAGCTTCAGCGTCGAGGGCTCGGTCAACTACATCACCGTCGACGACATGATCGGCATGTCCGTCAAGCTCGTGCTCGCCTTCGGTCTGGCCTTCCAGCTGCCGCTGCTGCTCGCCCTGCTCAACGCGGGCGGTGTGATCAGCGGAGCGCGGATGCTGGGGTGGTGGCGCGGCATGGTGATGGGCATCTCCGTGTTCTCGGCGCTCGTCACGCCCACAGATCCACTGTCCATGGTCGCTCTTGCGGTGCCGATGACCGCCCTCTACTTCGGGGCTGTCGGGTTCGCGCTGCTCAACGACCGCCGCAAGGGTCTGCGACAGGGACCGGAGCTGAGTGACGACGAGGCGTCCGATCTTGATCTGGCGCCGGAGGCCGTGGGTCCCGCCGAGCCTGTTTCCGCCGCCCGGGTGCTGCCCGAGCAGGCGAGCGGGGAGAGCGACGGCACTCGTGCCCACCGGGTGAACGGTTACGACGACATCACCTGACCGGTCAGGGCCCGAGGGGGCCCGGCAGCCCGAGCCCGCCCCCGTACCCACCGGTCGGATAAAGATCGCGCCTGCTGTCCGAGGTGGCGGGTAGGCTCGAAGACAAGATGACCGAGGACCTCTCACCCGCCGAGCGCTATGCGGCGGCCCGCCTGAGGGCTGCCGAGGAGGCCACAGCTCTGGCCCCCTTCCGCGCGATGTACGAGTTCGATCTGGACCCGTTCCAGATAGACGCCTGCAAGGCGCTGGAGGCGGGCAAGGGCGTGCTCGTCGCAGCGCCCACCGGCTCCGGCAAGACCATCGTCGGCGAGTTCGCCGTGCACCTGGCCCTGGAGCAGGGCCGCAAGTGCTTCTACACCACGCCCATCAAGGCGCTGTCCAACCAGAAGTACGCCGATCTCTGCAAGCGGTACGGCCCGGGGAAGGTCGGCCTGCTGACCGGCGACAACAGCGTCAACTCAGAGGCCCCGGTGGTCGTGATGACCACCGAGGTGCTGCGCAACATGCTCTATGCCGGCTCGCAGTCGCTGCTCGGGCTCGGCTATGTGGTGATGGACGAGGTGCACTACCTCTCCGACCGCTTCCGCGGGGCCGTCTGGGAGGAAGTGATCATCCACCTTCCAGAGTCGGTGACGCTGGTGTCACTGTCCGCGACCGTGTCCAACGCCGAGGAGTTCGGCGACTGGCTGGACACCGTGCGCGGCGACACCGAGGTCATCGTCGCCGAGGACCGGCCCGTGCCGCTGTGGCAGCACGTCCTGGCCGGCCGGAGGATGTACGACCTCTTCGAGGAGGAGACCGACCACGGCGGGCGCGGCGTTGCCCGGCGTGAGGTCAACCCCGACCTGGTGCGGCTGGCCCGGATGGAGAACCAGCGCACGTACAACCCCCGCGACCGCCGACGCGGCAAGATGGTGCGCGAGGCCGACCGCGAGCGGGAGCGCCGGCAGCGCAGCAGGATCTGGACGCCGGGCCGGCCCGAGGTCATCGAGCGCCTCGACGCGGAGGGGCTGCTGCCCGCGATCACCTTCATCTTCAGCCGGGCCGGCTGCGAGGCCGCCGTGCAGCAGTGCCTGTATGCGGGGCTGCGGCTCAACGACGAGGACGCACGGCGGCGGGTGCGGGAGATCGTCGAGGAGCGCACCGAGTCCATCCCCGGTGAGGACCTGCACGTCCTCGGCTACTACGAGTGGCTCGAAGGGCTGGAGCGGGGCATCGCCGCCCACCACGCGGGCATGCTGCCGACCTTCAAGGAGGTCGTCGAAGAACTCTTCGTACGCGGCCTGGTGAAGGCGGTGTTCGCCACCGAGACGCTGGCGCTCGGCATCAACATGCCTGCCCGGACGGTCGTGTTGGAGAAGCTGGTCAAGTGGAACGGCGAGCAGCACGCCGACATCACGCCCGGCGAGTACACCCAGCTGACCGGCCGGGCCGGCCGGCGCGGCATCGACGTCGAGGGCCATGCGGTGGTCCTGTGGCAGCGGGCCATGGACCCGGCGGCGCTCGCCGGGCTCGCGGGCACCCGCACCTATCCGCTGCGTTCCAGTTTCAAACCGTCGTACAACATGGCGGTCAATCTGGTCGAGCAGTTCGGCAGGCACCGCTCGCGGGAACTGCTGGAGACGTCGTTCGCGCAGTTCCAGGCGGACAAGTCCGTCGTCGGCATCTCCCGCCAGGTGCAGCGCAACGAAGAGGGCATGCAGGGCTACCGCGAGGGCATGACCTGCCACCTCGGGGACTTCGAGGAGTACGCGCAGCTGCGCCGCGACCTCAAGGACCGGGAGACCGAGCTGGCCAAGCAGGGTGCGGCGCAGCGCAGGGCGGCGGCGGCCGCGGCGCTGGAGAAGCTCAAGCCCGGCGACGTCATCCATGTGCCGACGGGCAAGTTCGCCGGACTGGCCCTGGTGCTGGACCCCGGCGTCGCCGCGGGGCGGACCAACGGCCACCGGGGCTTCGAGCACCACGACGGCCCGCGGCCGCTGGTCCTGACCGCGGAGCGGCAGGTCAAGCGGCTGGCGTCGATCGACTTCCCGGTGCCCGTGGAGCCGCTGGAGCGGATGCGCATCCCCAGGTCCTTCAACCCGCGCTCGCCGCAGTCGCGCAGGGACCTGGCGTCCGCGCTGCGCACCAAGGCCGGGCACATCGCCCCCGAGCGGCACCGCAGGCAGCGTGCCGCGGCGGCGGACGACCGGGAGATCGCCCGGCTCCGCGCCGCGCTGCGGGCGCACCCCTGCCACGGGTGCGACGAACGCGAGGACCATGCGCGGTGGGCCGAGCGCCATCACCGGCTGCAGCGCGACACCCGGCAGTTGGAGCGGCGTATCGAGGGCCGCACCAACACCATCGCGCGCACCTTCGACCGGATCGTGGCGTTGCTGACCGAGCTGGACTATCTGCGCGGCGACGAGGTCACCGAGCACGGCAAGCGGCTCGCCCGGCTGTACGGGGAGCTGGACCTGCTGGCGAGCGAATGCCTGCGCGAGCGCGTGTGGGAGGGGCTGAGCCCGGCGGAACTGGCCGCGTGCGTCTCCGCGTTGGTGTACGAGGCGCGGCAGTCGGACGACGCGCTGCCGCCGAAGGTCCCCGGCGGGAAGGCGAAGGCCGCGCTCGGTGAGATGGTGCGGATCTGGGGCCGGCTGGACGCGCTGGAGGAGGAGTTCCGCATCAACCAGACGGAGGGCGTGGGCCAGCGGGAGCCCGACCTCGGCTTCGCCTGGGCAGCGCACCAGTGGGCGTCCGACCGCAGTCTGGACGAGGTGCTCCGCGAGGCGGAGATGCCTGCGGGTGACTTCGTCCGCTGGTGCAAGCAGGTCATCGACGTCCTGGGCCAGATCGCGGCGGCGGCCCCCGCGGAGCACAGCACCGTGCCGCGTGCGGCGCGGCGGGCGGTGGACGCGCTGCTGAGGGGCGTGGTGGCGTACAGCTCGGTCGGCTGAGGCGGGCGCGAAACGGCCCTGCACGCACTCCTTCTGGGCCCGGCGGGCCGGGAGGCGCCCCCAGGCCGCGTTGGCCAGAAGCCCGAGCAGCTCTGGGAGAGCTCGAAGAGCAAGCCGGTCATGCCGCGAGCTCCTTGGCGGTGGGGTCCTTCGGCGAGGGCGCGGGCGGCGCCGGACAGGTGCGCAGCGCGGCGATGACGCCGATGGCGCAGACCGTGAGCGTCACCGCAGCCGCGATGAGGGTCGCGCCGTCGGGGTTCAGCAGCGGCTGGCCGCGCAGCGCCTGCCAGGTGACCAGGGCCAGGACGGCGGCGTACGCGGCCGCACCTGCCAGCACCAGGCGCAGCCGTACCCGCTCGTCCCGCAGCCGGGCGATGCGCGGCGCGAGCAGCGTCAGGGCGAGCAGCAGGAACGGCAGCAGCTGCAGGGCGTGCATGCCGAAGAAGTGCGGGATACGCAGATCGCCGCCGGTGGCGGACCAGCCGGTGAACGGCATCTGCGGCCCTCCGTCCGGCACTCCCACGCTGTGCGCGCCGACCGTCGGCGACCCGCCGCGTCCGCCGGCGGCCTGCTGCTCGGCGGTCGGACGGGTCATCAGAAAGCCCAGGGCCGCTCCCACGAGGGCGATCAGCGCGCCGAGCCGGATCGCCCATGCGGATGCGCGGTCCGCGATCCGCGCGCGGAACAGCAGGATCGCGATGACCAGAGCTCCGGACCACAGCACGACCACGGTCACGGCCATCAGGTCGAAGACGGCGGAGTCGAACGGGGTTTCATGGTTGAAGTGGCTGCGTTTGCCGCGGATGGCCTGCCCGACGATGGCGATCATCTCGACGGCGCCGGCCGCCGCGACGACCGTGCCCGCCCACCAGCCGGCTCGCCGGGCCCGGGTGAGCAGCGAGAGCATCCAGGAGAGCGACAGACCGTACGCGGCGAACGAGAGCGAGAATTTGAGCGGCTTGGCCCAGATGGGCGCGCCCGTCAGCGTCCGGTCGTCCACGGCCAGGCCGATTGCCGTGAGGACGGTGACTGCGGCCATGGAGGCCGAGAAGACGAGCAACGGGCGGTGCCAGGTCGCCCAGACGGATGGTGCACGGACAGGCATGGAGAATCTCCCCCACTGGTTATTATGGATAGCGGCACTCTCCACTATCCGATAGCTGCACTATCTATGATGGGGGCTGTGTATGCAAGGGTGATGAGGTGAACGCGCGGTGCGCATCGGTGAGTTGAGTCGCAGGACCGGGGTGCCGGTGCCGACGATCAAGTACTACGTACGGGAGGGTCTTCTCCCGGCGGGTGAGTTGACCAGCCCGAACCAGGCGAGTTACGGAGTCGCCCACGAGCGCAGGCTGCGGCTGATCCGTGCGCTGCTGGACGTCGGGGGCCTGTCGGTCGCCGCGATCAGGGAGGTGCTGTCCGCGGTGGACGCGCCGGGCGAGTCGGTGCACAAAGTGCTGGGCGCGGCGGCGGACCGCATGGTGCCGGGGTACGGGCCGGGTGGCGCGGGTGCAGATGAGAGTGAGGGCGAGCCCGACGCCGAACTGGAGGCGGCACGCGAAGACGTACGGGAACTCATCGCGCGCCGCGGGTGGGACGTCGACGACCGCTGCCCGGCAGCGGAGGCCCTTGCCGGCGCGGTGGCGGCGCTGGATCGTGTCGGGCAGTCGGGCTACGCCGAGGTGCTCGACGCCTTTGCCGAGGCCGCGGAGAAGGTCGCGCAGGCGGACATCGCGTATGTGAAACGGCGTGTGGCGCTGGACGACCTGGTGGAGAGCGTGGTGATCGGCACGGTGGTGGGGGACGCGATGTTCGCGGCGTTGCGGAGGCTCGCGCATGTGGACGCCTCGGCGCGCGAGTTCGCACATATCCGGACGCACGACTGAGGTTCCCCCGAAGGGGTCTGGGGGCAAGTCCCCAGACCCCTTCGGGGGAGGGCCACGCGGGGACCGGACCCCGTGGCCCGCGCCGCGGGGCGGGTCAGGTGGCCTCCTGCTCGCGTTCCACCTGCTCGTTCCAGTCGCGCTTGATCGCGCGCCATGCCTCGTCCGTCTTGCCCTGGCGCCAGTACCCCGAGATGGACAGACTTTCGCGCGGGACGCCGCGCTCCAGCCGGAGGTGGCGGCGGAGCTCCTTCACAAAGCCCGCCTCGCCGTGGACAAAGGCGCAGACCTCGCCCTCGGGGAAGTCGAGGGCGGCGACCGCGGCCACCAGCGCCTCGCCCACGGGGCGCCCGCCCCGGTGCAGCCAGGTGACGGCCACCCCGTCGGGCGTGACGGTCTTCTGCTCCTCCTCGGGGCCCGCCACCTCGACCAGCGCGTGCACCAGCGCACCCGCCGGCATCCGCTCCAGCGACGCCGCGATCGCGGGCAGCGCGCTCTCGTCGCCGACGAGCAGATGCCAGTCCGCCGCCGGATCGGGGGCGTATCCCCCGCCGGGCCCGAGGAACCGCACGACCTCGCCCGATCGGGCCCGGGCCGCCCAGGGCCCGGCCAGGCCTTCGTCGCCGTGGACCACGAAGTCGATCGCCAGCTCCCGCGCGACCGGGTCCCAGCTGCGCACCGTGTAGGTGCGGTTGGCGGGCCACTGTTCGCGCGGGAGCTCCTCGCGGATGCGCTGCATGTCGAACGGCTCCGGATAGCGCACACCGTCCACGGGGAAGATCAGCTTCACATAGTGGTCGGTGAACTCGCCCGCCTCGAAGGCCCGCAGGCAGCCCTCGCCGCCCAGCACGACCCGCACCATGTGCGGAGTGATCTGCTCCGTGCGGACGACTCGCGCTTCATGGATCGTCGGCGCTTTGCGGTTCGGTCCCTCGGCCACGGCGGTCTCCCAGGAGTCTTCGATCTCACTAGCTTAGGCTTACCTAAGCTAACACCTCACCGGGGGAGTGTCGCCAGCAGTCTGGACAGTGCGCCGCCCAGCCCCCACCGGGCCGCCAGTTCCGCCAGCCGCTCCGGATCGCGCGGCTCCGCCGGGAGGGCCGGGTCGAACTCCGGCAGCGGGACGTCCGGGGCGACCCGTACGACCTTCGGCGCGACCGCCAGATAGCCCCGCGCCTCGTCCAGCCGCTTGCGCTGCGCGGGCGTCAGCTTCGAGCGGGGGTCGTCGACCGCCGCCATGATCCCCGCGAGATCCCCGTACGCCTCCAGCAGCTTCGCCGCGGTCTTCTCGCCGACCCCGGGCACCCCCGGGAGCCCGTCGCTGGGGTCCCCCCGCAGCAGTGCGAGGTCGGCGTATCCGGGCCCGTCCACCCCGTACTTCTGGCGCAGCCACGCCTCGTCCGTGACCTGCAGCGTGCCCACGCCCTTGAGCGGATACAGCACCCGCCGCCGCCGTGCGTCGTCCACCAACTGGAACAGATCGCGGTCCCCGGTCACGATGTCCACCGGGCCCTCGGCGCGCCCGGCCAGGGTGCCGATCACATCGTCTGCCTCGTAGCCGTCGGCGCCGACGCGGGCGATCCCGAGCGCCTCGAGCACCTCCTCGATGACCGGGACCTGCGGGGAGAGGGTGTCCGGCACCTCTTCCTCGTCCGGGTCGTCCCCGGCGGTTTCGACGGCGACGCGATGCGCCTTGTACGAAGGAATCAGCTCCACCCGCCAGTGCGGCCGCCAGTCGTTGTCCCAGCAGGCCACAAGGTCGTCAGGGCGGTGGTCCTGGATCAGCCGCCCGATGAAGTCGAGCAGCCCGCGCACGGCGTTGACCGGGGTGCCGTCCGGGGCCCGCACCGAGTCGGGCACCCCGAAGTAGGCGCGGAAGTACAGGGAGGCGGAGTCGAGGAGCATCAGGCGTCGCGTCGTCACAACCCGATGATGCCCCACGCCGCTGACACCCCGTGAAGCAGATCACTGTTGCCTTTCTTCGCCCGGGGCCTCAGCCGCCCAGGCCCCGCACCCCGGCCCCCGTCTCCGGCTTCCGACGCCGGTGCGCTGCCGGTGCGCGGGCTGGGCCGGAGCGGGGCTGGCGCTGCACTGGAGCGGGACTGGAGCGGGACCGGCGCCGCACCAGAGCAGGACTGGAGCGGGACTGGAGCAGCGATCCCGTGGAAAAGGGGTGGGCAGCGGGCGTGGAGGCGGCCACCCACCCCTTTCAGCCGTGGCGCATATGTCATGTGCGCGCGATTCCGGAGGCGGAAGCTGCGTAAGGTTGGGACAGAACCAGGAAGGAGAGTCCGCCCGATGGACGCGAAGGACCTGGACGACCGCAAGGACCCGAAGGGCAAGGAGCCTCTTCGGGTGGGCGCGGCCGTGCGTCGGCGCCGCCGGGCCCTGGAGCTCACCCTCGCCGCGGTCGCCGCCCGCAGCGGGCTGTCCGTGCCGTTTCTCAGCCAGGTCGAGAACGAGCGGGCCCGCCCCAGCGCCCGTTCGCTGCAGCGGGTCGCCGACGCCCTGGAGACCACCCCGGCCCGGCTGCTGGCCGCCTCCGACACCGCCCGGACCGTGGAGCTGGTGCAGGACGTCCGGGGCCCCGACGGCGGGGACCGGCCGGCGGAGCGGCGCGTGCGCCCCCTGGTCCACGGCCGTCATCAGCTGCAGGCGCTGGAGTTCACCGGGGACCATGATCCAGGCCGGGAGTTCCAGCACCGAAACGACGAGCTGATGTACGTCGCGGAGGGCTCGGTCGACGTGGAGGCCGAGGGCCGCGCCTACCGGCTGGCGCGCGGCGACAGCCTCTTCCTGTCCGGCGGCGTACGGCACCGCTGGCGGGCCACCGCCCCGGACACCCGCATCGTCGTGGTCGCCGTCGCGGACCACGTCGAGACGTCCGACTCCTGAGCGGGGCCGCATGCGCGTCGTCTCCCTGGTGCCGTCCCTGACGGAAGCCGTCGCGGTGAGCGCTCCGGGCGCGCTGGTCGCCGTCACCGACTGGTGCACCCACCCCGCCCGCCTCGACCCCGGAGTCATACGGATCAAGGGCACCAAGAACCCCGACGTTCCGGCCATCCTCCGGCTGCGCCCCGATCTGGTGATCGCCAACGAGGAGGAGAACCGGCCCGCCGACCTCGCAGAGCTGCGCGACACCGGTCTGGAGGTGCTGGTCACCGAGGTGCGCACACTCGATCAGGCCTTCGCCGAACTGGAGCGTGTGCTGGCGGCCGTCGCCGGGACGTCCGCCCCGCCCCGCTGGCTGGACGAAGCCCGGGCCGCCTGGGCGGCCGCCGAGCCCGTCGGCTCGCTGTCCGCCGTGGTGCCCGTCTGGCGGCGGCCCTGGATGGTGCTGGGCCGCGACACCTTCGCCGGCGACCTGCTGGCGCGGCTCGGCGTCGTCAACGTCCACGCCGGCCACGCCGACCGCTATCCGCGCATCCCCCTCGACGAGCTGCGCGCCGCCGGGGCGGATCTGGCGGTGCTGCCCGACGAGCCGTACCGCTTCACCCCCGACGACGGCCCCGAGGCGTTCCCCGGGACGCCCGCCGCCCTCGTCAGCGGCCGCCATCTCACCTGGTACGGGCCGTCGCTGGCCGAGGCGCCCGCGGTGCTCGGCGCGGCGCTGCGAGCAGCTCTCCGCTGACCAGCCCGCGTACCGTGCGCACCGCGGCGACCGCCCACGCCGCTGCCAGCAGGACGTACAGTCCGGCCGCCAGCCAGGCGAAGGCCGTAAGACGGGTGTGCGCCGCCAGGCTCACCGCCCCGGTCACACATGTGCCGACGGGGAAGGTGAACGCCCACCACGTCATCGCGAACGGCATCCCGGCACGCATCGCGCGCACCGTCATCGTGCCGGCGAGCGCCAGCCAGAGCAGAGCGAAGCCCATCACCGGAACGCCGTACACCACGGCGAAGGCCGCGAAGCCGGACCGGTACGGATCCGGGGCGGCCAGGGGCGCCGCATCGGCCAGCTTGCCCACGGCCGTGGCCGACTGGCCCAGCGGGCCGAGGACCAGGAAGAGCGCCGGGGTCAGCGCGACCGGCAGCGGGCCGTGGTGCACCAGCCGGGCGAAGACCGCCGGGAGGATCACCAGCGTCGCGAGCAGACTCACACCGAACAGCGCGTAGCTCGCCAACAGCAGCGACTCCCGCCACTGCCCCACGGGCAGCTGCGGGATCAGCAGCGGCCCGAACGCGGCGGAGACCATCGGCGGCACGACGGGCAGCAGCCACACGGGGGAGGCGCTGCCGGGCAGCACCTCATGCCGTACGACCATCAGATACGGGATCGTCACGGAGGCGGCCAGCCCGATGACGGTGCCCGAGCCGTACAGCGCGGCCGCGGCCGCCGTGGCCGGTCCTACGCCGATGACGTCCGCGCCCACTGTGAGCGTGCCGACGCCCACGGCCAGCAGCGCCATCGCCAGACAGCCGTAGAACGGCGCGACGGCAGGGTCGTGGAGATGGGCCCGCGCCTGATCCCGATGGTGCAGCAGATGCCCGGCCCGAGCCGTCAGCACCACGGCGAGCAGCGCCGCGGACAGCGCCCACACCGCCGTGCACACGGTACGCAGTCCGGGGACGCCGAAGGGCAGAACCGGCGGCAGCGCCGCGCCCGCGTTGGCGACGATGGCGGTGCCCATCACGGTCGCATACCAGTTCGGCCCGAGGTGCCTCAGCGACGGCAGCCGCGCCGGAGCGGGCACGGGGGCGGGCGGCGCGTCGGGACTTGGGTGGACTGCGGTGGCCATGTCTCCACTCTCCGGTCGGGCCCACCGCCCCCACCAGGGACCACTTCTCTATGCCCCCATAAACTGGGCTTATGAGCGATGGGGATGGCGGCAGCGGGGCCGGGCGCGGCCCGCTCGCTCACCGGGTGCCGGACCTGGGAGCGCTGGAGCTGCTGCTCGCCGTCGCCCGGCACGGCAGCCTCGGCCGGGCGGCCCGCGAGCTGGGCATCACCCAGCCCGCCGCGAGCAGCCGCATCCGGGCGATGGAACGACAACTCGGCGTGGGTCTGGTGGACCGCTCGCCGCGCGGCTCCCGGCTGACCGACGCGGGCGCCCTCGTCACCGACTGGGCGCGGCGGGTCGTGGAGGCGGCGGAGGCGTTCGACGCGGGAGCGCAGGCGCTGCGCGGTCGCCGCGACTCCCGGCTGCGGGTGGCGGCCTCCATGACCATCGCCGAGTATCTGCTCCCCGGCTGGCTGATCGCGCTGCGCGCGCAGCGGCCGGACACGGCCGTCTCCCTGCAGGCCGGAAACTCCGCCGAAGTGGCCCGGCGACTGCTCGACGGCGAGGCGGAGCTGGGCTTCGTGGAAGGTCTCGCGGTGCCGGAGGGACTGGACGGGGTGGTCGTCGGCCACGACCGGCTGCTGGTGGTGGCGGCCCCCGGCCATGCCTGGGTCCGCCGCCGGACTCCGCTCACGGCCGCCGAACTGGCCGGGGCCCCGCTGATCCTGCGTGAACGCGGCTCAGGGACCCGGCAGGTGCTTGACGCGGCGCTCACCGACGGCGGGAACGGGGGTCTCGCCGAGCCGCTGCTGGAGCTCGCCTCCACCACCGCGGTGAAGGCGGCCGCGGTCAGCGGGGCGGGTCCGGCGGTGCTCAGCGAACTGGCGGTCACCGAGGAACTGGCGGCCCGTCGGCTGGTCGCGGTCCCCGTCGAGCGGGTTCGCCTGGCCCGCGCCCTGCGGGCGGTGTGGCCGCGGGGGCGTCGGCCGGCGGGGCCGGGGCGGGATCTGCTGTCGCTGACGCGGTGGGGCTGAGGCGGGGTGGGCGCCTTTTCCCCTCCCCGCCCCTTCCCGAACCTGGGGCTTTGCCCCAGACCCCGTTCTACGGGGGCTCCGCCCCCGGACCCCCGCGCCTCAAACTCCCCCAGCTACCTCCCCCAGACTCCGTCCGGGGGTACCCCCACGGAGGTGCCCCCAGGCGAGGCTGGGTTTCCGGCTCCCGTGTCTCGGTCGGTGGTGGGGCTGGATGTGTTGTCCCCGCGCCCTAAACGCCGTTGGGGGTGGGTTTCCGGCCCTCGTGTATCGGTCGCCGGTGGGCTTGGTGTGCTGCCTCCGGGCTCAGTCGCCAGCGAGGCTGCTGGCGCCATACACGGCCCGCCGCGTCATCGTCCCGCCGCCTCCACCAGCGCCCGCATGACCCGCAGGTCCTGCCCCATCTCCGGGTGCCACTGCACGCCCAGCACCCATCCCCGCCCCTCCCCGGCGGGTTCGAGCGCCTCGACGGTGCCGTCCTCGGCGTAGGCGCTGGGGACGAGCCCCTCGCCGACCCGGTCCACCGACTGGTGGTGGTACGTCGGCACCCCGGAGTCCTCAGGCACGATCGACGCGTACCGCGTGCCCGGCACCGGCTTCACCGTGTGCTCCGCGAACACGCCCGTCGCGCCCAGATGGCCCTCCAGGTGCTGCACCAGTGTCCCGCCCAGGGCGACGTTCAGAAGCTGCATCCCCCGGCAGATGCCCAGCAGGGGAGTGCCGGACGCCAACGCCGCCCGGATCAGGGCGAGCTCCCAGGCGTCCCGCTCCCGCGCGGGCGGGCCCGTACGGGGGTGGGGCTCGGCCCCGTACCGTACGGGCTCGACGTCCGGGCCGCCCGCGATGACCACTCCGTCGAGCCGGGCGACGGCGGCCTCGGCCAGGGCGGGGTCGTCCGGCGGGACCATCGCGGCGAGGCCGCCCGCCGCCTGCACCAGCCGGGGGTAACCGGCGGGCAGCAGGGCGGCGGGAAGATCCCACACCCCCCATCGGGCCGATGCCTCGAGATAGGTGCTGACCCCGATGAGCGGCTTGGACACGGTGACGGCTCCGTCCTTCACGGGCGCTGTGGGCGCTTGACTCGCGGTGTCTGACATGCGGCGGTGCTTGGTGCGCGGCGGTGCTTCACTTGCGTTCGAGTTCGGCCTCGGCCTCGGCCAGCGCGGCGAACTCCTCCTCCGGCGCCTGCGCCACCAGGCGGTGCCGGCTGTAGAAGGCGAAGTAGGCGAGGGCCACGGCATAGACGAGCAGGGCGATCAGCGCCGCGTCCTTGTCCACCAGGAACGTCGCCACCAGCGCGGAGAGTGCAAGCACGAAGGCGGCGGACGAGGTCAGCACTCCGCCGGGCGTGCGGTACGGCCGGTGCAGGCCGGGTTCGCGGCGGCGCAGCACGATGTGCGACAGCGCCATCATCGCGTACGAGATGGTCGCGCCGAACACCGCGATGTTCAGCATCCGCGCGCCGTTGCCGGTGCCGGCCGCCAGGGCGAAGCCGATGGCCCCGGGGATCAGCAGCCCCAGGTACGGGGACTTGCGACGGCTTGTCAGGGACAGGAACCGCGGCAGATATCCGGCGCGGGACAGCGCGAACAGCTGCCGGGAGCCCGCGTAGATGAGGGAGAAGAAGGACGCGACCAGACCGGCGAGCCCCGCGTAGTTGACGAAGCGGCTGAGCGCCGTGGGGTCGCCGTCCCCCTGGAGCGCCACGACCAGGGGGTTGCCGGCCTCCTGGATGGCGGCGGAGCCGCGGGCGCCGGTCGCGGCGAAGAACGTCAGCACCGCCAGCAGGACCAGGATCGACATGGAGATGGCCAGTGCGCGGGGCATGGAGCGCACAGGGTCCTTGGCCTCCTCAGCGGCCAGCGGCACCCCTTCGACGCCGAGGAAGAACCACATGCCGAACGGGAACGCCGCCCAGATGCCGAGCAGGCCGAACGGCAGCCAGGAGCTGGAGCCGAGCGCCTCGGGGTCGACGGGGATGTCGTCGAGGCCGTCCGCGTTGAACTCGGTGAACGCGCCGAAGGCGAAGATGAGCAGGGCGGCGACCGCGATGGCGGTCACGATCAGACTGAAGCGGAGGGCCTCGCCGACGCCCCAGAGGTGGATGCCGATGAAGACGGCGAAGCAGGCGAGGTAGACCGGCCAGCCGGACTCCAGGCCGAACAGACCCAGAGATTCGACATAGTCGCCGATGAAGATGGAGATCGCGGCCGGGGCGAGGATGTACTCGATGAGGATCGCGGTGCCGGTGAGGAAGCCGCCCCAGGTGCCGAGCGCGCGGCGGGCGAAGCCGTAGCCGCCGCCGGCGGTGGGCAGGATCGCGGACAGCTCGGCGAGGGCGAAGACCAGGCAGGCGTACATCACGCCCATCAGCAGGGTGGCGGCGGCGAGTCCGCCGAAGCCGCCCTTGGACAGTCCGATGTTCCAGCCGGAGAAGTCCCCGGACACGACGTAGGCGACGCCGAGCCCGGTCAGCAGCAGCCACCCGGCGCTGCCGCGGCGCAGAGTCCGCCGATTCAGATAGGCGTCGCCGCCGCCGTCGGCGGATCTCGAGGGTGCGGGGGGTGCGGTGCGCGAGGTGGTGCCGTCGGCCATGAGTCGCTCCTGGCAGAGGTCCAATGGTTTGGGACGACACCATTGCGGTCCCTATGGCTGCGGCGCAAGCCCTGTGCGTAAACCTGACGTTACGTGTCCACGCCCGCGGATTCGGGTGACCGGCCCGGGCGGCGGTTCTTCCCCGCCTGCCCGCTCATGGATGTTTGGGGGCGAGTCCCCGCACGCGCCCGGGGCCGCCCGGCGCTTGGTGCGGGCGGAGGGTGAGCGCCGGCTTGCCCTTGGCCCGGCGCGGCTGCGCCCGGCGGCGTCGACCCCGGAGGAGCGCCCGGCGGCCGCGCTCCGGGGGTGACGCCCTGCGCCCGCAAGGCGGGCGGGGACGGGGTGAGCCGACTACGCCAGGAAGCCCCGCAGCAGCGCCGCCGTGCCCTCGCAGTGCTCCCGCATCACTTCGCGCGCCCCGTCCGCGTCCTGCTCAAGCACGGCCTCCACCAGCGCCGCGTGCTGCTGCTGCGAGTGCTCCAGATTCCTCACCAGCAGCGGGATGCAGTCCAGCAGGTCGTTCACCCCCGCCCGCACCGCCGCGTACTGCGCGGTGAGCGACGCCGACCCGGACAGCTCCGCAAGCGTCAGATGGAGCAGCGTGTCCAGCCGCCGGTACTCCGTCAGCGGCGCGTCCTGCGTGGCAGCCAGCGCCGCCCGCAGCCGGGCCGTGCCCTCGTCGGTCAGCCCGTGCGCCGCGCACAGCCCCGCCGCGCCAACCTCCAGCACCTCGCGGAACCGCAGTGTGTCCTCGAGGTTCACCCCCGCCAGACGCCGCCGCAGCTCGTCCTCGACCGGGCTGCCGGGGCCGCCGGGGCCGGGGCGGGGCAGCACGAACGTGCCCCCGTACCGGCCCCGCCGGCTCTCCAGCAGGCCCTGCTCGCCGAGCACCTTCAGCACCTCTCGCAGCGTGACCCGGCTGATGCCCATCCGCTCGGCCAGCTCCCGCTCCGCCGGCAGCCGCTCGCCCGCCGGGACCAGCCCCAGGCGCAGCAGCTGGAGGATCTGCTCCAGCGCCTCCTCGAAGCCGTTTCCCGCGCGGACCGGCCGCAGCACCGGCGTCAGCGCATCCTCAGGCGCGGACTTCTTCACCACCTTGCGGTTTCCCCTTCCCAAGCAATGGTCTTCAGCAATACCTTATGGCTTCCGGCTGACCCAAGGAGGCGTAATCCGTGGCAGACCGCAAACCCCCGCTCTCCGTAGAGGAGCTGCGTGCACTCGTCGCGAGCGGTGAGATCGACACAGTCGTCCTGGCCTTCCCCGACATGCAGGGACGGCTCCAGGGCAAGCGGTTCGCCGCACCCTTCTTTCTGGACGAGGTCCTGGAGCACGGCACCGAGGGCTGCAACTACCTCCTCGCCGTCGACGCGGACATGAACACCGTCGACGGCTATGAGATGTCCTCCTGGGACAGCGGCTACGGCGACTTCGCCATGCACCCCGACACGGCGACCCTGCGCCGCGTCCCCTGGAACGAGGGCACCGCGCTGCTCGTGGCCGACCTCGCCTGGAGCGACGGCGCACCCGTCGCCGCCGCACCCCGCCAGATCCTGCGCCGTCAGCTGGAGCGCCTGGCCGAGCACGGCTACACCGCTCACGTCGGCACCGAGCTGGAGTTCATCGTCTTCAGGGACACCTACGAGCAGGCCTGGGACCGCGGCTACCAGAGGCTCACCCCGGCGAATCAGTACAACATCGACTACTCCGTCCTCGGCACCGGCCGCATCGAGCCCCTGCTGCGCCGCATCCGCAACGAGATGGCCGCCGCCGGGCTCACCGTGGAGTCCGCCAAGGGCGAGTGCAACCCCGGGCAGCACGAGATCGCCTTCAAGTACGACGAAGCCCTGGTCACCTGCGACCAGCACGCCGTCTACAAGACCGGCGCCAAGGAGATCGCCGCCCAGGAGGGCTGCTCGCTCACCTTCATGGCCAAGTACAACGAGCGCGAGGGCAACTCCTGTCATATCCACCTCTCGCTCCAGTCCCTCGCCGAGCCCGGGCGCAATGTCATGGCCGGGGACGGCCCCGGAGGCATGTCGCCCGTCATGCGGCACTTCCTCGCCGGACAGCTGGCCGCCCTGCGAGACTTCTCCCTTCTCTACGCCCCGAACATCAATTCATACAAGCGCTTCCAGCCGGGCTCTTTCGCCCCCACTGCCGTCGCCTGGGGCCTCGACAACCGGACCTGCGCGCTCAGAGTCGTCGGCCACGGCCGCTCGATGAGATTCGAGAACCGCCTCCCCGGAGGTGACGTCAATCCGCATCTGGCCGTCGCCGGGCTCGTCGCCGCCGGACTCCACGGCATCGAGCAGCAGCTGGAGCTGCCCGACGCCTGTCCCGGCAACGCCTACACCGGCGACTACGCACATGTCCCCGCCACCCTGCGCGAAGCCGCCGAACTCTGGGAGACCAGCCCCATCGCCAAGGCGGCATTCGGCGACGAGGTCGTAGCCCACTACCGCAACATGGCGCGCGTCGAGCTGGCAGCCTTTGACGCCGCGGTGACCGACTGGGAGCTCCGCCGCTCCTTCGAACGCATGTGAGGAACCGCGTGTCACATCCGCACGAACCGTACGCACTGGATGTTCTCAACCCCGCCACCGAGGAGGTCGTGGCCACCGTCCCCGGCGCCACGGCGGCGGACGTCGACCGCGCCGTAGCCGTCGCCGTGCGCGCCCAGCGCACCTGGGCCGCCGCCGCGCCCGCCGACCGGGCCCGGCTGCTGCGCCGCTTCGCGGCCGCCGTCGACGACCATCTCGGGGAACTCGCCCGCCTGGAGGTCCGCGAGGCGGGGCACACCATCGGAAACGCCCGCTGGGAGGCCGGCAACGTCCGCGATCTGCTCGACTACGCGGCCGGGGGAGCAGAGCGGCTCTCCGGCCGCCAGATCCCGGTCCCCGGCGGCCTGGACGTCACTCTCC
Source organism: Streptomyces sp. MUM 178J (assembly GCF_022414575.1). Lineage (GTDB taxonomy): Bacteria > Actinomycetota > Actinomycetes > Streptomycetales > Streptomycetaceae > Streptomyces > Streptomyces chengmaiensis. Next base: position 67,285 of record NZ_JADWYQ010000021.1, on the reverse strand, counting down.
TCGAACCGCTCGGCGTCATCGGCGTCATCGCGCCCTGGAACTTCCCCATGCCGATCGCCGCGTGGGGCACGGCTCCGGCGCTCGCCGCGGGCAACGCCGTCATCCTCAAGCCCGCGGAGACCACCCCGCTCACCGCGCTGCGGCTGGCCGAACTCGCCCTCGAAGCCGGGCTGCCGGAGGGGCTGTTCCAGGTGCTGCCCGGCCGCGGCGACGTCGCCGGCGACGCCCTCGTACGCCACCACGGCATCGCCAAGATCGTGTTCACCGGCTCCACACGCGTCGGCAAGCAGATCATGTCGCTGTGTGCCGAGCGCGTGAAGCGCGTCACCCTGGAACTCGGCGGCAAGAGCCCCAATGTCGTCTTCGCCGACGCAGACCTGGACGCCGCCGTCGCCGCCGCCCCCATGTCGTTCCTGGACAACTCCGGCCAGGACTGCTGCGCCCGCACCCGGATCCTCGTCGAGCGCTCCGTCCACGACCGCTTCCTCGAACTCCTCGCCCCCGCGATCGAGTCCGTCGTCGTCGGCGACCCGGCCGACGAGAAGACCCAGATGGGTCCGCTGATCTCCAAGACGCAGCTGGAACGGGTGCGTTCGTACGTCCCCGAGGACGCGCCTGCCCTGCGCGGCAGCGCCCCCGAGGGACCGGGCTTCTGGTTCCCGCCCACCGTCCTCACCGGGCTCGCGCCCGACGCCCCCTGCGCCGTCGACGAGGTCTTCGGGCCCGTGGCCGTCGTGCTCCCCTTCGACGACGAGGAGGATGCGATCCGGCTGGCCAACGCCACCGAGTACGGGCTCTCCGGCTCCATCTGGACCAGGGACGTCGGCCGCGCGATCCGCGTCTCCCGCGCCGTCGCCGCCGGCAATCTCTCCGTCAACTCCCATGCCAGCGTCCGCTACTGGACTCCGTTCGGCGGCTACAAGCAGTCCGGCCTCGGCCGGGAGCTGGGCCCTGACGCCCTGACCGCCTTCACCGAAACCAAGAACGTCTTCATCAGCACGGAGGCCTGAGCACCCATGTCCGACACCACGTCCAAGACCGAGAACATCTGCCGCCGTCTCGTCGGCCGCACCGCGGTCATCACCGGCGCCGGCAGCGGCATCGGCCTCGCAGCGGCACGCCGGCTCGCCTCCGAGGGGGCGAACGTCGTCTGCGGCGACATCGACGAGGCCGCGGGCAAGACGGCCGCCGAGGAGGTCGGCGGCGCCTTCGCGCGGGTCGACGTCACCGACCCCGAGCAGGTCGAGGCCCTGTTCCAGACCGCGTACGACACCTACGGAAGCGTCGACGTGGCGTTCAACAACGCGGGCATCTCGCCGCCCGACGACGACTCCATCCTGGACACCGGCCTGGAGGCGTGGAGGCGCGTCCAGGAGGTCAACCTCACCTCCGTCTACCTGTGCTGCAAGGCCGCCATTCCCCATATGCGGCGGCAGGGCAGGGGCTCCATCATCAACACCGCGTCGTTCGTGGCGGTCATGGGTGCGGCGACCTCCCAGATCTCCTACACCGCTTCCAAGGGCGGCGTGCTCGCCATGTCCCGCGAGCTGGGCGTGCAGTTCGCCCGCGACGGCATCCGCGTCAACGCGCTGTGTCCCGGGCCGGTCAACACCCCGCTGCTCCAGGAGCTGTTCGCCAAGGACCCGGAGCGCGCGGCCCGTCGTCTGGTGCACATCCCCGCCGGACGGTTCGCCGAGGCCGAGGAGATCGCCGCCGCCGTCGCCTTCCTCGCCAGCGACGACTCGTCGTTCGTCAACGCCACCGACTTCCTGGTCGACGGCGGGATCTCGGGGGCGTACGTCACCCCCGTCTAGAGTGTGCGCATGAGCATGACGACCCCGCCCGGCTGGTACCCGGACCCGAACACGCCCGGCGCCGAGCGCTGGTGGGACGGCGTCGCCTGGGCCGCGCACACCCGCGCGGCCCAGGCGACGCCGGCGCAGCCCGCCGCTCCCCCCACCGTGCCGATGCACCTCTCGCCGCCGTCGCCCGGAGGCGGCCGGCCTGGTCGGCGGCGCGGGCGACTCGTCGCCTTCACCGCGGCGGGCGTCCTGCTCGTGGCGGCGGCCGTCGCGGTCGTCTTCGTGATGGCGCGCGGCGGCAGCGAACCCCTCCCCGGAGATGCGCAGGCCGCGCCGAGCGCCCCGGAAGCCGCGGTCACGACTTCCCCGGATGCCCCCGAGACCTCCGAGGCCGAGGCGGACCCCGAGAGCGCCACCGTCCTCGAAGACCAGCTCAACGGCATCGCCATACCCATCCCGGACGGCTGGACCAAGTCCGACAGGTCCTCGGACATCGGCGCGACTATGGTCACGGACGACAGCTACGACTGCCCCGCCGGAACCTCCTACCTCTGCCGCCATGGCCGCGTCACCTCCTTCACCGCCGACGCAGGAGCCAAGTCGCCCGAGGAGGCGGCCAGAAGGGACATCCCGCAGGCCGTGGACAAGGCATACGGGGAGGAGATCCTCGGCAACCAGCCCTACGGCGGCATCGCCTCCCACACCGAGGTCAAGGCACAGTCCATTGCGGTGGCCGGCCGAGCCGGCTATCTGGTCCGCTGGCGCGTCCTCACCGAAGAGGGCCCCGGAGGCCATGTCCAGTCCGTCGCCTTCCCCTCCACCGTCGGCACCGAAGCCATGGTCGTCGTCCGCCTCTCCTTCGACGCGGGGCCCGACGGGCCGCCGCTCGCGGGCATGGACACGATCGTCTCGAGCATCCGGCAGCTCGGGGGCGGGGCGGCGGAGGACGCGGGTGTGGGGGGCGGGATCACGCGGGATGCGCGGACGGGGCAGTCGTAACCGGGGCTCCGCCCCACGCCCCTAGGGCGTAGGGGGGTAGGGGAAAACGCCCCGCAGGGCTACAGAAACGTCCGGCCCTCGCCCCGGTACGTCGGCGCCGCACCCACCACCCCTTCCCCCTCCACCAGATGCAGCGCGTCGAACCGCTCACACAGTTCCCCCGCCTTCGCATGCCGGAACCACACCCTGTCCCCGACCAGGAGATCGTCCGCGGGCGCGCCCAGCAGCGGAGTCTGGACCTCGCCCGCGCCCTCCCGAGGGTCGTAGCGCAGGCCTTCGGGCAGATACGGGACCGGCAGCCGGTCCCCGCCCGGTGGGCCCGAGGCGGGGTAGCCGCCGCCGAGCACCGTCACCGCGCCGACACCGGGGCGGCGCACCACCGGCTGGGCGAACAGCGCGGCCGGACGGCCCGTGAACGACGTGTAGTCGTCGAAGAGCCGCGGCATATACAGACCGGACCCCGCGGCGACCTCCGTCACCACGTCCTCCGCCGCCGTGTGCTGCACGCTGCCCGTGCCGCCGCCGTTGACAAACTCCAGCCCCGGCGTCACCGCCCGTACCGCCCGCACCACGGCCGCACGGCGCTCGACCAACTCCCTGCGGGCCGCACGCTGCATCAGCCGCACCGCCCGGGACCGCACCGGCCGCCCCGCGATGCTGTCGCCCACGCCCGCCACATGCCCCTCGTACGCCATCAGCCCAACCAGCCGGAAGCCCGGGCGGCGGGCGATCGACCGCGCCAGCTCGGCGAGCTCCGCGGGCTCGTGCAGCGGGGAGCGGAGCGCCCCGATCCGCAGCCGGCCGCCAAGCAGCAGCAGCGCCGTGTCGAGTTCCAGACAGAGCCGGATCTCCTCCCGCCCGCGGCCGCGTGAGCGGTCGATCAGATCGAGCTGCGCGGCGTCGTCGACCATCACGGTCACCGCGGCGGCCAGCTTGGGATCGGCGGCCAGCTCCGCGAACCCGGCCCGGTCCGCAGACGGATACGCCAGCAGGACGTCCTCGAAGCCCGCACGCGCCAGCCACAGCGACTCGCCGAGCGTGAACGACATGATCCCGGCGAAGCCGTCGCGCGCCAGCACCCGCTCCAGAAGCGCCCGGCAGCGCACCGACTTGCTGGCCACCCGCACCGGTTTGCCTCCCGCGCGGCGCACGAGATCCCCTGCGTTGGCGTCGAACGCCTCCAGATCGACGATCGCGAGCGGGGCGTCGAGATGCGCGGTGGCCCGGTCGTACCGGGCCCGGTCAGCGGCACGCGGAGTCATGGCCTGAGCTTGCCAGAGAGGTTTACCCGAGGGTAGGGGGGATGTTCTGGGCAGATGCCTCGGAGCGACGGTCTCGTTGCCGCCCTGTGCGGAGCAGCCCGTAGAGTGACCACACACGGTGACGAACAGGGTTGCCCTGGACGGCGGTCCACCGGTGTACGCAGGCACGTGACGATGGGGGCGGGATGAGCACGGAACCACACCGCCCTCCTGCCCGTCCCGTCTCCCGCATCGACTCCCTGCTCCCTCCGGACCCGCGCGCCCCGCTCCCGGAAGCCGCGGGCCCCAGCGGTTCCATACGCCCGTCCCCGCCCGGCGACGTCCCGGCCCAGCGTGCCCAACGGGCCCAGCACTCCCAGCACTCCCAGCGCCCCGCCGACGCCCGAACCCCCGACGGCGCGGCGACCGGACGGCAGCCCGACCCGTCGGCCGCTCCCGGCGCCGGCGCGGCCCGCCCCGAGCCCTCGCGGCGTCCCGACGGCCCCGCGAACACACCGGCGGCCGCGACGCCTCCGCCCGGCAAGACCACCGGCGCCAGCGCCGCGGGCACTTCACGTCCCGCGCCGGCCGCGGCATCCGCCCCTGCGGCATCCGCCTCCGCAGCCCCGGCTCCCACGCGCCCGCCCGGCGACGCACGCCCCGCACCCCACGCCGGGGCCGGGGACATCCCGGACAGCGACGTCACCACCCGGCTGCGCCCCCTCGGCGCCCCCCGCACCGCGCAGACGCCCGATGCGCCACCGCGGAGCGCCGCCCCCGCGCCCGTCACCCCTCCCGCACCGCCCGGGCACATGCCCGTCGGCGCCGTCGACCTCTCGCCACGGCCCGGCGCGACGCCGCGCGCCGCGCACCAAGGGGCGCAGTACCACCTGTGGGCGCCGCCCGAGCATCCCGCCGAGATGACCACGCGGCTGCGCCCCATCCGCCCGCGTCGGCCCGGCAGAACCGCCGCAGCCGTCGTCTGCGCCGTCCTGGGGATCGGGCTCCTCGGCGGCGCGGCCGCCGGGGCATGGCTGATCGGCGACGCGAACGCCGACCCGGCGGCCCGCAGCGGCTACGCACAGGCCCGCGACCTGTGGCACAGCGTCCCCGTGGACACCCTCTTCCCCCGCACGCTCGACGGCGGCCGCTCAGGTCCGGGCGGCGCCGACCGTGCGTGGAAACGGATAGCCGTCGCCCCCGACAGCGGCTGCGCCGAGGCCCTCGACCCGCTGCTCGACCAGACGCTGCGGACGGTGGGCTGCAGCCGGCTGGTGCGGGCCACCTACACGGACACCACCGCCACCAGCGTCATCACCGTCGGCCTGGTCTTCACGGAGGCCGACGAGCAGGGGATGCGCGCGCTGAAGGCCCGCTTCGCCCGTGAAGGGCTGGGCGAGCGAACCGACCTGATGCCGCGCGCCCTGTCCGCCGCCGGCACCGTCGCCGCCGGATTCGGCGATCCGCAGCGGGCGAGCTGGACCGTGAACGTCCTCACCGACGCGCCCGTCGTCGTCTACGCAGTCTCCGGCTTCGCCGACGGCCGCGCGGTGGACAACCCCGAGCCGGCGGCCGAGGCGACCGCCGAGGGCGCGACCTCCGCGCCCGCGCAGTCCGGCCTCGGCCATGAGGCGGCAGGGGTCGCGGAGGCCGTCGAGCGGGCCCTGCGCGCCACCGTCCGTCCGTCAGCGGAGGACCGCACATGACCGACTGCGCCCAGGAGCCCCGCGACCACCGGCCACCGGCCCACCGGCCCTCCGCACCCCGCGCCCCCGGACAGCGCTTCCGCGGACAGCACGCGGGCGGACAGCACGTCCACGGAAACCGCGACCGCGCACCGCGCACACAGCCCGCACGCCGGGTGCCCGCACACTGCGGAAGCCGTCTCGCCGCCGCCGTCTTCGCCGCGGCCGTCCTCGCGCTGCTCCCCGCCGTTCCCGCCCGCGCCGACGGCATCCGCGCCCAGCAGTGGGGCCTCGACGCCCTGCACACAGAAGAGGCGTGGCGGACCGCCAAGGGCGAGGGCATCACCGTCGCCGTCCTCGACACCGGGGTCGACGACCGCCACCCCGACCTCGAAGGCTCCGTCCTGCCCGGCAAGGACTTCATCGGCTTCGGCGCCGAGCGGGGCGACCGAGCATGGGCCCGCCACGGGACCGCCATGGCCGGCATCATCGCCGCCCGCGGACACGGCCCGGACGGCGGGTCCGGAGTGATCGGCATCGCTCCCGAAGCGAAGATCCTTCCCGTCCGGGTGATCCTCGAAGGCAGCGACAAGGCCCGCGAGAAGGCCCGAACCTCCCGCGGCAGCGCTCTCGCCGAGGGCATCCGATGGGCCGCCGACCAGGGCGCGGACGTCATCAACCTCTCGCTCGGCGACGACAGCGAGTCGGCCCACCCGGAAGCGGGAGAGGACGCCGCGGTCCAGTACGCCCTGTCCAAGGGCGCCGTCGTCGTCGCCTCCGCCGGCAACGGCGGCGAGAAGGGCGACCACATCTCCTACCCGGCCGCCTACCCCGGAGTGATCGCGGTGACCGCCGTCGACCGCGCGGGCACCCACGCCTCCTTCTCCACCAGACGCTGGTACGCCACCGTCAGCGCGCCCGGCGACGACATCGTCATCATCGATCCCGACCGCAAGTACTACGAGGGCTGGGGCACCAGCGCGGCCGCCGCGTTCGTCTCGGGGGCCGTCGCCCTGGTGCGCTCCGCGCATCCGGACCTCACGCCCGCCCAGATCAAACGGCTCCTCGTCGACACCGCCCGCGACGCGCCCGACGGCGGTCGCGACGACGCCAGGGGATACGGGCTCGTCGACCCCGCCGCGGCGATCGAGGCGGGCGCCCGGCTGCGCCCCGCCGACCCTGCGGCGGCCGCCTCGGGCTACGACCGCCGCTACTTCGGGCCCGGCCCGACCCCCGAACCCGAACCGGAGGAGACCGCCGGCCGGCTCGCCCCCGCCGCTGCGGGCCTCGGCGTGCTGGCGCTGGCCGGTGCGGTCGTGCTGTGGCGCACGGGCCGCCCGCGGTATCTGTGACGACCGGTCGGGCAGCGGCCGTGCGGAGCGGTCGGGGCTGCGCCCGGCCCGGCGGTCGGCGTACCGGGCGCAGGAGGGCCGTACCCGGACGTTAGGCTCGTCGGGTGGCGCTCAAGAACATCCCCGACCCCGGTTTCTCCGACGACGACGGCACCGCCGACCCGAGGCTCGAGGCGGCCCTCGCCGCATGGGCCGAGGACAGGGCGGCCGAACGCCGCGTCCTGGAAGCCCTCAAGGACGCCCGGCTGCTCGTGCCGGTCGTCGCCGTCCTCGGAGACGTCGAGGAGGATGCGCGGACCGGGCTGCGCCGCGAGAAGACCAGCGACATGGCGGTGCCCACGCTGACGGCGGGCGACCGGCGGGCTCTGCCCGCCTTCACCTCCATCGCCTCGCTGGCCCGCTGGAACCCCGAGGCCAGACCCGTCGCCGTCCCGCTGCACCAGGCGCTTCGGGCGGTGGCCCACGAGAAGGCCGACACCCTGGTCCTCGACCTCGCGGGCCCCGTCCCGTACCAGCTCACCGGCCCCGCCCTGCTCGCGCTCGCCGAGGGGCGCACCAGCGCCGATCCGCTCGACGATCCCGCGGTCGCCGAGGCGGTGCGCGCCGTCGTGGCAGCCGAGCCCGCCGTGGTCCGCGCCCACCTCGGCAGAGGCCGCGCCGACGGAACCCTCGCCTTGGCCTTCGCCCCGGACGCGGCGCCAGCCGAGGCGGCCCGGAGGGTGGCCGAGGCGCTCGCGGCCGACGAAGTGCTCAGGGCCCGCCTGGTGCGGGGCCTCGACCTGGCGGTGGTGCCGGCCGAGGCCGCCGTGCCGGGCGAGCCCCTGTTCGTACGCGAAGCGCGCGGCTGAGATCGGCCGGCAAGCGGCTGAGAGCGGGTGGGCAGCGGCCGCGCGGGTGGGGAGGCGGGAGGGTCAGCCGAAGACCGGGCCCGTGTACTTCTCGCCCGGTCCCTTGCCCGGCTCGTCCGGCACCAGGGACGCTTCGCGGAAGGCGAGCTGCAGCGACTTCAGCCCGTCGCGCAGCGGCGCCGCGTGGAAGGAGCTGATCTCCGTCGCGCTCGCGTCCAGCAGCCCGGCCAGGGCGTGCACGAGCTTCCGGGCCTCGTCCAGGTCCTTGTGCTCCGCGCCGTCCTCGGTGAGCCCGAGCTTCACGGCGGCCGCGCTCATCAGATTCACCGCGACCGTGACGATCACCTCGACGGCGGGCACCTCCGCGATGTCGCGGGTCATGGCGTCAAAGTCGGGGGCGGCAGCCGAGGAGGCCGCCGGTTCATTGGGGGAGGTCGCGTCACTCATGACGCACACGATATGCCCCGCCCTCCGCGCCGCCGCCGCACCCGCCGGTTAGCCGCATCCCGCGGGAGCTGCTAACCTTGTGTGACGACCGGCTGGATCCCGTGTGTGCTCACACAGATCCAGCCCACAAGTGGAGGCTCCGTTCTCCCACCTTGCCGTCCTTGGGGCGGCGGGTCACCGGTCAGGCGGCGCCCATCGTTCCGTACGGACGATGGAAGTCGCCCGATGCGCGCCCCGCGGCACACCGCGGCGGTGCTCCGGTAGTGATGGAGCAGCCGCCTGTGTACCGTCCGGGGCATTTTTCGTGCTCCGGTGTGGTTGGTCCTAATCAAGACAGATGTTGCTCGGCTGTCCGCCGGATGGCCGTGTGGTGCTACTGAGGAGGATCCATCAGCGCCGAGCCCCGCATCAACGACCGGATTCGCGTTCCCGAGGTGCGACTTGTCGGTCCCAGCGGCGAGCAGGTCGGGATTGTTCCGCTTGCCAAGGCCCTGGAGCTTGCGCAGGAGTACGACCTTGACCTCGTCGAGGTCGCGGCGAACGCTCGTCCGCCCGTGTGCAAGCTCATGGACTACGGGAAGTTCAAGTACGAGTCGGCCATGAAGGCCCGTGAGGCGCGCAAGAACCAGGCGCACACGGTCATCAAGGAGATGAAGCTCCGGCCGAAGATCGACCCGCACGACTATGACACCAAGAAGGGTCATGTCGTCCGGTTCCTCAAGCAGGGCGACAAGGTCAAGATCACGATCATGTTCCGTGGTCGTGAGCAGTCCCGCCCCGAGCTTGGCTTCCGTCTGCTGCAGCGTCTCGCCGCGGACGTGGAGGAACTCGGCTTCATCGAGTCGAACCCGAAGCAGGACGGCCGGAACATGATCATGGTTCTTGGCCCCCACAAGAAGAAGACCGAGGCCATGGCCGAGGCGCGTGAGGCCCAGGCCGCGCGCAAGGCGGGGCGCCAGGGCTCGCAGGAGGGCCGGGCGGAGAACGCTCCGGCCGACACATCCTCCGAGGCGTGACCTGAGGGGCTGCCGGCACGGCAGCCCCGGGTCAGCCCGGAACCACACACTGAGGACTGACGCTCCCGCCGACCGGTGCCCGCACCGGGGGGAGCGCCACTGACGAGGAGAGAACGGCGCGATGCCGAAGAACAAGACGCACAGCGGTGCCAAGAAGCGCTTCAAGATCACCGGCTCCGGCAAGGTGCTCCGTGAGCGCGCCGGCAAGCGCCACCTGCTCGAGCACAAGTCGTCCAAGCTGACGCGTCGCCTCACCGGCAACGCCGAGATGGCCCCGGGCGACGCCGCGAAGATCAAGAAGCTTCTCGGCAAGTGACGTCCGCCGTCCCCGACGAACCGGGGACGGGACGCCGAGACCGGGACCTATTCGTTTCCGGGCCGTGTGAGGACACACCACGGCCCCGCTACAAGGAGTTAACAAGTGGCACGCGTCAAGCGGGCAGTCAACGCCCACAAGAAGCGCCGGGCGATCCTCGAGCAGGCCAGCGGCTACCGCGGCCAGCGGTCGCGCCTGTACCGCAAGGCCAAGGAGCAGGTCACCCACTCGCTGGTCTACAACTACAACGACCGCAAGAAGCGCAAGGGCGACTTCCGTCAGCTGTGGATCCAGCGCATCAACGCCGCTGCCCGCGCCAACGGCATGACGTACAACCGCCTCATCCAGGGTCTGAAGGCCGCCAACATCGAGGTGGACCGCAAGATGCTGGCCGAGCTGGCGGTCAACGACGCGAACGCGTTCGCGTCGCTCGTCGAGGTCGCGCAGAAGGCGCTGCCGAGCGACGTCAACGCCCCGAAGGCCGCGTCGGCGGCCTGACGGCCGCAGCACCGCGCCCCTCGGACGCCCCGGACCCGCAGGCCTCTGGCCTGCGGGTCCGCGCATGTCGCCCCCGGGGTCCGTACCGCCGCCCGCCCGCACCGAACCGCACACGGCGCGCAGAACTAGACGAAGTGAGTGCATCCCGCATGGGCACCGCCGACCAGGCCACACCCGAGCTGATCTCGCCGCGGTCGCCGCGCGTCGCCGCGGCGCGCAGGCTCGCCAAGCGCAACTTCCGGGGCAAGGACCGGCTGTTCCTCGCCGAGGGGCCGCAGGCCGTGCGGGAGGCCGCCGGCCATCGGGGGCCCGACGGCCGGCCCACGCTGGTGGAGCTGTTCACCACCGTCGAGGCCGCCGAGCGCTACGGGGAGATCATCGCGGCCGCCCGCGCCTCCGGCGCCCGTGTCCACCACGCCTCGGCGGATGTGCTCGCCGAGGTCTCGCAGACCGTCACCCCGCAGGGCCTCGTCGGCGTCTGCCGCTTTCTGGACTCGCCGTTCGAACAGATCCTCGCCGCGCGGCCGAAGCTTGTCGCCGTCCTCGCCCACGTACGCGACCCGGGCAACGCCGGCACCGTGCTGCGCTGCGCCGACGCCGCCGGAGCCGACGCCGTCGTGCTCACCGACGCCTCGGTCGACCTCTACAACCCCAAGTCGGTGCGCGCCTCCGTCGGCTCCCACTTCCATCTGCCCGTCGCGGTCGGCGTCCCGGTCGAGCAGGCCGTGCACGGGCTGAAGGCCGCCGGAGTGCGGGTGCTCGCCGCCGACGGGGCGGGCGAGGACGACCTCGACGACCAGCTCGACGCCGGGGCGATGGGCGGCCCCACCGCATGGATCTTCGGCAACGAGGCCTGGGGCCTGCCCGAGGAGACCCGCGCCCTCGCCGACGCCGTCGTCCGTGTGCCGATCCACGGAAAAGCCGAGTCGCTGAACCTCGCGACCGCCGCAGCCGTATGTCTCTACGCCTCCGCGCGCGCCCAGCGCGTCGGGCGCGCCCGCTGAGTGGGCGGTCTCCTCGCCGAGGGGGTCCGCGCCGTCACATCCAGCTAGTAGGGTGGCGGGCTCGGGGGCCATACGCCTGGGGAGAGGGTGGGGTACGGGGATGGCTGTCCGGACGAGCGGAGCCGCACACACGGATGAGTCCGTGCTGCGCCGCTGCGACGGATCCGAACTGTTCGGGGTCGACCCCGACGATCTGCCCGACGGCCTGGTCGTCGCGGATGAGACGGGCCGGGTGATCTGCTTCAACGCCGCCGCGGCGAAGATCACGACGGTTTCCAAGGCGGAGGCGCTCGGCGCCCCCCTGGAGCGCGCCCTGCCGCTGGAGGACCTCAAAGGCCGCCGCTGGTGGAGGCTGACCGACCCGTACGGGGGCATAGCCACCCGCGTCGGCCAGCCCGAGCGCAATCTGCTGCTGCCCGGCGGCCGCGAGGTACTGGTCTCCGCCCGCTATGTGCGCGAGCGCCCGACCGGGCCGATACGGCGGCTGGTGGTCTCGCTGCGCGGCACAGAGGCCCGCCGCCGCACCGAGCGCAGCCACGCCGAGCTGATCGCCACCGTCGCGCACGAGCTGCGTTCCCCGCTCACCTCCGTCCAGGGGTTCACCGCGACGCTGCTCGCCAAGTGGGAGCGGTTCACCGACGACCAGAAGCGGCTGATGCTGGAGACCGTCGACGCCGACGCGCACCGCGTCACCCGTCTGATCGCCGAACTGCTCGACATCTCCCGCATCGACTCGGGCCGGCTGGAGGTGCGCCGACAGCTCGTCGACATCGCGGCCGCCGTCGGCCGGCACATCCAGGCGCATATGGCGGGCGGCCAGTCGCCCGACCGGTTCCTCGTCCGCATCCAGCAGCCGCTTCCCGACCTGTGGGCCGATCCGGACAAGATCGATCAGGTGTTGGGAAACCTGTTGGAAAATGCGGTGCGCCACGGTGAGGGAACAGTCACCATTGAGGTGGCGCCCGCCTCGGCGCACGACGAGCAGAAAGGGACGGCTGTCACCGTGAGCGACGAAGGCCCCGGCATCCCCGAGGAGTCGATGGGCCGTGTCTTCACCCGCTTCTGGCGGGGAAGCAAGCGCGGCGGCACCGGCCTGGGCCTCTATATCGTCAAGGGCATCGTCGAAGCGCACGGAGGCACGATCGCCGTCGGCCGCGGGCCGGGCGGCGGCGCCCAGTTCCGATTTATCCTGCCCGTCGGGGCCCCCGCGTATCTCAGCTGACGGTTCCCGGACCCCTCCGGGGCCGGAGCTGATACGCACCAGGGCCGCCCACGGGCGCATTCGCGACTCCCCACCCCGTTAGACTCGACCTTTGGCACCTTTGCGTCCTCGGTCGTCGAGCGGGGGCCCAGCCACCCCATCGGAAGCACGGGAAGAGATGTCGGCACCCAACAAGTCGTATGACCCGGTCGAGGTCGAGGCACTGAAACCGGAAAAGATCGAGCGCATGCGCGACGAGGCGCTGGCCGCCTTCGCCGCCGCGGGCGACCTCGAGGCGCTCGCCGCCGCGAAGGTCGCCCACGCCGGCGGCGCCTCGCCGCTCGCGCTCGCCAACCGGGAGATCGGCGCGCTGCCGCCGCACGCCAAGGCGGAGGCCGGCAAGCGCGTGGGCCAGGCCCGCGGAGCGGTCAACAAGGCGCTCGCCGCCCGCCAGGCGGAGCTGGAGGCGGAGCGCGACGCCCGCGTGCTGGTCGAGGAGGCGGTGGACGTCACACTGCCGTACGACCGTGTCCCGGGCGGCGCCCGCCACCCGCTGACCACGCTGTCGGAGCGCATCGAGGACATCTTCACGGCCATGGGCTACGAGGTCGCCGAAGGCCCCGAGGTCGAGTCCGAATGGCTGAACTTCGATGCGCTGAACATCGCCGCCGACCATCCGGCGCGCGGCGAGCACGACACGTTCTTCGTCCAGGGCCGTGAGGCGGACCAGGACTCGGGCGTCGTGCTGCGCACCCACACCTCGCCCGTGCAGGTCCGCTCCCTGCTGGACCGCGAGCCGCCGGTGTACGTCATCTGCCCCGGCCGCGTCTACCGCACCGACGACCTGGACGCCACGCACACGCCGGTCTTCCACCAGGTCGAGCTGCTCGCCGTGGACGAGGGCCTGACCATGGCCGACCTCAAGGGCACCCTCGACCACATGGTCCAGGCGCTGTTCGGCGGCGAGGGCATGAAGACCCGGCTGCGGCCGAACTTCTTCCCCTTCACCGAGCCGTCCGCCGAGATGGACATGGTCTGCTACGTGTGCCGCGGCGAGTCCGTGGGCAACCCGGACCGGCCCTGCCGCACCTGCTCCAGCGAGGGCTGGATCGAGCTCGGCGGCTGCGGCATGGTCAACCCCAAGGTGCTCGTCGCCTGCGGCGTCGACCCCGCCAAGTACAGCGGATTCGCCTTCGGGTTCGGCATCGAGCGGATGCTGATGTTCCGCCACAACGTCGAAGACATGCGAGACATGGTCGAGGGTGACGTCCGGTTCACCCGGCCGTTCGGGATGGAGATCTGATGCGGGTCCCGCTTTCCTGGCTGCGGGAGTACGTCGACCTGCCGGCGACTCAGACCGGCCGTGACGTCCAGGCCAAGCTCATCTCCGCGGGGCTCGAGGTCGAGAGCGTCGAACAGCTCGGCGCCGGGCTCAAGGGCCCGCTCGTCGTCGGCAGAGTCCTCACCGTCGAGGAGCTGACGGAGTTCAAGAAGCCCATCCGCTACTGCACCGTCGACGTCGGCGACGCCAACGACAGCGGCGAGCCGCAGGAGATCATCTGCGGCGCCCGGAACTTCGCCGAGGGCGACAAGGTCGTCGTCGCGCTGCCCGGCGCCGTCCTGCCCGGCGACTTCAAGATCGCCGAGCGCAAGACATACGGCCGGATGTCCCGCGGCATGATCTGCTCCGGTGACGAGCTGGGCATGGGCGACGACGGTTCGCACGGCATCATCGTGCTGCCGCCGGAGCTCGAGGTCGGCGCCGACGCGGTCGAACTGCTCCAGCTGCACGACGAGGTCCTGGACATCGCCGTCACCCCCGACCGCGGCTACTGCCTCTCCATGCGCGGAGTCGCCCGCGAGGTGGCCACCGCGTACGGCCTGCCGCTGCGCGACCCGGCGCTGCTCGACGTGCCCGCCCCGAACTCCTTCGGCCACGCGGTCAAGATCTCCGACCCGAGGGGCTGCGACCGCTTCACCGCGCGCACCGTCGTCGGACTCGACCCCGAGGCCCGTTCCCCGATCTGGCTGCAGCGCCGCCTCCAGAAGGCCGGCATGCGCCCGATCTCCCTCGCCGTCGACATCACCAACTATGTGATGCTCGAAATCGGCCAGCCGCTGCACGCCTACGACCGCTCCCTGATCGACGGACCCATCGGCGTGCGCCGCGCCGAGCCCGGCGAGAAGCTCACCACCCTCGACGGCGCCCGGCGCACCCTGGACCCCGAAGACCTGGTGATCACCGACAACCGCGGGCCGATCGGCCTCGCGGGCGTCATGGGCGGCGCCGACACCGAGATCGCCGACTCCGTCCGCGACGCCGAGACCGGTGAGGTCAAGGGCACCACCGAGGTCGTCATCGAGGCCGCGCACTTCGACGCCGTCTCCATCGCCCGCGCCGCGCGCCGCCACAAGCTCGGCTCCGAGGCGTCCCGGCGCTTCGAGCGCGGCGTCGACCCGCAGGCCGCGGCGGCCGCCGCCCAGCGCACCGTCGACCTGCTGGTACTGCTCGCCGGCGGCACCGCGGAGGGCGGCGTCACCGAGGTCATCGCACCCACCGCGCCGCGCACCATCACCATGGCCGCCGACCACCCCGACCGGGTCGCCGGCATGGCCTACGGCCGTGAGGCCGTCGTACGCCGCCTCCAGGAGGTCGGCTGCGACGTCTACGGCCAGGACGAGCTGGTCGTCACCGTCCCGTCGTGGCGTCCCGACCTGCACGAGCCGAACGACCTCGCCGAAGAGGTCATCCGGCTGGAGGGCTATGAGAACCTGCCCTCCACGCTGCCCACCCCGCCCGCCGGCCGCGGGCTGACCCCGAGGCAGCGGCTGCACCGCCGCGTCGGGCGCGCCCTGGCCGGGGCCGGCTATGTGGAGGCGCCGAACTACCCGTTCATCGGCGAGAGCGTGCTCGACCAGCTCGGACTGGACGCGGACGACCCGCGCCGCACCGTCGTGACGCTGGTCAACCCCATCTCCGACGAGGAGCCCGCGCTGCGCACCACGCTGCTGCCCGGACTGCTCGCGACGCTGCGCCGCAACCACGGCCGAGGCGCATCCGACCTGGCGCTCTTCGAGACCGGGCTGGTCTTCCGGCCGACCGGTGAGGAAACGGTCCCGCCCGCCACCCTGCCCGTGGACCGCCGTCCCACCGACGAGGAGATCGCCGCGCTCAACGGCGCCCTGCCACGGCAGCCGCGCCGGGTCGCGACCGTGCTGGCCGGGGCGCGCGAGCAGGCCGGCTGGTGGGGCGAGGGCCGACCGGCCGACTGGGCCGACGCGATCGAGTCCGCCCGCACGGTCGCCCGTGAGGCGGGTGTCGACCTCGTACTCCGTTCCGACCAGCACGCACCGTGGCACCCCGGCCGCTGCGCCGCGCTCTACGCCGCCGTGGCCGGCGAGGAGACCCTCGTCGGCCACGCGGGAGAGCTGCACCCGCGCGCCATCAAGGCGCTCGGCCTGCCGGAGCGCACCTGCGCGATGGAGCTCGAACTGGACCTGCTGGAGCGGGCCGGCCGCGGCGCCGTGCGCGCCCCGGGCATCTCCGCCTTCCCGGTCGCCACCCAGGATGTGGCGCTGGTCGTCGCCGCGGACGTCCCGGCCGCAGAGGTGGAGCAGGCGCTGCGAGACGGCGCGGGCGAACTGCTCGAGTCCATCCGGCTCTTCGATGTGTTCAGCGGTGAGCAGATCGGCGAGGGAAGGAAGTCGCTGGCGTACGCGCTGCGCTTCCGCGCCGTCGACCGCACCCTGACCGTCGAGGAGGCCTCGGCCGCCCGTGACGCGGCGATCGCCCTGGCCGGCGAGCGCACCGGGGCGGTGCTGCGCGGGGCCTGAGCCGCAGGAAGGCCCGGCTGAGGGGGCGCGCACGGTCGGCCCGTGTGCGCCCCCTTGTCATGCCCGTCCGCCCTACTTGTCGTGAGCCCCGGGACAGCTCGGAACGGTGCTCACTCATTTGGGTGAGTTCGTCGGACGATGTTCCTTTCAGCCCTTCGTGCTCGACAGAATCGAGCCGGTCGAAGGTGCGGGCCGGGTGCGCCGGACAGGGGTCTATGAGGGGACCATCCGCATGATCCGTATCAGATCTCGGAGGCCCTTTCCGCTCCCTCTGTGGGTGAGATCCGCAGGGGAGCGCCAGGCGCGACTGCGCCGAATGCTGCCTATCGCCCTGCCCGTGGGCTGGGGCGCGGCCGCCGTCGTCTGGCGGCTGGTCTGCGCCCCCGAAGAACCGGCCGGGCTCGGCGAGCGGATCGTCACCTCCGCGGTCTTCTTCGCCACCGGCGCGGCCCTCGTCCTCGGCGTCCGGTGCGGGCTCTACCGCGAGCTGCGCCGCGTCCGCGAAGTGGCCGACGCCGCCCAGCGGGTCCTGCTGCGGCCCCTGCCGCCCCGGCTGGACGGGCTCGCACTGGCCGCAGGACAGCTCTCCGCCAGCCGCGGGGCGGCCGTCGGCGGCGATCTGTACGAGGCGGTCGCCACCGCCCACGGTGTCCGTCTCGTGATCGGGGACGTCCGGGGCCATGGCATCGGCGCCATTGGGGCCGTCGCCGTCGTTCTCGGCAGCTTCCGCGAAGCGGCGTACGACGAACCGGAACTCTGCGATGTACTGCGGCGGCTGGACCGCGCCGTGCAGCGTCATCTGGGGGAGCGTGCGGGCGACGGCGATCCGGCCCAGCCGCCGACCGCACACCCGGCATCCGAGGAGTTCGTCACCGTACTGCTGCTCCAGATCGGACCGGACGGCACGCTCACGGCGCTCAACTGCGGCCATCCCTGGCCCTATCGCCTGCGCTGCGGACCGCAGCCGCCCGCCGCACTGCCGCTCGCGGACGCGGACCCGCTCCCGCCGCTCGGCATGTTCCCGCTGCCGGCGGAGCTTCCGGAGGAGGAGTGCGGACGTCTGCTGCCCGGCGACACACTCGTCCTGCACACGGACGGGGCGGAGGACGCCCGTGACGCATCGGGCCGCTTCTTCGGCCTGGACGCCGCGCTGACCGACGCCGCGCTCGCCTGCGACGGCACACCGGTCCCACCCGCCGCGGTGATCCACAGCGTGCACAGGGCGTTGCTGCGGCACACCGGCGGCAAGCTCACCGACGATGTGGCACTCCTGGTGCTGCGCGACGACCGTGCCCGAGTGCCGGCGCAGCCCGGAGAGACCGCGGAGACCACGCTGCGCCGCACCCGGCCGGAACCCTCCAATCGCTGAGGTCACGCTTCCGGGACTCTGCGCGGCCGGCGTCGTCTGCCCTGCCGCGGAGTGTCGGGCAGATCAGCAGAGCAGACGACGCGAGCACGGGCCGCCGCATGTTTCGAGGGGGAGCCGACGGCCCCGGCCGCCTCTGTGAGAGGAGGACAAGTCAACCGGCGCACCCGGCACGGCGGCAGAGCGCACGGGGCACAGATGTGGGCACTCGTTTCACACCCCGTGCGAACCGGCCTCCACTAGGCTGGGCGAACCGAGTTGACGGAGGGGCACCATGCAGCCCAACACCCTGCTCGACGCCCTGCTCGACGAGGCGGGCATCTCCAACGCCGGGCTCGCCGCCCGGGTCAACCACGCGGGAAAGGCCAGAGGACTGGCGCTGCGCTACGAGCACACGGCGGTGGCGCGCTGGCTGAAGGGGCAGCGCCCCCGTGGACGGGTTCCGGACCTCATCTGCGAAGTGCTCGCGGATCGTTTGAAGCGGCCCGTCACGCTCGGGGACATCGGCCTCGGGGTCCCCGGAGAGGCCCCGACGGCCCCCGGCACCCCGCTCTCCGGCTTCGTGGAGCGCGCCACCGCGCTGTGGCGCTCCGACGAACAGCAGCGCCGCCACCTCCTCCAGGCCCCCGCCGTCACCGGCACGCCCGCCGTGATGCCCGTATGGGAGTGGGAGAACCCGCCCGAGGACGCCGATGTGTCGCGTGCCGGGCGCACCCGGGTGTCCATGTCCGACATCAAGATGCTGCGCGCCGCCCGGGCCCACTACGAGCTGATGTACCGCAGGGCGGGCGGCGTCGCCACCCGCTCGCGGGTCGTCGGCTTCCTCAACGCCGAGACCGCGCCGCTGCTGCGCGGCGGCTACAGCGACGCCCTGGGCCGGCAGCTCCACCGCGCTGCCGGCGGACTGGTGGCGGTCGCCGGGATCTGCGCCTACGACTCCGACGCCCATGGCCTGGCGCAGCGCTACTTCCACCAGGCCCTGCGGCTGGCGAAGGCCAGCGGGGACCGCGGCCTCGGCGCTTACGTCATCGCGCTGCTGGTCAATCAGGCTCTGTTCATGGCGGAGTACCGGCAGGCCGTGGCCTTCGCCGAGGCTGCGCTGCGCGGCGCCGGGCGGGAGATCACCCCGGCCCTCGCCGCCGATCTGCATGCGATGCAGGCGAAGGCGTACGCACATCTGGGCGACGGGAGCAGTGCGCTGCGGTGCATCCGGCGGGCCGAGCGGGAGGCGGAGCGGATCAGCCCGGGCACGGAGCCCGACGAGACCGGCTATGTCCAGCCCGGCCTGGTGAACGTCCAGGTGGCGGAGGCGCTGCTGAGCCTCGGCGATCTGCCGGCCGCGCGGGAGCACGCTGCCGTCGCCGTGGACGCGCCCGCCCATGACCGCGGACGGGTGCACCGGCTCGCCATGCTCAGCCAGATCGAGCTGCGGCAGGGCGAGGCGGAGCGGGCTGCGTCCACCGCCGCGGAGATGGCAGAGCGGGCGAGGGGGATGGAGTCGCAGCGGCTGCGGGACCGGCTGCGGGCTGTGCGCCGCCATCTGGCGGCCAGCGGCTGCACCGACGCCGAGGAGGCGGCCGAACTGATCGACGGGGCGCTGCGCGTTCCCCTCTGATCGTGCCGCTGCTGCGATATTGCCACCGACTCGTCGAAAGGTGGCAGAAGCGTGCAGTGGACGAAATTAAGCGAACAGACTGTGTATGAAAACCGCTGGTTCCGCGTGAACCTGGCGGATGTGGCGCTGCCCGACGGGCGGCGGCTGGACCACTTCCTGATCCGGCTCCGTCCGGTCGCCGTCGCCACGGCGGTCAACGCGGCCAACGAGGTGCTGATGCTCTGGCGGCACCGGTTCATCACCGACAGCTGGGGCTGGGAGCTGGCCGCGGGGGTCGTGGAGGACGGGGAGGACGTGCCGACCGCGGCCGCGCGGGAGATGGAGGAGGAGACCGGCTGGCGGCCCGGCCCGCTCCGGCATCTGCTGACCGTCGAGCCGTCCAACGGCCTGACCGACGCCCAGCACCATCTCTACTGGTCCGAGGAGGCCACGTACATCGGCCCCCCGGAGGACGACTTCGAGTCCTCGCGCCGCGAGTGGATCCCGCTGAAGCTGATCCCCGACATGATCGCCCGCGGTGAGATCCCCGCGGCGAACATGGCGGCGGGCCTGCTGATGCTGCACCACCTGCGCCTCGGCTAGCCGCCTGGTGGCCTGGTGGCCCGAGGGTCCGGTGGCCCGGCGGCCTGGTGGCCCGAGGGTCCGGTGGCCCGGCGGCCTGGCAGCCTGGCAGCCCGGTGGCCTGGCAGCCCGGAGGCCCGAGGGTCCCCGGGCCCTGAGGGGAGGGCGGGGCGGCGCCCCGGACCTCCGCGGGTGCAGGGGGGCGGGGCCACCGCCCCGCGTCCCCTGGACCACGCCGGCTCCGCCGCGTGCGAGCCATGGGCATCCGCCCCCGAGACGCGTCCTCGCGATGGCTGGGCCTTCACGCCTGCGATCCGAGCGCCGGGTCGCAGGCGCGGCTGGGCCCGCTGATGGGAAACGCGCTGCAGCATCTCCTGCCCGCGAACGGCGCTCTACTCGCCCGCAGTGGCAGACGCGGTGGCAGACGGCCGCTGCCGGGCGCGCCGACCGGCGGGGTACGGGAGCGCCCCGCCCGTTACGCCGACGTGGTCGTGTTCGGCCTCCGGCCGTTCCGCGGCTGCGGGCAGCCGACGGGGCCGTGAGCCCGTCCGGCGCGGCTGACGCGCCGGCTTCCGCGGTGCGGGGCTGCCGCACCGCGGCGGCACGGGGCGGCAGCCCCGGTGTCAACCTCCCACCGCCTCCCAGAGCGCGACCGCCAGCGCGCCCAGCGCGGTGAGCGCGGCCACCGCGGGCAGCGGCCACCTTCCGTGCTCCAGTGAGCCGACGCGTGCGGCGAGATCGGACAGGTCCCGGTCGATCTGTTCGTTGCGCTGTGCGAGCAGGGCCAGTTGGCCGTCGATGCGGGCCAGGCCGACGTCGATGCTGCGGCGCAGCTCTGCGAACTCCTCGACGACCACTAAGTGATCAGGGCCGGTGGTCACGGATGGACTCCTTAGCAGGGAAAAGTCGTGCGCGGACCCTTGGCTGAGCGATCCGAGTCAACTCCCCCTGGTGGGAGGGCGGGAGTGTGTGCGCACGGCATATGCGAGCGCACCCCGCACACTCCGTGTGAACCGGGTCCGGTGAGCCGGTCGGGGTGAACCGGGCCCGTTGAGCCGGTCCGTCAGGAGTACGAGTAGAAGCCGGCCCCCGACTTCCGCCCCAGCCGCCCCGCGTCGACCATCCGCTGCAGCAGCGGGGGAGCGGCGTACAGCGGCTCCTTGAACTCCGCGTACATCGAGTCCGCCACAGACGCGACCGTGTCCAGGCCGATGAGGTCGGAGAGCTTCAGCGGGCCCATCGGATGGGCGCAGCCCAGCTCCATGCCGTTGTCGATGTCCTCACGGCTGGCGATGCCGGACTCGAACATCCGGATCGCGGAGAGCAGATACGGGATGAGCAGGGCGTTCACCACAAAGCCCGAACGGTCCTGCGCACGGATGGCGTGCTTGCCCAGCACCTGCTGGACCACGGCCTCCGAGCGCTTGACCGTCTCCTCGGAGGTGGTCAGCGCGGGGATGAGCTCGACGAGCCGCTGCACCGGCGCGGGGTTGAAGAAGTGGATGCCGACGACCTGGTCCGGCCGGGAGGTCGCCACCGCCAGCTTCACCAGCGGGATGGAGGAGGTGTTGGAGGCGAGGATCGCATCCTGCCGGGTCACCACCTGGTCCAGGACCTGGAAGATCTCGGTCTTGACCTGCTCGTTCTCCACGACCGCCTCGATGACGAGATCGCGGTCCGCGAACTCGCCGAGATCGGTGGTGAAGGTGAGCCGCTCCAGGGTCGCGTCGCGCTCCTCCTCGGTGATCTTGCCGCGCTCCGCGGCCTTGGCCAGGGAGTTGTACAGGCGGGTGCGGCCGATCTCCAGGGCCTCGCCCGTGGTCTCGGCGACCTTCACCTCCAGGCCGCTGCGTGCGCACACCTCGGCGATGCCCGCGCCCATCTGGCCGCAGCCCACCACTCCGACGCGTGCAATGTCGGCCATTGAGTCCGTCACCCTCGTGCCTTTCGCTCAGCTCCTGCGGCAGGCCCCCGTATGGTTCCGGCGCCCGCCTCGACCCCCTGACGTTACTCCGATTGCATCTGTGCAGGGCGGCCAGGGCCGGGCATGCTGTCCGGACATGGGAGCTGATATCCGAACAGTCACCCGGCACACCGGGAGAAGAAGGCTCATGCTGGCCGCCGCCGGTGCGCTGGCCGTCGCGCTGACGCCGGCCGGGGACGCCGTCGCCGCCCCCGCGCCCGCACGAAAAGCCCGCCGGGGCGGGTATGTGCAGGACTTCCGGGGCATGTGGGCAGCCACCGTCACCAACCGCGACTGGCCCTCCCGGCCCGGTCTCGACGCCGGCCGACAGCGCACCGAGCTGCTCGACCTCCTCGACGCGGCTGTGGCCCGGCGGCTGAACGCCGTCGTCTTCCAGGTCCGCCCCACCGCGGACGCCCTGTGGCCCTCGCCGTACGAGCCCTGGTCGCAGTACCTCAGCGGGGTACAGGGTCAGGATCCCGGCTGGGACCCGCTCGGCACGGCGGTGCACGAGGCCCATGCGCGCGGGCTGGAGCTGCACGCCTGGTTCAATCCGTACCGGGTCGCCCTCCACGACGACCCGTCGCGCCTGGCGCCCGGCCACCCGGCGCGGCGGCACCCGGAATGGACCGTCGTGTACGGCGGCCGGCTCTACTACAACCCGGGCCTGCCAGATGTGCGGCGCTTTGTCCAGGACGCGATGCTGGACGCCGTCGAGCGCTACGACGTCGACGCCGTCCACTTCGACGACTACTTCTATCCGTATCCCGTCGCCGGGCAGTCCTTCGACGACGATGACGCCTACGCCCGCTATGGCGCCTGCTTCGAGGACCGGGCGGCCTGGCGGCGGGACAACACCGACCGGCTGGTCATCGAGATGGGCGACCGGATCAGGAGCATCAGGCCGGGGACCCGCTTCGGCATCAGCCCCTTCGGGGTGTGGCGCAACGCCGACAGCGATCCGCTGGGCTCCGACACCCGGGCCGGCGTGCAGACCTACGACGACCTGCACGCGGACACCCGCAAGTGGGTGAGGGAAGGCTGGATCGACTATGTGGTGCCGCAGGTGTACTGGCACATCGGCTTCTCCGCCGCCGACTACGCCCGGCTGACGCCCTGGTGGGACGAGGTGGCCGCGGGCTCCGGCGTCGACCTCTACATCGGTGAGGCGCTCTACAAGGCGGGCGCGCCAGGCCAGCCCGACGCCTGGCAGGATCCGGCGGAGCTGTCCCGCCATCTCACGCTCGCGGCCCGGTGCCCGCAGGTCCGCGGCCACTGCTTCTTCTCGGCGAAGGAGGTCGCTCAGGACCCGATCGGCGCGATGACCAGAGTGGTCTTGGACCACTACGCCGACCGGTGAGCCGCCTCTCGCCGCAAGGGGCTGGCGCCGGGCAGACACCGCCGGCCCCGGCACCGGTGCCGCTCCCGGCAAGCTCTGCCCTGTCGCGCCGCCCTGCACGCTCCCCCACGGCCTCCGGCCTGGGCGGGACCCCCACCCCCTGGGCCCTGCGGGCCCGGGAGGTGCCCCCATGCTGCGTTGGCCAAAGCCCAAGTAGCTCCGCTACGAGGGCTTCCGGCCGCCTTGCGATCTCCCCCGCAGCCCTTCGGGCGCGGGGGTGCCCCCAGCGCCGGACGACGCTCCCTGACGGGCAAACATCGCCGGTCGCGGCACTAGCGACGGTCCTTGTCCGGGAAGTGCCGGACGACGGTGTCGGGCCCGGGAGACATGACCGTCTCGTGGCCGTCCTCGAACCGGACCCGGAAGGGAGGCTCGCCGTTCTCGCCCAGCACCTCGATGACCTCGGCCGTCCTGTCGTGCTGACCGACGATCCTGCCGTGCACCACCAGCCTGTCGCCCTTGCTTGCGTGCATCGGGGTGACCTCCTCGAAGACGGTCGTCCGTGAAGGGGTGGTCCGTACTGAAGAGTCTAAGGGCGCTGGGCCTCCTCGCGCGTCAGTTGCCCGCCTTCTGGGTGACGGCGATGCACACCAGGACGGCCACGGCGGCCGCAGGCGCGGCGGGCGACACGCGCTCGCCGAGCAGCGCGAACGACCACACGAGCGTCAGCAGCGGCTGGGCCAGCTGGAGCTGGCTCGCGCGGGCGATCCCGATCGCCGCCATGCCCCGGTACCAGACGTACATCCCGGCGAAGCTGGATCCAGCCGCCAGCCACAGCAGCCCCGTCACGCCGTGGGCGGTCAGCCGCACCGGCTCATGGGCCAGCGCGAGCACCGCCACGGCCAGCATCAGCGGGAGGGACAGCACCAGCGCCCAGCCGATCACCTGCCAGCCGGGCATCAGCCGCGCCAGCCTGCCCCCCTCGGCATAGCCGACGGCGCACACCAGCAGCGCGGCGAACAGATACAGATCGCCGGAGTGGATCGCGCCGCCGCTCTGCCGCGCGGTGAAGGCGGCGACGACGGCGGCCCCGGCGCCCGCGGCGAGCCAGAACCTCCGGGAAGGGCGGTGGGAGGTGCGCACGGCGGCAACGGCGGCGGTCGCGAGGGGCAGCAGCCCCACCACGACGGCCGCGTGCGAGGTCGCCGACGTCTGCAGCGCGAGCGTGGTCAGCAGCGGGAAGCCGAGCACGACGCCGCCCGCCACCGCCGCGAGCGGGCCCCAGTGGCGGCGCTCGGGCAGCGGCACCCGCAGCGCCAGCAGAAAGCCGCCGGCGATCAGCGCCCCCAGAACGCTCCGCAGGGCCACCAGCGACCAGGGGCCGAAGCCGTCCAGGCCCCACACCGTCGCAGGGAAGGTGAGGGAGAAGGCGACGACGCCGAGCACCGCCAGGAGCGTGCCTCCCGTGTGGCCGCCGATCGCTATCGCCGCAGGAGTAGTAGCGCTATTCTGTACTGTCATGCAAGAGCGTAGCAGTGTGGTCGAACTGGCGAATTCGCTGCGGGTAGAGCTCAAGCGCTATCCAATTGATGGAAAGCTGCCATCGAGCAGGGCCCTCGTCGAGCGCTACAGGGTCTCCCCGGTGACCGTTTCGCGTGCGCTGGCGCAGCTCTCCGCGGAAGGGCTGGTCGTCACCCGGCCGGGCGCGGGCGCCTTCCGGGCCCGGCCGCGCGCCGATGCGCAGCCCCCCGGCGACACCTCCTGGCAGGAGGTCGCCCTCAGCGCGGACGCCTCCGCCGAGCCCGTGCCGCGCGCGGTGGACGCCTCCGGCGTCCTGGTCACCCTCGCCGCGCCGCCGCCCGGCGTCGTGGAGTTCAACAGCGGCTATCTGCACCCCGGTCTGCAACCCGAACGGGCCATGGCGGCAGCGCTCGCCCGTGCCGGACGTCGGCCCGGGGCCTGGGGCCGCCCGCCCGTCGAGGGCCTTCCGGAGCTGCGCGCATGGTTCGCCCGCGGCCTCGGCGAGACCGCCTCCGCCGCCGATGTGCTGGTCACGGCCGGCGGTCAGTCCGCGCTGAGCTGCGCACTGCGCGCCCTGGCCCCTCCCGGCGCGCCCGTGCTCGTCGAGTCACCCACCTACCCGGGCATGCTGGCCATTGCCCGCGCCGCCGGGCTGCGGCCCGTCCCGGTCCCCGCGGACGACGACGGCGTACGGCCCGACCTGCTCGCCGCCGCCTTCGCCGCCACCGGCGCCCGCGTCTTCGTCTGCCAGCCGCTCTTCCAGAACCCCACAGGCGCCGTCCTCGCACCCGAGCGCCGCCCCGAAGTGCTGCGCATCGCCCGCGCGGCGGGGGCGTTCATCATCGAGGACGATTTCGCACGGCGGCTGGTCCACGAGGATGCCGGCGAGGTGCCGGAGCCCCTCGCCGCCCTCGACCGGGACGGAGTCGTCGTCCACGTCGGCTCGCTCACCAAGGTGGCCTCGCCCAGCCTGCGCGTGGGCATGCTGGCCGCACGCGGCCCGGTGCTGGAACGGCTGCGCGCCATCCATGTCGTCGAGAACTTCTTCGTGCCGCGCCCGCTGCAGGAGACCGCCCTGGAACTGGTCGGCTCGCCTGCCTGGAGTCGCCATCTGCGCACGGTCGCCGCCGAGCTGAAGATCCGCAGGGACACCATGGCCGCTGCCCTGCGGCTGCACCTGCCGGAGCTGGCCCTGCCGTACGTGCCCTCCGGCGGCTACCACATGTGGCCGCGGCTGCCCGAGGACGCTGACGAGGCCGCCTTGGCGGCGGCCGCCCTGCGCGCCGGAGTCGCCGTCGCGCCCGGCCGCCCGTACTACTGCGCGGAGCCCCCGGCCGGCCGGCTGCGGCTGAGCTTCGCCGGGGTCGCGGGGACGGCGGAGATCACGGAGGGAGTGCGGCGGCTGCGCACCGCCTGCGACGAGATTCTGCGGTCCTGAGGGCTCCGCGGATGCGGCCGAGGCCGACTCGTCTCTTGACCGGGCGGGGCTGCATGAGCACGATCTGGCCATGAGTGTCCGGATCACGATGGTGGCCGCAGCACGCAGCGCGTCCCTCCTTGCGGAGCGCTTCGACGACGACCGGCCGCTCGACCACGCCGGCTGGCACGAGGTCCAGCTCGCCGCACACGCCCTCGTGCCGCTGAGCGCCGCGGAGCTGCGCTACTGCTCGCCCACTCCACGCAGCCGCGCCACAGGCGACGCCCTCGGTTTCGCCCCCATGGCGCAGCCCGCCCTGCGCGACTGCGACATGGGGCGCTGGCGAGGCTGCACCCTGGCCGAGGTGACGGCCCGCGAGCCCGAGGCGGTCGACATCTGGCTCGCCGACCCGCGCTCCGCGCCCCACGGCGGCGAACCGCTGCTCGCCTTCATCACCCGCATAGGAGGCTGGCTGGACACCCGCCCCGCCGACGACGGCGGTGTCATCGTGGCGGTCGCCGAGCCCGCCGTCGTCCGGGCGGCGCTGGTCTATGCCCTCAAGGCCCCGCCCTCCTCCTTCTGGAACGTGGACGTGCGGCCCCTGTCGACGCTGACGCTCACGGGGATGCCGTCGCGGTGGAGCGTGCGGCTGCTCACGGCGGCGTAGGCCGTGACCTCGATCGCCGGACGAGCTGGGGAATCCAGTCCCTCCGGCGATCGGGGAACGGGATCCGGGACGGAGCCCCGGTGTGACTGAGCGCTTCGGTTGGCGGGTTTCGCCAAGCACCGCACTCAGGACGTGGCCGGGAGATCACCGCGGTCTGTCACTTCAGGCGGCGGCAGCTCGCCTACTGCTCGTTTGCCGGCTTGTTCGTCGAGACGGTCGACGAGGAGCATCGCCGCATCGTCCGCCAGGCGGCCATTGGTGTGGCGGAGCAATCCGCGGTGCAGTTGTTCCAGGAACTCGTGCGGGGTGCAGGTGTGCACCGCCTCCATGGCCTCGGGCAGGGCGAAGAAATCGTTGTTGTCAGGGTTGCGGGCTTCGATCACGCCGTCGGTGTGCAGCAGCAGACGGTCGCCTGGTGCGAACGGATAGCTCTCCGCCTTGGCGGGAGGACCACCGGTGAGGAGGTCTTCCAGGCCGAGGGGCGGCAGCGGCGAGGTGGGCATCAGGGCCTGAACCTTGCCCTGGCGGAGCACCAGCGGAGGCGGATGGCCTCGGTTGACCACCTCGACCACTGGTCTGTCCGGGACCTGGGCTACGAGCGCGGTGACGAAGCCCTCCAGCAGAGTTTCCTGATCGACCGCACCGGGCACGGCGCGCTCCTGTCGCAGCGCAGCCGCGCAGTGGTTCATGACATCCGCGAGTTCGTCCTCGTAGTTCGCGGTCACCCGGAACGCGCCCAGCACGGCTGCGGCCGCGCGCACGGCAGGCAGTCCCTTGCCCCGGACGTCCCCCACGATCAGCCGGACCCCGTACCGGGTCTGCACAGCCTCGTACAGATCACCGCCGATCTGCGCGCCCGTCTCAGCCGCGAGATACATGCTGGCCGCCCGCACCGGGCCCAGCCGGGCGGGTACCGGACGCAGGATGGCCTCCTGGGCTGCCATGGCGATCCGACGGACCTGGTCGAGCTCGCTCTGCCTGCGCGTACGCATGGCGTTGCTCATCATGACGCTGGCCAGGGACACCAGGAGCAGACTCGCGATGTTGCTGTAGTACGCCTGGTCGTAGGCGGGGGAGATCAAGTCAGTGGCCAGAGCGAGAGCTGCTACGGAGAGGATGCCTTTCGGGCCCATCGTCAACGCGGCCAGCGCCGGCATCGCGGTGAGGAAAGTGCCGGTGACCAGAAAGTGTGCAGGTGAGAGCTCGATGCCCAGCGCGACCAGTACGATCACGAACGGCACGCACTGCGCGACTCGGAAAAGCACCCGGCTATGGCCGCCCACTCCCGGCGGAGGAGCTGAGCGGAAGAGCGATCGCATGGGTACAGCCTGCCTCGCTGAAATCGAGTGTTCCACTCATCGCTCTCGCGACCTCCCGGGGCATCCAGCGACCTGAGACCGACAGCCCCCGGCGCGCTAATGTGCCCGTCAGGTAAAGCGCTAAGGCCCGCCAACTGAAGCGCTCAGTCACCCCCGGCCTGCAGCTCCACACGGCAGTGATTGCATAAAAGTGCATAGCCTCGTATAGTCATGCCATCGAGAAGGAGGACTTCGATGGCAATTCGGGCAGCGGTGGCGGGAGCGAGCGGATACGCGGGCGGCGAACTGCTGCGTCTGCTGCTGGCGCACCCGGAGGTGGAGATCGGCGCCCTCACCGGCCATTCCAACGCGGGCCAGAAGCTCGGCGCGCTCCAGCCCCACCTGCTGCCGCTCGCCGAGCGGGTGCTCGAGCCGACGAGCGCGGAGGCGCTCGCCGGGCATGACGTGGTGTTCCTGGCGCTGCCGCACGGCCAGTCCGCGGCCGTCGCACAGCAGCTCGGCGACGAGGTGCTGGTCGTCGACATGGGTGCGGATTTCCGGCTGCGTTCCGCGGCCGACTGGGAGACCTTCTACGGCTCCGAGCACGCCGGCGTCTGGCCGTACGGCCTGCCCGAGCTGCCGGGCGCCCGCGCGGCGCTGGAGGGGGCCAGGCGCGTCGCGGTGCCCGGCTGCTATCCGACGGCCGTCTCGCTTGCCCTGCTCCCGGCATACGCGGGCGGGGTGGCCGAGCCGGAGGCCGTGATCGTCGCCGCGACCGGCACCTCGGGCGCGGGCAAGGCGCTCAAGCCGCATCTGCTCGGTTCGGAGGTCATGGGTTCGATGAGCCCCTACGGGGTCGGCGGCTCCCACCGTCACACACCCGAGATGATCCAGAACCTCAGCGCTGTGGCCGGAGAGCAGGTGAGCGTCTCCTTCACGCCCACGCTGGCCCCCATGTCCCGCGGCATCCTCGCCACCTGCTCCGCCAAGGCGAAGCCGGGCGCGACCGCGGCCCACGTCCGGGCCGTGTACGAGAAGGCGTACGCGGACGAGCCGTTCGTCCGGCTGCTCCCCGAGGGGCAGTGGCCCGCCACTGCGTCGGTCTACGGCTCCAACGCCGTCCAGATCCAGGTCGCCTACGACGGGGCCGCCGACCGGGTCATCGCGATCAGCGCCATCGACAACCTCACCAAGGGCACCGCCGGCGGCGCGGTCCAGAGCATGAACATCGCCCTCGGTCTCGGCGAGACCACGGGCCTGTCCACGACCGGGGTCGCACCGTGAGCCGGGGGTGCATCCGCGGGGGCGCCCCCGGACGGAGTCGGGGCACCACCCAGGCGAACGCCCTGGGGGAGAACAAGGAGATGCAGTGAGCGTCACGGCAGCACAGGGATTCACAGCGGCCGGCATCGCCGCAGGGATCAAGGAGAACGGCAACCCGGACCTGGCCGTCGTCGTCAACAACGGTCCGCGCCGCGCCGCGGCGGGCGTCTTCACCTCCAACCGTGTCAAGGCCGCACCGGTTCTCTGGTCCGAGCAGGTCCTCAAGGGCGGCGAGCTGGCCGCGGTCGTCCTCAACTCGGGCGGCGCCAACGCCTGCACCGGTCCGAAGGGCTTCCAGGACACGCACGCCACCGCGGAGAAGGCCGCCGACGTCCTGGGCGTCGGCGCGGGCGAGGTGGCCGTCTGCTCCACCGGGCTTATCGGCGTGCCGCTGCCGATGGACAAGCTGCTGCCCGGCGTGGAGAAGGCCGCGCAGGAGCTGTCCGAACACGGCGGCGAGAAGGCGGCGATCGCCATCAAGACCACCGACACCGTCCACAAGACCGCCGTGGCGGTCAAGGAGGGCTGGACGGTCGGCGGCATGGCCAAGGGCGCGGGCATGCTCGCCCCCGGACTGGCCACCATGCTCGTCGTCCTCACCACCGACGCCGACCTGGAGGCCTCCGCGCTGGATGCGGCGCTTCGGCACGCCACCCGGCTCACCTTCGACCGGGTCGACTCGGACGGCTGTATGTCCACCAACGACACCGTGCTGCTGCTCGCCTCGGGCGCGTCCGGCGCGACCCCGGCGTATGACGAGTTCGCCGAGGCGGTCCGCGAGGTCTGCGACGATCTGGCCCGTCAGCTCATCCGGGACGCCGAGGGCGCCTCCAAGGACATCCGCATCGAGGTGGTCAACGCCGCGAGCGAGGACGACGCCGTCGAGGTCGGCCGCTCCATCGCCCGCAACAACCTCTTCAAGTGCGCCGTCCACGGCGAGGACCCCAACTGGGGCCGGGTGCTCTCCGCCATCGGCACCACCTCCGCAGTCTTCGAGCCCGACCGGCTCAACGTCGCCATCAACGACGTCTGGGTCTGCAGGAACGGCTCCGTCGGCGAGGACCGCGACCTGGTCGACATGCGCTACCGCGAGGTCAGGGTCACCGCGGACCTGGCCGCCGGCTCGGAGTCCGCCGTCATCTGGGCGAACGACCTCACCGCCGACTACGTCCACGAGAACAGCGCGTACAGCTCATGAGCACGACACGGAAGCACACCGCCCTGCCCAAGGCCCGGACCCTCATCGAGGCGCTGCCCTGGCTCACCCGCCACTACGGCAGGACCGTGGTCATCAAGTTCGGCGGAAACGCCATGGTCGACGAGGACCTCAAGGCCGCCTTCGCCCAGGACGTCGTCTTTCTGCGCCACGCCGGCCTCAAGCCCGTCGTCGTCCACGGCGGCGGCCCGCAGATCAGCGCCCAGCTCGACAAACAGGGTCTGGTCAGCGAGTTCAAGGCAGGACTGCGGGTCACCACCCCGGAGGCCATGGACGTCGTGCGCATGGTCCTCGCCGGCCAGGTCCAGCGCGAGCTCGTCGGGCTGCTCAACCAGCACGGCCCGCTCGCCGTGGGCCTGACCGGCGAGGACGCCCACACCATCACGGCGACCAAGCACCAGCCGCGCATCGAGGGCGAACTCGTCGACATCGGCCGGGTCGGCGAGATCACCGAGATCGACGTCGGAGCCATCGAGGCGCTGCTCGACGACGGCCGTATCCCGGTCATCTCCTCCATCGCCCGCTCCGCCGACGACCACCACGTCTACAACGTCAACGCCGACACCGCCGCCGCCGCGCTCGCCGCCGCGCTGGGAGCGGAGACGCTGATG
The DNA here is from genome assembly GCF_022414575.1 of Streptomyces sp. MUM 178J. GTDB lineage: Bacteria > Actinomycetota > Actinomycetes > Streptomycetales > Streptomycetaceae > Streptomyces > Streptomyces chengmaiensis. The sequence goes on along the minus strand of NZ_JADWYQ010000021.1, from coordinate 36,145 downwards.
GTCCTCACGGACGTCGAGGGGCTGTACGAGGACTGGCCGAACAGCGACGAGGTCATCAGCAAGCTCACCGCCGCCCAGCTGGAGAGACTGCTGCCCGACCTCTCCAGCGGCATGGTGCCCAAGATGGAGGGCTGTCTGTACGCGGTGCGCAACGGCGTCACGACCGCCCGTGTGCTCGACGGACGGGTGCCGCACTCGATCCTGTTGGAGATCTTCACGGACGAGGGCATCGGCACGATGGTCGTACCCGACGACGAAGGCAAAGAGGCAGGGAACCCGGCATGAGCAACCAGGAGCTTTCGCGCCGCTGGCAGGGCGCGATGACGGACAACTACGGCACGCCGCGGCTCGCCCTGGTCCGCGGCGAAGGCGCCCGGGTCTGGGACGCGGACGGCGTCGAGTACCTCGACTTCGTCGGCGGCATCGCGGTGAACGCGCTCGGCCACGCCCATCCGGCCGTCGTCGAGGCCGTCTCCCGGCAGATCGCCGCCCTGTCCCATGTCTCCAACCTGTACGTCGCCGAGCCGCCCGTCGCCCTCGCCGAGCGGCTGCTCCAGCACTTCGCCCGGCCCGGGAGGGTCTTCTTCTGCAACTCGGGCGCCGAGGCGAACGAAGCCGCCTTTAAGATCGGGCGGCTGACGGGGCGTCAGCATATGGTCGCCACGCAAGGAGGCTTCCACGGCCGCACCATGGGGGCGCTCGCCCTCACCGGCCAGCCGGGCAAGCGGGAGCCGTTCCTGCCGCTTCCGGGCGAGGTCACCCATGTGCCGTACGGGGATGTGGAGGCACTTCGGGCGGCGGTCACCGAGGAGACCGCGTTTGTCATCGTCGAGCCCATCCAGGGCGAGATCGGCGTGGTGGCGCCGCCGCCGGGCTATCTCCGGGCCGCCAGGGAGATCACCCGCGCCGCCGGGGCGCTCCTCGTCCTCGACGAGGTGCAGACCGGCGTCGGCCGCACCGGCCACTGGTTCGAGCACCAGGCCCACGAAGGCGTGGAACCCGATGTCGTCACCCTCGCCAAGGGCCTGGGCGGAGGGCTCCCCATCGGCGCGGCCGTCGCCTTCGGCCAGGCGGCCGACCTCCTCAAGCCGGGCCACCACGGCACCACGTTCGGCGGCAACCCGGTCGCCTGCGCCGCCGGACTCGCCGTGCTCGACACGCTCGCCGAGGACGGCCGGCTGGACGAGGTGAAGCGGCTCGGCGAGAAACTCCGCGAGGGAATCGAGTCCCTCGGGCACCCCTCGGTCTCCCATGTCCGTGGCGCGGGCCTGCTGCTGGGTATCGTGCTCAACGAGCCCCTCGCGCCCCGGGTGCAGCAGGCGGCTCAGGGTGCCGGCTTCCTGGTGAACGTCCCCGCCCCCGATGTCGTACGGCTTATGCCGCCCCTGATCATCGGCGACGCGGAGGCGGACGCGTTCCTCCAGGCGCTCCCCGGCATCCTCGACGCGGGCTCGAAGGGGACGGAGCCCGGGGCAGGACGATCCGGAGAATGAGACGACGATGACCGAGGCGCAGGAAACCGAGCACGGAGGACCGGCGGTTCCGCAGACCCGTACGGCCCGCCACCGCCGGATCGTGGACATCCTCAACCGGCAGCCGGTGCGCTCGCAGAGCCAGCTGGCCAAGCTCCTCGCGGACAGCGGGCTGAGCGTCACCCAGGCGACGCTCTCCCGCGACCTCGACGAGCTGGGCGCGGTGAAGATCCGCAACACCGGCGGCGAGCTGATCTACGCGGTGCCGAGCGAGGGCGGGTTCCGCACCCCGCAGGCGCCGCTCGGCGAGTCGGCCAAGGAGGAGCGCATGCGCCGCCTCTCCGGCGAACTGCTGATCTCCGCGGAAGCCTCGGCCAACCTGGTGGTGCTGCGCACCCCGCCGGGCGCCGCGCAGTTCCTCGCCTCGGCCATCGACCAGGCGGAACTGCACGCCATCCTCGGCACCATCGCGGGCGACGACACCCTCCTGCTGATCAGCCGCGACCCGGCGGGCGGCCAGGCGCTCGCGGACCATCTGCTGCGGCTGGCCCAGAGCGGACGCTAGTACCCCCGGCCGGCAGGCTTTGCCCGGTCGCGCCGCCCTGCATGCTCCCCCACAGCCTCCGGCGTGGGCGGGACCCCCACCCTCAGGGACCTGCGGGCCCCGGAGGCACCCGCACGCTGCGTCGGCCAAGCCCGAGCCGCGCCGCTGCGAGGACCTCCGGCCGCCTTGCGATCTCCCCCGCAGCCCTTCGGGCGCGGGGTCGCCCGGCGCCGGATGACGCTCCTCGACGGGCAGACACTGCCGGTCGCGGCACTGGTCGCCGCACCGGGCTCCGCCCCGGACCCCGGGCCTCAAGCCCTGGCGGGGCCGGATTCTGCACGGGTGATCGCCGTATCGCCGCCCACTCCGGCCGTCGTGGACACGGCCGGAGCCCCGTACAGCGGGGTCTGCGGCGGAGCCCTTGTCAGTCCGCGCGCGCGGGCAGCGGCAGCGGGAGGGCCGGCAGGCCGTCGAGGCTCACGCCCACGTGCTCCTTCTTCTCGCAGTACGCGGCGAACTCCTCGTCCGTCTTGCGTCCGAAGTGCTCAGCGTGCTGTGTGCGCTCCTCGCGGTAGTCCATGAAGGGCACCGCGAAGCCGCAGGCGTCGCTGATCCGCACGGCGTGCACCAGGATGATCGCCCGTGCGCCCGGGCCGTCGGCCTCGGCGAAGTGCGAGATGTACTCGCGCCACCGGGGGTCGTCCCGGAAGACCGGCTCGCCGCGGCCGTGCACCCGCAGCACCTTGGGCGGGCCGCTGAAGGCGCACCACATCAGGGTGATCCGGCCGTTGCCCGCCTCCCGGAGGTGGGCGATGGTCTCCGCGCCGCTGCCGCCGAAGTCGAGGTAGGCGAGGGTCAGTTGGTCCAGGACCGCCAGCGTGCCGCTGCGTCCCTTGGGGGAGAGGTTGACATGGCCGTCGCCGGTCAGCGGCGCGGTCGCCGTGAAGAACACGGGTTGCTGCTCGATGAAGTCGCGTATTCGGCCTTCGATGCGTTCATAGCGCTGTCCCATGACCTGGATTCTCGTACGGACGCAGCCGCCTCAGAACTCCTTTGACAAAACATACGGAGGTCTGCATAGTTATACCCAACGTCGAATGCAGGGCATGCACCGTAAGGAGAAACCAGTGACCGAGCGCGTCGTACTCGCCTACTCAGGCGGTCTGGACACCTCCGTCGCCATCGGCTGGATCGCCGAGGAGACGGGCGCCGAGGTCATCGCCGTCGCCGTGGACGTCGGCCAGGGCGGCGAGGACCTGGACGTCATCCGCAAGCGCGCGCTCGCCTGCGGTGCCGTCGAGGCGGAGGTCGCCGACGCCAAGGACGAGTTCGCCGAGGAGTACTGCCTCCCGGCGATCAAGGCCAACGCCCTCTACATGGACCGCTACCCGCTGGTATCGGCCCTCTCCCGGCCGACCATCGTCAAGCACCTCGTGGCCGCCGCGGAGAAGCACAACGCCTCGATCGTGGCCCACGGCTGCACGGGCAAGGGCAATGACCAGGTCCGGTTCGAGGCCGGCATCGCCTCCCTCGCACCCGACCTGAAGTGCATCGCCCCGGTCCGCGACTACGCGATGACCAGGGACAAGGCGATCGCCTTCTGTGAGGCGAAGAAGCTCCCGATCGCGACCACCAAGAAGTCCCCGTACTCGATCGACCAGAACGTCTTCGGTCGGGCCGTCGAGACCGGCTTCCTGGAGGACATCTGGAACGCGCCGATCGAGGACATCTACGAGTACACCTCCAACCCGGCCACCCCGCGTGACGCCGACGAGGTGGTCATCTCCTTCAAGGAGGGCGTGCCGGTCGCCGTCGACGGCAAGCCCGTCACCGTCCTCCAGGCGATCCAGCAGCTCAACGAGCGGGCGGGCGCGCAGGGCGTCGGCCGGATCGACATGGTCGAGGACCGCCTGGTCGGCATCAAGTCCCGCGAGGTCTACGAGGCGCCCGGCGCCATCGCTCTGATCACCGCCCACCAGGAGCTGGAGAACGTCACCGTCGAGCGCGAGCTGGCCCGCTACAAGCGGCAGGTCGAGCAGCGCTGGGGCGAGCTCGTCTACGACGGCCTGTGGTTCTCCCCGCTCAAGCGCGCCCTGGAGGGCTTCGTCAACGAGGCCAACCAGCACGTCACCGGCGACATCCGGATGACTCTGCACGGCGGCCGCGCGGTCGTCACCGGCCGCAGGTCCGACCAGTCGCTGTACGACTTCAACCTCGCCACCTACGACAGCGGCGACACCTTCGACCAGTCGAAGGCCCAGGGCTTCATCGACATCTTCGGTCTCTCGTCGAAGATCGCGGCACAGCGTCAATCGCGGGCATAGCCCGACGTGACCTCGCCTGAGCCATTCGCTCGTTACACCGTGCGCACGCGCTGCCTCCCCGCTGATTCCGCGGCCGGGGAGGCAGCGGCACATCCACCCCTGTTGAGGAGCTAGAGCAGTGAGCAGCAGTGACAACGGTGACGTCCGGCTCTGGGGCGGCCGCTTCGCCGACGGGCCGGCCGAGGCGCTGGCGAAGCTGTCGGCGTCGGTGCACTTCGACTGGCGTCTCGCCCCGTACGACATCGCGGGCTCGCGCGCCCATGCCCGGGTGCTCCACACGGCCGGGCTGCTCACCGACGACGAGCTGACCCGGATGCTGGCGGGCCTCGACCGGCTCGAAGCGGACGTCGCCGACGGCTCCTTCACCGGCACCATCGCCGACGAGGACGTGCACACCGCCCTGGAGCGCGGGCTGCTGGAGCGGCTCGGCCCCGACCTCGGCGGCAAGCTGCGCGCCGGCCGGTCCCGCAACGACCAGGTCGCCACCCTCTTCCGGATGTATCTGCGCGACCACGCCCGGATCATCGGCGGGCTGATCGCAGAGCTCCAGGAGGCCCTTGTCGGGCTGGCCGAGGCGCATCGGGACGTCGCCATGCCGGGACGCACGCACCTCCAGCACGCGCAGCCCGTCCTCTTCGCCCACCACATGCTCGCCCATGTCCAGTCCCTTTCCCGGGACGCCCAGCGACTGCGCCAGTGGGACGAGCGCACGGCCGTCTCCCCCTACGGGTCCGGCGCTCTCGCCGGTTCCTCGCTCGGCCTTGACCCCGAGGCGGTCGCCCGGGACCTCGGCTTCGAGCACGGCTCCGCCGGCAACTCGATCGACGGAACGGCCTCCCGTGACTTCGTGGCGGAGTTCGCCTTCATCACCGCGATGATCGGCGTGAATCTGTCGCGGATCGCCGAGGAGATCATCGTCTGGAACACCAAGGAGTTCTCCTTCGTCACCCTCCACGACGCCTTCTCCACCGGCTCGTCGATCATGCCGCAGAAGAAGAACCCGGACATCGCCGAACTGGCGCGCGGCAAGTCCGGCCGGCTGATCGGCAATCTGACGGGCCTGCTGGCCACGCTGAAGGCGCTGCCGCTCGCGTACAACCGTGATCTGCAGGAGGACAAGGAGCCCGTCTTTGACTCCTGCGACCAACTGGAGGTGCTGCTCCCGGCCTTCACCGGGATGATGGCCACGCTCACCGTCAACCGGGAGCGGATGGAGGAACTGGCTCCGGCCGGCTTCTCGCTCGCCACGGACATCGCCGAGTGGCTGGTCCGCAAGGGCGTGCCGTTCCGGGTGGCGCACGAGGTCGCGGGGGAGTGCGTCAAGGAGTGCGAGCAGCGCGGGATCGAGCTGGACCAGCTCACCGACGGGCAGTTCGCCAAGATCTCACCGCATCTGACGCCCGAGGTCCGCACCGTCCTGAACGTCCCGGGAGCTCTTGCCTCCCGCAGCGGCCGCGGCGGCACGGCGCCCGCGGCGGTCGCCGTCCAGCTCGCCGAGGTCAAGGAGGACCTTGCGGTCCAGCGTGCCTGGGCCGCGGCCAAGCGGTAGCGCTCTTCCGCCCGTCCTCTCCGTCGACGCCGCCCTGCTCGTATCGAGCAGGGCGGCGTCGCTGTCTTGTATGAGGCATTCACATCCCGTGTGAGACATCAACGCCTCAAATGGGGTACGCTTGTCTCATGGCAATGGATCGTGATCAGGTACTCAAGGCCGCCGCCGCTCTGCTCTCCCGTAAGTCGACCGCCACGATGGACGAGGTCGCCCGGGCCGCGGGCATCGGACGGGCCACCCTGCATCGGCACTTCGCCGGGCGGGACGCCCTGGTCAGAGCCCTTGAGGGGCTCGGCATCCAGGAGTTCGAAGCGGCCCTCGACCGGGCCCGGGCCGACGAGGGCGATGCGAGCGCAGCGCTGCGGCGACTGATCGCAGAGATGGAGCCCGCGGCCGATCTGCTGGCCTTCCTCGTCACCGAGAACCAGCTGTTCGAAGGCGACCAGGTCAACGAGGGCTGGGCCCGGCTGGACGCCCGGGTCGCCGCCCTCTTCCGGCGCGGCCAGGAACAGGGCGAGTTCCGCATCGACCTCCCGCCCGCCTGGCTGACCGAGGCCCTCTACGGCCTCATCGGCACCTGCGCCTGGGCCGTCATGGACGGCCGGGTCGCCAAGAACGACTTCCAGTACATGATCGCCGAGCTGCTGCTCGGCGGAGCACAGCGGAGTGTGGAGAAATGACCAGTACCGTCCGGCGCACGACCGGGACGGAAGACACCCTGCACCGGCCCGGGCGCTGGCTCGCCCTCGCGGTGCTGGTCCTGGCCGTGCTGCTGGTGGCCGTCGACGCCACGGTGCTCGGTCTCGCCACGCCGTTCCTCAGCGAGGACCTCCAGCCGTCGGCCACCCAACTGCTGTGGATCGGCGACGTCTACTCCTTCGCCATCGCCGGACTCCTGGTGTCCATGGGCAGCCTCGGCGACCGGATCGGCCGCAAGAAGCTGCTGCTGACCGGGGCGGTGGCGTTCGGCGCGGTGTCCGTGCTCAACGCATACGCCACCACTCCCGAGCTGATGATCGCCGCACGTGCGCTGCTCGGCGTCGCCGGAGCGACCCTCATGCCGGCCACGCTCGCGCTGATCCGGAACATCTTCCACGACCCCAGGGAGCGCAGCCTCGCCATCGGCGTCTGGGGCGCCATGGCCTCGGCGGGCGCGGCAGTGGGGCCCGTGGTCGGAGGACTCCTGCTTGAGCACTTCTGGTGGGGCTCGGTCTTCCTGATCAACCTGCCGGTGATGGCCGTCCTCGTCCTCGTCGGCGTCAAGCTGATACCCGAGTCCAGGAACCCGGTCGCGGGCCCCTGGGACCTGGCCGGCGTCGCCCTCTCGCTCGTCGGCATGGTCGCCGTCGTCTACGCCGTCAAGGAGGCGGCGACCCATGGCGCGAGCTGGGACGCCGGAATCTCGGCACTGATCGGACTGGCCGGCCTGTACGGATTCGTTCGCAGGCAGCTCACCCTGCCCTCGCCGCTGCTCGACATGCGGCTGTTCCGGCGCCGGGGGTTCTCCGCGGCCGTCCTGGCGGACCTGCTGACCATCCTCGGGCTGTCCGGCCTGGTGTTCTTCCTCTCCCAGTTCCTGCAACTGGTCCAGGACCGGCGGCCCTTCGAGGCCGGCCTGGCAGAACTGCCCGCGGCGATCGGAGCGGTCGCCACCGGACTGGCGGCGGGCGCCGTCGCCCGGCGCTTCTCGGTACGGGGCGTGGTGGCCGGCGGCCTGGCCGCGGTGGGCGTCGCGCTCGGCGCACTGACCATGGTCAGCCAGTCCACCGGCTATCCGCTGCTCGGCGCGATCCTGCTGGTCGTGGGCGCAGGGGCCGGGTTCTCGTTCACCGTCACCTCGGACGTGATCCTCTCCAGCGTGCCGAAGGAGCAGGCGGGGGCGGCCTCCGCGGTCTCCGAGACGGCGTACGAACTGGGCGCGGCGCTCGGCATCGCGCTGCTCGGCTCCATCGTCACCGGCGTCTACCGCGACTTCGCGACGCCGGACGGCATTCCGGCGGGGGTCGCGTCCGCCGCGCACGAGTCGCTCGGCGGCGCGGTGGAGGCGGCGGCCTCGGCGCCCGGCGAGACGGGTGCGGCGCTGGTCGCCGCGGCGCAGCGGGCCTTCGTCGACGGTCTGCATCTCGCCTCGGCCGTCGGCGCGGCGGTTCTGCTGGCCACGGCGGTGGCGGCATGGTTCCTGCTGCGCGGCCAGCGGCTCGACGCGGGCGTGGAACACCCGTAGCCCGGGGCCTGTTCCCTTGGCCCGCCCCTTCTCGTAACCGGGGGGCAGGCCCCCAGACCCCTGGTACGGGGTTCGGCCGCGTCCTCGATCTCACCTGGCCGCCCCCGGACTCCGTCCGGCGGCGGCCCCCAGAGGCGCCCCCACTCAGGCGCCCCCGATGAGCTGAGACCGGCCGCCCCGACCTCAAGCCCGCCGGCGTCTGAGGCGCACGCCAAGCCTCGCCGGCGTTTCAGGCGCAGGGGTCCGGGGGAGGAGCCCCCGGACATCGGTCCCGGGGGAGCCCCGGTCCAGGGGAACAGGACCCCGCCGGAGGCGCTACGCCGCCTTCGCCTTCGTGGCGTACATGTCCACGTACTCCTGCCCCGACAGCCTCATGACCTCCGTCATCACCGAGTCCGTCACCGCCCGCAGCACATACCGGTCGCGGTCCATGCCCTCGTAGCGGGAGAACTCCATCGGCTCGCCGAAGCGGACCGTGACCCGGCCCGGGCGGGGCAGGCCCGCGCCGCCCGGCTGGAGCCTGTCGGTGCCGATCATGGCGAAGGGCACCACCGGCGCGCCGGTCATCAGGGTGAGCCGGGCGATGCCGGTGCGGCCGCGGTAGAGGCGGCCGTCGGGGGAGCGGGTGCCTTCCGGGTAGATGCCGAAGAGCTTGCCCTCCTCCAGCACCCGGCGGCCCGTCATCAGCGCCGCCACACCGCCGTTGGCGCCGTCGCGGTCCACCGGGATCATGCCGACGCCGGTGAAGAACCAGGCCATCAGCCGGCCCTTGAGACCTTTGCCCGTCACGTACTCGTCCTTGCCGATGAAGTACACCGGCCGGTCCGTGACCAGTGGAAGGATCATCGAGTCGATGAAGGTCAGATGGTTGCCGGCGAGGATGACCGGGCCCGAGCCCGGGATGTTCTCGGCGCCTTCCACCCGCGGGTGGAACATCAGGCGCAGGATCGGTCCGAGCACTGCCTTGATGAGCGACAAGCGGGACAACGGGTCCTCCGGTGTCATGGACGGCGGGCGCAGGACCGCGAGGCCCGTGCAGGTGAGGACGATACTCGCGGGTCTCGGCAGATCGCACATCGGGTTCACGGATCCGATACGCAGTGTTGACGTATGTCGCCAGGGCGTTGGCCCCCGGACTGCCGTGCGTAAGGGGGACCGCCTAGCATCGGACGCTGCTTGTCAGGTGCAGGACCCCTGCGGGAGACCAGAGGAGAGCCGATGACCAAGGACGCGGACAGGACTCCGGGACGACGGACGGTGCTGGGGGCCGCGGTTCTCGGCGGCACGGCCGCACTCGGCGCGGGAGTTGCCGGAGCCTCTCCGGCAGCGGCCCAGGATCGCGGCCGCGGCCGCGGCGGGCACCGGGGTTCGTACAGGCAGCTGCCCGTCCCCACGGTCATTGCCCACCGCGGCGCCAGCGGCTACCGACCCGAGCACACCCTCGGCTCCTACCAGCTCGCCCTCGACATGGGCGCGCACGTCATAGAACAGGACCTGGTGCCCACCAAGGACGGCCATCTCGTCTGCCGTCACGAAAACGACATCACGGGCACGACGGACGTTGCGGACCACCCGGAGTTCGCCTCCCGCAAGACCACCAAGACCGTCGAGGGAGCGGCCATCACCGGCTGGTTCACCGAGGACTTCACCCTCGCCGAGCTGAAGACGCTGCGCGCAAAGGAGCGCATCCCCGCCACCCGCCCGGACAACACCCTCTACGACGGCCGCTGGACCATACCGACCTTCGAAGAGGTGCTGCGCTGGGCCGACAAGGAGGGCCGTCGCCGCGGCTGCCCCGTCTGGCTCCACGTCGAGACCAAGCACCCCACCTACTTCCGTGAGCTGGGGCTCGGACTGGAGGAACCCCTGGCCCGGCTGCTGCGCCGGTACGGACGGCACCGCCACAACTCGCCGGTCTTCCTCCAGTCGTTCGAGCCGAGCAGCATGCAGCGCATGGCGAAGCTGGTGTCCTCGCCCCGCGTCGTGCTGCTGTGGACCGCGGACTACCGGCCCTGGGACTTCACCGTGGCCGGCGACCCGCGCACCACGGCCGATCTGATCACCCCCGAGGGCCTGGAGTGGATCGCCTCCTTCGCCCAGGGCATCGGACCCGTCCTGGACCTGGTCATCCCCAAGGACGCCGACGGGAAGCTGGGAAAGCCCACCACCCTCGTACAGGACGCCCACCGCGAGGGGCTCATCCTGCACCCGTACACGATGCGCAACGAGAACACCTTCCTGCCCGCGGACTTCCGGCGCGGCACGGACCCCGCCGCGTTCGGCGATGTCTTCGGCGCCTACCGGACGTACCTCGAGACCGGCATCGACGGGATCTTCACCGACCATCCGGACACCGGACTGCTGGCCGCAGCGGACTTCCACGGCTGAACCTCCCCGCCCGGGAGGCGCGGCGCAGGGCCCTGTGCGTCAACTTCGATACGCAGGGCCCCGCGTGCGGGTGACGCTGCCGTCGTGCGGAAACCGCCGCAGCGCGACGGCACGTCCCGCCGGGCATGACGCTTCTCGACGAAACCGCCGCCTGGGCACGTATCGTCAGCGCGCTGCGTCCGCTGGTGAACGCCGAGGCCACGGCCGAAGCCCCGGCCGCGGCCATGGAGCCCGGCGACCTCGAACAGGCCGTCTGGCTGCGGCTGCTGGAGCGCCTCGACGGTGACGGACCGCCGTCGGACGCGGCCCGCTGGGTCAAACGGGCGGTACGTGCGGAAGCGCGCCGCGCCCGCAGGACGGCCGCCCGTGAGCTGCCCTACGCCGAAGAGCCCGTGACGGACCCGACGCAGGACTCCCCGGGCGCACCCGAGCGGGCTGCCCTGAGGGCCGAACGGCGGCGCGCGATCCGGGCCGCCGTGGCCCGCACTCCTGGGAACTGCCCACGGCTGCTGACTGCGATGTTGTCCCCAAACGACCCGACCTACCGAGAGATCGCAGGAGAGTTGGGTATCTCACAAGGGAGTTTGGGGCCGATGCGTTCCCGTTGCCTGGGATGCCTGCGCAGAATGCTCTCGGCAGAGGTTGCGGCTCCTGAACTTCGGGGAAAGGAGCGGTAGACAACCGGCGGACAGGTGAGCGGGAGGCATGCGCACATGGGCATGAGCGTGACCATCTCAGCGGCGACGGAGCAGGACGCGGAGCACATCCTCAAGCTCCAGTATCTGTGCTACCAGAGCGAGGCCGAGCTGTACGGGGACTACGCCATCGAGCCTCTCACCCAGACGCTCGACGACCTCAAGGCGGAAATCGCCCGGGGCTGCGCGCTGGTGGCCAGGCTCGGCGGCGAGGTGGTGGCCTCAGTGCGCGGAGAGGTCGACTCGACGGGCACGGCCCGTATCGCCAAGCTCATAGTGCACCCCAGGATGCAGCGCCACGGCCTGGGCGGGCGGCTTCTGGACGCGATCGAGGCGGTCTTCGCACAGGACCCGGCCGCCAAGCGGTTCCAGCTCTTCACCGGCCACCGCAGCGAGGGCAATCTGCGGCTGTACCGCAGCCGGGGCTACGCGCCGGTCTCCCGTGAGCAGGTGGGCCCCAGGCTGACCGTCGTCACCCTGGAGAAGGAAGCGGTGAAGGGCGTGCGGCCTGGGACGTTCGTCGCCAGCGCCTGACGCCCCAACCGGGGGCTCCGCCCCCGGACCCCCTCTCCTCAGACGCCGGAGGCCCGGATCAGACGCCGAAGGGCCGGATCGACGCCTCCATGGGGGTGCCCCGGCTACGGGACCGGGCGGGGCGGAGGGGAGATCCGGGGCCTGCGCAGCCACAGCATCCCGGTGACCGGCAGCAGCACCGGAATGAAGACATAGCCCATGCCGTAGGTCGTCCACACCGTGTCGTCGGGGAAGAGCGACGGCTCCAGAAGCGTCCAGGTCCCCACGATCAGCACGCCCGCGAGCTCGGCGGCGCAGCAGGCCAGCGCTGCCCTGCGGGCCCTCTCGCCGCCGCGCACCAGTGTGTAGGTGATGAACGCGTACACGACGGCCGCCACCGCTGAGAGCGAGTACGCGAGCGGTGCGCGGTCGAACTCCGTGAGGATCTGGTAGGCGGACCGCGACACCGAGCCGACGGACATCACCCCGTACAGCCACACCAGCAGCAGGCCGGGCCCCTGGACGAGCTGGCTCCGCGGGGTCTTCGACGCCCCGGCCGGGGCGATCGCGGTTCGGTTCTCCGTCATAAAAGCCCCTCAGCCCTTCCAGATGTCGTAGAGCCGCACTTCCAGCACCGCCAGCACGATCGCTCCGGCCGCGACCGTCGCGGAACCCCACCGCGTCCGCTCCGCCAGCGACAGAAAGCCGGCCGCCGGGACGGCGGCGAACGAGCCGATCAGATACGCCAGGAAGATCGCCGTGCCCTCGTGGGGCTCCTCGCCCCGCGCGAGCTGGACGACGCCGACCGCCAACTGGGCGAAGGCCAGCAGCGACACCACTGCCATGCCGATGAAATGCCAGTCCTTGGTGGGCTGGTCGCGATAGGCGGCGAAGCCGCACCAGGCGGCGAGGGCGACCGCGGTCACACCGATCGCGATCGTCAGGGCGTCAAGCATGGCTTAGAGAGTATTACGGGCTGAAAGGCCCGATGCGAGCGGGCCCACGGGGTTGCCCGGGGCGGTGGTCTTGACCACAGCCCGGCGGCCGTGCCGGACGGCCCGGACGCCGCCGCCGGAGCTCCGTCCCCGGTGTCCGCGCAGGTCAGTCCGGTCAAAGCGGCCTGTCGCCGGTCTGCTCCCACCGGTGGCGTACAGCCTCAAGCCGTCCATATGCCGCATGATCGACGTCCGGAATGCGGACAGTCGTGATCAGTTCGTGCGGCTGTCTGCTTTACTTGCCGCCATGACCACGACGAGCAGCCGCACCCCTGCGACCGAGGCGAAAACGACGCCCGGTGCTCGTTGCATGTGTCGAATGTGCGCCTTCTGAGGGCCCCCGCCGTACGCCTCGCGCCCCGAAGCGAGACCGACAGCCGCGCCGTGTCCGGCGTCCGTCGGCGCCCGACCGCCGACCCCGGACCGAACCCCTGCGCACGCGCCGCCCGGGCCGCCCGGACGGACCCGCCGCATGAGCCCGGCCGTCACTGACTCTCCACACCCGAATGCCCCGTGCCCGGCGCACACACCGCGCCGCGCACTCGACAACGACGGAACATCCCTGTGATCACCACAACAGGCCTGACCAAGGTCTACCAGTCACGAGGCCGCGAGGTCACCGCCCTCGACGACGTCGACCTGCAGGTGCGCGAAGGCGAGGTCTTCGGCGTCATCGGCCAGAGCGGCGCCGGGAAGTCCTCCCTCATCCGCTGCGTCAATCTGCTGGAGCGTCCCACCTCCGGAACCGTGACCGTCGACGGCCGGGACCTGACCGCCCTCGCCGGCCGAGGCCGCCGCGCCGGCAAGGAGCTGCGCGAGGCCCGCAGCCGCATCGGCATGGTCTTCCAGCACTTCAACCTGCTGTCCTCGCGCACCGTCCAGGACAACGTGGAACTGCCCCTGGAGATCCTCAAGGTCTCCGGCGCCGAACGCTCCCGCAAGGCCCTGGAACTGCTCGACCTGGTCGGCCTTGCAGACAAGGCCAGGGCCTACCCCGGACAGCTCTCCGGCGGTCAGAAGCAGCGCGTCGGCATCGCACGGGCGCTCGCGGGCGACCCCAAGGTCCTGCTCTCCGACGAAGCCACCAGCGCCCTTGACCCCGAGACCACCCGCTCGATCCTGACGCTGCTGCGCGAACTCAACCGCGCGCTCGGCCTCACCGTGCTGCTCATCACCCACGAGATGGACGTCGTCAAAACCGTCTGCGACTCCGCCGCCCTGATGAAGAAGGGCAAGGTCGTGGAGTCAGGCACGGTCAGCGAACTGCTGGCCACACCCGGCTCGGAGCTCGCGCGCGAGCTCTTCCCCGTCGGCGGCCACGCCTCGGGCCCCGACCGCACCGTGCTCGACGTCACCTTCCACGGCGAGACGGCGACCCAGCCGGTGATCTCCCAGCTCTCGCGCACGTACAACATCGACATATCGATCCTCGGCGCCGCGATGGACACCGTCGGCGGCCGGCAGATCGGCCGCATGCGCATCGAGCTGCCCGGACCGTACGAGGAGAACGTCGTCCCCGTCGGCTTCCTGCGCGAACAGGGCCTGCAGATCGACGTCGTGGACGACGACCCGTCCGCCGCGGCGGCCGACGGCCCCGCCCTGGCCGAGGAGGCGGCCGAGTGACCTGGTCCGAGATGCAGCCGCTGCTGCAGCAGGGCACCGTAGACACCCTCTACATGGTGCTGTGGTCCACTCTCGTCACCGTCCTCGGCGGTCTCCCGCTCGGCGTGTTCCTCGTGCTGACCGACAAGGGCGGACTGCTGCAGAACCTCCCCGTGAACCGCGTCTTCGGGGTGATCGTGAACATCGGCCGCTCGCTGCCGTTCATGATCCTGCTGATCGCGCTGATCCCGTTCACGCAGTTCGTCGTCGGCACCTTCATCGGCCCCACCGCGATGATCGTGCCGCTCGCCGTCGGCGCCATCCCCTTCTTCGCCCGGCTCGTCGAGACCGCCGTCCGCGAGGTCGACCACGGGCTGGTCGAAGCCGTCCAGTCCATGGGCGGCTCCATCCCCGCCGTCGTGCGCAAGGTCCTGCTGCCGCAGGCCCTTCCGTCGCTGGTCTCCGCCGTCACCACCACCGTCATCGTCCTCGTCGGGTACTCGGCGATGGCCGGTGCGGTGGGCGGCGAGGGACTGGGCTCCAAGGCCGTCACCTACGGGTTCCAGCGCTTCGAGACCCAGTTCATGCTCATCACGGTCGTCATCCTGATCGCGATCGTGACCGCGGTGCAGCTCATCGGCGACACCGCCGTACGGCTGCTGGCCCGCCGGGGACGCGCCGCCTGAGCAGCCGCCGGATCCATTCCCGGCACCAACCTCCCGGCACCCATCGGCCCGTACTCCTTGTCCGGGCGTCAACCGCACCACCAGAAAGAGGCACTCTTCGTGCTCAGGAACACCAAGAACACCAAGGTCACTCCGGCCGCCTCGGCCTTCGCCGCCCTCGCCCTCGGCCTTACCGCCTGCGGCACCGCCTCCGACCCGGAGCAGGGCTCCGGCAACGCAGACGCCTCCAAGCCGCTGGTCGTCGCCGCGTCCCCCACGCCGCACGCCGACATCCTCACCTACGTCAAGGACAAGCTGGCCGCCAAGGCGGGCCTCAAGCTCGAGGTCAAGGAGTTCACGGACTACGTCCTGCCGAACACCGCCACCGAGAGCGGGCAGGTCGACGCCAACTTCTTCCAGCACCGCCCGTACCTCGACGACTTCAACAAGAAGAACGGCACCCACATCGTGCCCGTCGCCGACGTCCACCTGGAGCCGCTCGGCCTCTACTCCAAGAGCGCCGAGGACCTCAAGGACCTCAAGGCCGGCCAGACCGTCGCCGTGCCCAACGACACCACCAACGAGGGCCGCGCGCTCAAGCTGCTCGCCGACAACGGCCTGATCACCCTCAAGGCCGGCGCGGGCGCCGACGCCAAGCTGTCCGACATCGCCGACGGCAGGGGCCTGAAGTTCAAGGAGCTTGAGGCCGCCACCCTGCCCCGCGCCCTGAACGACGTGGACGCAGCCGTCATCAACGGCAACTACGCCATCGAGGCGGACCTCAAGCCCGCCGCCGACTCCCTGGCGCTGGAGAAGGCCGAGGGCAACCCGTACGCCAACTTCCTCGCAGTCAAGGAAGGCAACGAGAACGACCCGCGCGTCAGGAAGCTCGTCGGACTTCTCAACTCGCCCGAGGTGAAGAAGTACATCCAGGACACCTACGAAGGTTCCGTCATTCCTGCCTTCTCAGCCGCCAAGTGAGCGGCATCCGCTGACGGACCGCCAGGCCCGCACCCTGTGACCTGCATGTTCCAGGGCGCGGGCCTCGCCGTATACCGGGCCGTACCCGACCCGGCCATGCACGCTCCCCGCCCGATGTTGCATGCTGTGCCTTCACGGCTACGCACCACACGAGCCACAACGCCCCACGCGACAACAGCGGTCACCATACGGCGACCGGCACGCCAGACCGGCATGGAGATGCGCATGACGACCTTCCCGGACGTGTCCATCAGCACGGAGCGGTTGGTGCTGCGCCCCTTCGAAGACGCCGACGTCCCGGCGCTCACCGAGATGATGAACGACGAACTGGTCACCGCCTGGACCCCCGCACCCCACCCCTACACCCCCGCCGACTCCGAAGCCTGGGTCCGTGCCACCGCACCGGCAGAGCGCAGCGAAGGCCGCGGCATCGTCTTCGCCGTCACCGAGTTCCTCACCCAGCGGCTCGTCGGGATCGTCCAGCTGCAGCACACCAACTGGCGCACACTGTCCACCGAAGCCGCGTATGTCACCGCCCCCTGGGCGCGCGGCGAGGGCTACGCCACCGAATCCCTGCTCGCCGTCGCTCAGTGGCTCTTCCGCGACCAGCACTTCGAACGCCTGGAGCTGCGCACCGCCGCCGACAACACCGCCTCCCAGCAGGTCGCCCAGAAGATCGGCTGCATCAGCGAGGGAGTGCTCCGCAACGCGTGGATAGCGCGTACCCAGACCGAAGACGGGGGCTGGACCGACATCCGCACCGATCTGATCGTCTGGAGCCTGTTGCCCGAGGACCTCGAGGGCGCGGCCGACCAGTTCGCGGACGCCGGATACGCCTCCTTCACCGACTGGAACTGACCCCGGCGGGCCGCGGGCCGCGGCAGTCGGCGAGGCGATGCCGCGGGACTCCGGGTAATCTCACCGTGCCCGCAGCCTGCGGGCGCCTCACCACCTGCGACGACACCAGGAGACTGACGACGATGGCCGACCGGGTCACGGTGATCGGCTGGGACGGCTCGCCCCTCACCGCGGCAGCCGTCTCCGCCCTCTCCGCCGCCACCCTCGTGGCCGGAGCCGCCCATCACCTGGCCCTCCCCGAGGTGCCTGGCGACGCGGAACGCATCCGCCTCGGCAGCGTCGGCCTCGCCGCCCGGCGGATCGCCGGCCACCGCGGCACCGCGGTCGTCCTCGCCGACGGAGACCCCGGCTTCTTCGGAGTCGTCCGCACCCTGCATGCGCCGGAGTACGGACTGGAAGTCGAGGTGGTGCCCGCCGTCTCCTCGGTCGCCGCGGCCTTCGCCCGCGCCGGAATGCCCTGGGACGACGCCCAGATCGTCGTCGCCCACGCCCGCACGCTGCGCCGTGCCGTCAACGTCTGCCGTGCCCACGGCAAGGTCGCCGTGCTCACCTCGCCCGGCGCAGGCCCCGCGGAGCTCGCCCTCCTCCTCGACGGAGTGCACCGCACCTTCGTCATCTGCGAGGAACTCGGCACGGAACGCGAGCAGGTCACCGTCCTCACCTCCGACAAGGCCGCCGACCACGTCTGGAGCGACCCCAACGTGGTGATCGTCATCGGCGGCGCGGGCGGCGGCGGCACACCGCCCGGCAACGGCGCGGGCGGCTGGGCCATGGGGCGCGACCTGGGCTACCCGCCCCCGGTGCGCGGCTGGGCGCTCGCCCCCGAGGAGTACGGGAACGGTGACGGTGACGGTGACGGCGACGGGCCCGGCGGGAGCCCGGGCGACGCCCCCGAACTGCGCGCCGCACAGCTGGCCCGCCTTGGACCGCGCTACGGCGACCTCGTGTGGGACATCGGCTGCGGCAGCGGCGCACTGGCCGTGGAGGCCGCCCGCTTCGGCGCAGCGGTGATCGCCGTCGACGCCGACCCCGCCGCCTGCGGCAGGACCGAGGCCGCCGCCCGCCGCTTCGGCGTACAGCTCCAGACGGTGCAGGGCCACGCCCCGCACGTGCTCGAACGGCTGCCGGAGCCGGACGTCGTACGGATCGGAGGAGGCGGCGTCGCCGTGGTCACCGCCTGCGCCGAGCGCCGCCCCGACCGCATCGTCACCCATGCCACCACCCGCGACGAGGCCGAGGCCGTCGGAGCGGCTCTGGCCGCCGGCGGCTACACCGTCGAGTGCGCGCTGCTCCAGTCCGTCGAACTCGACACCGCCGACTGGGCGGAGCGCGACCGCTGCGTCGTCTTCCTGCTCTCCGGCAGGGCCGCGCCCAGGCAGCCCGACCGCGCCCTGTGACCCCGCGGACGGACGGCGCGGGGTAGGCTGGCCGATCGTCGTACCGCAGCCGGGCGTTCGGCGATTGGTTCACCAATGTCCGGAAAAAGGGGCCGCATTGGGCTCCGGTTGTGGTACGTCGGAACCGGGGGGAGCGCGACGTGGCGCAGCCCACACCGAACCGCTGCGGAACTGCCTGCCGCAGGGGCGATCGGCCGCGACAATGCTTGCTGCCGGGGCCATCGTGCCGCGTGGCGCACCCGCTCGTTCTTGTTGACGGGCGCGGGGTGCGCCGCGGCGCGACGCCCCGGGCCACAGGCGAAGGATCACAAGCGATGGGCGAGGGGTACGCATGACTGACACCGGCCAGGTCCCGGGCGAGGGGCTGCCGGAGAACGCAAGGCTGGTGGAACAGCCGGGCGTCCCCGCTCCGGGTGCGTACACCTTCCTTGACGCCTCCGACAACGCCGACGAGGACGATCTGCTGCTGATGCCCGGCTCGGCGGGGGCATGGAGCGACCCGCAGCCGGTCGCGCCGCAGCCCGTGCACACCCCCGCCGCCGTGCCCGCGCCCGTACCTGGGCAGGACGCCGCCCACACACCGGACGCCGCCCACGCGCAGGCGCCCTTGCCGGCACAGCAGGAGCAGCAGGCGGTTCCGGAAGCCGCCGCAGCGGCGCCGGCGGCCGCCGTTCCGGAAGCCGCGGACCTGCAGGAGCCCGCTCCCGCCGCCGAGCCGACGGCCGCCGCCCCGGAGCAGATCGCCGCCCAGGCGCCGCTCCCGCCGCAGGTCGTGGCTCCGGAGCGGCCGCAGGCTCCCGCCGCCGCTCCCGCTCCGCCGGACCCCGCCGTGCAGGAAGCCGTCCCCGCAGAGCAGCCGGTGATGCCGGAACCGGTCGCGCACCAGGAACCCGCAACCCGGACCGCCGAGCCGGTCCCGCCGTACGAGGCCACCGAGCACGCCGCCGCCCCGCAGGAGCCCGCGGCGCCCGTCGCACCCGCGGCGGACGAGCATGTGCCCGGCGCACACGAGATGGGCGGCCGGGACTCGGGCTCCGTGGACCTCGGGGGCGTACGCGTCCCGCCCGCCGCCATGGCCCCGCCGTCGCCGTCGCAGTCCCCCCGCCGTCCCCTGCACATGGGCCCGCCCGTTCCCGAGCCGACGAGCGGCGTCGTGCGCTCCCTCGCCGACCGCGGTCCCGCGGGCGCACCGCAGGCCTCGCCGCAGCCCGCCGAGCCGCTGCCCGTGCAGTCGGCTGTGGCGGAGGCGACGGGCGCCGAGCCGATGGCCGCCCCGCCGGCGCCCGCCCCGCCGGCGGCGGCCGAGCCGGAGCAGCCAGCGGCGTCGGAGCCGGTGCAGGTCACCGTGGGCCACCAGGGGCTCGCGGCGGCCCCCGGGCTCGAATACCTCGACGTGCCGGGCGAGGAGGCGGCAGCCGTCCTTCCGGGACCCCAGCTCGGCGAGATCCCGCCGCAGGCGGGCATCCCGTGGAACCCGCAGCCCCCCATGGCTCCTCTGTCCCCTCAGTCACCCGAGTCACACGGGCAGCCCACATCCACTGCCGCACCAGCAGAAACAGTCGTCTCGCCGGCGACGATGGGGCCGGGCCATCAGCCCGCACCGGCCGCCGTCGTGCCCGCGCCGCGTTCGGTCGAGCCGCCGGCAGAGCCTGCGAGGTCCGCTCCGGAGCCCTTTGCGCCGCAGGCCGAGCCGGCGACCGAGCCGGCAGCCGAGCAGGAGCCGCTTGCTCCGGAAGCCCCGGAAGCCCCGGAAGCTCCGGAAGCCCCGGACGCGGCGGTCCTGGAGCCGGCGCCGCAGCCCGTACCCCACTCCGAGCGGCAGACGGAGCCGGTGCAGCAGGCCGAGGCGGTGCAGCAGCAGGAGGCCGCGCAGCAGCCCGGGGCCGCCGACGGCGAACCGGCCCCGGAGGAGAGAGAAGCCCCCGCGGACCCCGAAACCGCCCCGGCCGCCGCTCCCGCCCCGGCCCCTGCTCCCGCCCCGGAGAACGGGCCCGCGCCCGGCTACGCCGACGCCGAGCGCGAGGCGGTGCTGCGTGTGATGCGCGAGCGCCGCGACATCCGCAACGGCTTCCGCTCCGACCCGATCCCGCACGAGGTGCTGCTGCGCGTCCTCGAAGCGGCCCACACCGCCCCCAGCGTCGGCCACTCCCAGCCCTGGGACTTCGTGGTCATCCGCTCCGCCGAGACCCGCCGCACCATGCACGAGCTGGCCCAGCGGCAGCGTGAGGCGTACGCGAAGTCGCTGCCGAAGGGCCGCGCCAAGCAGTTCAAGGAACTGAAGATCGAGGCCATCCTCGACACGCCCGTCAACATCGTCGTCACCGCCGACCCGACCCGCGGCGGCCGCCACACCCTCGGCCGGCACACCCAGCCGCAGATGGCCCCGTACTCCTCGGCCCTCGCGGTCGAGAACCTGTGGCTCGCCGCCCGCGCGGAGGGCCTCGGCGTGGGCTGGGTCAGCTTCTTCGACGAGCGTGAGATGGTCCGGGCGCTCGGCCTGCCGGAGCACCTCGAGGTCGTCGCGTACCTGTGCGTCGGATACGTCGACGAGTTCCCTGAGGAGCCGGAGCTGATGCAGGCCGGCTGGTCCAAGCGACGCCCGCTGTCGTGGGTCGTCCACGAGGAGACCTACGGCCGGCGCGCCCTGCCGGGCGAGGAACCGCACGATCTGCTCCAGGAGACGGTCGGCAACATCCGCCCGCTGGACGCCAAGGCGCTCGGCGAAGCCTGGGAGCGGCAGAAGCGGATGACCAAGCCGGCCGGGGCGCTGGGCATGCTGGAGATCATCTCCGCGCAGCTCAGCGGTCTGTCCCGGATGTGCCCGCCGCCGGTCCCGGAGCCCGCAGCCGTCGCGATCTTCGCCGGCGATCACGGGGTGCACGCCCAGGGCGTGACCGCGTGGCCCCAGGAGGTCACGGCCCAGATGGTCGCCAACTTCCTCGGCGGAGGGGCGGTGTGCAACGCGTTCGCCAACCAGGTGGGCGCGGAGGTCTGCGTCGTCGACGTGGGCGTGGCCGGGGACCTGCCCGCGACGCCGGGCCTGCTGCCCCGGAAGGTCCGTCCCGGCACCGCGGACTTCACCAACGGGCCCGCGCTCGGCCGCGAAGAGGTCCACGCGGCGATGGTGGTGGGCATCGAGACGGCGCGGGACCTGGTGGCGGCGGGCAACAAGGCCCTGCTCACCGGTGAGATGGGCATCGCCAACACCACCGCGTCCGCATCGCTCATCGCGGTTTACACGGGCATGGACCCCAGCGAGATCACCGGCCGGGGCACCGGCATCAACGACGAGATGCTCGCCCGCAAGGTCGACGTCGTCCGCCGTGCGCTGGAACTCCACGCCCCCGACCCCGCGGACCCCGTCGGAGTCCTCGCGGCGGTGGGCGGACTGGAGCACGCGGCCCTGGTCGGCTTCATCTTGGGCGGGGCGTCGCTGCGGACGCCGGTCGTCCTGGACGGGGTGAGCGCGGGGGCGGCGGCGCTGGTGGCCCGGGCGATCGCACCCGAGGCCCTCGCGGCCTGCATCGCGGGTCACCGCAGCGCGGAGCCCGGCCACGTCGCCGCCCTCAACAAGCTCGGCCTGCGCCCCCTCGTCGACCTCGACCTCCGCCTCGGCGAGGGGACGGGCGCGCTGCTGGCCCTGCCCCTCGTGCAGAGTGCGGCGCGCGCGATGCACGAGGTGGCGACGTTTGACTCGGCGGGCGTCACCGAGAAGTAGGCCGCCACCCGCCCACCCGGGGTGCGGGGCTGCCCCGCACTCCCTCGGCAGGGGCGGACCCGCACTCCCTCGGCGGGGGCGGCCCCGCCGCCGCCCACGGAAGACCGCCGACTCGCGCCGCTCGGGGCGCCGGGACGGTCCCCCACCCTTCCCCTTCGGGGTGCCGGAGAAGCCCGCCCGAGGCCGGCGTCTTGTCGGATGCCCGGGGCCCGGATGCGGCACCCGCACCGTAAGGTGGGGCGACGGGGTCTGCCACCCCGCCCACCAGCCGCTTCACCGCCGCAGCGGCCCGCCCGTCCCGCACGAGGAGCACGCACCGCCATGGCCGAGCACGTGGAGCACGCTCAGTACGCCGACCCAGCCGAGCCGCACCCCGCCTACCCCGTAGGGCTCCGCCTCTCCGGGCGGCGCGTCGTGGTCCTGGGCGGCGGCCAGGTCGCCCAGCGCCGCCTCCCCGCCCTGATCGCCGCCGGGGCGGACATCGTCCTCGTCTCACCGTCCGCTACACCCTCCGTCGAGGCGATGGCCGAGGCCGGTGAGGTCCGCTGGGAGCGGCGGCGCTACCGGGAGGGCGACCTCGCCGACACCTGGTACGCCCTCATCGCGACCTCCGACCCCGCGGCCAACCGCCTCGCCTCCGCCGAAGCCGAACGCACCCGCACCTGGTGCGTACGCTCCGACGACGCGAACGCGGCCACCGCCTGGACCCCGGCCACCGGCCGCTCCGAGGGCGTGACCGTCGCGGTCCTCACCGGGCGTGACCCGCGCCGCTCCGCCGCGGTGCGCGACGCCATCGTCGAGGGCCTGCGCGACGGCACGCTCGCCGCGCCCCACCACCGCGAGCGGACCCCGGGCGTCGCACTCGTCGGCGGCGGCCCCGGCGACCCGGACCTGATCACCGTCCGCGGCCGCCGGCTCCTCGCCGAGGCGGACGTCGTGATCGCCGACCGCCTCGGCCCGCGCGACCTCCTCGACGAACTCCCCCCGCACGTCGAGGTGATCGACGCCGCGAAGATCCCGTACGGCCGTTTCATGGCCCAGGAGGCCATCAACAACGCGCTCATCGAGCACGCCAAGGCAGGCAAGGCGGTCGTCCGCCTCAAGGGCGGCGACCCCTTCGTCTTCGGCCGCGGCATGGAGGAGGCCCAGGCCCTCGCCGAGCACGGCATCGGCTGCACCGTCGTTCCCGGCATCTCCAGCTCGATCTCCGTGCCCGGCGCCGCCGGCATCTCCGTCACACATCGCGGAGTGGCCCATGAGTTCACCGTGGTCAGCGGCCATGTCGCCCCGGACGACCCGCGCTCCCTCGTCGACTGGCAGGCCCTGGCCAAGCTGCGCGGCACTCTGGTCCTGATGATGGCGGTCGACAAGATCGGTGCGATCGCCGCGGCGCTCATCGCGCACGGCAAGGACCCGGCCACGCCCCTGGCGATGATCCAGGAGGGCACGACGGCCGCCCAGCGCCGCGTCGACGCGACGCTCGCCACCGTTGCGGAGACCGTCAGAACGCGGGACGTACGGCCGCCGGCCGTCATCGTGGTCGGCGACGTCGTCACCGTCGGCGTCGGCGTCGCCGCGCCGAACCGGCCCGAGTGACCACGCCCGTTGGCGCCGCACCACTGAAAGGGCAGTATCACTCCGTGGCCGATCTCATCACCGTCGAGGACCCCGACGACCCGCGTCTGCGCGACTACACCGGCCTCACCGACGTCGAGCTGCGCCGCAGGCGCGAGCCCGCTGAAGGGCTGTTCATCGCGGAGGGCGAGAAGGTCATCAGGCGAGCCAAGGACGCCGGCTACGAGATGCGGTCGATGCTGCTGTCGGCCAAGTGGGTCGACGTCATGCGCGATGTGATCGACGAGCTCCCGGCGCCCGTGTACGCGGTGAGCCCGGAGCTCGCCGAACGCGTCACCGGATACCACGTACACCGCGGCGCGCTCGCCTCCATGCAGCGCAAGCCGCTGCCCGCGGCGGACGAGCTGCTGCGCACCGCGCGGCGCGTGGCCGTCATGGAGTCGGTCAACGACCACACCAACATAGGGGCGATCTTCCGCAGCGCCGCGGCCCTCGGCATGGACGCGGTGCTGCTCTCGCCCGACTGCGCCGATCCCCTCTACCGCCGCTCCGTGAAGGTCTCCATGGGCGCCGTCTTCTCGGTCCCGTACGCGCGGCTCGACTCCTGGCCCAGGGGCCTGGAGTCGGTGCGGAAGGCCGGCTTCAAACTGCTCGCCCTCACCCCCGACGAGAAGGCCGCCGCCATCGACGAGGCCGCCCCGCACCGGCTGGAGCGCGTCGCGCTGATGCTGGGCGCGGAGGGGGACGGACTGTCCACACAGGCTCTGGTCGCCGCCGACGAGTGGGTACGCATCCCGATGGCGCACGGCGTCGACTCGCTCAACGTGGGGGCCGCGGCCGCGGTCGCCTTCTACGCGGTGGCCGCCGGCCGGCCGCTGAACTGAGCCGCGCCCGGCCGGCGCAGCGCATCAGAGCTGCTGCGCCAGGGCGATCCCCAGCGCCACGATCAGCGTCACCACGACGAACACGACGAGCCGCTGCCGCAGCAGCCGTGGATTGGCCGGCCGCCGGCCTGTGGAGGTGGTCCTGACGGGCGCCCCGGTCCGGCCCGGCCGGCCGTTCGTACGGGACGGGCGGGACACCATGGGGCTGGACGGGGCGGCGTTGCGCCCCGTCGTACGCGACGGCTGCGGACGCGGCACCGGCGTGCCCCCGGTACGCTGCTCGGCGCGTTCGGTGTACCGGGCTGTGGCCCGGTCGGGCCCGACACGCTCCCTCTCCCGGTCGCGCTCCCTGCCACGGCTGCGCTGCGCGGGCGGCCGCGCCTCGGACAGCCCCTGCGCCTCCCTGGCCGCGATCTCCTTCAGCCGCATCGACAGCTGGAGCGTGCTGGGCCGTTCCTCCGGACTCTTGGCCAGACAGGCCCTCACCAGCGGGGCCAGCGCGTCGGGAACCCCGTGCAGCTGCGGTTCCTCGTGCACCACCCGGTAGAGCATGACCTCCGAACTGCCGTGTCCGAAAGGGGAGTCCCCCATGCCCGCGTACGCCAGCGTCGCACCGAGCGAGAACACGTCGGTGGCCGGTGTGACCGCGGCTCCCCGCACCTGTTCGGGCGCGAGGAACCCGGGGGAGCCGACCGCGGTGCCCACATGCGTCAGCGTGCTCGCGCCGGTCGCCCAGGCGATGCCGAAGTCGATGATCCTCGGGCCCTTGGGGGAGAGGAGGATGTTGGAGGGCTTCAGATCCCGGTGGACGACACCGGCCTCATGCACTGCCACCAAGCCTTCCGAGAGCGCCGCCCCGATCGCGGCCACCTCGGCCGCCGGCAGCGGGCCCTCCTCGGCCACCTTGTCGTGGAGGGACGGGCCCGGGACGTACTGGGTGGCGAACCACGGGCGGTCCGCCTCCAGGTCCGCGGCCACCAGACGGGCCGTGCAGCCGCCCCGGATACGCCGCGCCGCGGAGACCTCGCGTGCGAAACGCGACCGGAACTCCTGATCCTCCGCCAGATCCGGCCGGATCACCTTCAGTGCGACCCGCTGGCCACGGCGGTCGGAGCCCAGATAGACCACGCCCATTCCGCCCGCGCCCAGCCGCCGGTGCAGCCTGAACGAGCCGACGACACGCGGGTCCTCGCGCCGGAGCCGCATCATCGCCATGTCCGTCCCCTATGTGTGGTGGAAGGCCCCACCTTGCTGCCCCGTCGTCCGTTTTCAACGTGGCACAGCTTACGTACCCCCGCCCCGGTGTGCTCATAGGCCGCGCCTTCCCGCCGGTTCGGAATGTCGCCGCCGACCGGCGGGAGGGCCGCCGCCCGGTCCACCCGAAAGGAGTCAATGCTCTTTCGCCGCCGGGAAGTTGAGCCGCGCACCCGGCCCGGCGCCGGCGATCGCGGGGCGCGTGATCGAACTCACCTGAGCGCCCGCCCGGCACAACCCTTCAGGGAAGACCCTCAGGAGCATGTCCCCGTCTCCACCCAGGGGAGTACACGGCGGACGCACGGGTCATCCTCCGGGAGGCCCGGCAATCGGTACGCGGGCATGACGTCCGGCCTGGCCGGTTTCCCTAGTGTTGAGGTCAAGCGGCGGGCGCAAGCACTCGTCCCCCGAGGTCGGACGCCCGCCGCTGCCGACCACGACAGGAGAGGACCATGGCGGACACGGCTCCGCGGACACTGATCCGCACGCAGGAACGCAGGGCGCTCGCCGCGTTCGGCGGCCGTCCGTCCGGCACGCGCCACCCCCTCGTCGCAACGGCCATGGTGCTGCCGCTGGCAGCCCTGCTGGTGGTCGTCTTCGGCGGCTGGGACGCGGTGGTCGCACAGGCGTCGTCCGTGGGCGTGATGCTGGGGCGCTGAGCGGCGCCCCGGGCCCGGAAGAGCGGTCCGGGCCGGGGGCATCCGGCCAACAGCCCCGTGGGGACGGGGGTGCGGCGGACGGCAGCGGTGGGCCGGTCAGCTGGGGAGCTGACCGGCCATCGCGCTGTCCGGTCATCGCGCTGTCCGGGGTGCGGGGTCGGCTGCGCCCCAGCCCGCCCCTGCCCGAACCGGAGCCCGCTCCAGACCTCACGCTCCAGACCTCACGCTCCAGACCTCACGCTCCCCGCCTCCATCGCAGGCGGGGCTGGATATCCCGGCCCCGCTGGGGCCACGGCTCTCGCGCCCCCTCCCCTCGGGCGTAAGGTCCGTATGGACGCCGCGCCGGCGCCGCGCCGACGACCATGCCCATGACGTGCTGGGACGACGCCCGGAGGGGGGAGACCATGACCGCATCCGCCGCACCAGGTGCGTCCGCCCCCGCCGCGTCCGCATCCGTCGTGCCCCTGCTCGCCGGCGTCGCCCAGTCCGTGGCCCACGCCCCCGACCGCGCCCGCTCCCGGCGGCAACCGTGCCATGCCTGCCGACAGGCGGCGCACGTGCTTGCGGAGCGGGACGACGGGACCGTGGTCCGCCATGACACGGTCGTCGCCAAGGCGCATGCCCCCGACACCGACCCGGACGCCCACCGCACCCGGCTCGCCGTCGCCGCCCACCCTCGGCTAGCCGGAGTCCTCCTGCCGCCGCTCCCCGCCACCGGCCCGCTCTTGCACGGCAGGCCCGTCAGCGCCTGGCCGTACGGACTGCCGGTCGACCCGGGCGACCCCGACGCCGCCCCCTGGGAACAGGCCGCGGCCCTGCTCGCCCGGCTGCACCGCATCGCCGCAGCGGACCTGCCGGGCCTGCCCGGGCCCCTGCCCGCCATGCGCGGACCGGCCAAGGCCGCCCTGGCCGTGGCCCGGATGGAAGGCGCCGCCGCCGCGCACCCCGCAGCCGACGCGGTCCGCCGGGCCTGGCTGCGACTGCCCGCCTGGGCGCGCGGAGAGGCGCCGCCGCCCCTCGGCGGCTCCCTCTGCCACGGGGATCTGCATCTCGGCCAGCTGGTGCGCCACCCCGTGCCACAGGGCCGCTGGCTGCTGATCGACGTCGACGACCTGGGTCTCGGCGACCCCGCCTGGGACCTCGCCCGCCCCGCGGCCTGGTATGCCGCGGGGCTGCTGCCCCCGTACGTCTGGCGGCGGTTCCTCGGCGCGTACCGCTCCGCGCAGGGGCCCGCGGTGCCCGCCGGGGCATCGGCCGACCCCTGGCCCCGGCTGGACGTCCCCGCCCGTGCGCTGACCGTCCAGACGGCCGCGCTCGCCCTGGCCAAAGCGGCCGCAGAGCACCGCGAACCGGACGAGGTGGAACAACTCGTGCTCGACGCCTGTGTGCGGATCGCCGCCCTCCCGCCCGAGTTGGCGTGCGACCCCGCCCCGTAGGCTGAACTCCTCGTCACGGGGCAGGAGTCCCGCGACGTCGACCGACCGGCGAGGAGCTGAGCAGAGCATGCAGTGTCCCAAGTGCCATGCACCCATGCACACGTACAACCGCAGCGGCGTCCAGATCGAACAGTGCAGCGGCTGCCGCGGCATCTTCCTCGACTACGGGGAGCTGGAGTCGCTGACCCGGCTGGAGGCGCAGTGGCAGCAGCAGGCTCCGCCCCCGCCGCCCGCAGCACAGAGCTACCCCGCGGCCCCGGCCCCCGCCTGGGGCGCCCCGCACGGCGGCCACCACGGCCACCACGGGCACTACCGCAAGAAGGGCTTCGGCCGGATGCTCTTCTCCTCCTGAGGTCCCCTACGAGAGAACCCCGGTCGCCGAACGCGACCGGGGTTCCGGGTGGTGGACGATACTGGGATTGAACCAGTGACCTCTTCCGTGTCAGGGAAGCGCTCTCCCGCTGAGCTAATCGTCCTCGGGACCACAGCCGATCGGCTGCGGGCACTGCGTGCGCGATACTGGGATTGAACCAGTGACCTCTTCCGTGTCAGGGAAGCGCTCTCCCGCTGAGCTAATCGCGCGGGAGGACCTGTGCAGGTCCAGTGGACGATACTGGGATTGAACCAGTGACCTCTTCCGTGTCAGGGAAGCGCTCTCCCGCTGAGCTAATCGTCCTTGGAGGTGGAGACGGGATTTGAACCCGTGTAGACGGCTTTGCAGGCCGTTGCCTCGCCTCTCGGCCACTCCACCCAGAGCGTAGGGGCCCGGGAATGATCCCCCACTTCGAGCGGACGACGAGATTCGAACTCGCGACCCTCACCTTGGCAAGGTGATGCTCTACCAACTGAGCCACGTCCGCCTGTCGTTTCCGGTCCGCTTCCGCGTCCCGGCGACGTGTTGAACTCTAGCGGATTCCTGGGCCAGCACAAAAACGCGTTTCCGCAGCGTGCTGAGGTGTGTGCAAGCCGGAGCGGCTGATCCGCGCCTTTCCCCCGCCCGCCATACACTCGCAGACGTGTACGACCTTGCCCCTCTGGCCCGCTTCGGCCGTATCGTCGCCTCTGATCTGCGCGATGTCACCAGCGACCCGGAAGCCCTTGACTCCACCGGCTTCTGGGCCGTCGCCGCAGACTTCGAAGGCCGTCTGACCTGCGCCCGCTTCGGAGACGTACGCCTCGAAGCGGTGCCGGAGCCCGCCCCCGGGTGTTGGCGCGGCCCCGCCGTAGACGACTGGGCGTCATCGCTCGACCGCGCCGCGTACACGGCGGGAGTGCGCCGTATCCGCGAGCACATCGCGGCCGGGGAGGTGTATCAGGCCAACCTCTGCCGGGTCCTGTCCGCGCCCCTGCCGGACCCCGCGGACGCGGACGTCGACGCACTCACCGCCCTGCTGGCCCGCGGCAACCCGGCCCCGTACGCAGGAACGATCAGGCTGCCCGCCCACGGCGTCGAGATCGCCACCGCCTCGCCCGAGCTGTATCTGCGCCGCACCGGCCGCACCGTCGAGTCGGGACCCATCAAGGGCACCGGCCGCACCGCGGAGGACCTGCTGGACAAGGATCACGCCGAGAACGTGATGATCGTCGACCTGGTCCGAAACGACCTGGGCCGGGTCTGCGCCACCGGCACCGTCACCGTCCCCGACCTGTGCGCCGTGGAACCGCACCCCGGACTGGTGCATCTGGTCTCCACCGTGCGCGGCGAGCTCGCCCCCGCCGCCGGCTGGCGCGAGCTGCTCTCCGCCACCTTCCCGCCGGGCTCCGTGACCGGCGCGCCCAAGTCCAGCGCACTGCGGATCATCGAAGCCCTGGAGACCGCGCCCCGCGGCCCGTACTGCGGCGGCATCGGCTGGGTGGACGCCGACAAAGGCCGCGCGGAGCTCGCCGTCGGCATAAGGACCTTCTGGATCGACCGCCCGCAGGGCATGCTGCGCTTCGGCACCGGCGCCGGCATCACCTGGGGCTCCGACCCCGAGCGGGAGTGGCAGGAGACCGAACTGAAGGCGGACCGGCTGCTCGCGGTAGCGTCGGGAGCGTACGAGGCGATCGGAAGGACGGCCGGATGAAGCTGTGGGTCAATGGCGGGCTCAGGGACGCGGACGACGCGCTGGTCTCCGTACTCGACCACGGGCTGACCGTGGGCGACGGCATCTTCGAAACGGTCAAGGCCGTCCGCGGCCGGCCCTTCGCGCTCACCCGCCACCTCGACCGGCTGGCCCGCTCGGCCCGGGGCCTCGGGCTGCCCGAGCCCGACGCCGACGAGGTGCGCAGCGCCTGCGCCGCCGTCCTGGAAGCCAATCCGATGGAGCTGGGACGGCTGCGCATCACCTACACCGGAGGCACCTCTCCGCTCGGCTCCGACCGCGGCGCCGCCGGCCCCACGCTCGTCGTCGCCCTCGGTGAGACACCGCGCAGGCCCGACACCACCTCCGTGGTCACCGTGCCCTGGACGCGCAACGAACGCGGCGCGCTGGCCGGCCTGAAGACCACCTCGTACGCGGAGAACGTCGTCGCTCTCGCCAGGGCGCTGGAGCAGGGCGCCTCCGAGGCCCTGTTCGCCAACACGGTCGGGCGGCTCTGCGAGGGCACCGGCTCCAATGTCTTCCTCGTCCTTGACGGCGAGCTGCACACCCCGCCCGTCGCCAGCGGCTGCCTGGCCGGAATCACCCGCGCCCTGACCGTGGAGTGGACCGGGGCCAGGGAGACCGATCTGCCCTTCGACGCACTGGACCGGGCGGAGGAGGTCTTTCTGACCTCGACCCTGCGCGACGTCCAGGCCGTCGTGGGCGTCGACGGGCGCCCCCTCGGCAAGGCGCCGGGACCGGTCACCGCCAAGGCCATGCGGATCTTCGAGGAGCGCGCGGCCGCGGACTGGGACCCCCTGGCGCGCTGACCGCGGGGGCATGTTCGCGCAAACGTGGTGACGGGCGGCCGCAGGACCGGTAGAACTCCCCTGATGACCACGACCCTGCGGCCGACCGGGCCGATCCAGCACGAGGCGGCGGGCGGCCGCTCGCGGGCCTACGAGGTCTGCGTCAACGGCCGCCCCGTCGGCGCCATCGAACTCGCCACCCACCGCTCCCTGGGCCCCACGACCGGAACCATCCGCTCCCTCACCGTCGACGAGGCCGACCGGCGGCGTGGCCGGGGCACGGTCGCCGCGCTCGCCGCCGAAGAGGTGCTGCGCGCCTGGGGCTGCCGCCAGGTGGTCGTCTCCGTGCCGCCAGAGGCGACCGCCGCGCTGCGGCTGAGCACGGCCCTCGGCTACGTCGAGCGCAGCCGCAACATGGTCAAGCAGATGTCGGCCGGCCCGCCGCCGCTGCCCCCGGGAACGGCCGCCCGCCCCATGAGCGAGGCGGAGTTCGAGCCATGGCGTCGGGCGGCCGTCGCGGCCTATGCGCAGAGCTGGGCCGACCGCGGCCTCAGCCCCCAGCAGGCCCGTGCCAAGTCGACGGCCGACCACGAAAGAGCACTTCCGCAGGGTCTCGCCACACCCGGGACCTGGCTGCGTGTGCTGAGCAGCGGCGAGGAGCGCCTGGGCACTCTGTTCGCCGGCCGGACCGAGGTCCTTCCGGGCGAACAGGGCGTGTATGTGTACGACGTAGAGGTCCGGGCGGCGCACCGAGGGCAGGGGCACGGGCGCTCCCTGATGCTGCTGGCCGAGCACATCGCGCGGGACGCCGGGCTGGGCCTCGTAGGGCTCCATGTGTTCGCCGCCAACACTCCGGCGGTCCGGCTGTACGAGTCGCTCGGTTACCGGGTCACGGCCGTCAACGCTGCCAAGCCGCTCCTCTGACCGTGGTGGGGGAGCCCCGAAGGGCGCGGGCGGCAACGGCGGGGGAGCCCCCGAACGCGCGGGCCGTATCGGTATGCGGCTCCGCCGTGTGGGCGCGACCGGCCAGGACGCGCCGGCATCCGCTCGACGGCTGAGCGCGGCACGTCCCGCGCAGCGCTGAGGGGCCTTGGCGTCCCGCGCGGACCGCCGTCGTCGAGAGGCGGCCCGCCGCCGGGAGGAGGCGGCGTCAGGACGCGGCGAGCAGCCGGTCGGCGATCTCCTCGACGCGCTCCCGCAGCCCCTCCTGGCTCTTGCCGCCGTCCAGCCGCCGGCCGTCGACCACATAGGTCGGGGTTCCCGTGACCCCGATGGCCTTGCCCTCCGCCTGGTCGGCGTCCACGATCAGAATGTGCCGGCCGTCGATCAGCGCCGTGTCGAACTCCTCGGCGTCCAGGCCCATTTCCCCCGCCAGGCGCACCAGGAACCGCTCGCCTTCGGCGTCCAGCTCCGCGATCCGCTCCAGCACCGCCTCCGCGTACGGCCAGCCCTGCCCCTGCACGGCGGCCTCCTCGGCGGCCTGGGCCGCGGCGAAGGCGTGCTTGTGCTTCTCCAGGGGGAAGTGCCGCAGCCGCAGCTCCAGCCGGTCGCCGTAACGGGCACGCAGGGCACGCAGATCCGTCAGGGCGGTCCGGCAGTCGGGGCACTGGAGCTCGCACCAGACCTCGAGGATCGGGCGGGGCGCGGGCTGCGCGGCAGTGGAGTCGTTCATGGGGCCAGTCTTCCAGCCCGTCGACCGGAACCGGGACCTGGGGAGGAGGCCGTCCCGGAGATCTCCCTGAGGTCGTCCCGGGCCATGGCCCCCAGGCGGCCGCACGGTGCAGGATGGAAGGGGACGTACCCGCTCATGCCGCCGAGCCTGGAGGACCGGATGCTTGCCGAGACCATTTGTTCCGCGGTGTCCGCGGCGGGCCTGGGCATCGCCGCGATCACGGCCTATCGCAAACGCTTCCTCGCCGCGGCCCGGATCGCCGCCTACTCGCTGGTGCCCATCGGGCTGGTGCTGACGGGCGCGGTGGAGTGGGCCGTCGACACCGCCTTCAGCCCGACGGCATGGGTCGGCTTCGGCCTGCTCGGCGGCGCCTGGTTGCTGTTCATGACCACTCGGGCCGTCGAGCGGCGCTCGACGGGTGCTCGCAAGGAGAGCGCGGCAGTGGAGCCCGGGGCTTCGAAGCCGTCCCTCGGGGCGGGCGGTCCCGCGGCCGGTCG
This sequence comes from Streptomyces sp. MUM 178J, assembly GCF_022414575.1. Lineage (GTDB taxonomy): Bacteria > Actinomycetota > Actinomycetes > Streptomycetales > Streptomycetaceae > Streptomyces > Streptomyces chengmaiensis. Next base: position 3,371 of record NZ_JADWYQ010000021.1, on the reverse strand, counting down.
GCAGACGAAGCCGGCGAAGCCCGCGAAGGGAGCGCAGCCCTCGAAGTCCAAGGCCGCCGGCGACGGAGACGACTTCAGCGACATCGAGGCGATCCTGAAGAAGCACGGCATCTGAGGCCGACGCAGGGCCGACGGCGGGTGACCGTGCCGCCGCCTCCGAGCCCCCGCCGTCGGTGAACCGACCAAGATCTCACAGGTTGGGACACGCCGTGGGGGAAGTGGTGAACTCACCATCCTCCAGTGCGTGTTACGTGATCACCGGACCGTGCGCTGCGTCATCATCGGCCCCGAGATGCTCGAGACCACCCGGGGCGAGTCCCCCGCACCGACCCAGCCGGACCCGCAGCCCCGAGGCTGCCTGTTCGCCCTCTCCCAGCCGCCGCTGATGATCTTCCTCGGAGTGATCGGCTTTCTGCTGCTCATGGCCGCCGTCCACGATCTCTTCCTGCTGTGAGCGGGCCCCGAGCCGTCAGGCGTCGTCGCCGAAGGTCAGCGCGCCGCTTCCCGGCGGCGCGCCCGGTACGCGGCGACATGCAGCCGGTTGCCGCAGGTGCGGCTGTCGCAGTAGCGGCGCGAGCGGTTGCGCGACAGATCGACGAAGGCGCGGCCGCAGTCGGGCGCCTCGCAGCGGCGCAGCCGGTCCTGCTCGCCCGCGACGACGAAGAAGGCCAGGGCCATCCCGCAGTCGGCGGCGATATGGTTGGCGATCGACGCGCCAGGCGCGAAGTAGTGCACATGCCAGTCGTAGCCGTCGTGGTCGGTCAGCTGCGGGGTGGTGCCCGCGGCCGCCACCAGCTCGTTGATCAGCCCGGCCGCGGTCCGGCTGTCCGGCGCGGCGAAGATCCCGGCGAACTGCCTCCGCGCACCGTGCACGGCGTGCAGGTCCTTGGGTCCGAGCGTTCCCACGCCGCTCATGCTGTGCCGGTCGGCGAACGCGTACAGCGCTGCGACGTCCGGCAGCGCCTCGTCCCTGTCGTCCGCGGGTTCGGTGTTCACCAGATCGACGACAGCGTCGAGGGCGATACGGGTGTCGTGGGGGATCAGCACGATTCGCTCCCTGGCCGGCTTCGGGCGGGCGCCCGTCGAATTGCGCTGACTCTAGCGGTTCGCGCAGACGCGCACCGACGCCGTCACCGCGGCGGGAATGCGGGCGGTGACGGCGTCGGCGTCCGGCGTATATGACTCTGTGTGCGCGGCGCCGTCTCCCCGAGTAAGACGGCGCCGTGCGGCGCTCGGCCTGGCTCAGCTCTCGGCCAGGATGTGTGACAGCTCCGTGTCCAGGTCGAAGTGGCGATGCTCGGTGCCGGGCGGCACGGCCGCGTCCGTCCGCTTCAGGAACGACTCCAGGGCCCGCGCCGGGGCCTCGAGCAGCGCCTCGCCCTCCGGGGAGCTGAGTGCGATGCAGACGACGCCCTGGCCATGGCTGCGGGACGGCCAGACCCGGACGTCGCCGGTGCCGGTGGGCCGGTGCAGACCCTCGGCGAGAAGGTCGCGGGCGAACACCCACTCGACCGTCTCCTCGGCTCCGGTGTGGAAGGTGGCATGCACGGCATAGGGGTCGGCCGTGTCATACCGCAGGCCCGCGGGTACAGGCAGTGAAGACTCGCTCGAAACTACGAGGCGCAGGTGCAGCTCGCAGCTGACCGTGGTGTTCATAAGCGCCAGGGCCTTTCGCTCAGTGTGCGCTCGGGGATTCGCACGTCGGCGAAATCGACATGCCACCTACGGTGGCGATGTAAACCCCTCTGACCGTTTTGTGTTTCTTCAAGTCGCTCATACGGGCCTGGACTGGTTTGTGATATACGGCCATTCCAGTGAAGTCGATCGATCCGGTAGGTTTGGCACTATGAGCGCGGAGAGTGACGAGCAGGGGAAGGGCGTCGCGGCGACGGCCTCACAGCCCGCGACGGGGGGCGTGACGGCCTCGGCCCGCGGCGGTCGGGAGGAGACCGCTCACAAGGGGATCGCCGAGGCGGCGGAATCGACGGCCGAGGAGGAACCGCAGCTGGGCTCGCGGGCGCCGGAGTTCATCCAGCGCTCCAGGACCCTCCATGTGAGCTGGCAGGTCGGCGTGTTCGTCGTCGGTCTCGCCGTCGTGGGGGCCGGCGCAGCGATGCTGGTGCTGCCGGGACCGGGCTGGCTGGTGATCTTCGCGGGCATGGCGATCTGGGCGACCGAGTTCGTCTGGGCGCAGATCGTGCTCCGCTGGACCAAGCGCAAGGTCACCGAAGCCGCCCACCGCGCCCTGGACCCCAGGGTCCGGCGGCGGAACATCATTCTCACCGTCGTGGGGCTGGTCGTCGCCGCGGCGCTGCTCGCGGTCTATGTGTGGAAGTTCGGCATCGTCATGCCGTGGGACATCGACTAGTGCCGCGACCGGGCTGGTGCCGCGACCCGGCAGAGCTTGCCGGGAGGGGCGCTGGTGACCGGAAAGTGGTCGGAGGCACCCGCTGACATGGGGTAATGTTTGCGGTGCGCCCGGGCGATTAGCTCAGCGGGAGAGCGCTTCGTTCACACCGAAGAGGTCACTGGTTCGAACCCAGTATCGCCCACTTGTCCGGACCGAAGGCCATGGAGACGCTGAGTCTCCATGGCCTTCGGCGTCCCCGCCCCGCCGACGCCACGTCAGCGCATCCGGCCGAGTGCAGCCCGCAGCCTCCGTGCCTCCCGCAGCCGCTGCTCGTACGTCGCCCCCATGGCCAGCAGCGCCAGACCCGCCAGAGCCGGCGGCAGCCAGCGCGGCAGCACTCCCACGGCCTGCACTGCGTACGGCATCAACTCGTGCAGGGCGACCGCGGCCAGCACCGCGCCGCCCAGCACCAGCGGAGCCTGGAGCCGCAGCCGCGCCCCGGCCAGGGTGACCGCCAGCGCCGCGACCCCCAGCAGCAGCGGCCGCAGCCAGTGCCCCTCGCCCCAGGCCGCCGCCAGGCTGGGAACCAGCGTCACCGCGAGTCCCGGTCCGTACGCGGACCACGACGACGCCTCGGCGTCGCCCCGTCGCCGCAGCACCCCTACGGCCAGCACCGCGACGGACACCGACGCCGTGTACGCCTCCGGCACGGTCACGTCCGCCGCCGCAAGCCACGCCCACGTCGCCGCCGTGAGCAGCGCCGCCGAGGCGTACCCGGCGCCCGGACGGCGCTCCGCCCGCAGCGCCGTCCCCCCGGCGATCACCCCGCAGAGCGCCAGCACCCCGCCCAGCCACATCGCGTCCCCGGCAGCGAGTCCTACCGCGGTCAGCCCCGCCGCCGCCCCCGTCACCTCGAGCGGGACGGTCACCGGGCGCCGCCCCAGCCGGGCGGCCGCCAGAGCCGCCGCCGCGGGCACGGCAAGCAGCGCCACGGCCGCCTGATGCGCAGCCAGGCCCGCCG
>NZ_JADWYQ010000020.1 GCF_022414575.1 Streptomyces sp. MUM 178J | reverse complement strand
TGGTCCGCTTTCCCCTCGACCGCACCGCCGACGCGCACCGGGCGGTGGAGGGCGGTGCGGTCGGCAAGGTCCTGGTGGACGTCATGTCGTGACGTCCGGTCGGCCACTGTGCGAACCGCCGCGGCCGTCCGGACGACCTCGAGTGCCATCCCTGCCCTCGGTGTGCCGTTCAGCCCGGTTCGCCCTGCCCCTCACCCGGCGGCGCGTACCCCACGGGCCTGTTCACCAAGGTGCCCCGGCTCGCGAAGTTGCTGCGGGTGCAGACTCCGGCCGACCATGGGCCGGGGCAGCCGTGGCGGCCCGGCACACCGCCCCCGGCTCCAACCGTCGCGGACACCCCGGGTGCGGACATCCGCATCGGCTACGCCCGTTGCTCCCCACCTGAGCCAGGAACTCGCCCCCCAGCTTGACGCGCTCACCGCGCACGGCATCCCGCGCGACAAGGTATTCAGCGAGAAGATCAGCACCCGGGTGCGGGTGCGCCGGGGAAGCTGCTGTTCGCATTCTCCGCCGCGATGGCGGAGACCGAGTGGAGAACATCCGAGAGTCGACGCTGATGCGGCTGCAGAGGGCCGGCCGTGGACGGCACGTCCGTCCAGCCGGGCCACCAGTGCCGAGAGCGGTGCGCTCACGCTTATCGGTTGTGCTTGTCCGGCTGCTTCTTGAGCCATCGGCTCTACGCGGAACGGCCATGATCTCGCGTCGGCGGGTGCGGGCTCGCCTGCTCCGACCGGAGGTCGGCCGGACCTGCCTTGCACCGGCGTTGGCGTCCAGACGATCAGCCCCGGTGGGCGTGTTCGCCGACCGCCGTTACGACCACGACGGTCACCGCCGACACTTCGCGTCGCAGATGGGTCGAATGAACATCCCGTACGGTGCCGTGGCGCGATTGTTCACGGAAATGATCACATGGCAGCATGCTCGTGTGACTGACAACGGGGGTGACATACCGGACTGCCAACGGGTTGTGAAGCAGACCGAGTTGGCAGCCGTGTCTGTGTCGAGCGGCCTGTCGGCGACCTGTGCGGTGACAGAGCGGGCCGAGCCGGTGGGGCCGCTCACGCATGCGCGGACTGTGTAGGACGCGGCACCGGGCCAACGAGGCCGCAGCGGTGGGCGGGAGTGGGCGTATCGGACGGTTCTCGGCGCGCGGCTGCTTGATGTGATGGTGCCGACGCTGCCCGGCGCGGGCGGTGGGCGCTGGATGCGGGCAGTGCGGACGGTCGGTGTTTCCGCCGGTTGCGGGCATCGTTCCGGATGAGGTGGCAGTGGATCTTGGGGAACGGGGACGCGATGAGTGGGAGTGAACCTGAGCTCGCGGCGCCGACGGCGGCGCTGGCGGAGATCGCGAAGGGCATAAACCTGGCGCATTCCGAACTGACGGATCTCGGGATGATCGGTGAGGCCTCGGCAGACCAGGGGTTCTCCGACCGAACACGGACGACGAACGCTTCTTCGCCATCGTCACCGACCTGATCGGCACCCCGACGGCACTCGTCGGTGAAGACGGCGACCTGGCCTGGCGAACCCGCACCACCCTCTGGGGCACGACGACGTGGAACCGCGACGCCACGGCATACACCCCGCTCCGCTTCCCGGGCCAGTATTTCGATCCCGAATCGGGCCTCCACTACAACTACTTCCGCTACTACGACCCGGAATCGGCCCGCTACCTCAGCCAGGACCCCCTCGGCCTCGCCCCGGCCCCCAACCCGGCGACCTATATCCCTAACCCTCACACCTGGGCCGACCCTATGGGGCTGGCAGGCTGCAAGGACTTCACCCCGGGAACAACTCTAGGGGGCGTTGACAAAATTCACGGATGGGTTCCCAAGTCCATCCCCAAAGAGTCGATGGAAGTCCTTCGGGACATGGAGAAGTACAACTTCGGTTGGTGGGGTGGGCCGGGCTTTCATGGGCCTAAGTGGTGGACCGAGACGTTCGAAAACACCGGCAAGAATGGTGGCTATCAACTTCCTTCTCATGAACCATCAGGAAAGCCGATTACCTATCAAGAATACGGCACCTACCCATCAGTGGACAATCCTAAGCCGGGCGGTGAGCGCTGGGTGTTCGGTAGCGATGGGTCAGCATACTATACTCCAACTCACTATCAGACATACATCGTTGGTAGAAGTCCTGGATGGGTAGAGTGATGAAAGAAGAAGCACTGGCAAGCCATATCGCCCCGTGGATGCACGTCATCACAGCAGGCGGTGGCGTGCCTCTTAATGAACTCCTGCCCGTGTCGGGCAGTGTTTACGTGGCGCGCCTGAATGGCCAAGACATGCCTGACGAGATGTCGGCGCTTCAACAGTTTTGGGAGGTGTTGAAGTTTCCTGAATATTTTGGCTGGAACTGGCACGCACTCTATGACTGCCTTCGAGACCTCGAGTGGCTTTCGTCGGATCATCACGTCCTGATTATTGAATCCGTCGAGATGGCTCTTTCCGAGGATGAGGTCGCTCGTGAGGAGTTTTTCCGATCCCTGTGGCGCGCCGGCCAGCGGTGGTCCTATGTCAAGCGGCCTGAGGGCGTGACGCTCAGCAAACTCTCCATTGTTCTGTCATGCGACGAGGAGTCCGCATCCAGCCTCGCGCGCCGCCTTCGTGGGTTTCAGGGCCAGTCCAACTTTTGAAGAGTGTTGCGGAAGACCGCTGTCTGGCTACTTCCCGTGCATGCGTGGTGTGTTGAGGACTGAGCCGCTGAGTCTTTCCCAGTAATGGATCACGGCATTGTGTGATGGCGGAAGCCATCACCGGCGTTCTGGTAGCCGAGGTCATCAGCCCAGCCGCCTTCGCGCGCTCCAGCGCAGCACGAGGTATGGCCTGTTCGAAGCAGCCCAGCGGACGCAGCCCCTTACGGATCCTGGCCGCAATCCGGCGGTCACGCGGGAGGGAAATAAACAACCGGAGTGGACACTGCTGGCCCTCGCAGGAGAGCCTTGGCATCGGGAAGGAGGCGTTTGGACGTGCGGGAACCCCCATCCTCTGGCCGTTGCCTGGAGACTCACGGCTGCCACGGGAGCGGGCGACGGATCCTCGGTTCTTCGCTGGAGGACCTGGAACGGCACCTGCTGACGCCCGAGGCTGGAGCCCAGGCGGCGGAGCACTGGGAACAGTTGCGTGATTTCGCCGTCGGCGGCATGCAGTCCCGTGGTCTCTCGGACGAAGTCAGACTCCGATGGTGCCGTCTCGCTCTCTCCGCAATCACCAGAAAAGGGCCGAGCCAGACGCCGCAGCAGGAGACGGCCGAAGCTGCCCATGTGCATGCCTACATGATCCAGGAATTTTGGGTCAGCAATGCCGATCCCGCTCGAGACCTCCCCGCTCTTTGCTCGGAGATCCTACGGAACGTGGGAGTGCCGCTGGAGACAGGCGCGCGGCTCGCTGAAGCGTGGAAATCAGCACCGCGGGAGCAGATGCTGCAACTGCGCCGGATCAAGAATATGCTGACTCCGCTGCTTCCTCGCCGCGCACTCATGGAAGGGGATGACCCTGTCTCTCAGGAGACTCGAGCCTGGCTGGAACTCGTTCCGCGCCTTCCATGAACGACGCTCGTCATCAGAGGCAGCGAACCGCCACCGGGCCGCTACAGACGGCTAAGGTCCGGGAACCGTACCCACGTTCCCGGGGCTCTGCCGTCCGGACTTCTTGATCCTGAGAAACAAGACCCCCACTATGACTAACGCCCTGAACCATCTCCTCGAAATCGCCCCAGCGCCGAGCGAACCCCGCCAGAAGGACTGGGGCGAGGTCGAGCGTAGCCTCGGGGTCGAGCTCCCCGCCGACTACAAGGAGCTTATCCACGTCTACGGAGGAAGCAACTGGGACGACTATCTGTACGTCCTGGAGCCAGGCTGCCCCAACGAGAACTACGACCTCATCGAATGGGCAGAAAACCAGGCCGAAGACCTGGAAGACCTGTGGGAGTTCGAGAAGAAGCCTGCGGAACTGGAGGCTGCCGAGGGGTCGCGAGTCATCCCATGGGCGACCACCGACAACGGAGAGTGCCTCTACTGGCTCGTCCGGCCAGACCTTGAACCGGACCAATGGACCGTCATGGTGAACGAAGCGCGCGGCGACCATTGGGAGCATTTCTCCGTATCCTGCACGCAGTTCCTCGCGTCCTCCCTTGACGGAGAGCTGCAGTCGAACATCCTGTCATCCTTGTTCCCGCGCGCTACACATGAATTCCGCCGACTCGGTGCGGTATGACGAGGCGACGCTCCACCGGCCCCAAAGCTTCGGCGCAGTCGGAACACGTCCGGTTGCTGACCAGGGCTCGTGCGTTCTCGGGCGGCGAGACGTCCTGAACTGCCGGGTGAGGATGGGTTGTCGGGGCGTGGGGCAGGTGTTCAACTGGAGGAAAACGGTTCGTGATGACGAGGTGTCTGACGCCTCATCACAACGAACCGCTTCCGGATGCCATCCTTGCTGATTAGCGCTGTGTCCCGCCACCTCGACCACGATGCGGGCTCCACCTCCGACGATCCCGACCGCCTGCTGGACCTTGTCGACGTCCTCGACGTGCTGCCTGATCCGCGCCGTCGACAGGGACGCCGTTACCGGCTCGGCCCGATCCTCGCGCTGTGCACGATCGCCGTACTCCCCGGCGCCACCACCCTCGCCGCCATCGCGCTGCATGCCGCCTATCTGCCCGACGAGGTCCGACATCGCCTGGGACTGCGAGCCGCACCACGGGCGACCACGCTCGGCCGGCTCCTGGCAGGGCTCTGACCAGCTAGGGCGCGTATCGAGTCGTGATCAATGGGTGGTCCGGGTGAGGTCTTTGATCCAGATCATCGAGGCCCGTAGGTGGAGTCCGGCGAGGTAGCTGTCTGGGGTCTTGTCGTATCGGGTGGCGATGCCTCGCCAGGCCTTGAGCTTGTTGATCAGGCGCTCGACGGTGTTCCTCTCCTTGTAGAGGGCGGCGTCGTGGCTGACGGGCCGACCGCCCGCGGAGCCTTTCTTCTTCCGGTTGGCGGCCTGGTCCTTCTTCTCCGGGATCACTGCCTTGATACGGCGTTTGCGCAGGTGGGTCCGGTTGCCGCGGGAGGAGTAGGCCTTGTCGGCGGCGACCGCGTCCGGCCGGGTGCGGGGACGGCCGACGGGGCCGCGAACCCGTAACTTCCCCAGCACCGGGATGAACTGCGGACTGTCCGCGGCCTGGCCCGCGGTCAGCACGAACGCCAGCGGGCGGCACTTGCGGTCGGCGGCCAGGTGGACCATGCTGGTCTGCCCGCCCCTGGAGCGTCCCAGGAGGGCGGCCTTCAGGCGGACTCGTCGCCGACGCCGGATGCGCCGTCGCTCCTCCCGCTCGGGATCTGCTTCGGGGTCCTGCCCGCTTTGTTCTTCGAGGCTGCCCCCTTTGACCTGGCCTTCTCTGCCTCGGCCGCGGCCTTCTCCAGTGTGCTGAGGACGTCTTCGCCCACGCGCATCCCGGCGGCATCGTGGTGGGCCCGCGCAGTCGTGGAGTCGATACTGACCAGGGACAGGTCCACCTCACCCCGCTTCGCCGCTTCCGCGATCAGGCCCTCCAGCAGCGCCTCAAAGACGCCGGCGTCACGCCACTGCCGGAAGCGGTTGTGCACAGTCGACCAGGCACCGAACTCCTGCGGCATCTCCCGCCACTGTCCGCCGGTCTTGAACCGCCAGATCACACCCTCGAACTGCTGCCGCAGTCGCTCCGGGTACGGGCCGTACTCGCCGATCGGCAGGTACGGCTCGATGAACTCCCATTCTGTGTCAGTCAGTTGCACTCGCGTCACAGAAGAAGATCTACCGGACCAGACTCCGCCGCGAGAGCGAATCCAGCAACTTGATCATGATTCGATACGCGCCCTAGTACTGGACAGTGCGGCACCGTCCGGGCCTACCCGGCAGAAGACCGCCAGCCCCTGTAATGCGTAGGTCTCATGACCTGGCTGCACACGCCAGCTGCGGGCGGCGCCTGAGGCGGCATGGCTGGCTTCGGGTGTCGCGCCCCGCTTCGAGATGGGGGCGCGACAGGGACGTGCCAGGGACTTTTCAGGGACTTTCACGTCTGTCTCAGGGAGATCCCGGGGACTTTCCGCCAGATAAGCAAGGAAGGCCCTGACAGCGCTGAAAGATACGAACGCGCTGGTCAGGGCCTACAGCCTCAGCATTCGATGATGTTGACCGCCAGACCGCCGCGGGCGGTCTCCTTGTACTTGACGGACATGTCCGCGCCGGTGTCCTTCATCGTTTTGATGACCTTGTCCAGCGAGACCTTGTGGCTGCCGTCGCCCCGCATCGCCATCTTCGCGGCCGTCACGGCCTTCACCGCCGCCATGCCGTTGCGCTCGATGCACGGAATCTGCACGAGGCCGCCGACCGGGTCGCAGGTCAGGCCCAGATTGTGCTCCATGCCGATCTCCGCGGCGTTCTCCACCTGTTCGGGGCTGCCGCCCAGCACCTCGGCCAGCGCGCCCGCGGCCATGGAGCAGGCGGAGCCGACCTCGCCCTGGCAGCCGACCTCGGCGCCTGAGATCGAGGCGTTCTCCTTGAACAGCATGCCGATTGCGCCCGCGGCGAGCAGGGAGCGGACCACGCCCTCCTCGTCCGCGCCCGGGACGAAGTTCATGTAGTAGTGCAGGACGGCCGGGATGATGCCCGCCGCGCCGTTCGTCGGGGCGGTCACCACGCGACCGCCGGCGGCGTTCTCCTCGTTGACCGCCATCGCGTAGAGCGTGATCCACTCCATGGCGCGGGCCTGCGCATCGCCCTCGGCGCGTAGCTGCCGGGCCGAGTTCGCGGCCCGGCGGCGCACCTTCAGGCCGCCGGGCAGGATGCCCTCCCGGGACATGCCGCGGGTCACGCACGCCTGCATCACCCGCCAGATGTCCAGCAGGCCCTCGCGGATCTCCTCCTCCGAGCGCCATGCCTTCTCGTTCTCCAGCATCAGCGCGGAGATCGACAGGCCGGTCTCCCGGGTGAGGCGCAGCAGCTCGTCACCGGTGCGGAAGGGGTGCTTCAGCACCGTGTCGTCCAGCTTGATCCGGTCTTCTCCGACCGCGTCCTCGTCCACCACGAAGCCGCCGCCGACCGAGTAGTACGTCTTCTCCAGCAGCGGCCCGCCCTCGGCGTCGTACGCGAAGACCGTCATGCCGTTGGCGTGGTACGGCAGCGCCTTGCGGCGGTGCAGCACCAGGTCCTCGTCGAAGTCGAAGGCGATCTCGTGCATGCCCAGCAGGTTCAGCCGTCCCGCCGTCCTGATCTGCTCGACGCGGTCGTCGGCGCTCTCGACGTCGACGGTCCGCGGCGAGCTGCCCTCCAGGCCCAGCAGCACCGCCTTGGGTGTGCCATGGCCGTGGCCGGTCGCGCCGAGTGAGCCGTACAGCTCGGCCCGTATCGCCGCGGTGTGCGCCAGCATGCCTTCGTTCTTCAGGCGCCGGGCGAACATCCGGGCGGCGCGCATCGGGCCGACCGTATGGGAGCTGGACGGGCCGATGCCGATCGAGAACAGGTCGAAGACCGAAATGGCCACGGATGTCTCCTAGGGGTGGTAGACGCCGTCGTCTGCCGGGTGGTGCAGGGCGTGCGGGGGGAAGGGCGGGGAAGAGGCGGGGCTGCGAGAGGCAAGGGCATGGTGCGGGGCACCGTGCTCACTGGCGCTCACCGTCCAGTGTGCGCGGTGCCCCGACTTTTTGGACCTCTGAGGCTTTGCCTCCGGATTACAGACCGGGGTAGAGCGGGTGCTTCTCGGCGAGGGCCGTGACCCGGGCGCGCAGGGCGGCCGCGTCGTATGAGGGCTTCAGGGCCTCGGCGATGATGTCGGCGACCTCGGTAAAGTCCTCGGCCGTGAAGCCGCGGGTGGCCAGCGCCGGGGTGCCGATCCGCAGACCCGAGGTGACCATCGGCGGCCGCGGGTCGTTCGGGATCGCGTTCCGGTTGACCGTGATGCCGACCTCGTGCAGCCGGTCCTCGGCCTGCTGGCCGTCCAGCTCCGAGTGCCGCAGGTCCACCAGGACCAGGTGGACGTCCGTGCCGCCGGACAGCACCGACACGCCGTGCTCGGCAACATCGTCCTGCACCAGGCGCTCCGCGAGGATGCGGGCGCCGTCCAGGGTGCGCTGCTGGCGCTCCTTGAAGTCCTCCGAGGCCGCGACCTTGAAGGACACCGCCTTGGCGGCGATCACATGCTCCAGCGGGCCGCCCTGCTGACCGGGGAAGACAGCGGAGTTGATCTTCTTGGCGAGGTCGGCCGTGCACAGGATCACACCGCCGCGCGGACCGCCGAGGGTCTTGTGCGTGGTGGTGGTCACGACATGGGCGTGCGGCACCGGGTTGGGGTGCAGGCCGGCGGCGACAAGGCCCGCGAAGTGGGCCATGTCGACCATCAGGTACGCGCCGACCTCGTCCGCGATCCGGCGGAAGGCGGCGAAGTCGAGCTGACGCGGGTACGCGGACCAGCCGGCCACGATCAGCTTCGGCTTGGCCTCCTTGGCGAGCCGCTCGACCTCGGCCATGTCGACCTGGCCGGTGGCGTCGTCCACGTGGTAGGCCACCACGTTGTAGAGCTTGCCGGAGAAGTTGATCTTCATTCCGTGGGTCAGATGACCGCCGTGGGCCAGGTTCAGACCCATGATCGTGTCGCCCGGCTTCAGCAGCGCGAACATCGCCGCCGCGTTGGCCTGGGCGCCCGAGTGCGGCTGCACATTGGCGTGCTCGGCCCCGAAGAGTTCCTTGATCCGGTCGATCGCGATCTGCTCGACGACGTCGACGTGCTCACAGCCGCCGTAGTAGCGGCGGCCCGGGTAGCCCTCGGCGTACTTGTTGGTGAGGACCGAGCCCTGCGCCTCCATGACCGCGACCGGAGCGAAGTTCTCCGAGGCGATCATCTCGAGGGTGGACTGCTGACGGTGAAGCTCGGCGTCGACGGCGGCGGCGACGTCCGGGTCCAGCTCATGGAGGGGGGTGTTCAGAAGCGACATGGTGACATCCCTTGGGGTCGTGAGTCGGCGGTCAGCCGGCGAACTCGGTGTACTCGTCCGCGGAGAGCAGGTCCTTCGGCTCCTCCGCCACGCGCACCTTGAACAGCCAGCCGCCCTCGAACGGGGCCGTGTTCACCAGCGACGGGTCGTCCACGACCGCCTGGTTCGCCTCGACGACCTCGCCCGTCACCGGGGAGTACAGGTCGCTGACCGACTTGGTCGACTCCAGCTCGCCGCAGGTCTCGCCCGCGGACACCGTGTCGCCCACCTCCGGGAGCTGGACGTACACCACGTCGCCGAGGGCGTTCGCCGCGTGCTCCGTGATCCCGACCGTCGACACGCCGTCCTCGGCGGCCGACAGCCACTCGTGCTCCTTGCTGTAACGCAGCTGCTGGGGGTTGCTCATGATCTGGATTCTCCTGTACGCGGGTGAGTGCTGGGGGAAGGGGAGACGCGCGTCACTTCTGGCGTTTGTAGAAGGGGAGCGCCACGACCTCGTACGGCTCGTGCGCACCGCGGATGTCCACGCCCACGCCTGCCGTGCCGGGGGCGGCGTGCGCCGCGTCCACATAGGCCATGGCGATCGGCTTGCCGAGCGTCGGGGACGGCGCGCCGGAGGTCACCTCGCCGATCACCTGGCCGTCCGCCACCACGGACATCCCGGCGCGCGGCACCCGCCGCCCCTCTGCGATCAGGCCGACCAGCTTGCGCGGCGGGCTGGACTCGGCGCGCTCCTTGGCGTCGGCCAGCGCCGCGCGGCCCACGAAGTCGCCGTCCTTCTCGAACTTGACCACCCGGCCCAGACCCGCGTCGAACGGCGTCAGGGAGGTCGTCAGCTCATGCCCGTAGAGCGGCATGCCCGCCTCCAGGCGCAGGGTGTCCCGGCAGGACAGACCGCACGGAATCAGACCGGCGGGGGCGCCGGCCTCGGTGATCGCCTGCCAGAGCTTCTCCGCGTGCTGCGGCTCGACGAACAGCTCGAAGCCGTCCTCGCCCGTGTAACCGGTTCGGGCGATCAGCGCCGGAACCCCGGCGACCGTGCCCGGCAGGCCCGCGTAGTACTTCAGGCCGTCCAGGTCGGCGTCCGTGAGGGACTTCAGGATGCCGGGGGACTCGGGCCCCTGGACGGCGATCAGCGCATAGGCGTCGCGGTCGTCGCGCACCTGTGCGTCGAAGCCCGCGGCGCGCTCGGTCAGCGCATCCAGCACGATCTGGGCGTTGCCCGCGTTCGCGACGACCATGTACTCGGCGTCGGCGAGGCGGTAGACGATCAGATCGTCCAGGATGCCGCCGTCCGCCTGGCAGATCATGGTGTAGCGGGCGCGGCCCACGCCGACGCCGCCGATGTTGCCCACCAGCGCGTGGTCGAGGAGGGCGGCGGCCTGCGGCCCGGTGACGGTGATCTCACCCATGTGGGAGAGGTCGAAGAGACCGGCCTTGGTGCGTACGGCGTTGTGCTCGTCGCGCTCACTGCCGTACCGCAGCGGCATGTCCCAGCCCGCGAAGTCGGTCATGGTCGCGCCCAGCGACCGGTGCAGGGCGTCGAGGGCGGTACGGCGCGGGGAGGTGCTCGAAGGGGCGTTGCTCATAGACAGGGCTCCCAGGGGCATGGTCAGGGCGAGGACAATCCTCCCCATCTGTCATCGGAACCTGAGAGGTTCGTCGCGACCGCACATATGGGTAGTCGTGACTTGCACCTTGGGTGGAGCCGCTCGACGGCGGCTCGCTTTTCAGATCTGCCTCGTCGCACGCGGTACGGGGCCTGAGAGATTCAAGGGAGGAACTTGCTCCTTCGGCGCCCGGGGACACTCGTGTCGCCGGGACTCTCCCGCGTGGATTCAAACGGCCGGTATGCAGTTGGCGCGCACATCATTGCATGCATCGGGGAAGAGTGGGGGGTCCGGCCACGATACGGGAAAGGTTGTGCCGCATTACCGGTTCTTTACACTCCATGAGCAAGGGTTGGGTGGTCCTGCACAGGGCCCGACATGGGGGAGGGGCGATGACGTCGCAACGGACCGGTCAGATCGCACCGGCGGCCGCGGGCGTCCCGGCGCGACCCGCGCCGGGAATCGCCGTACGGGCCTCCGCGCCGCTCCTGCGCGACCTGCGCGAACGGGCCGGGCGCAGCCCCGGCAGCCTGCTGTTCGCCGCGGGCGACGTGGTGGTGGTCTCCGGGCTGCCCGGCAGCGGCAAGTCCACCCTCATCAGACGTGCCGTCCCGGGCGGGGGCGTCGACTCCCAGGACGCGCGGGAGCGCTGGGAGGCCCGGCTGCCGAGGTTCCTGCCGTACGCCGTCTACCGTCCGCTGGTGCGCGTCGCCCACTACGCCGGGCTGCGGCGGGCCCTGCGGTCCGGCGCCGGCGTCGTCGTCCACGACTGCGGCACCCAGGCGTGGGTGCGCCGGTGGCTCGCACGCGAGGCCCGCCGGCGGGGCAGCGGGCTCCACCTCGTCCTTCTCGACGTCCCGCCCGAGGCGGCCCGCGCAGGCCAGTGCGCCCGCGGCCGCGGGGTCTCCCGCTATGCCTTCACCCGCCACCTCCGCGCCGTGTCCCGCCTCCTGCGCGCCGCCGAATCCGGCGACCTGCCGGCCGGGTGCGCCTCCGCGACCCTCCTGGACCGGGAGTCGGCGAAGGCGCTGGGGGTGCTGGGCTTCCGGCGGTCCTGAGGCACGGGGGCTCCGCCGGGACTCCCGTACCGGGGCTCCGCCCCGGACCCCGCGCCTCAAACGCCGGCGAGGCTGGGGGAAGGCGGGGCAGGGGAGCAGCCCGCCGCAGGCGCCCCCGAGCCCCGACCCGCCGCACGCTAGGGTCGCCCCGTAGCACCGGGGAAAGAAGAGGAAAGCAGAGGGGCGCCGCACGCATGGACATCCCGCCGCAGGCCCACACCGCCTGGCCCGGCAACGAGCTGGAGGAGACGCTCGCCGCCTCCGTGGGCAACCCCGCCGCCGGCCCCCGCCTCGTCGAGGTCCTCGCCCGCAGCCATGTCTGGGTGCCCCTCCCCAACGGCGGCGGACCCGACAGCCCCTCCCTGGACTTGCCCATCGTGGAGGTCGACGGCGCGGCCTACGTTCCCGTCTTCAGCTCTGAGCAGCAGTTCCTCCAGTGCGCGGGCGCGCATATGTCGTTCACCGTCGCGCCCGCCCGCGACTTCGCCCGCGGTCTGCCCCCACAGCTCGGCATCGCCGTCAACCCGGGCGGCGCCGTCGGCATGCCCCTGCCGCCGCCCGCCGTCGCGGAGCTGTGCGGCCCCGGGCGGACTTCTCCGGACGCCCCGGTGACCGGCGGCCGAGTGCGGCTTTTCGAGCCGGACTGGCAGGAGGAGCCTGTCGACTTCCTCGCTGCAGCAGCCGGCGAGTTCGAGGAGTCCGGCGTGGTCCTCACTGCCCGCCGCGCCCTCGCCTCCGTCGAGGGCGAAGCGCCCTCGCTCTTCATCGGCGTCCAGCTCTCCTCCTGGGACGGCCCCGACCGCAACGCGCCCATGGACGCGCTCGGCCGTGCCCTCGGCCGCGTCCAGGTGAGCTGGCCGGTCAGTCTCGTACTGCTGGACGTGGCCCAGGATCCGGTCGGCGACTGGATGCTGGAGCGCGTCCGCCCCTTCTACGAGCGCCGGCGCGCATGACCTGCCGCATGACCCGCCGTCGGACTCGTCAAGTCTGCGTTAAGAGGGCCGATTAAGCTGGTCCCCGAGGGACGACGAGGGACGACGAGGGGCGGAACCCAGAGTGAGCGCGTCAGGCACCGCTGCGGCCGGTCAGGTCGAGCACATGCTGCGCCAGGTGACTCCCGGACGCTACGACTCCTATGAGGCGTTGCTGCACGCGCTCGCCGACCCCGCGCAGGGCCGGGTCTGGATGCTGCTCTGGCAAGGCGCACCCGGCGCGCCCGACGCCCAGTTCGGCAACATGGAGGTCGACGGCGTCGGATACGCCCCCTGTGTCACCTCGGCCCAGGAGCTCGCCGCCTCGGGCTGGAACCGCGCCCATGAGGTGGTCAGCGGGCTCGACATCGCCCGCGCCCTCTTCCCCGAGCGCTGGGGCATTTGGCTCAACCCGCACGCCCCCGGAGGCGGGGTCGGCATCCCCTGGCCGGATCTGCGGAGGATCGCCACCGGCCTGGACCGGATGCCCGCCGGCCCGCTGACCCTGTCCGAGCCCGTCATCGAGCTGCCCCACTTCTACGGCCTGCTCGCGCAGAACGCCCACCGCACCCCCGCGGTCCGCTCGCTGCGCCGGGCCTGGGTGCAGCCTTCGCTCGGCGCCCCGTATCTCGCCATCGGCCTGGATCTGTACGACACGGGCGCCGCCTCCGTCGACGCGGTGCGCGCGATGATGCGGCAGACGGTGACGGCGGTCCCTGACGGGCTGCCCGTCTCCACGGTGGCGATGTCCGACGAGTACGACCCCGTGGCGATGTGGCTGCGTGCCCGCGCGCGCCCCTTCTACGACCGTGAGGCACACGGCCCGTCCCGGCCCGTGGACGGCGGCTATGGCTATCCGCCCGTCCCGCCCCGCTGATCGCTGCTGAACCAC
Source organism: Streptomyces sp. MUM 178J (assembly GCF_022414575.1). GTDB lineage: Bacteria > Actinomycetota > Actinomycetes > Streptomycetales > Streptomycetaceae > Streptomyces > Streptomyces chengmaiensis. The sequence goes on along the minus strand of NZ_JADWYQ010000020.1, from coordinate 94,232 downwards.
GGGTCAATAGCTGCACTCAACTTCTTTGTATGTCAACGGTGTTAATTCGGGCATCATGTGGCGTTCGCTGTTGTCCCGTATCTGCCCGGTTTGTTGAGTGTCCGGGTCTCAGCTAGGTATCACCGCTATCCGGACTGTTCTCCGCCGTCCTACTCGTCTGTAGTGTTCGGCCGGTCAAGACCTCTTCTCCACACGGCGGAATCCCTGGGGTGGACCCATGCGTATTAGCAAGTCGAGAGCCGTCCGGGCGGTGACAGCGGCGGTCGCCGTTGGCCTGATCGCCACGGGTTGCTCCAGTGAGCGGGGCAAGGACGACGCGAAGGGCGGCGACAAGGACACGTTTGTGTTCGCCGGCACCGGCGATCCCGGCTCGCTGGACCCCGCCCTCGCGGCCGACGGCGAGACCTACCGGGTCACCCGCCAGGCCTTCGAGGCGCTGCTCAAGCACGAGCCCGGCGGCTCCAAGCTGGTCGGCGGCCTGGCCGAATCCTGGGAGGGCAACGACGCCGGCACGGTGTGGACGTTCAACCTCCGCAAGGGTGTGAAGTTCCACGACGGCGAGGCGTTCAACGCGGCCGCGGTGTGCGCGAATTACGACCACTGGTTCAACTGGACGGGCACGTACCAGACCAGCGCGGTCTCGTACTACTGGCAGTCCATCATGGGCGGCTTCAAGAACAACGAAGACCCCGAGGCGCCCAAGCCGAACTACAAGTCGTGCACCGCGAAGGACGAGCACACCGCCGTCATCGAGGTCAACGAGGCCTCCGCCAACCTGCCGGGCGGCTTCTCCCTCCAGGCCCTGGCGATCCACTCGCCCAAGGCCATCAAGGAGTACGAGAAGCAGGAAGCTTCCGCCAAGGGCGACGCGATCACCTACCCCAAGTACAGCCAGGAGGCCGGCACGGTCGCCGGCACCGGGCCGTACAAGATCACGGAGTGGAACAAGGGGAACAAGGAAGTCGCCCTTGAGCGCTTCGACGACTACTGGGGTGAGAAGGCCAAGGTGAAGAACCTGGTCATCCGCACCATCGACACCCCGGAAGGCCGCCGTCAGGCCCTCCAGGCCGGGGACATCGACGGCTACGACCTGGTCGCGCCCGCCGACGTCAAGACCCTGGAGGAAGCGGGCTTCCAGGTCCCGACCCGCGACGTCTTCAACCTCTTCTATCTGGGCATGACCCAGGAGGCCAACCCGGCGCTGAAGAAGCGCGAGGTGCGCCAGGCCATCGCGCACGCCATCGACCGCGAGAACATGGTCAAGACCCAGCTTCCCGAGGGCGGCAAGGTCGCGACCCAGTTCATGCCCCACACGGTCGCCGGTCACTCGGACAAGGTGAAGACGTACGCGTACGACACCAACAAGGCCAAGCAGCTGCTCAAGGACGCCGGCGAGTCCGGTCTGAAGATCGACTTCTGCTACCCGACCGAGGTCACCCGCCCGTACATGCCCGCCCCGCAGGACATGTTCGAGCTGATGAAGGCCGACCTGGAGAAGGCCGGCATCACCGTCACCCCGAAGCCGATGAAGTGGGCCCCGGACTACCTGGACGCCACCGAGGCGGGCAGCTGCGCCCTGCACATGCTCGGCTGGACCGGTGACTTCAACGACGGATACAACTTCATCGGCACCTGGTTCTCCGAGTACGACAAGCAGTGGGGCTTCAAGGACGAAACGGTCTTCACCGCGGTGAACGCCGGGTCCAAGGAGGGCGACCCCGCCAAGCGCATCGAGGCCTACAAGAAGGCCAACGAGGTCATCATGGAGTACCTGCCCGGTCTCCCGGTCTCCTCGTCCCCGCCGGCCATCGCGTTCGCCAAGAACGTCAACCCGCCGAACGTCTCCCCGCTGACGCAGGAGAGCTTCGCCGAGGTGTCGTTCAAGTAAGCACATCCGCACGCGGGGTCCGCCCGGCCACAGCACGTCGTGGCCGGGCGGACCCGCATCTCACGCACGTAGTCACGCACGTAAGAAAGGGGCATGCGGGGTGCTGCGACTCGTCGTACGAAGACTGCTACAGCTCATTCCCACCCTGCTCGGCCTGTCGGTTCTGCTCTTCCTCTGGCTGAACCGGCTGCCCGGCGGACCCGCCTCAGCGATCCTGGGCGAGCGGGCGACCGAAGCCGAAGTGGCACGTATCAACCGGGCACTGGGACTCGACCAGCCCGTCTACGTCCAGTACGGCAGATTCCTCAAGCGCATCTTCGAACTGGACCTCGGGACGTCGGTGCAGACCGGTCAGCCGGTGTGGGACGAGTTCGCCGTGCGCTTTCCGGCCACGGTGGAACTGAGCCTCATGGCGATGGCCATCGCCATCGCCGTCGGCATCCCGCTCGGCTACCTCGCCGCCAAGCGCCGCGGCGGCTGGCTCGATGTGGCCGCGGTGTCCGGCTCACTGGTCGGCATATGCATCCCGGTGTTCTTCCTCGCCCTGATCCTCAAGGGCATCTTCGCCGTCAACCTCGGCATCTTCCCCTCCTACGGGCGTTTCACCACCGGAATCGACGCCACCAGCGTCACCGGATTCGCCGTCCTCGACGGCATTCTCACGGGCGAGTTCGACGCCTCCTGGGACGCGATCATGCACCTGGTGCTGCCCGCCGTCACCCTCGCCTCCATCCCGCTGGCCGTGATCGTCCGGATGACCCGCGCCAGCGTGCTGGAGGTGCTCGGCGAGGACTATGTCCGCACCGCCGAGTCCAAGGGCCTTCAGAAGCGCGTCGTCCGCGCCCGCCATGTGCTGCGCAACGCCATGCTGCCGGTGATCACCGCCGTCGGTCTGCTCACCGGCAGCCTGCTGTCCGGCGCCGTCCTCACCGAGTCGGTCTTCTCCTTCAACGGCATCGGAAACTTCATCCGCACCGCCATCGACGCCCGCGACTACCCGGTGCTCGTCGGCTTCATCATGTTCATCGCGATGGTGTACGTCCTCATCAACCTGCTGGTCGACCTGGCGTACAGCCTCATTGACCCGAGAGTGCGGGTGCACTGACGTGAGCACCAAGACCGAGAAGATCGACCGCCTCGCATCCCTGATGCAGCAGCACGAGACGACCGTCGGCGCGAGCCTGTGGCGCGAGGCGTTCCGCAGACTGAAGGCCAGCAAGATGGCCGTGATCGGCGCCGCGATCATCGGAGTGTTCGTCGTGGTCGCGATCGTCGGGCCCTGGGTCGCCCCCCACTCGCCCTCCGCGCAGATCTGGCGCGGCGAAGTCCTCGTCAACCAGGGCGAGTTCGTCGGCGCCCGCGGTGAGAACTGGTTCGGCCTGGACCACCTCGGCCGCGACATGTTCTCCCGCTTCCTCGTCGGCGCCCGGCAGACCCTGCTCGTGGGCGTGGTCTCCATGCTCATCGGCCTGGTCGTCGGCGCGCTGATCGGAGTGGCCTCCGGGGCGTCGGCCACGCTCGGCGGCAGGGCCGGGCAGCGCGTCGACAACGTCATCATGCGCTTCATCGACATGATGCTGTCGCTGCCTTCGCTGCTGCTCGCGGTCTCGATAGCGGCCGTGATGGGCCAGTCGCTGACCACCGTGATGATCGCCGTCGGTGTCGTCCAGATCCCCATCTTCGCCCGCCTGCTGCGCGGTTCGATGCTTGCGCAGGGCGGCTCCGACTATGTGCTGGCGGCCAAGGCGCTGGGTGTGCGGAAGAAGCGGATCGTCCTCACTCAGATCCTGCCGAACTCGCTCAGCCCGGTCATCGTCCAGGCGACCCTCAGCCTCGCCACGGCGATCATCGAGGCCGCGGCCCTGTCCTATCTGGGTCTCGGCAACCCCGACCCGGCCGTCCCGGAGTGGGGCGTCATGCTCTCCCAGGCGCAGCGGTTCTTCGACAACGCGCCGATGATGGCCGTGTACCCGGCCGTCGGGATCATCATCACGGCCCTCGGCTTCACCCTGCTCGGCGAGGCCATGCGAGAAGCCCTCGACCCGAAGCTGCGAGGCTGAGAACCCATGCCACTGCTTACCGTTGACGAACTGACCGTCACTTTCGGCGGACGTGGCCGCACGCCCTCGACCGCCGTCGACGGGGTCTCCTTCACCGTCGACCAGGGCCAGGTCGTGGGACTGGTCGGCGAGTCGGGCTGCGGCAAGTCCGTGACGTCCCTGGCGCTGATGGGCCTGCTCCCGAGCAAGGGAGTCGCCATCGGCGGCCGCGCGGACTTCGAGGGCGAGGACCTGCTCGCCCTGAGCCCGAAGCGCATCCGGGACATGCGCGGCAGCCAGCTCGCGATGATCTTCCAGGATCCGCTGTCCTCGCTGAACCCGGTCGTCCCCATCGGCGTCCAGGTCACCGAGATCCTGCAGCGCCACCGCGGCATGAAGGGTGAGGCCGCCCGCAAGGAGGCCGCCCATCTGCTCGACCGGGTGGGCATCCCCGACCCCACGCGGCGGCTCAAGGAGTATCCGCATCAGCTCTCCGGCGGCATGCGCCAGCGCGCGCTGATCGCCATGGCCGTCGCCTGCGCCCCCCGGCTGCTGATCGCCGACGAGCCGACCACAGCCCTCGACGTGACCATCCAGGCCCAGATTCTGGAACTCCTCAAGGAGCTGGTGGACGAGGAGGGCACCGCCCTGCTGATGATCACCCATGATCTGGGGGTCGTCGCCGGACTGTGCGACCAGGTGAACGTGCTCTACGCGGGCCGGGCGGTGGAGTCCGCGGACCGGCGTGAACTGTTCGCCCACCCCACGCATCCGTACGCACACGGTCTGCTGGGCTCGATCCCGCGGCTGGACGCCCCGCGCGGGGAGCCCCTCAGCCCGATCCGCGGATCGATCAACGACAAGATCGCCTGGGCGGACGGCTGCGCGTTCGCGCCCCGCTGCGACCACTACACGATGGGGTGCCTGACCGGCACCCCCGAACTGACCGCGCCGCGGACCGAGGGGCACCTGGTGCGCTGCGTGAACCCGGTCCTGCCGCAGAACAGCGCCGAGGACTCGGACGGCGCCGAGGACTCGGACGGCGCCGAGGACTCGGACGGCGCGGAGGACGCGGAGAAGGAGGTCCCGGCATGAGCCTGCTCGAACTGGACGATGTGAAGGTCCACTTCCCCGTCAAGAAGGGCGTGCTCTTCGACCGCACGGTGGGCCATGTCTACGCGGTCGACGGCATCTCGCTGAGCGTCTCGGCCGGCCAGACATACGGACTGGTCGGCGAGTCGGGCTGCGGCAAGACGACGCTGGGCCGGGCCGTGCTGCGGCTGGTGGACATCACCGACGGCGAGGTCGTCTTCGACGGCACGGACCTCGCGAAGCTGCCCGAGGAGGAGATGCGGAGGTTCCGCCGCCGCCTCCAGATGGTCTTCCAGGACCCGCTGGGCAGCCTCAACCCGCGGCAGAACATCGAGTCGATCCTGTCCGAGGGCATGGCGGCGCACGGCATCGGCGCCAACCAGGAGGAGCGCCGGGAGAAGATCAAGGCGATCCTCACCCGCGTCGGCCTCCCCGCCAACGCCCTGTCCCGCTATCCGCACGAGTTCTCCGGCGGTCAGCGCCAGCGCATCGGCATCGCCCGCGCGCTGGTGCTGGAGCCGGACGTCATCATCTGCGACGAGCCGGTCTCGGCGCTCGACGTCTCGATCCAGGCGCAGGTGATCAACCTCCTGGAGGAGCTCCAGGAACAGCTCGGTCTGACGTACCTGGTCATCGCCCACGACCTCGCGGTGGTCCGCCATATCTCCGACGTGATCGGCGTGATGTACCTGGGCTCGCTGGTCGAGGAGGCGCCCAGCGACGCCCTGTACGCCTCCCCCCGGCACCCGTACACCAAGGCCCTGATGTCCGCGGTCCCCGTCCCGGACCCGGACATCGAGGACCGTCGCGAGCGCATCCTGCTCCGCGGCGACCTCCCCTCCCCGGCCGACCCTCCGGCGGGCTGCCGCTTCCACACCCGCTGCCCCTGGGCCCAGCCCGGCAAATGCGCCACGGAGCGTCCCGGGCTCACGGACCTGGGGGACGGCCACAAGGTGGCCTGCCACTTCGCGAAGGAGATCGAGGACGGCACGGTCCAGCGCGGCGACGAGTCGTAGGCGACGAGTCGTAGCGGGAACTCCGCCCCCGGACCCCGTACGGCCTTCGGCCGTGCCTCGAGCACCGGAGCGGCTGAATCGCAGCCGCTCCGGCGTTCGGGGAGCGGGGGTCCGGGGGCGGAGCCCCCGGGTGTAAAACGGTCCCGTGCTCCCCGACCTGTTCACGCCCTCCACCCTCCGCGCCCTCGAACTCGCCGGAATCTTCGTCTTCGCCATCTCCGGCGCCCTCCTGGCCGTCCGCAAGAACTTCGACGTGTTCGGCATCGCGGTCCTCGCCGAGGCCACGGCCCTGGGCGGCGGAATCTTCCGGGATCTGATCATCGGCGCCGTTCCGCCCGCCGCCTTCACGGACCTCGGGTACTTTCTGACCCCGCTGGTGGCCACGGTGCTGGTCTTCTTCCTCCACCCCCAGGTCGAGCGCATCCAGCGCGGCGTCTATGTCTTTGACGCGGCGGGGCTGGGGCTGTTCTGCGTCACCGGCACCACCAAGGCGTACGAGTACGGCCTCGGCCTGACCTCGTCCGCCACCCTCGGACTCGCCACCGCGGTCGGCGGCGGAGTCATCCGGGACGTCCTCGCCAACGAGATCCCCTCACTGCTGCGCTGGGACCGCGACCTCTACGCGGTCCCGGCGATCGTCGGCGCGACGATCGTCGCGCTCGCCATCCGCCTCGACGCCCTGAACACGGCGACCAGCATGCTGGCCGCCGCAACAGCCTTCGGCGTACGCCTGCTGGCGATCCGCTACCACCTGCGCGCCCCACGGGCCTGGAACCGCAGATCGGAGACGGCGGAGGAAGAATAGAAGCAGCGGAAGGAGAAGCGGGAGAAGCGGGAGAAGCGGGAGAAGAGAAAAGCTACCGCTTAGTAGTTTCCTGTTATACGGTGCAAGCATGGCAGAGGGAGTAACCATCGGGGACAGCGAGTTCGATCGCGACACGGCTGTCGCCCTCCGCGAACCGGGCGTGTACGACGCCGAACTCTCCGCAGGCTGGACCATCATCCGCGCCGTCAACGGCGGCTATCTGCTGGCGCTGCTCGGCCGCGCGCTGGGCGAGGCGCTGCCGCACCCCGACCCGCTCGCCGTCTCCGCGCACTACCTCACGGCCTCCCAGCCCGGCCCGGCGGTGATCCGGACGCAGACCGTGCGCTCCGGGCGGACGATGTCCACCGGCCAGGCGTCGCTGTTCCAGCGGGACGAGGACGGCGGCGAGGTCGAGCGCATCCGCGTGCTGGCGACGTACGGCGATCTCGACCGGCTTCCCGACGACGTCCGCACCTCCGCGAAGCCGCCGGCGATCCCGCCCCGCGAGCACTGCTTCGGGCCGTCCGACGGACCCGCGCCGATCCCCGGCAGCTCGGCGATCACCGACCGGCTGGACATCAAGCTCGATCCGGCCACCCTCGGCTGGGCGCTGGGCGCGCCGTCCGGCAAGGGGGAGATGCGGGCCTGGTTCGGGCTCGCCGACGGCCGGGACCCGGACCCGCTCTCGCTTCTGCTCGCAGTGGACGCGCTGCCGCCGACCGCCTTCGAGCTCGGTCTGGAGGGCTGGACGCCCACCGTGGAGCTCACCGCGCACATCCGCTGCCGCCCGGCGCCCGGGCCGCTCCGGGTCTCGATCACGACCCGCAATCTCGCGGGCGGCTTCCTGGAGGAGGACGCGGACGTATGGGACTCGGCGGACCGCCTGGTCGCCCAGTCGCGCCAGCTCGCCATGGCCCCGCGCGGCTGACCTGACAGCGGGGGAGGGGGCCGTCCCTGCCGGGACGGCCCCCTCCTCTGTGCTGCGGATGTGCTGCGAACGATCGGCCTCAGCCGTCCAGCCAGTGCTTTCTGCCCAGGCTCACCAGCCTCAGCTGCCGCCGCGCCAGTGAGCCGATCCGCTCCGCCTCCTCCGGGCCCGCCTCCAGCAGGGCGCTCGCCGTCATCACCATGTGGTCGACGTAGACGCCGGCCAGCATCAGCAGATCGTTCTCTTTCCACCCCGCCGACTCCGGCTCCCGTGCGAACGCCGCCGCCACCTCCGCGGCGAACAGCCGCAGTTGCGCCCCTATCGCCTCCCGCACCGGCTGCACGCCTCCGTGCCGCTCGCGCGCGACGAAGCGGACGTGCGCGGGGGAGTCGCGTACGAGGGCCGCGATGAGCGCCACCGTACGGTCGATCCGCCGCTCGTCGCGGGAGTCCCCGAGCGCCTCGCCGATCGTGGCGTGCAGGCTGCCGAGCGTCTCCTCGACCAGCGCGACCCCGAGATCCGCCGTGTCCCGGAAGTGCCGGTAGAACGCGGTCGGCGCGACACCGGCGGCACGTGTCACCTCGCGCAGTCCGAGGCTGCTCAGGCTCTGGTCCTCGAGGAGCCGGAGCGCTGCGTCCATGAGGGCCTGACGGGTCTTCTGCTTCTGGGCCTGACGGATGCCGAGGGTGTGACTCATGACATTCAGTAAACAACCGTTCGCGGGATACGGGAAGAGTAGACTGACAAGTCAGTGAACAGTCGTACTCACAAGTGTTCACCGAAAGGATGACGATGATCGCCCTCGTCGCAGCGCTCCTCCTCCTGGGGATCATGCTGGGCGCCGTGGTCCAGCTCCCCGCAGCAGCAAGCATCCCCGCCGCCGCCGTCATCGGCGTATGGCTGATCGTCTTCGCGGTGCGCGAGCGCCGCTCCACCCGCCTCGGAAGGAGCTGAGCCCGCCCATGCCCGCGCCCATCTCCATGCAGCTCGCCGCGAACCCGGCGACCCGAGGTCGTACCCGGAGCGCGGCGCCCGCCGCCGACGGCATGGCCGTGGCCGCCTTCGTCCTCGGCCTCGTCGGTCTGCTCGTGATGAACATCCTGCTCGGCCCGATCGCCATCGGTCTGGCCGCGACAGCCCTCCGCCGGGGGACCGCGCGCCGCGGGCGGGCCCTTCTCGGCCTGGCCCTGGGCATCGCCGACCTCGTGGCGCTCGCCGTGCTGATCACGGTCAACGGGACGGTGATCTGGACGTTCGGCGGCTGACGGGCCGAACCGGCAGTCGCCGCGCCGGTCGGGTGCGACCGTGGTCAGGGGCGTACGAAGGTGACCGTGCGCCCCTGCGCCGCGTCCGCGCCCCCACCCCGCCTCGTAGAATCGAGGCCACCATGGCTTACCTCGACCACGCCGCGACCACTCCGATGCTGCCGGAGGCCATTGAGGCGCTGACCGCCCAGCTGGCCGTCACCGGCAACGCCTCCGCCCTGCACGCCGCGGGCCGCCGCGCCCGCCGCGCCGTCGAGGAGGCGCGCGAGACGCTCGCCGAAGCGCTGGGCGCGCGGCCCAGTGAAGTGGTCTTCACCTCCGGCGGCACAGAGGCCGACAATCTCGCCGTCAAGGGGCTGTACTGGGCGCGGCGCGACGCCGACCCGGCGAGGACGCGGGTCCTGGCCAGCCCCGTCGAGCACCACGCCGTCCTCGACGCGGTCGACTGGCTCGCCGAGCACGAGGGCGCGAACGTCGAGTACCTGCCGGTCGACCGATACGGGCGGGTGCACCCAAAGGCCCTGCGGGAGGCCGTCGAGCGCAACCCCGACGATGTCGCGCTCGCCACCGTCATGTGGGCGAACAACGAGATCGGAACGGTCCTCCCCATCGCCGAACTCTCCGCCGTGGCACAGGAATTCGGCATTCCGCTGCACTCCGACGCCGTCCAGGCCGTCGGCCAGCTCGACATCTCCTTCGAGCGCTCCGGCCTCGCCGCGATGACGGTCTCCGGCCATAAGATCGGCGGCCCGTACGGCATCGGCGCGCTGCTGCTCGGCCGCGAACACAGCCCCGTCCCCGTCCTGCACGGCGGCGGCCAGGAGCGCCATGTCCGCTCCGGAACCCTCGACACGCCCGCCGTCGCAGCCTTCGCCGTGGCCGCCCGCCTCGCCGCCGAGCGCCGCGAGCGGTTCGCCCGCGAGGTCGGCGCGCTGCGCGACGCCCTGATCGACGCCGTACGCACCGCCGTCCCGGACGCGATCCTCGGCGGCGATCCCGGCGACCGGCTCCCCGCCAACGCGCACTTCTCGTTCCCTGGCTGTGAGGGCGACTCCCTGCTGCTCCTCCTCGACGCCCAGGGCATCCAGTGCTCCACGGGATCGGCCTGCACGGCGGGCGTCGCCCAGCCCAGCCATGTGCTGCTGGCCGCCGGCAGCGACCCTGACCTGGCCCGCGGCACCCTCCGCTTCAGCCTCGGCCACACCTCCACCAAGGCGGATGTGGACGCCCTCGCGGAGGCCATCGGCCCGGCGGTGGAACGCGCCCGGACGGCCGGCCTCACCTGACGCGCCCGGACGGCCGGCCTCACCTGACGCGCCCGGACCGCCCCGCGTCGCCCGGTGATCGGCCGCCGGCCGGGCTGTATCAGCATCGTTGTCAGTGGTCCCTTCTACGGTTTGAGCAGTGGGACCTGCAGAAAGGCAGCGGGTCCGTCTCGGGGAGGGGTGTGCCATGACCGGATCCACGGTCTCGACGACGTATCTGGAGCTGTCGCAGGAGGGCGGCGGCGCGCACAAGTTCTATGAAGTGGCCGTCGACGGCCTGGTGGTGACGGTGCGGTACGGGCGCATCGGCGCGGCCGGCCAGACGCAGACGACGACCTTCCCCACCGCGGAGAAGGCGCGGGCCGCCGCCGCGAAGAAGGTCGGGGAGAAGGTCCGCAGGGGGTACGCCCCCGCCGTCCCGGGGCAGCGCGCGCCGCGTGCGGTGACCCGGCGTCAGGTGACGTCGGCTCCGTCCACCGCGCGCGCCGTGGCGCCCGTGCTGTGGCGGTTCCGCACCGGCTCTTCCGCGTTCGGCATCCATGTCGACGGCGAGCGCTGCTGGGTCGGCAACCAGGCGGGCGATGTGTACACCCTGGACCACGACGGCGGGGTCCTGGCCCGCTTCAGCCTGCCGGACGGTGTGAAGTGCCTGGTCGCCGACGACTTCTGGATCTATGCAGGCTGTGACGACGGCAAGGTCTACGACCTGTCCTCGAAGCTGCCGTTCGCGGCGTACGACATCGCGGCGGACGTCGACATCTTCTGGCTGGACATCCACGAGGGCATCCTGGACGTCTCGGACCGCGACGGCCGGCTGACCGTCATCGACCACGAGGACGAGCACCAGTGGGCCCGCCGCAGCCAGGGTGAGCACGCCTGGATGGTCCGCGCCGACGACCGGGCCGTCTACCACGGCCACCACCGCGGCGTCACCGCCTACGCCCCCGACGGCGGCGGCGAACTGTGGCACACGCCCACGAAGGGCGGCGTGCTGTTCGGCTGGCAGGAGGACGACGCCGTGTACGCGGGAACCGCGCACCGCGTGGTCCAGCGGCTGTCGAAGGCGACCGGCGCGATCGAGGCCACCTACGCCTGCGACAGCGCGGTGTACTCGTGCGCCGCCTCGCCCGGCGGCCGGTACGTCTTCGCCGGCGACGCCGCGTCGTCCGTCTACTGCTTCGACCGGGACGGCACGCGCCTGTGGAAGCTCGGCACCGGCGGCGGCTCGGCGCTGTCGATGCAGTACCGCGACGAGCGGCTGTACCTGGTGACCACGGACGGCTCCCTGGTCTGCGTGGACGCCAGCGAGACGGCCGTCGCCGCGGCACAGCAGGGCACGGTCCCGCAGGCGCGGGACGTCAAGCTCGCCGCCGCCCTGCCGGCCTACGCGCCCGTCACTGCCGCGGCCGCGGTGACCGCCGTCGCCGACGCCCCCGCCGGAGCGGTCGTCGTCGAGTGCGTACAGGACGGCGGCCGGATGCGCGTCCACGTGGTGTCCGAGGGCTACGAACCCTCCTGGAACGTCCAGTTCCCCCGCGCCATACGGGAGCCCGGCGCGCGCTATGTGGTCGACGCCCTGCACGCTGCCGCCGGCGGCTTCTACCGCGTCCGCGGCGACATCCGGCGGCTGCTCTGACCGAGGACCGTCGAGGCCGGGGCGCCGCCCGCCCGGCGGGCCCGGGTTTCGGCGGCGCCTCCGGGTCCCCCGCGGTTCGCGGCCCCGCCTCGTTGGCCCGCTGCCCGGGGGCGCCCCGGGACGCAGTCCGGGCGACTGCGAGCCGGCGCTTCAGGGGTTGCCGTACACGCCGACGAGTGCGCGCACCGCGGCGGCCATCGCCTGCCGCAGTTCGGGCGGCGCGACGACCTCCACGTCGACGCCGAGCCGCAGCAGCTCACCGCATGCGTGCTCGGTGCTCTCGGTCGGGATGACCGCCTCCACCCATCCGTCGTCGCCCACTGCCCTCGCGGTGGCCTCGACGGCACGTACGACCTCCGGGGGGACGTTGTCGGGCAGCCGTCCGCGTCCCCGGGGAGACAGCCGGACGGTGGCGGCGCCGGTGTACCGCCGTGTCTCGAAGCCGTCGAGGTAGGCGCTCCAGTACGCGGCCAGGTCGAAGTCCTGCGGCCTGTCGAACCGCTCGTCGCTCGGTTCCGCGTCCAGGACACGAGCGACCCGGTAGGTTCCGACACGGCTCTCCGCGGCGGCCACCAGGTACCAGACGCCGGACTTGAGCACCAGCCCGTAGGGCCGAAGGCGGCGCTCGACCTCCTGCGGCGCGCGCCAACGGCGGTACCGCACGTCCACCGCCCGCCGGGCGAGCACCGCGTCGACGAACAGCGGCAGATACGGCGTCCGTTCGGGCTCCCGGTACCAGCCGGGAGCATCCACATGGAAGACCGCCGCGGTCCGCGCGGCCTCCTCGCGCACCCCGGCGGGAAGCGCCGCCAGCAGCTTCAGCCGTGCGGACGTCACCTCCGCCGCCAGCCCCAAGTCGGCGGCCGGACCGGGCAGCCCGGCGAAGAACAGCGCCCTCGCCTCGCTCTCGCTCATTCCGGTGAGGCGGGTGCGGTAGCCGTCGAGCAGCTGATAGCCGCCCCCGCGGCCCGGCTCCGCATAGACCGGGATCCCGGCGGCCTGCAGCCTCGTCAGGTCACGGTAGGCGGTCCGTACGGACACCCCCAGCTCGTCGGCGATCCCCCGTGCGGGCATGCGGCCGCGGGACTGCAGCAACAGCAGCACCGACAGCAGTCGACCGGCAGACATGGACGCATTCTCCACGGAAACCCTGACAGCACGTGGCACACGGCCTTCGTACCTTCGATCTGCGCCCGGCTCCGGCCGCACGAGCCGGGAATCCGCATCCGCAGGACAAGAACCCGACAGGAGCCTCGCCGTGACCGCCGCCGCACCCGTCGCCCGCCCCGCCGTGATCGAGCTGCGCCAGTACACACTGCGTCCGGGCCGGCGCGACGAACTGATCGAACTGTTCGACCGGCAGTTCGTGGAGACCCAGGAAGAAACCGGGATGACCGTGCTCGGCCAGTTCCGGGACCTCGACGATCCTGACCGCTTCGTCTGGCTGCGGGGGTTCCGGGACATGGAGGCGCGCCGCCACGCGCTGACCGCCTTCTACGGCGGCCCGGTCTGGGCCGAACACGGCCCGCAGGCGAATGCCACGATGATCGACTCGGATGACGTACTCCTGCTGACGCCCCTGTCGGCCGGGAGCGGCTTCGCCGTCTCCCCGTCCGAACGGCCACCCGTCGGATCCGGTGCGCCGGACCGCTTGGTGTCCGTCACGGTGTGGTCCTTCCCTCCCGGACGGCACCACGGCGTCGCACTGGTCCGGGACGGTCTGCTCCCCGTCCTGCGGGAGACCGGCCCCGCACCGCTCGCCGCCCTCGCCACCGAGGCCGCGCCCAACACCTTCCCCAGGCTGCCCGTCCGCGCCGGAGAGAACGTGGCCGTGGTCGTCGCCTCCTACCCGGACCAGGACGCGGCGCGGCGGCATGCCGACGCAGTGCGCGCCCACCCCACGGCCCGGGACGCGATCCTGCCCGGCATCCAGCGGGAGCAGCGGGCGGCCCCGCAGACGCTCCGGCTCGCGCCCACGGCCCGCTCACTCCTCCGCTGACCCCGGACAGGCCGCTGACCCCGGACAGGCCGCGCCGTCCTCCGCTCTCAGGCCCCGGCCTGCTCGGCCTGCGCCGCCTCGGCCGCTTCCCGCACCAGCTTCATATAGCGGTCCCAGTCCCAGTGCGGCCCGGGGTCCGTGTGATCCGTCCCCGGGACCTCGACATGCCCGATGATGTGCTTCCGGTCGACCGGCAGGCCGTACCGGGCGCAGATTCCCGCCGTCAGCTTCGCCGACGCCTCGTACATCGCGTCCGTGAAGTCCTCCGGCCGGTCCACGAACCCCTCGTGCTCGATCCCGACGCTGCGTTCGTTGTACTCGCGGTTGCCGGCGTGGAACGCCACGTCCAGTTCGCGGATCATCTGCGCCACGTGTCCGTCCTTGCGGACGACGTAGTGGGTCGCCGCGCCGTGCCAGGGGTCCTTGAAGACCTTCAGCGCCGTCGGATAGCTGCCCTGGACGACATGGACGACCACCCGGTCGATCCGGTAGTCGTCGGGGCGGTCGGCCAGCCGCCAGTTCGCCGGATTCGCCGCGATCCACTCCGCGCCCGCATGATCCAGCTCACCCTCCTTGCGGGGCTTGCGCGCCCAGGGCATGCCGCGCCACATGCGCCGGATCTCGTCCTGCGCCCAGACGCCCCCGCCGACGACGGCCGCGCCGCCTCCCAGCAGCACGGCCCGTCTCCCGATGTGACGCTTGTGCCGCTGCTTGTCATCACTCCCCATGCGATCCACAACGCATACGCGCAAGCTTTCGGTTCCCCCTGCCCGTACCCTGGTGGGGCTATGACTGAGACTTCCCCGCGCTCCCGCCCGCTCCGGGTCCTCGCCGCCATGTCCGGAGGAGTGGACTCCGCCGTCGCCGCCGCCCGTGCCGCCGAAGCCGGGCATGACGTCACCGGGGTGCATCTGGCGCTCTCCGCGAACCCCCAGTCCTTCCGGACGGGCGCCCGCGGCTGCTGCACCATCGAGGACTCCCGGGACGCCCGCCGGGCCGCCGACGTCATCGGCATCCCCTTCTACGTCTGGGATCTCGCCGAGCGCTTCCGCGAGGACGTCGTCGAGGACTTCATCGCCGAGTACGAGGCCGGGCGCACCCCCAACCCCTGCCTCCGCTGCAACGAGAAGATCAAGTTCGCCGCGCTGCTCGACAAGGCCCTCGCCCTCGGCTTCGACGCGGTCTGCACCGGCCACTACGCGACGGTCGTCACCCGCGAGGACGGCGCGCGCGAGCTGCACCGCGCCAGCGACATGGCCAAGGACCAGTCGTACGTCCTCGGCGTGCTGGACGAGAAGCAGCTCGCCCATGCGATGTTCCCGCTGGGCGACACCCTCACCACCAAGGACGAGATCCGCGCGGAGGCCGAGCGCCGGGGCCTGGCGGTCGCGAAGAAGCCGGACAGCCACGACATCTGCTTTATCGCCGACGGGGACACCCAGGGCTTCCTCGCCTCCCGTCTGGGCAAGGCGGAGGGCGACATCGTCGACGAGTCCGGCGCAAAGCTCGGCACCCACGAGGGCGCGTACGGCTTCACCATCGGCCAGCGCAAGGGCCTCCGCATCGGTCACCCCGCGCCGGACGGCAAGCCGCGGTACGTCCTGGACATCTCGCCGGTCGACAACACGGTCACCGTGGGCCCCGCGGCCGCCCTCGACGTCACCGCCCTCACCGCCGTCAAGCCCCGCTGGTGCGGCACGGCCCCCTCGGGCCCGGGCGCGTACACCGCGCAGCTCCGCGCCCACGGCGGCGAGACGCAGGTCACGGCGGAGCCGGCTGGCGACGAACTGCACGTCACCTTCGCCGAGCCGGTCCGCGGCGTGGCCCCCGGCCAGGCGATCGTGCTGTACGACGGCACCCGCGTGGTCGGCTCGGCGACGATCGCGACGACGGCACGGCGCACGGCCGCGGCGGTCTGACCCCGGTGACGGTCAGCCCCCGAGGACCCCGGCCCGCACCCCGGCGAGGAGATGCTCCAGCGCGGCGCGCTGGACGGTGATGACCGGCGTCGGGCGGACGCTGTCCCGTATGCCCACGGTGCGGTCGTCGCGTATGGCTATCTCCACGCAGTTATTGCCACCGCCCCCGCTGTACGACGAGCGCTTCCAGTCAAGTGAGGTCAACACTCTCGCCCCTTCAGAGTTCGCTTCTGATGGACCGGATGAGCTCCTGCGACTCCTTGGCCGGGAGCGCGTACTGCTCCATCCGGTCCAATAGCGAACGGTAGTTCGCCAGGGGCGTCGGTGCATCCACGAACTCCGCGCCCAGCGCAGTATCCAACTGGACGGTGTCCAGTACCCGTACCGGCCCGGCGACGTACAGCACCGATTGATCCGCACCAGGGAACCCGCCGGCGCTGAACGGGATCACACGCAACGTGACGTTGGGCCAGTCCGACGCTTCCTCAAGCTGCTTCAACTGACGTCGCGCGACATCCCTCCCGCCGAACTCCAGGCGCAACGCGGTTTCGTGGACGATGCCGATGTACGTCGTCGGGTTCGGTCCCTGCAGCACGCTTTGGCGCTCCATGCGGTGCGCGACGCGGAGCTCGACGTTGAGGCGGGACGGCTTCGGCACGGTCAGTTCGAAGAGAGACCTGGCATGGTCCTCGGTCTGCAGCAGCCCCGGCACATGCACCGTCTGTGCGGTTCGGATGGCGGTCGCGTAGTGCTCCAGCTCGGAGATGTCCAAATGCCCTTCGGGGAGCTTGCCGCGATACTCGCTCCACCAGTGCCTGGCCCTGCGGCTGTTGGCCATATCCGCGAGCGCGTCGACGAGAGCCTGGTCCGGGCATTTGTAGTGGCTGGCGAGTTGCCGTACCCGTTCATCGCTGACGGTGGTCCGCCCGGCCTCGATGTTGGAGATCATCGTGCGATCCGCGCCGAGCATCGAGGCCGCTTCCTGAATGGAAACGCCCGCGTGTTCGCGCATGCGGCGCAGCTCGGTGGCAAGGCGGCGCTGACGGCCGGTGGGTGCGCTCCGTGGTGCCATGGTTCCTCTCCTGAAGCGAACGGCCAGTCTGGCAGCGGGTGTTAGGGCGGTCTAGTGAACCGAGTCGCTATTCACTCGTTCGTGGCTAAGCGCCTCACGTGTGAGCTGAGCTGTCCTATCGTGTGAGCTACGCCACTCAACTCGCCTAGAGGAGGCCCCCACATGGCACAGGCCGACCACGACCACCCGGCCGCAAGCGGACACGCCCCCGCCCCCATCCCCTTCGCGGACCCCTGGGAGTATGAGCTCCACTTCCCGCGGGACCCCCGCGGCCCCGCCATCGCCCGGACGACGCTCCGCGCCGTACTCACCGCGCACCGGCTGCACGAACTCACCGACCGGGCCGAGCTGCTGACGGGGGAGCTCGCCGCGAACGCCGTCTGCTACTCCTCTGGGCCCGCGAGCGTCCGGCTGCGCTGGACGCTGCCCGTGCTCCGGGTGAGCGTGATGGACACCAGCCCCGAGTTCCCCGTCCCGCTGATCCCGGAAGGGCCGGACGCCGAACGGGGCCGCGGGCTGCTGATCCTGGATCTGCTCGCCGACGCCTGGGGCGGCTGCCGCGTCGGGGAGGCGCTCCTCGGCGTGGGCGGCAAGAGCATCTGGTTCGAACTGGTCCACGGCGACGACGGCCCGCCCCCGCCCGGGGGCCTCCCGCTGCTCGGCGCGGGCCCTGCCGCACCGGTCAGGCCTGCCTTGGCTGCCTGAGCCCGTAGACCCACTCATGCGCGCCCATGGGTGCGTCGTGATGCTCTTGCGGGGAGCATGCCCCGTGCTATGTGCGAAGACGTGATCTCCGAGCTGAGCGCCTTCGCAACTGCGCACCCCCTTGTGACTCGGGTTAATGTCGTGGCCGCGCGTCCGCGCGCAGAGGCGGACGCAGTCACGGGGGAGGGTGCCGCAGATGACAGCCGTGGGCTATTCGGAGCGCTGGCAAGAGCTGTTCGACACCGCGGGCGAGGCGCGCATGACCCTCGCCTCCTCGACCACTTCGACCTCGCAGGGCGACACACTCAGGCACAGCGGCGGCCCTTGGACCAGCGCGTCCGGCACCGCGGGGGCACTGCGGACGAGCACCGAGACGAGCAGGAAGGCGCTCCGCCCCGGCCACGAGGGGATCGCTTCCGGCACGGTCGGGCTGACCGCCGTGGCCGCGCTCAACAGCGTGCTGGAGTCCTGGGAGGACCGGCTCGTCGCCGTACGGAACGAGTGCGACTACCTGGAAGGTGCACTGCTCAAGGTGGCCAAGGAGATGGGTGAGACCGAGACTGCGGTCAAACAGTCCTTTGAAGCGGTCAAGCCCGCCACGCACGCGAGGCGGGGCGAATGACCGGCACAGCACTCACCTGGCGGCGGCTGCGGGACCTGAAGCGGACGGAGTTCGAGGGCGCCGCGGACAAGTGGAACGAGGTCTCGGGTCGGTCGGATGCGGACCGGATGCGAGTGGACCGCGCGATGTCCGCGAAGCTGCGGGACACCCAGGGCAGCGAGTCGGCGGAGGCGGCGCTCGGCCGGCTGAAGCGGCTCAGCCGCAACTTCCAGTATCTGCACACCGAGTGCGGGCTGGTCCGTACGGTGCTCAACGGCCTCGCCGCCGATCTGGCGGAGCCGCAGCGGCAGCTCAAGCAGGCGCTGGACGAGGCCGCCGGGCTGAAGTTCACCGTTCACGAGGACGGCTCCGTCAGCTACCCGGCCGCCACGGCCGACACGCTCACCGGTGAGAAGGAGGTTCCCGGCGGCCAGGCCCGCGGCAGCGGGCGCTATCTGCTGGACCCGCCCGCCCTCGGCTCCGACGTCGGGTCGCCCTTCCTCCGTTCCCCGAACCCCAACGCGGCGAAGGCCCAGGACATCGCGGACCGCATCGCACGGGCCGTGGCATCCGCCGCGGAGATCGACCGCCGCTACACGGCGACCCTGTCCGAGCTCCGCGCGGCCAAGGGGCTCGCCGTCACCGACGCGACACTCAAGGACGTGTCGCGCGACGCCGCCGAAGTGCGGACCACCGCGGGCAAATACCTTGAGCACGGCGTCCCCTTCGACAAGTCCCCCGCCGTCCGCAAGGAGTGGTGGGACGCCCTCACGGACGAGCAGCGCCAGGAGTACCTGAACGTCGCGCCGGACGTCATCGGCAACCTCGACGGCGTCCCCGCGGTGGCCCGCGACGAGGCGAACCGCCACTACCTGCCCGTCCTGATGGACAAACTGTCGGGCCAGGACAGTGAGGATGCCCGCACCAAGCTGGACGCGCTACGAAGGATCGAGGAACAGCTGAACACTCCGAGCCGTCCGCCCGTGTTCCTCCTCGGCATCGGGGACGAGGGCAACGGTCGCGCGATCGTGGCGTACGGCAACCCGGATACAGCGCGGAATGTCTCGGCCTACGTGCCGGGGCTTGGCACCAAGCTGGACAAGGAATTCGTCGAGGACACCATGGTGCGTGCTCAGGACACCGCCAAGGGTGCGCGTGAATACGACAAGTCCAGCGCGGCGATCATCTGGCTCGGATATGACGCTCCGCAGCATGTGGACGTCGCAAGCACGGGCGATGCTGAGCGTGGGGCTCCTGCGTACAACGCATTCATGTCCGGCATATCGGCCACGAATGGGAACGAAGATCCACACTTCACGGCAATCGGGCACTCCTACGGTTCGCTCACGGTTGGTACGGCAGCCAGGCAGTCCGGCGGTATCCCAGGTGTGGACGACGTAGTTCTGGTCGGCAGCCCCGGGGTCGGTGTCGACAAGGCTCAAGACCTCGGTGTCGGCCGCGACCATGTGTTCGTTGGCGCAGCCGATAATGATCCAGTCAGCCAATTGCCGTCGAAGCAGCAGGGGGCCGCTGGGTTCCTCGGACTACTCGCCGGTGGCCCGTTGGGCGCGTATGTGGCGGGAGACCTCGCAGACCAGGGTGACGACGATCTCTACTTCGGAAAGGACCCTGCGAGCGAATCCTTCGGCGCCCGACGTTTCAGGGTCGACGACGGGCCTCGTCCTCTTGGCGACCTGGGAGGGTTTGACGCCCATTCACAGTACTTTACACCTGAAACCGACGAAGAATCTGCGGATAACATCGCGAGGATCGTCGCCGGGCAGAGCAACAGAATCACCACAGAGGAGTGGCGTTGAACAGAGCTCTACTGGCGGCACGCAGTGCTCTGCTGATTGCAATGGTGGGCACGCTCGTCGTTGCGTGTGGACGGGGCGGTACCGGAGGGTCTGCGAAAGACATGGACATGCAAGCTGTGGCGGAGCGTGCGGACGCCATGCTGGATGCGACGATCGACGCCGTAGATCCGGAAGTCCAGTGGGCTCATGATGACACCACAGCCCGCAGCTGCGATGTCACGCGACGCCGGACGGTGATGACCGTGATCTCGGAGGAGCGTCGCGGGAGCTTCCTCGGGTTGATCGAACGATTCTGGAGCAAGAGCGGGTACGAGATCAGCTCGGTGAACCAGGACAGGGAGCACCCGGCAATCTTTGCCAAGTCACGTGACGGCTTTCAGCTGACTCTGACGGTCGGCGACAAGGGGCAGGTGTTCCTCAAGGTGACCACGCCCTGCGTGCAGCGGTCTGGAGTGGCCGAACCCTCAGCCACGCCCAATGGTCCTGCCTACTCAGGCGTCGAGATCCCCTACCCCAACGTCCACTCGGACTTCTGGTCCGCCAAGACGCCGGTCCCCGCGTCCCCCGGCGTGCCTCAGGGTTCCACCACCTCCACCTCGTAGAAGCAGAAGAGCCCCTTGATCTGAGCCACGTCCGGCTTCGGGTCCGGGTAGGCCCACACCAGATCTTCGGCGCC
The DNA here is from genome assembly GCF_022414575.1 of Streptomyces sp. MUM 178J. Taxonomy (GTDB): domain Bacteria; phylum Actinomycetota; class Actinomycetes; order Streptomycetales; family Streptomycetaceae; genus Streptomyces; species Streptomyces chengmaiensis. Next base: position 73,509 of record NZ_JADWYQ010000020.1, on the reverse strand, counting down.
TGGGCGGGACCAGTAGGAGGCCGTGCCCTTGAAGGGGCAGTGCGTGTGGGTGTCCGACTCCGTCAGCAGGTCGGTGCGGACGTCCTCCGGAGGGATGTAGTAGCGCACGGGGCAGCCCGTCTCGCGCAGCACCACAGGGCGGCGGCTCTCCGCCAGGAGGGCTCCGTCGGAGACGACGCGGACGTGGTGCGTGGAGGGTTCGATGGTGATGCGGTGGCCTGAGGTCATGTACGGCACAACGAAAACCGCTGGGGCGGGGATTCCCTCCACCCGTACGGTATCGGCCATGAACATCTGCGTCTTCCTCTCCGCCGCCGACCTCGACGAGCGCTACACCCGACCCGCGCGCGAATTCGCGCAGCTGATCGGCAAGGGCGGGCACACCCTGGTGTGGGGAGGTTCGGACTGCGGGCTGATGAAGGTCGTCGCGGACGGGGTGGAGGAGGCCGGCGGACGGCTCGTGGGGGTTTCGGTGGAGTTCCTCGCCGCCAGGACCCGCGCTGAGGCCGACGAGATGGTCATCGCCAGGGACCTCGCGGAGCGCAAGGCGCTGCTGCTCGCCAAGGCCGACGCGGTGGTGGTCATGGTGGGCGGCACCGGGACGCTGGACGAGGCGACCGAGATCCTGGAGCTGAAGAAGCACGGTCACCACGCCAAGCCGGTCGTGCTGCTGAACACGGAAGGGTTCTACGACGGGCTGAAGCAGCAGTTCCGCCGGATGGAAGAGGAGGGGTTCCTTCCGCTCCCCCTCGCGGACCTGGTCTTCTTCGCGGAGGACGCCGTCGCCGCGCTCGCCTACCTGGAGGAGTCGATGCGCCGCCGGTGATGCGAGCATGGGGCCATGGCTACACATGTGATCACCGGAGCAGGTTCCGGAATCGGCGCGGCCGTGGCGCGGCGGCTCGATGAGCGCGGCGACGACCTCGTACTGCTGGCGCGGGATGCCGGGCGGGCCAAGGACCTGGCAGGACAGTTCCCCGGGGCCCGTACCCTCGTCGCCGACCTCGCGGAACCGGACCGGATCTCGTGGGCGTTCGGGCACCAGACCATGCCGGAACGGATCGACTCGCTGGTGCACAGCGCGGGGGTCCTCGACCTCGGCACGGTCGGCGAGCTGGGCTGCAAGACCTGGCGGCAGCAGCTCAACGTCAACCTCATCGCACCGGCCGAGCTCACCCGGCTCTTCCTGCCCCAGCTGCGGGCCGCCAGGGGGCACGCGGTCTTCGTCAACTCCGGCTCCGGGCTCAACGCCCATGCCGGGTGGAGCGCGTACGCCGCCTCCAAGCACGGGCTGAAGGCGCTCGCGGACTCGCTGCGGCAGGAGGAGCACGGGAACGGCGTGCGGGTGACCTCCGTCTACCCGGGGCGCACCGCCAGCCCCATGCAGGCCAAGGTGCACGCCCAGGAGGGCAAGGAGTACGAACCGTCCCGCTGGATCGACCCCGAGTCCGTCGCGACGGCGATCCTCACCGCGATCGACCTGCCCCGGGACGCGGAGATCAACGATCTGACGGTGCGGCCGGGGCGATGAGCGAGCAGATGTTCCAGGGAGCGACCGGCGTCGGCTCCATGCCCGGCGGCGACGCGCGCGAGGCCGCGAAGACCGTCACCGGGACCTTCGAGGAGTTCCCCCACCTGCCCGAGCTGCCCGCCCGCGGGCCCGGCGCCGACATGATCGGGCGGACCGTGGGGCTGCTCGTCGACCTGTACGCGCACGTGGAGCCCAGCGGCTGGCGGATCAGCGACCGGCCCGGTCGGGACACCCGGCGCGCCCGCTCCTGGCTCGGCGAAGATCTCGACGCGCTGGAGGAGTTCACCCAGGGGTACACCGGTCCGCTCAAGGTGCAGGCCGCGGGGCCGTGGACGCTCGCCGCCGCCGTGGAGCTGCGCGGCGGCGAGGCGGCGCTCGCCGACCCGGGGGCCTGCCGCGACCTCGCGGCGTCGCTCGCGGAGGGGCTGCGCGCCCATCTCGCGGAGGTCGCCCGCCGGGTGCCGGGCGCGCAGCTCGTCCTTCAGCTCGACGAGCCGTCGCTCACCGCCGTACTGCGCGGACAGATCCGGACGGCCAGCGGCTACCGCACCCACCGGGCCGTCGACCGGCAGCTCGTCGAGAGCGCGCTGCGGGATGTGGCGGCGGTCCACGAGGGTCCGGTCGTGGTGCACTCCTGTGCGCCGGACGTGCCCTTCGCGCTGCTGCGGCGCGCCGGAGCGTCGGCCGTTTCGTTCGATTTCGGGCTGATCACCGAGCGTGATGAGGAGGCGATCGGTGAGGCGGTGGAGGCGGGCACCCGGCTGCTGGCCGGGGTCGTGCCGTCCGTCGACACGGCATTGTCAGACCCGGCGGGTAGCGTCATGGGTGTCAGGACGCTGTGGCGCAGGCTGGGGCTGAATCCGGGGACTCTCGCGGGGTCCGTGGTGATCACTCCCTCGTGCGGCCTCGCGGGTGCCTCACCCGCGTACACCCGCGCGGCGCTCGCCCACTGCGTCCGGGCCGCGAGATCGCTCGCGGACAACCCTGAGTGACGGGTGCTCGGGGTGCGGCGGCGCCCACAGCGGGACCGGCGGGAACCGGTGGCGCGTGGCATCGGTGGGACACGGGAGGACGAGACGGTGGCTGGGGAACAGCAGACGGCGCAGCAGGACCTGCCCGCAGAGGTGCGGGAGCGGCATGCGCAGCTGGCCGAGCAGGTCGAGGAGCACCGCTTCCGGTACTACGTGAAGGACCAGCCGGTCGTCAGCGACAGCGAGTTCGACAGGCTGATGCGCTCCCTGGAGCAGCTGGAGGAGGAGTACCCCCTGCTGCGCACTCCGGACTCCCCGACTCAGAAGGTCGCGGGGACCTATGAGACGGAGTTCACGGCCGTCGAGCACCGTGAGCGCATGCTGTCGCTCGACAACGCCTTCGACGACGAGGAACTGGCCGCCTGGGTCGAGCGGGTGGCGCGCGAGGTCGGGGACTCCGAGCACCACTTCCTGTGCGAGCTGAAGGTCGACGGCCTCGCGGTGAACCTGACGTATGAGAAGGGGCGGCTGACCCGGGCCGCCACTCGCGGCGACGGCCGCACCGGCGAGGACATCACACCCAACGTCCGCACCATCGGAGGCATTCCGGACCGGCTCAAGGGCGACCGCATCCCGGATCTCGTGGAGATCCGCGGTGAGGTCTACTTCCCGATGCACGCCTTCGAGGAGCTCAACGCCCGTCTGGTGGAGGCGGGGGACAAGCCGTTCGCCAATCCGCGCAACGCGGCGGCGGGCTCGCTGCGGCAGAAGGACCCCAAGGTCACCGCGACCCGTCCGCTGCACATGCTGGTGCACGGCCTCGGCGCGCGTGACGGGCTGCAGATCGACCGCCTGTCGGAGGCGTACGAACTGCTGCACGAGTGGGGTCTGCCGACCGCCGCGCGCAACAAGGTCGTCGACTCGCTCGACGAGGTGCGCGAGTTCATCGCGTACTTCGGCGAGAACCGCCACTCCATGGAGCACGAGATCGACGGCGTGGTCGTCAAGCTCGACGAGATCCCGCTCCAGGGGCGGCTGGGCTCCACCTCGCGCGCCCCGCGCTGGGCGATCGCGTGGAAGTACGCGCCGGAGGAGGTCAACACCAAGCTGGTCAACATCCGGGTGGGCGTCGGCCGCACCGGCCGGGTGACGCCGTACGCCCAGGTGGAGCCGGTCACGGTGGCAGGCTCCGAGGTCGAGTTCGCCACGCTGCACAACCAGGACGTGGTCAAGGCGAAGGGTGTCCTCATCGGCGACACGGTGGTGCTGCGCAAGGCCGGCGACGTCATCCCGGAGATCCTCGGGCCGGTCGTCGATCTGCGGGACGGCAGCGAGCGCGAGTTCGAGATGCCGTCCGAGTGCCCCGAGTGCGGGACGGCGCTGCGGCCCATGAAGGAGGGGGATGTCGATCTGCGCTGCCCCAACGCCCGCTCCTGCCCGGCGCAGTTGCGTGAGCGGCTGTTCTATCTGGGCGGCCGCAAGTGCCTGGACATCGAGAACTTCGGCTATGTGGCAGCCGCCGCGCTGACCAGGCCGCTGGAGCCCGCCGAGCCGCCGCTGACGGACGAGGGCGATCTGTTCGACCTCGCCGTCGAGCAACTGCTGCCCATCAAGGCCTATGTCCTCGACCAGGACAGCGGGCTGCCCAAGCGCGATCCCAAGACGGGCGAGGAGAAGGTCGTCACGGTCTTCGCCAACCAGAAGGGCGAGCCGAAGAAGAACGCGGTCGCGATGCTGGAGAACATCGCGGCGGCCAAGGAGCGGCCCCTCGCTCGGATCATCACGGGGTTGTCGATCCGTCATGTCGGCCCGGTGGCCGCGGAGGCGCTGGCGCGCGAGTTCCGGTCGATCGAGCGGATCGAACGGGCGTCCGAGGAGGAGCTCGCGGCCGTCGAAGGGGTCGGTCCGACGATCGCCGCCTCGCTCAAGCAGTGGTTCGAAGAGGACTGGCACCGAGAGATTCTGCGCAAGTGGCGGGCCGCGGGCGTCCGGATGGAGGAAGAGGGCGCGGGGGAGGACGGGGAGCCCCGACCGCTGGAGGGCGTCACCGTCGTCGTCACCGGCACCCTGCAGAACTACACCCGGGATGGCGCGAAAGAGGCGCTGCAGAAAATTGGCGCGAAAGTGACTGGCTCGGTCTCAAAGAAGACCGGATTTGTGATCGTCGGCGACAATCCCGGTTCCAAGTATGACAAGGCCATGCAGCTGAAGGTTCCCGTGCTGAACGAGGAGGGCTTTGAAGTCCTTCTGGAACAGGGCCCGGACGCGGCACGTGAGGCCGCTGTGCCCCAAGAGGCGTAGTGGACCGTCAGTGTGCGGGGCTTGGGAGGGAGCCGTGAAGGGCTTACGCAGCGGCGTGCACAGGATGCGGAAGGCCGGAAACGTACGGCGCGTCGGGTGGACGGAACACTCGGTACAGGTCACCCGTTTGGCCCATACCAGATGGATAAGGGTGGCCAGGTCGCATTCGGGCAAGAGCTGTAGAGCGCTGCCCGTCCGAGCTTCCTGCGGCCTACTGTTGAGATGCGCGCCTGTCGTGCACGGCTGCGTGGTGGGATTTCAGTCGTGGTGGCATGACAAAGGGAGCCATCGCGAGGCAGACGCATCGGCACCGCCGGCTGTGAGAGGGACGGGAATGAAACCGACCGAAAGCGCCGCCCCGGTCTCACGGCCGCGTGCCTTCGCGGCCCTTGCGGACACGGCGACCTGGCTGCCCCTCGCCGTCACGGCCGGCGCAGCCGGCGTCCTCGCCGCGGGCATCGTGTTCACCGTGCGCGAGGGCCGGGCACTCTTCCCCGGCGGCGCCCTCGGCTGGTCGCTGGCCCTTCTCACCGGCCTCGTCATCGGCCATCTCGTCGCGCTGGGGCGCGACCGCTGGTGGGGCGGCACCGGCTCCGGCGCCGCCCTCACCCTGGCCGTGCTGCTGCTGTTCGGCTGGGTGCCGGCCGGCCTCGTCAGCCTCACCGTCGTCGCCCTCGTCGGAGCCGCCCGCCGGAGCCGCTGGCGGCAGGGCACGCTGCACGGCGCGGTCGACATACTCGGCATCGGCGCGGCCGCGCTCCTCCTCGCCGCGTTCGGGGTGGTCCCGAGCGTCGCCGCACCCTGGAACCCCCTCGGCTGGGGGGTCGCGGCCGTCCCCGGGGTCATGGCGGCCGCTGCCGCATATCTCGCCGTCACCCGCGTACTGCTGTGGTACGTGCTCGCGCCGCAGGGCGTCGGACTGCCCACCGCCGCGCGCACCGCCCTGCTGCGACAGGGGCTCGTCGCCGTCGCCCTCCTCGGCATCACCCCGCTGATCTGCGTCGTCGCCATGACCAGGCCGCTGTTCCTGCCGCTGTTCGCCGTGCCGCTGATCGCCCTTGACTCCACCCTGTGGATCGCGCGGGCCCGCGCGGAGGAGCAGCTCCGCGACCCGCTGACCGGACTGCCCAACCGCCAGTGGCTGCTGGAGCGCACCTGGGCCGCGCTGGAGGACGCCGAGGGAAACGGCGAGCGCGCCGCCCTCGTGCTGATCGACCTCGACCGCTTCCGCTCGGTCAATGACACACTCGGCCATCTGGCGGGCGACCGGCTGCTCCTCCAGATAGCCGACCGGCTGAAGGTCGCGCTCCCGCGCGGGGCTGAGGCCGCGCGGCTGGGCGGCGACGAGTTCGCGGTGCTGCTGCCCACGGCCGACTCCACCACCAGCGCCCAGCGCATCACCCGCCATCTCGTGGCCGCCCTGTCCTCACCGCTCGACCTGGACGGTCTCACCCTGGTGCTGGAGGCCAGCGCCGGCCTGGCGGTCTTCCCCGACCACGCCCATGACGCCGAAGGGCTGCTGCGCCGCGCCGACGTGGCCATGTACCAGGCCAAGCGGGACCGCACGGGCGTCGAGGTGTACGAGTCCAAGCGGGACAGCAACACCCCCGACCGGCTCGGTCTTCTCGGCGATCTGCGGCGGGCCCTCGACGCCGGCGAGGTGGAGCTGCACTACCAGCCCAAGGTCGGCTTCGACGGGCATGTCGCCGGTCTCGAAGCGCTGGTGCGCTGGGTCCACCCGGACCGGGGGCGAGTCCCTCCGGACGAGTTCATCGCGATCGCCGAGTCCTCCGGACTGATGCCGCATCTGACCGAGTACGTCCTGGAGACCGCGCTCGCGCAGGTCGCCCGCTGGCGCGAGCAGGGCCTGACGGTCCCGGTGGCGGTCAACGTCTCCCCGCGCGACGTCCACACCCCCGGCTTCGCCGGGGCCGTCGCCGCACGGCTCGCCCGCCACGGGGTGCCGCCGGGCGCACTTCAGTTGGAGATCACCGAGCATGTGCTGCTGGAGGAGCCGCAGCGTGCCGCCGACACCCTCGCCGGGCTCAGCGACCACGGCGTGAAGATGTCACTCGACGACTTCGGCACCGGTTACTCCTCGCTGGTCCACCTCCGCCGCCTCCCGGTGAGCGAGCTCAAGATCGACCGCTCCTTCGTGGCCCGGCTCGCCGTCGACGCCGAGGACGCGGAGATCGTCCGCTGCACGCTGGACCTCGCCCACTCGCTGGGACTGCTCGTGGTCGCGGAGGGCGTGGAGGACGACGAGACGTGGGAGCGGCTGCGGAGCATGGGATGCGACGCCGTGCAGGGCTGGCTGGTCGCGCCCGCGATGCCTCCGCAGGAGACCACGGCGTGGCTCCGCACCCGCGGCGAGCACGGCTGGCGCCGCCCGGCGGAGCTTCCTGCGGGTGCGGGTGCGGGTGCGGGTGCGGGCGCAGGTGCGGGTGCGGGCGCGGGGGCGTCGGCGGCCCCCGCGGTCTCCGCCGACGTGGAGAACCCCTCGGGGCAGACGGTCGCCTGACCCGAGCCCCCACACCCTGAACCGAACCGTTTACCGGCCGACGTCGCGCGCCCCATAGGATTGAGGCCAAAATACTCACACTCACCCCTGAGGATCGCTGCATGCCTGGCATTACGCGCGAGGAGGTCGCCCACCTCGCCCGGCTGGCGCGTCTGGAGCTGAAGGACGAAGAGCTCGACCACTTCGCCGGACAGCTCGACGACATCATCGGCGCGGTCGCCCGCGTCTCCGAGGTCGCCGACCAAGACGTGCCCCCGACCTCCCACCCGCTGCCGCTGACCAACGTCATGCGCGCGGACGAGGTTCGTCCGTCGCTCACCCCCGAGCAGGCGCTCTCCGGCGCCCCGGCCCAGGAGCAGCAGCGTTTCAAGGTGCCGCAGATCCTGGGGGAGGACTGAACAGCCATGACGGACAGCATCATCAAGCTCACCGCGGCCGAGATCGCCGCGAAGATCGCCTCCGGCGAGCTCACGGCCGTCGAGGTCACCGAGGCGCACCTCGCCCGCATCGAGGCCGTCGATGAGAAGGTGCACGCGTTTCTGCACGTGGACCGGGAGGGCGCGCTCGCCCAGGCCCGCGCCGTGGACGCCAAGCGCGAGGCGGGCGAGAAGCTCGGCCCGCTGGCGGGCGTGCCGCTCGCGCTGAAGGACATCTTCACCACCGAGGGCATTCCCACCACCGTCGGCTCCAAGATCCTCGAAGGCTGGATCCCGCCGTACGACGCGACGCTCACCAAGAAGCTGAAGGCGGCGGACGTCGTCATCCTCGGCAAGACCAACATGGACGAGTTCGCCATGGGGTCCTCCACCGAGAACAGCGCCTACGGCCCCACCGGCAACCCCTGGGACCTGACGAAGATCCCCGGCGGATCCGGCGGCGGTTCCAGCGCCGCCCTCGCCTCGTACCAGGCGCCGCTGGCCATCGGCACCGACACCGGAGGCTCCATCCGCCAGCCGGCCTCGGTCACCGGCACGGTCGGCGTCAAGCCGACGTACGGCGGGGTCTCCCGCTTCGGCATGGTCGCGTTCTCGTCCTCCCTCGACCAGGGCGGCCCCTGCGCCCGCACGGTCCTGGACGCCGCGCTGCTCCACGAGGCCATCGCCGGCCATGACCCGCTCGACTCGACGTCGATCGACGCCCCGGTCCCGCCGGTCGTCGAGGCCGCCCGCAACGGATCGGTCGCCGGCATGCGCGTCGGCGTCGTCAAGCAGTTCCGCGGCGAGCACTACCAGGCCGGGGTGATGCAGCGCTTCGAGGAGTCCGTCGCGCTGCTGAAGGAGCTCGGCGCCGAGGTCGTCGAGCTGGACTGCCCGTCCTTTGACCTCGCGCTCTCCGCGTACTACCTGATCGCGCCGTCCGAGTGCTCCTCGAACCTGGCCCGCTTCGACGGCCTGCGATACGGCCTGCGCACCGGCGACGACGGCACGAAGTCCGCCGAGGACGTCACCGCCGTCACCCGCGCGGACGGCTTCGGCCCCGAGGTCAAGCGCCGCATCATGCTCGGCACCTACGCGCTGAGCTCCGGCTACTACGACGCGTACTACGGCTCCGCCCAGAAGGTGCGCACCCTCATCGCGCAGGACTTCGAGAAGGCCTTCGAACAGGTCGACGTGATCGTCTCCCCGACGACCCCGACCACCGCCTTCCCGATCGGCGAGCGCGTGGACGACCCGATCGCCATGTACTACGCCGACCTGTGCACCATCCCGGTCAACCTGGCCGGGAACGCCGCGATGTCACTGCCCTGCGGTCTGGCCCCGGAGGACAATCTCCCGGTCGGTCTGCAGATCGTCGCCCCCGCCATGAAGGACGACCGCCTCTACACGGTGGGCGCCGCCGTCGAGGCCGCCTTCATGGAAAAGTGGGGCCATCCGCTGCTGGAGGAGGCTCCCTCGCTGTGAGTGCCATGTCGAAGGCCAAGGGATTCAAGAAGTCCAAGGCCGGTACGTATCTGTCCATGGGCACCACCGCGTTCGGCGCGGTGAGTGTGATCAAGCAGGCCAAGAAGGCCCGCATGGAGCACGACACGCTTCGGCTGATCGACGCCGCCGTGTCCGCCGCGGCCATCGTGACCGGCCTTGCGCTGCTCTACCGCGAGCTGAAGCGCATCGGCGACGACGACGTTCTGCTCGGCTGAGAGGGAAAGTTTCACCGTGACCGTCACTGAACTGGTGTCGTACGAGGCGGCCCTCGCGGCCTACGACCCCGTCATGGGCCTGGAGGTCCATGTCGAGCTCGGCACCAAGACCAAGATGTTCTGCGGCTGCTCCACCGAGCTGGGCGCGGCGCCGAACTCGCAGACCTGTCCCACCTGCCTGGGCATGCCGGGCTCTCTCCCGGTTGTCAACGCCACCGGCGTGGAGTCCGCGATCAAGATCGGCCTGGCGCTCAACTGCGAGATCGCCGAGTGGTGCCGCTTCGCCCGGAAGAACTACTTCTATCCGGACATGCCCAAGAACTTCCAGACCTCCCAGTACGACGAGCCGATCGCCTACAACGGCTATCTGGACGTCCAGCTGGAGGACGGCGAGGTCTTCCGCGTGGAGATCGAGCGCGCCCACATGGAGGAGGACACCGGCAAGTCGACGCACATCGGCGGCGCCACCGGCCGCATCCACGGCGCGTCCCACTCCCTGCTGGACTACAACCGCGCCGGCATCCCGCTGATCGAGATCGTCACCAAGCCGATCGTCGGCGCGGGCGAGCGTGCGCCGGAGGTCGCCAAGGCGTACGTCACCGAGCTGCGCGAGCTCATCCGGGCGCTGGGCGTCTCCGAGGCCCGGATGGAGATGGGCCAGATGCGCTGCGACGTCAACCTGTCGCTGCGCCCGCAGGGCGTCTCGGTCTTCGGCACCCGCAGTGAGACGAAGAACGTCAACTCGCTGCGGTCGGTCGAACGGGCCGTCCGCTTCGAGATCCAGCGGCACGCGGCCGTGCTCACCGCGGGCGACAGGATCATCCAGGAGACCCGCCACTTCCACGAGGACGACGGCACGACGACGTCGGGCCGCGTCAAGGAGGAGGCCGAGGACTACCGCTACTTCCCGGAGCCCGACCTGGTGCCCGTCGCCCCGCCCCGCGAGTGGGTCGAGGAACTGCGCGCCGTGCTGCCCGAGCTGCCGCGCGTACGCCGCAACCGGCTGCGGGAGGAGTGGGGTGTCTCCGAGCTGGACATGCAGTCCATCCTCAACGCGGGCGCGGTCGATCTGATCGTCGCCACCACTCAGGCGGGCGCGGACGCGGCAGGCGCCCGCAAGTGGTGGATGGGCGAGCTGGCCCGCCACGCCAACGAGGAGGGCGTGGAGCTCGGCTCCCTGCCGATCACCCCGGCGCAGGTGGCCCGTGTGGTCGAGCTGGTCGCCTCCGGCGATCTGAACGACAAGCTCGCCCGGCAGGTCATCGAGGGCGTGCTCGCCGGCGAAGGCGACCCGGACGCGGTCGTCGAGAAGCGCGGTCTGAAGGTCGTCTCGGACGAGGGCGCGCTCGGTGCGGCCGTCGACGAGGCGATCGCGGGCAACGCCGCCATCGCCGACAAGATCCGCGGCGGCAAGGTCGCGGCGGTCGGCGCACTCGTCGGCGCGGTCATGAAGGCCACGCGCGGCCAGGCGGACGCGGCCCGTGTCAAGGAGCTGATCCTGCAGAAGCTCGGCGTCGAGGCATGACCGCCTGCGACTGAGGCCAACCCTCGCCCCAGGGGCGGCACACCGTCATACGACGGCGTGCCGCCCCTGGAGCGTTTTTCGGGCGCGACGTGCCGCCCCCGACGGGTGGCCGCCAGTGGCGGCAGGGGTCCTTCCAGCGGATGCCCGGCCGGCCGGCCGGTGCTCGCCCTCGGCCAGGCGTGCGCGCCGTGCCCGGAACCGTACGGGCACGGCGCGCACGCTGGTCCTTGAGGCCTGATCGGCCGTCCGAGGAAGGGCCCGGGCGGCGTCAGTCCTTGAGGCTCTTCTCGGCCTGGAAGTTCAGGACCTCGGGGTCGGTGAGTTGGACCCAGGCCTCGTCCCAGATGAAGTTGAGGCCATTGACGTCACCGTGGGTCTCCCACACCTCGTTGTCGAGGGTGAGCACCTTGGCGTAGGCGGAGTTGCCCTGGGACGTGATGGACACGGAGCACGGGTTGTCGGGGAAGTCGGGGTTGTCCTCACCGCTGATGAGCGTCCACTGGTAGTCCCCGATCGCCTCGAAGTCGATGCCGTCGCCGTCCTCGTCGAGGTCCGGGGCCCCGTTGCCGTTCGAGTCCACGGCGGCCTCGTGGAGCCGCTGGCCGGCGTAGTAGTTCCCGGTGGTGGTGAGCAGCACGCTGAACTCTTCGGCGTTGTTGGGCGCGTAGGAGTCGATGTCGACGCACTCACTGGGACCCGTAGGGCCAGTCGGGCCCGTCGGACCTGTCGGTCCGGTGGGTCCGGTGGGTCCGGTGGGTCCGGTGGGTCCGGTCGGACCTGTGGGTCCGGTCGGACCTGTGGGTCCGATCTTGCCCTTGCAGCGGTCCCCGCCTTCCACGGTCGCGCCGAGGGGGCTCGCCGAGACCATGCACCTGTCGTTCTCCGTCGCGGTCGGGTCGTCCACGACGTGGGACGACTGGGCGCCGGGCGTCATCGCCATGGTGGGGCTGGCCATGCCCAGCATGACGAGGGCCAGTGATGTGGCCGCGCCGCCGGCGATCCACCTGCGCCGCTTCGGAAGCGGGCCGAGGCGGGATGCGGTCCTGCGGTCAGGACTCATGAAGTGACCTGCTTTCTTGAGTTCGAGCTGTTCGCGCCCGAGGTGTCGGTCGTGGGCCCTTCCGGCGGATGATGCTGTGCGCCTGCACTGCCGGCGGGACCGCGCGGAGGCCTGGCGAGGGCAGCCGGTGCTTGTCGTTGGCCGCCTGTGCCGTCCGCATACGCATGGGCGTACCGTTTGTCATGGTTTGGTGGTGTTGGGGGGTGTGGTGGGAGGCGCGCCGGACGTTCGCCGCAGCGGCTGCCTGCGGGCTGTCCAAAGGGGGGAGGCATCGGCGTGCCGGACCGCTCGGGCGCCGGCCGGTTCCTAAGGTCGCCCGCACAACCACGCGGGGATCAGTGATGACGTGAAGCCGACCATTTGCCTTTGCATGATCGTCAAGAACGAGTCCGGGGTGATTGAACGCTGTCTCTCATCGGTCCGTGACCTGATCACCACCTGGGTGATCTCCGATACGGGGTCCACGGACGGCACGCAGGAGCTGATCCGCAGCGCGCTCAGGGGCATCCCCGGGGAGCTCCACGAGGAGCCGTGGATCGACTTCGGCCATAACCGGAGCCTCAACATCGGTCATGCGCGCGGCAGGGCCGACTACCTGCTTCTGCTCGACGCCGACCTGGAGATCCGGCAGAACGGCCCCCTGCCACCGCTCACGGCCGCCGGTTATATGCTCCGGCACGAAGGCGCCCTCGAATACCGCATCAAGCGGCTGGTCAGGGGCGACATCGCCTGGCGCTACGAAGGCGTCACCCACGAGTACCTCACCACCGACGAGCAGGCGGACCAGGCGAACCTCGACGCTCTGGTCGTCGTGGACCACGCTGACGGAGGGTCGCGTCATGACAAGTTCGAGCGCGACGCACGGCTGCTGAGCGCCGAACTCGAGCGTGACCCCGACAACACCCGCACCGTCTTCTATCTGGCCCAGACCATGCGTGACATGGGCCGCGCGGAAGAGGCCATCGCCCTCTACGAGCGCCGTGCCACGATGGGCGGCTGGCCGGAAGAGGTCTACTACTCGCTGCTTCAGACCGGAATCCTCAGAGCCGACACGGGAGACTGGGCGGCCGGCATGGACGCGCTCGTGCGGGCCTGGGAGACCCGGCCCCACCGTCTCGAAGCCTGCTACGAACTGTGTTCACGGCTGCGCGCCATGGGGCGCTACAGGACCGCGCACGCCTTCGCCTGCGCCGGACTCAACCGGCCCGTTCCGGACGACCTGCTGTTCGTGAGTCCCTGGGTGTACAGGTGGGGGCTGCTGATGGAGTTCTCGATCAGCGCGTACTGGGTGGGGGACTGGCGGGCTTCCCACCAGGCGTGCAACCGGCTGCTTGCCATGCCGGAGCTGCCGGAGGCCCATCGCAGGCAGACACTGGTCAACCGTGAGTACGCGGCTCAGCGCCTCTCCGCGGTGCTGGGGACCCCCTCCAGGGTGCCCCCCGGCCGCCGGCGGCCGAAAAAGCCGAAGAAGGCGATGGGGCGACCCAGGTGACCTCACCTGGGCCTGTGCCTCCGCCGGCCGGGGCGCCCGCCCCGGCCGGCGGTCTCAGTGCCGTATGCCCAGCCCCGGCAGCCACATCTCGCCGCGGTCCTTGCAGCTCACGTCGCGGGCGCGGAGCTGGTCCGGGGAGCGGGTGCCGCGGGCGCTGAGTTCGGTGAGGGCGAGACGGGCCAGCAGGGCGGCGTCCGCGCGGTCCGGGTCGGGGAAGTCTGCCTGCCACCAGCCGCGGTCGCGGCTCTGCCAGCCGCGGGAGGTCATCAGCAGCGCGCGCTCCGCCGTGTCCTCCCCGTCCCGGTCGTCGATCGACACATGCAGGCCGTCCTCCAGGCTGTACGACACCAGGAGCTGCCGGCCCCGGTCCGCTCCGCTGGTCACGCAGAAGCTCGCCCAGTCCCAGCCGACCTGTACCGACAACTGCTCCACCCAGGCGGAGAGCAGCAGCGACAGCGCGCGCTCGAAGTGCTCCAGCGAGGTGGCGCGGCGGCCTCCCGGGGGCTCCAGCGGGCGCTCGCCCGGGCCGCCGCGGTCGAGCTGCCAGCTGTACGGCAGATACTCGAAGTCGTGCGGCTCATCGGCCGACCAGGCCCCGCCCCAGGCGAACGTCCTGCGCTCCTGGTCCTCCAGCGCCTCCGTGTCGTGCAGCGAGAGCTGCACCTGATGGCGGTCGCCGGAGAGCAGCAGCACCCTCCCGGCGTCCCGCCAGCGGATGTTCGGGCCGTGCGCCGAGCCGCCGTAGAGCGTCGGCTCGCCGATTCGGTCCACGATCGCGTCGTACACCCCCCGGAAGGACTCCCGCCGCTCCGCGAGCGAGGCCCTCGGGTCGAGGGTGAGCAGGGGCACCGGTCTCTGCCCCTGCCAAAGCCCTGACGCCTCGAACAGCGACCGGGCGAACTCCGCCGCGTCATGCGGCGCTAACGCATGTCGTTGGTCTGTCCCCCTGTAGTCCATACCCGCCATCGTGCCAGCCGTCGCTGACAACGGTGTCGCACATCGGCCAATACACAGGTTCGAGGGGCCGCCATGGCCTCATGCCTCCTTCCTCCCGCCTCGTGGCGCAGGAACGCCTCACCGCCGCCATCGACATGCTCGATGTGCAGCCGGACGACCGCGCGCACCCGTCCGCGGGTCCCGGGGTCTGACCTGCGCGGGGCATCGCCCGCGGCGCCGGCTTGGACTCCTGGGGCGGGCCGGTGGGCGTTCACCGATGCGCCGTCCGCGGGTCTTCCGCAGGACATCCGGCCCCTCTAGCGTCCCGCCGGAACACCTTTCAGCGGGAGGCTCTCTTGACCACGGAACTGTCACGGCGGCGGCTGCTCACACTGGGCACGGGCGCGCTGGGCGCGGCTGCCGCAGCCTCGGCGCTGCCTCCGTCTCTGAGGGACGCGCTGGCCGCCGAGCCCCCGGCGGGCGGCCTTCGCGCGGTGCGCCATGTGGTGGTCCTGATGCAGGAGAACCGTTCCTTCGATCACTACTTCGGCGCCCTCCGCGGAGTCCGCGGATTCTCCGACCGCAACGCCGTGGAGCTGCCCTCGGGGAAGCCGGTCTTCGAGCAGCCGGGCCCCCGGGGCGTCGTGCTGCCGTTCCCCGTGCGCGAGGCCGCCGAGGCGCAGCACAAGGACCTCCAGTACATCGGAGACCTCGACCACTCCTGGAGCGGCGGGGCCAGGGCGTGGCGCGACGGGTGGATGGACGGCTGGGTGTCCGCCAAGACCGCCGCGACCATGGCGTACTACGACCGGCGTGATCTGCCGCTGCACTACGAACTCGCCGACACGTTCACCATCTGCGACGCCTACCACTCCTCCACCCACACCTCCACCAGCCCCAATCGCAACCATCTGTGGAGCGGCTGGACCGGATACGAGGCCGACGGCAGCCGCGCGGTGACGAACGCCGCGTACGACGAGGACACCCATCCCGGCTATCCCTGGCCGACGTACGCGGAGCGGCTGGAGCGCGCGGGGCGCAGCTGGAAGACGTACACGGAGTGGGAGAACTTCACCGACAACAACATCGAGTTCTTCACCGTCTTCAAGAAGATCGCGCGCAAGGCGCTGGCCGGGGCCGGCGACTTCACCTACATGGAGGCCTTCTACGCCGCCGTGCGGGCGGCCGAGGACCCTGCCGAGCGCCGGCGGCTGCTGGAGGCCCTGGAGGAGGGGGTCGCCACGCTCGACCCCCATGAGCGCTCGCTTTTCGAACGCGGGCTGCGCCGGGCGGAGAGCGGGACGCTCGCCGACGCCTTCCGCGCCGACGTGGCGGCGGGCACGCTCCCCGAGGTGTCCTATCTGGTGCCGTCCGCCGTCGACTCCGAGCACCCCGGCGCGTCCTCGCCGGTCGCCTCCGCGTCCCTCGTCTACAAGGTGCTCGACGCCCTCGGCTCGCACCCCGAGGTGTGGCGGCACACCGTCCTGCTGATCAACTACGACGAGAACGACGGCTTCTTCGACCACGTCCCGCCTCCCGTGCCGGCCGCGGGGCACGAGGGCGAGCGCTGGCAGGGCCTGCCGACGGGGCTGGGCATCCGGGTGCCGATGCTGGTCGTCTCGCCCTGGTCGGTCGGCGGGTACGTCTGCTCGGAGGTGTTCGACCACACCTCGGTGATCCGGTTGCTGGAGCGCTGGACCGGTGTCGAGGAGCCCAACATCACGCCATGGCGGCGGGCGGTCACCGGCGACCTGACCTCGGCCTTCGACTTCCGGCGCGGCAGGCCGCAGCCGGAGGTGGCCCGCCCCGCGCAGATCCCGCCGTTCACCGGGCGCTGGCGGCCGTCGCCCCCGCCGGTGCAGAACATGCCGGTCCAGGAGCCCGGCGTACGCCCCGCCCGCCCGCTGCCGTACCAGCCGGACGCCGACGGCAGGCTCGACCGCGACGGCGACCGCGACGGCGGCCACGGTCGCGAGGGCCGCGGCAGTGTCCTCACCGTCGTGCTGAGCAACGCCGGGCGTTCGACCGTGCCCTTCGCGCTCTATCCGTACGCGGGCGAGTTCGCCGTCCCCCAGCACAAGCAGGTACGGCGCAGGGCGCAATGGAGGGTGCCCCTTACCGGGGACTCCTACCGCTTCACGGTCATCGGTCCGAACGGCTTCCGCCGCGAGTTCGCCGGCAGCGTCCACAGCCCCGCCGAGGTCTCCTCACGCGTCGACCACCACGATCGTGACCTCCACGTCACACTGCGCAACGAAGGGCGGACGCCGATCACCTTCACCGTGCGCCCCCTGGGCTATGTGGATGACGCGGACCTGGACGACTGGACCCGGCGGATCACCGTCAAGCCGGGCCGCAGCCGCAGCATCGTGCACTCGGCCGCCGACGCGCACGGCTGGTACGACGTCGAGGTCACCGTGGAGGGCGGGGAACCCTTCCGCCGCCGCCTGATGGGGCACATCGAGAACGGCCGCCCCAGCGTCTCCGGCTGAGTTCCTCCGGAAGCCCCTTGTGAGTAACGCCACGAAACGGACAAAGGATCACTAATCGCTGCCAGAGTGGCTTCCCGTAGGTCATGAGTTCTTTCCAGGCTGTTCCCTGGTGAAGATCCCCATTCGACCCAGGGAGCTAGTCCTTTGGCCTCCATCGCCCGATGGTGCATCTCGCACCGACTCGCCACCGTCCTGCTGTGGCTGCTCGCCCTCGTCGGCGTCGCGGCAGCGGCGGGCGCCACAGGATCCGCGTACTCGAACGACTACAACGTTCCCGGCACCGAGTCGGGCCGCGCCTCGGCCCTGATGCAGGAGGGCTTCCCGGGCACGGGCGGCGACAGCGACACCATCGTCTGGCACACCGACAGCGGGAGCGTGCGCGCCGCCGACGTGCAGGAGCGCGCCTCCGGGATGCTCGAAGAGGTCGAGCAGCTCCCCGGCGTCGCCTCCGTGACCAGCCCGTACGGCAGCGACGGCCAGGGCCGCGTCAGCGCGGACGGCCACACCGCATACGCCACGGTCGCCTTCGAGGACCAGGCCAACGACATCCCCAAGGAGCAGGCCGAGGCGGTCGTCGCCACCGCGAAGGCCGCCGAGGGCGACGGGATCCAGGTCGAGCTGGGCGGCCGCGCCATCGCGCTGACCGAGTCCTCCGGCGGGCACACCGCCGAGATGGTGGGCATCGCCGTCGCCGCCGTCGTCCTCTTCCTCGCCTTCGGCTCGCTCGCCGCCAGCGCTCTGCCCATCGCCACCGCCCTGGTGTCCGTCGGCACCGCCTACGCGGGCATCCAGCTCCTCGGCCATGTGATGACGGTCGCCGACTTCGCACCGATGCTCGGGCTGCTCGTCGGCCTCGGCGTCGGCATCGACTACGCGCTGTTCATCGTCACCCGGCACCGCAGGGGCCTCAAACGCGGACTCACGGTGGAGGAGGCGGCACGCAACGCCGTCGCCACCACCGGCCGGGCCGTGGTCTTCGCCGGCGCCACCGTGTGCATAGCCCTGCTCGGCATGCTCATCCTGCGGCTCGGCTTCCTCAACGGCGTCGCCATAGCCGCCTCGCTCACCGTCGTGCTGACGGTCGCCGCCTCGGTGACGCTGCTGCCCGCTCTGCTGTCGTTCATCGGGATGCGGGCGCTCAGCCGCCGCGAGCGCCGCCAGCTCGCGGAGCACGGTCCGCAGCCCGAGCTGCCCACCGGCTTCGCCGCCCGCTGGTCCGCGTTCGTCGAGCGCCACCCCAAGCTGCTCGGCGCCGTCGCCGCCGTCGTCATGGCGGTGCTCGCCCTGCCGACGCTCTCGCTCCACCTCGGCACCTCCGACCAGGGCAACAAGCCGGCCTCCGCGACCACCCGACAGGCGTACGACCTGCTGGCCGAAGGCTTCGGGCCGGGCGTCAACGGGCCGCTGACCCTCGTCGGAGACCTCGACGGCGCCGGGGACCACGTCGCCATGGACAAGCTCGCCGACACGCTGCGCGACACCCAGGGCGTCGAGTCGGTCGGCCAGGTCGCCTACAACGGCAGCGGCGACACCGCCGTCCTCACCGTCATACCCGACTCCGCACCCCAGTCGAAGGCCACCAGCGACCTCGTCGACCGGCTGCGCGGCGATGTGCTGCCCGACGCCGTGGACGGCACCTCCCTGGACGTGTACGTCGGCGGCCTCACCGCGAGCTACGACGACTTCGCCGAGATCATCATCGGCAAGCTGCCGCTGTTCATCGGCGTCGTCATCGCACTGGGCTGTCTGCTCCTGCTGCTCGCGTTCCGCTCCATCGGCATCCCGCTCAAGGCAGCCGCGATGAACATCGCCGCTGTCGCCTCCTCCTTCGGCATCGTCGTCGCGATCTTCCAGTGGGGCTGGGGCAGCGAGCTGCTCGGACTGGGCGCGGCCGGGCCGATCGAACCGTTCCTGCCGGTCATCATGGTCTCCGTGCTCTTCGGGCTCTCCATGGACTACCAGGTCTTCCTGGTCAGCCGGATGTACGAGGAGTGGCTGGAGACCGGCGACAACCGGCGGGCCGTACGGGTCGGCCTCGCCGAGACCAGCCGTGTGATCAACTCCGCCGCCGTGATCATGATCTCGGTCTTCCTCGCCTTCGTGCTCAGCGGCGACCGGGTCATCGCGATGTTCGGCATCGCCCTCGCCGCGGCCGTCGCACTCGACGCCTTCGTGCTGCGCACCCTGCTCGTGCCCGCGCTGATGCACATGCTCGGCGGCGCGAACTGGTGGCTGCCGCGCTGGCTCGACCGCCGGCTGCCCAGGATCAGCATCGAGCCCCCGGACTGCGTCGCGGGCAGCCATGCGAAGATCCCGGGACAGCGCGCGAGCGAAGAAGGCCAGCTCGTGCAGTAACCCCGGCTGAGGAGAAGCATGTTCGCGGTGTCGCTCGGCGACGACCAGGCACAGTTGCGTCCCCTGGAACCCTGGCGGGCCGAGGAGTTCCTCGCCCACATGGACCGCGGACGCGAGCACATAGGCCGGTACGTCGGACTGCCCGACGTCGTCACCGACCTCGACTCCGCACGGGCCCACCTGCAGCGCTACGCCGACAAACAGGCCGCGGACACCGGCCGGATCTACGGCATATGGCTCGACGGCACGCTGGTCGGCGGCGTGCTGTTCCCGAACTTCGACGCAGCCCAGGGCGTGTGCGAGGCGGGCTGCTGGCTGGAGCCGTCCGCCACGGGCCGCGGCCTCGTCACCCATGCGACCCGCGTCCTCATCGACTGGGCCGTCGAAGAACGCGGCATCCACCGCGTGGAGTGGTACGTCTCCGCGGCCAACCGGCCCAGCATCAAGGTCGCCCAGCGCCTTGGGATGACGCGCGAGGGTGTGCTGCGGCAGCAGTACGCGTACCGGGGTGAGCGGCAGGACATCGAGATCTGGTCCCTGCTCGCGGACGAGTGGCGCGGGCGGCCCTCCTGACCGGGGCGCCGCCCCGCCCCCCCGCGCACCGGGGCCGAATCAAGCCCCGCCGGCGATCGAGGCGATGCGGGGGGCTGGGGCGGAGCCCCCAGTTCCGGGAAGGGGCGGGGAGCGGAGGGGGAAAGCCACTGCCTTAGGCCCGCGCACTCCTCCCCCGTTCTCGCCTAAGGCCCCCCGCCGCGTAGGAATCCGGCACCTTCCCGATGCGTCCCGCCCCCCTTCCCGACGAGAGTCGAAGGCGTCACCGAGACCGGTGGCAGCCGATCGCAGATCTCGTCACCAGGGGGATACGCCATGTTCGACTACGAACTCCACCGGCACCGCCGCGACCAGCTCATCCGGGAGGCCGACGCCGAGCGGCTGGCCCGGCAGGCGCGGAAGGCCCGCATGTCCCGTGCGCGGGGGCGGGGAAGTGCCGGAGACGCGGGGGAGGGGCGGGTGGCGCCCGACAACCGCAGCTTCGTACGGGCCGCCTGACGGGCCGCCTGACGGACCCGCCGACATGCGCGCCGACCCGCCGCCTGACCCGCGCGCCGTCGTGCGTGCGGACATGTCGGCTGCCCCGGACGCCGTTGTGCATGCGGACGTGCGCGGTGCACTGTCAGACCCTTGTGCGATGCTCGGCAACGTGGAAAACAGGTCTGTCAGCCCGGTGTTCGTCGGCCGCGCCGCCGAACTGACCGCGCTCGCCGCTGCGCTGACCCGCGCCTCCGGGGACGCCTCGGAGGCCGCGGGCTCCGCCGCCGAGCCGCAGCTGCTGCTGCTCGGAGGCGAGGCCGGGGTCGGCAAGACCCGCCTGGTCGAGGAGCTGATCGCCGACGCCTGCCGCCGCGACGCCGTAGTGGCCGTCGGCGGCTGTGTGGAGATCGGCGCCGACGGGCTGCCGTTCGCGCCCTTCTCCACCGCCCTGCGCACCCTGCACCGCAGGCTCCCCGAGGAGCTCGCCGAGGCGGCCGCAGGCCAGGAGGGCGAGCTCGCCCGGCTGCTGCCGGAGCTGGGGGAGGCCCCCCGCCGCCACGGCGTCCGGCGGGACGAAGAGGACATGGCCCGCCTGTTCGAGCTCACCTCGCGTCTTCTGGAGCGCGTCGCCGCCCGCCGCACGGTCCTGCTCGTCCTGGAGGACATCCACTGGGCGGACGCCTCCACCCGCCACCTCCTCGCCTATCTCTTCCGCACCCTGCGCCGCGGCCGGCTCGTCGTCATCGCCACCTATCGCTCGGACGACGTCCACCGCCGTCACCCGCTGCGCCCGTTCCTCGCCGAACTCGACCGGATGCGCACCGTCCAGCGCATCGAACTGCCCCGATTCACCAGGGCGGAGGTCCGCCGCCAGCTCGCCGGCATCCTCGCCGCCGAACCGGAACAAAGCCTGGTCGACCGGGTCTTCGAGCGTTCCGACGGCAATGCCTTCTTCGTCGAGGAGCTGGCGAGCAGCCTGGCGGACGACTGCCCCGGCGGTCTGCCCGACTCGCTCCGCGACATCCTCCTCGTCCGGGTCGAGGCGCTCCCCGAGGCCGCCCAGCGCATCGTCCGCGTCGTCGCCGAAGGCGGCTCCACCGTGGAGCATGGGCTGCTCTGCGCCGTCGCGGGACTGCCCGAGGACGATGTCATCGAGGCCCTGCGGGTCGCCGTCGGCGCGAACATCCTCCAGTCCGCCGCCGAGGGGGACGGCTACCGCTTCCGGCACTCGCTGGCCCGCGAGGCCGTCAGCGACGACCTGCTCCCCGGCGAGCGCTCCCGGCTCAACCGCCGACTCGCCGAGGCACTGGAGGCCGATCCGTCGCTGGTCCGGGCGGACGAGCGGGCCATGCGGCTCGCCAGCTACTGGTACCACGCCCATGACGCCGCCAAGGCCCTGCCGGCCGTCCTCGAAGCCGCCGTCGAGGCACGGCGGCGCCACGCCCACGCCGAGCAACTGCGGCTGCTGGAGCGTGCGATGGAGCTGTGGGACGGCGCACCCGAAGAGGTCCGCGGCCGGCTGCGCCCCGTCGACCAGACGGAGGTGTACCCCCCGTGCGGCGGCGACCCGGCGACCACCCCGCTGCGGTATCTGGACCTGATGGCGGAGGCGTCCGTCGCGGGCCGGCTCTGCGGCGAGCGCGAGCGGGCGCTGAAGATCTCCAAGCGGGGCCAGCGGCTGGCCGAGGCGGAAGACGATGCGCTGCGCGCGGCGTGGTTCTCCGTCCAGCGCTCACGGCTGGTCTCCGCCCTCGGGCGCGGCGACGGATGGGCGGAGCTGGCGACCGCCCAGAAGCTGGTCCGCGGGCTGCCTCCGTCCGCAGTCCATGCCGAGGTCCTCGCCCAGGCCGCCGCCTGGGGCATGCTGCACGACCCCGGGCCGACCAGTCTGACCGCCGCCGAGCAGGCCGTGCAGTACGCGCACATGGTCGGCGACGAGGACATCGAGCTGCGCGCCCGCCTCACCCTCGGCGTCCTGATGGTCGACGCGGGCGACACCGAGGGCGGGCTGGCCGAGATGTACGCGGTCAAGGAGCGGGTCGTCGCCCTCGGCCTCCCCCTGCCCACGGGGCGCGCCCACATCAATCTGCCGTCCGTGCTCGAAGGCATCGGCCGCTCGCACGAAGCGGTGGCGATCCTCCAGCGAGGCGTCGAGCTGTCCCGGCACTACGGCCTGCTGGACACCGAGGCCTGGATCCACGGCAATCTCTCGGAGTCCCACCAGTCGCTCGGGCACTGGGAGGAGGCGGCCGCCGCGGGCCGGCGCGCCCTGCACACCGCACAGAGCACCATGCCCCGGGGACACGGCTTTGTGAAGCTCGCCCAGCTCGCCCTGGCGCGCGGCGACCTGACCGCCGCCGCGGGGCATCTGGACGCCGCCCGCGGGCATCTCGGGCCCCACAGCTCCATGCCGCAGTCCACCATCCCGCTGGCCCAGATAGCGGTCTGCCTCGCCGCGGCCGAAGGGCGGGTCCTCGACGGCCGCGCCGCGTTCCAGAGCGCCGTCGACGCCGGCTTCCCGCCCGGCACCCAGCGCTACGCCTGGCCGCTGCTGCGCGCCGCCGCGACCATGGAAGCCGACGCCCGCGGCCTGCCCGCCGCGGAGGCGGACCGGGCCGAGGCCCTGCAGCGGATCCGCATGTCGCTCAAGGCACTGGCCACCTCCGCCCCCGTCTGGCAGGCGTACGAACGCTGGGTCCGCGCCGAACTGGCGCGCGCCGACGGTGAGGACACCGCGGCCGACTGGGCCGAGACGGCAGCCGCCTTCGACGGTCTGGACCGCCCGTACGAGCTGGCGACCGTACACCGCCGCCGGGCCGAGGCACTGCTCCAGTCGTCCGCCACGGGTGAACCGTCCCGCGAGGAGGCGGCCGGACTGCTGCGCCGGGCGTGGGACACCGCGCAGCGGCTGGGCGCCCGCCCGCTGGCCGAGGACATCGCCCTGCTCGCCCAGCGCGCCCGCATCTCGCTCTCCCGGAGTCCCGGGCCGGCGGCCGAGGGGGACGCCCCCGCGGCGGACGGCGGCACATCGGCCGAGACCCTGGGGCTGACACCGCGCGAGCGGGACGTGCTGCGTCTGGTCGCGGCCGGCCACAGCAACCGACGGATAGCCGAGGAACTCTACATATCCCCCAAGACGGCCAGCGTCCATGTCTCCAACATCCTGGCCAAGCTGGGCGTCTCGGGGCGCGGGGAGGCCGCGGCGGTGGCCCACCGCCTGCGGCTCTTCACGGACGAGGCGGCTGCGGCGCGTCCGCAGGACGGTCCCGCGGCCGGTCCGGGGGCGGGTCCTGTGGCCGGTCCGGGGGCGGGTCCTGCGGTGAGACGCGGATCGTGACCCTGCCGGAGGCGAGGTCTATCGGCCCGCGCGAGGGGTCGTCGTCGTTGACGTCGGCCTTCGTCAGCTCCAGCCGCTTGCGTTCCTCGTCCGTGTGCCGGCGGCCCGGTGCGAAGAGCTGCTCGATGAGGTTGAACAACGGTTCCCCCTATTCCACCTCCAGCCGGAGGATCTTGTCATCCCCCGCCTCGGGCGTGCCTCGGGTGTCCGTCTCGCTGGTGACGAGCCAGACCGTGTCCCCGCCTGCCGACAGGACCGTGCGCAGGCGGCCGTGCTCTTCCTGGAGGAACGGCTGGGGGTCGGCGGAGAGTTCCGTGCCGGCGAGCGGGATGCGCCACAGACGCTCGCCCCGCAGGCCCGCCATCCAGATCGAGCCCTCGGCGTAGGCGATGCCGCTGGGGGAGGCCTCGTCGGTGGACCACTGCGCCACCGGGTCGACGAAACCGGGCTCGCCGCCCTTGCCCTCGACCTCCGGCCAGCCGTAGTTCCCGCCCGGCTCGATCAGATTGAGTTCGTCCCAGGTGTTCTGCCCGAACTCAGCCGCCCACAGCCGGTTCTGCGAGTCCCAGGCGAGCCCCTGCACATTGCGGTGCCCGTACGAGTACACGACCGAGTCGGCTTCCGGGTTGCCGTGCACCGGGTCGCCGTCCGGGGTCATGCGCAGGATCTTGCCGCCGAGGGACTCCTTGTCCTGTGCCAGTCCGGTGTCGCCGGTCTCCCCGGTGCCCGCGTACAGCATCTTGTCGGGGCCGAAGGCGATCCGGCCGCCGTTGTGGACAGTGCCCTTGGGGATGCCCCGGAGAACCGTGTCGGGCGCGCCGAGCTGCTGCCCGGCGGGCTTCTCCTCGTCGTACAGCATGCGGGCGATGCGGTTGTCCGACGCCGTGGTGAAGTAGGCGTACACCATCCGGTCCGAGGCGTAGTCGGGCGAGACGGCCAGCCCCATCAGTCCGCCCTCGCCGCCGGGAGCCACCCCCGGGACCGAGCCGAGCAGGGTCTTCTCCCCGGTCTCGGCGTCGATACGGGTGATCGTCCCCTCGTCGCGGGAGCTCACCAGCAGATCCCCGCCGGGAAGCGCGGCCAGCCCCCAGGGCGACGCCAGATCCTCGGTGAGGGTGGAGACCACGGTCACGGAGCCCTTGTCGGGCGGCGCCGTCGGGGACGGGCCCGACCGCGTCGCCGACGGCGAGGGGGCGGCCGCGGCGGACGACGCCGTCCCCTGCCCGCCGGACGGCTCCCCGCCCTCCCCGGAGGAGCATCCGGCGGAGAGCATGAGCACGGCGGCGCACACGGCCGTCACGGCAGGACGTTTCACGGCTGGCAATCCCTTCGACGGCCCGGGGGGCGCACTGCCGTGGCCCAAGCGCACTTCGGCGTCCGATGGGGCGATCACGCTGTCCGCTCCTTCTTACAAGATCGCAACCTCTTGCGCTGCCCGGTCCCGGGATCCCCGGCTCCGCGTCCCGGGGCAGCGGCGCCTGCTTCCAGGATCCCCGATCCCTGATCCCTAGTCCCAGGATCCCCGGGCCGCGGGCAGCTCCGCGATCTCGGCCAGGTCGTACGGGGACAGCCGCAGTGCCGCCGCACCTGCGTTCTGCGCCGCCCACTCCTCACGCTTCGCACCCGGCACGGCCACCACGTCGGGGCCCTGCGCCAGCACCCATGCCAGCGCCACCCGGGCCGGGGTCGCTCCCTGTCCGTGCCGCTCCGCGATGCGCCGCAGCCCGGCCACGATGGGCTGGTTCGCCGCCATCATCTCGGCGGTGAACCGGGGGTGCCGGGCGCGTACGTCATCCGGCTCGAACCCCTGGCCGGGGGTGAGGGTGCCGGTGAGGAAGCCGTTCCCCAGCGGCATCGCCGCCAGAAAGCCGACTCGGCGCGCCGTGCACCAGGGCAGCAGCCGCGACAACGCCTCGGGCGACCACACCGACAGCTCGGCCTGCACCGCGCTCACCGGAAAGACCTGCTGGACGCGTTCGAGCTGACGGATCGTTTGCTCGTACAGATCGGGCCGCGCCCCGGCCGGTCTGCCGCCCGTCCGCTCGGCCCCGGGGCGGCCGCCGCCCGCAGTGCCCGCTCGGCGTGCGGCGCGCGCACCCACCGCGCACAGCCCGAGCGCCCGCACCTTCCCGGCGCCCACCAGCTCGGCCATCGCCCCCCAGGTCTCCTCGACGGGCACCTCGGGGTCCGCGCGGTGCAGCTGGTAGAGGTCGATCACATCGGTCTGCAAGCGGCGCAGCGAGGCGTCGCAGGCGCGCTTGACATAGCCGGGCCTGCCGTTGGCCACCACATGCTGATCACCCGCCAGCAGCCCCACCTTGGTGGAGACGAAGGCGTCGCGGCGCCGCTGCCGGAGCACCCGGCCGACGAGCAGCTCATTGGTGAAGGGGCCGTACATGTCGGCCGTGTCGAGCAGGGTCGAGCCGGCGTCCAGCGCGGTGTGCACCGTGCGCAGCGAGCGGTCCCCACGCTGCTGGGAGCTGCTGTACGCCCAGCTCATCGGCATACAGCCAAGCCCGATCGCGCCCACCTCGAGGGCTGCCGCACCGATTGTCCTGCGCTCCAACTCCCCGTACCCCTCCCTTGGCCGCACCCCAAAGTAACCAATGAACCTGATCACTCTTCGCATAGCCTCGGGCCATGACTTCGGATGTGTGGATGCCTTTCGCGGCCGACGAGACAGCCGGCCTCCCCGACCCCGCCACGACGGGCCTGACCTACCGCTTCTGGGACGGCGGCGACGAGTTCCCCGCAGACCCCGCCGACTGCGTCTTCTATGTCGTCCCCTATCTGAAGCCCATGGAGGTCGCCGTCCGGCCGCTGGCCCGGATGTCGTCCGTTCAGGTCGTCCAGACCCTCTCCGCGGGCATCGACCATGTGGAGCCGGGGCTCGGCGCGCTCCGCTCCGGCGTGCGCCTGTGCAATGCCAGGGGAGTCCACGAGGCGTCCACCGCAGAGCTCACCCTTGCGCTGATCCTCGCCTCCCTGCGCGGCCTGCCCGGCTTCGTACACGGCCAGGACAGGGAGGAATGGCGGTCCGGCTTCTATCCCGCCCTCGCCGACAAGTCCGTGCTCATCGTCGGATACGGCTCCGTCGGGGCGGCCATCGAAGACCGGCTCGCACCCTTTGAATGCGCGCGGGTGGCGCGCATCGCGCGCTCCGAGCGCAACATGGCGCGCGGTTTTGTGCACGCGCTCTCCGATTTGCCATCGCTGCTCCCCGAAGCGGACGTGGTGATCCTCTCCACGCCCCTCACCCAGGCCACCCGGGGCCTCGCCGGCGCGGACTTCCTGGCCCGGATGAAGGACGGAGCGCTGCTGGTCAACGTGGCTCGCGGCCCGGTCGTGGACACCAAGGCGCTGCTCGCCGAGACGGAGAGCGGGCGCATCACCGCGGCCCTGGACGTCACCGACCCCGAGCCGCTGCCCTCCGGACATCCGCTCTGGCATGCGCCCGGAGTGCTGATCAGTCCCCATGTGGGCGGCTCCACCTCGGCGTTCTGGCCCCGCGCCAAGCGTCTGCTGGCGGCTCAGCTCACTCGCTTCGCCGCGGCCGAACCTCTGTCCAACGTGCTGCTCACGACCTAGCCCACGTCGCTGGGACGGCCGTCTCACTCAGCGTCACCGCAGGTCACCCCCGGCACTTGCCCCCCGCAAACCCCGTCCGGACACTGTGTGAAATCACCCGAATGCGCTGCGTGCCTAAAATGCCTATCGCCGTCACGCAGAGTAGAGGACCTATGTCCCTGAGTGACGGTCCTGGTGTATCGTCCCGACGGGGGCTGCACCGGCATGGGGCGGTACCGGCAAGCGACCTGACTGCCGATCAGACATCGAGGGGGGCGACGGGCGATGCACGGCCACTGGACCAACCATCCGACGCGGCGAGGCGGCCGACGGCGACCCTCGCGCGCACCGACGCGCAGATTCGAGCCGCGGCCCCGTCCGGCCCCGGTGGCGCACCGTCGCCACCGTCGCCCAGGGCAGTGGAAGCCGGTCGCCACCGGGGGCCGGCGATGAGCGCCCCGGGGGCGCTCATGGCGCGGCGGAGCGTGCCCGGCGGCCCGGGGGCGGGCGCCGCCGGCAGGGGCGTGCTGCAGCTTCTGCTGGCCGGGCTGTGCGCCGGATACGGCGTCGGCGCGGCCCTCGGCTGGGGGTCGCCCACACTGGCTCTGATCATGGGCGACTTCGGGCTGAGCGCCGCCGCCCTGCTCGCAGCCGGCTCCTGCTACGTCTACGCGCGCACACACCGGAGCCGCTTCCGGCCGGCCTGGCTGCTGTTCGCGCTGTCCTCCGCCATGGCCGCCTGCGGCAACGGCGTCTGGGGCTGGTACGAGGTAGTGCTCGGCCGTGAAGTGCCCAGCCCCTCCGTGGCCGACCTGTTCTTCCTCTGCTTCGCGCCGCCGGCCATCGTCGGCCTGCTGGTGCTCGCCAAGCGCCCCGTCACCAGGGCCGGCTGGGTCTGCCTCAGCCTGGACGCCTGGCTCATCGGAGGCTCGCTGCTGACCCTGTCCTGGAGCCTCGCCCTCGCGCACACGGCCCAGGTGCAGGGGCAGAGCGTGGCCCCCGCCGCACTCTCCCTCGCCTACCCACTCCTGGACATCGTGCTCGTCAGCATGGTCCTGGCGCTGCACTTCAAGCGCTCGGCCGCCAACCGCTCCGCCGTCAACACGGCCATCGCCGCCTTTGCGCTCACCGTCCTGTGCGACGCGCTGTTCACCTCGCCGCTGCTGCGGGAGAGCTATCGCTCGGGACAACTGCTCGACGCGGGCTGGTTCGCAGGCTCCCTGCTGCTGGCCTACGCCCCATGGGGCCCGCGCCGCCCGCTGCAGCCTCAGGAGAGCGCCGCGGCCCAGCGGGGCCCCCGGCAGCCCAGCCGCCCGATCGCCGGCTCGCTGGCCGCCCTCACCCCGTACCTCGCGGCGGCGGTCTGCACCCTCGGGATCCTCTACAACGTGATCGAGGGTCGACGCGTCGACCGGGTCGTCGTCCTCACCGGCTGTGCGGTCGTGCTCGCCCTGGTCGTACGGCAGGGCATCATGCTGCTCGACAACATCGCCCTCACCCATGAACTGGCCCAGAAGGAGAACCACTTCCGCTCCCTGGTCCAGGGGTCCAGCGATGTCATCATGATCGCCGCGCCCACCGGAGTGCTGCGGTACGTCAGCCCCGCCGCCTCCGGCGTCTACGGGCGCGATGCCGACGAGCTGATCGGCTCCGAGCTGGCCAGCCTCATCCACCCGGCAGACCTGGGGCGCGTCGTCCACGAGGTGCGGCGGTTCCTCGCCGCGCACCCCGCGGAGGAGCCGACCACCCGGATCGAGTGCCGCTTCAAGTCCGGCAGCGGCGAATGGCTCAACGTCGAGTCCACGGTCAACCGCCACCAGGGCGGCCTGATCTTCAACAGCCGCGATGTCACCGAGCGGGTGCGCCTGCAGGCCCAGTTGCAGCACAACGCCGAGCACGACCCGCTCACCGACCTGCCCAACCGCTCCCTGTTCACCGAGCGGGTCCGCCAGGCCCTGACCGGACGCCGCTCAGGCGACCCCGGCACGGCCGTGCTCTATATCGACCTCGACGGCTTCAAGGGGGTCAACGACCGCCTCGGCCACCAGGCGGGCGACGAACTGCTGATCCAGGCGGCCCGCCGGCTGTCCGACTCGGTCCGGGCCGCGGACACCGCCGCCCGGCTCGGCGGCGACGAGTTCGCCGCCCTCATCGTCGGCGACGGCGGCCGCGACCGGGCCGCGCGCGAGCGCCAGGTGTGCGAGATCGCCGACCGGCTGCGGATGACCCTTTCCCAGCCCTACCGCATCGACGGCAACGATGTCCGGGTGGCCGCCTCCATCGGTGTGGCCTTCGCGGAGCCCGGCATCAGCTCCACCAGCCTGATGCGCAACGCCGACCTCGCGATGTACCGCGCCAAGGCCGCCGGCAAGAACCGGGTCGAGCTGTACGCGCCCCAGCTCCAGGCCGAGGCCGTACGCCGCACGGAGCTGGCCACCCGCCTGCGCAGCGCCCTGCACGACGGCGAGTTCACCCTGCTGCACCAGCCCGTGGTGAGTCTGTCCACCGGCGGGGTCGCCGCCGTCGCGGCCCAGCCGCGCTGGCGCTCCGCCAAGGGCATCCTGTTCACCCCCGCCGAGTTCCTGCGCGTCGCGGAGGACGGCGGCCGCGACGGCGGCGGTCGCGACGGCGGCCGCGGCGAAGGCATGCGGGGCGAAGGCATGCGGGGCGACGGAGGGCGCGGCGACGGCATGCGGGGCGACGGAGGGCGCGGCGACGGCATGCGGGGCGAGCACGACCGCACCGCGGAACTCGGCCGCTGGATGCTCGAGGAGGCCGTCCGGCAGGCGGCCGAAAGGGCCCGGCAGGGCCATTTCGCCCCCGTGTCCGTCCGCATCCCGGCCCGCCGGCTGCTGGACAAGTCCCTGCCGCTCGGCTCGGTCGAGGCGCTGCTCACCCGGTACGAACTCCCCTCCGGCGGCCTGGTCATCGAGCTGGCGGACAGCGACCCGCGGATCTCCTTCGACGATCTGGAGCAGCGGCTCACCGCCCTGCGCAAGCTCGGCGTCCGGATCGCCCTGGACGGCTTCGGCAGCGGCTACGCGGCGATCAACGCCCTGCGCAGGCTCCCCGTGGACGTCCTCAAGCTCGACCGCGGGCTGGTGGAGGGCGTCGTCGAATCGGCCAGGCTGCACAAGATCACGGCGGGCCTGCTGCGCATCGCCGGCGATCTGGGCATGGAGTCCGTGGCCGATGGGGTGGACGTGCCCGAGCAGGTGCTCGCACTGCGCGCCATGGGCTGCACCCACGGCCAGGGCATGGCGTTCTCGGGGGCCCTGGACGAGTACCGCCTGCGCCGCGCCCTGGTCCGGGGCGAGTACCCGGTGCCGGACGGGGTCGCCGTGCCCGTGCTGCGCGGCGGCGCGCTCGCCGCCGCGGTCGTGGTGCCAGCGGTGTCCGGGGCCCTGCGCCACGGGGGCGCGACACCGACCGTCACGGCCTCTGCGGTCCCCGTATCCCCGGCGGCGGATTCCTCAGCGGCCGGGCTCGCGAGTCCTGCGAGGGCAGTTCCCGGGGGATCGCAGCCCGGGGTTCCGGCCCTGGCCGGCACACCCTCCGCGTTCACACCCTCCGCCGCACCCGTGTCCGCAGTCCCCGTGTGCACAGTCTCGGGGGCCCCGGCGCCCGAGACTGCGGTCCCGGGATCCCCGGTCCCCGGAGGTGCTCCGGTGTCCGGGCCGCCGCCCCGGCCCGCGGCGCCCGGGTCCGGGGGTCCAGGGTCCGGGGCGCCCGGGTCTCCGGTTTCCGGAGGGCCTTCGGCCGCCGCTGCGCCTGCCCCGGCCCGCGGCGCCGGGATCCCCGGCGGCCGCGAGGCCGGAGGCGGGGCTGGGCAGCCCCGCCTCTGAGAGCGCCGCCGCAGGGGCCGGCGGGCCTGTGGTCCCGGGTCCGGCCGTGTCCGCCCACGCGGTCTCCGGCGGCGTGGCGCCCTGCGCCGGCACAGCACTCCCCGGCGGGCGCAATGGCTCAAATAGTGAGACGCGCGTCCCACGCTCTTGACAGTGGAGGTGCGGCGGGGAGAGGGTCTGTGCCATGCGCACCCGAATTCTCGTACTTGGAAAGCGCGTCGGCTGAGCAGGACCCTCGCATGGGCACTGCAGACCATCACCGGCGCGCTCCCCTCGCTTGCCTCACGGCACGAGGGGTTTTTTGTTGCACTGGAACTTCCCAAACCACCGCAAAACCCTCAGCTTCGAGAAGAGAATGACGATGACCGAGCAGGCCACCGGGGCCCATCATCCGCAGCCGCGGGCCCGTACCGGCGGACACCAGACCGCCGCAGTCGAACACGTCACGGGTGCGCAGTCCCTCATCCGCTCTCTCGAGGAAGTGGGCGCCGACACCGTGTTCGGCATCCCCGGCGGCGCGATCCTGCCGGCGTACGACCCGATGATGGACTCCACGAGGGTCCGTCATGTCCTGGTCCGCCATGAGCAGGGCGCCGGCCATGCGGCCACCGGATATGCGCAGGCCACCGGCAAGGTCGGCGTGTGCATGGCCACCTCGGGCCCCGGCGCCACCAATCTGGTGACCCCGATCGCCGACGCCCACATGGACTCCGTCCCGCTGGTCGCGATCACCGGCCAGGTCGCTTCCAAGGCCATCGGCACGGATGCCTTCCAGGAGGCGGACATCTGCGGCATCACCATGCCGATCACCAAGCACAACTTCCTGGTCACCGCGGCCGAGGACATCCCCCGCGTCATCGCCCAGGCCTTCCACATCGCCTCGACCGGCCGGCCCGGCCCCGTCCTCGTCGACATCGCCAAGGACGCACTCCAGGCGCAGACCACGTTCAGTTGGCCGCCGCAGCTGGACCTGCCCGGCTACCGCCCCGTCACCAAGCCGCACGCCAAGCAGATCCGCGAGGCGGCCAGGCTGATCACCGAGGCCAAGCGGCCCGTCCTGTACGTCGGCGGCGGCGTCATCAAGGCCGGCGCCACCGCCGAGCTGAAGGTGCTGGCCGAGCTGACCGGCGCGCCCGTCACCACCACGCTGATGGCCCTGGGCGCCTTCCCGGACAGCCATCCGCTGCATGTCGGCATGCCCGGCATGCACGGCTCCGTCACCGCCGTCACCGCCCTGCAGAAGGCCGATCTGATCGTCGCGCTGGGCGCGCGCTTCGACGACCGAGTCACCGGAAAGCTGGACAGCTTCGCTCCGTACGCCAAGGTCGTCCACGCCGACATCGACCCGGCGGAGATCGGCAAGAACCGCGCCGCGGACGTGCCGATCGTCGGCGACGCCCGCGAGGTCATCGCCGATCTGGTGCAGGCGGTCCAGGCAGAGCACAGCGAGGGCCGCACCGGAGACTACGGCTCCTGGTGGAAGGACCTCGACCGCTGGCGCAGGACGTACCCGCTCGGCTACGACCAGCCCGACGACGGCACGCTCGCCCCTCAGCAGGTCATCCAGCGGATCGGCGAACTGGCCCCGGAAGGCGCCGTCTTTGCGGCGGGCGTCGGCCAGCACCAGATGTGGGCCGCCCACTTCATCGACTACGAGAAGCCGGCCACCTGGCTGAACTCCGGCGGCGCCGGCACGATGGGCTACGCGGTCCCGGCCGCGATGGGCGCGAAGGCCGGCATGCCGGACCGCGCCGTCTGGGCGATCGACGGCGACGGCTGCTTCCAGATGACCAATCAGGAACTGGTCACCTGCGCGCTGAACAACATCCCGATCAAGGTCGCGATCATCAACAACGGCGCGCTGGGCATGGTCCGCCAGTGGCAGACCCTCTTCTACAACCAGCGTTACTCCAACACCGTGCTGCACAGCGGCCCGGAGGCGGACGGCACCCAGCCCAGTGCCGGCACCCGCGTCCCCGACTTCGTCAAGCTCTCCGAGGCCATGGGCTGCCACGCAATCCGCTGTGAGTCCCCGGAGGACCTGGACAAGGCCATCGCCGAGGCCAACGCGATCAACGACCGCCCGGTCGTCGTCGACTTCATCGTCCACGAGGATGCCCAGGTCTGGCCGATGGTCGCCGCCGGCACCTCCAACGACGAGGTCATGGCCGCCCGCGGGGTCCGCCCCGACTTCGGCGACGCCGAAGACGACTGAGCCGGCCACTAAGACCACGCCTGAGAGAGACGACACGAACATGTCCAAGCACACGCTCTCCGTCCTGGTGGAGAACACGCCGGGCATCCTGGCCCGGATCGCCGCGCTGTTCTCCCGCCGCGGCTTCAACATCGACTCGCTCGCCGTCGGCGTCACCGAGCACCCCGACATCTCCCGCATCACGATCGTGGTCAATGTCGAGGACCTGCCCCTGGAGCAGGTGACCAAGCAGCTCAACAAGCTGGTCAACGTCCTCAAGATCGTCGAACTGGAGCCGTCCGCCGCGGTCCAGCGCGAGCTGGTCCTGGTCAAGGTCCGCGCCGACAACGAGACCCGCTCCCAGATCATCGAGATCGTCCAGCTCTTCCGCGCCAAGACCGTCGACGTCTCCCCGGAGGCCGTCACCATCGAGGCCACCGGTTCGAGTGACAAGCTCGAGGCGATGCTCAAGATGCTGGAGCAGTTCGGCATCAAGGAGCTGGTCCAGTCGGGGACCATCGCCATCGGGCGCGGCGCCCGCTCCATCACCGACCGTTCGCTGCGCGCCCTGGACCGCAGCGCCTGACACACCGCACAGACCTTCTCGTCAAGCCGCCATCCTCTCGGATGCCGAGACCTGAAGACTTCCTCCCGCACCCCCGCCGTACGGTGGGACGCAACACCAGCACTCCAAGGAGAGACCCAAAGTGGCCGAGCTGTTCTACGACGACGACGCCGATCTGTCCATCATCCAGAACCGCAAGGTCGCGGTGATCGGCTACGGCAGCCAGGGCCACGCCCACGCGCTGTCCCTGCGCGACTCGGGCGTCGACGTCCGAGTCGGTCTGCCCGAGGGCTCCAAGTCCAAGGCCAAGGCCGAGGAGCAGGGCCTGCGCGTCGTCACCCCGGCCGAGGCCGCCGCCGAGGCCGACGTGATCATGATCCTGGTCCCGGACCCGATCCAGGCGAAGGTCTACGAGGAGTCCATCGCCCCGCACCTCAAGGACGGCGACGCCCTCTTCTTCGGCCACGGCTTCAACATCCGCTTCGGCTTCATCAAGGCCCCGGCCGGCGTGGACGTGTGCATGGTCGCCCCCAAGGGCCCCGGCCACCTGGTCCGCCGCCAGTACGAGGAGGGCCGCGGCGTGCCCTGCATCGCCGCCGTCGAGCAGGACGCCTCGGGCAACGCGTTCGCGCTGGCCCTGTCGTACGCCAAGGGCATCGGCGGCACCCGCGCCGGCGTCATCAAGACCACCTTCACCGAGGAGACGGAGACCGACCTCTTCGGCGAGCAGGCCGTGCTCTGCGGCGGCGCCTCGGCCCTGGTCAAGGCGGGCTTCGAGACCCTGGTCGAGGCCGGCTACCAGCCGGAGATCGCCTACTTCGAGTGCCTCCACGAGCTGAAGCTGATCGTCGACCTGATGTACGAGGGCGGCCTGGAGAAGATGCGCTGGTCGGTCTCCGAGACCGCGGAGTGGGGCGACTACGTCACCGGCCCTCGCGTCATCACCGACCAGACCAAGGCCGAGATGAAGAAGGTCCTCACCGAGATCCAGGACGGCACCTTCGCCAAGAACTGGATGGACGAGTACCACGGCGGTCTGAAGAAGTACAACGAGTACAAGACCCAGGACTCCGAGCACCTCCTGGAGACCACAGGCAAGGAACTGCGCAAGCTGATGAGCTGGGTGGACAACGAGGAGGCGTAAGTCTCCGACGAGGGGCCGGGAGCACTCCCGGCCCCTCGCGCCGCCTGCCCCCGGCTATCCGCTCCACCGTTTCTCCACCCTGTCCGGCCACGGACGGGTGATCCTGCCAACGAGGCGTAAGACGCACCCCGCGGCACCATTACACTTCGGAAACACATACGCGTCAGGCCCACAGCGTCGTGCGTCTTCCACGCGGCTAGCCCCCCTCCACCGCCAGCGGCCGTCGGGACGGCCGTCCTCCCCCGCAGCTCTTCGAGCGCGGGAGGGGCCCCCATGGACATGTGAGGACCACGTGAGCTCGAAACCAGTCGTACTCATCGCTGAAGAGCTGTCGCCCGCCACCGTCGACGCCCTCGGCCCGGACTTCGAGATCCGGCGCTGCAACGGCGCGGACCGGGCGGAGCTCATCCCTGCCATCGCCGATGTCGACGCGATCCTGGTCCGCTCGGCCACCAAGGTCGACGCCGAGGCCATCGCCGCCGCGCGCAAGCTCAGGGTCGTCGCCCGCGCGGGCGTCGGCCTCGACAATGTCGACGTCTCCGCCGCCACCAAGGCCGGCGTCATGGTCGTCAACGCCCCGACGTCCAACATCGTCACCGCCGCCGAACTCGCCTGCGGTCTGCTGCTCGCCACCGCGCGCAACATCCCCCAGGCCAACACCGCCCTGAAGAACGGCGAGTGGAAGCGCTCCAAGTACACCGGCGTCGAGCTCAGCGAGAAGACCCTCGGCGTCGTCGGCCTGGGCCGGATCGGCGTGCTGGTCGCACAGCGCATGTCCGCCTTCGGCATGAAGATCGTCGCCTACGACCCGTATGTGCAGCCCGCGCGCGCCGCCCAGATGGGCGTCAAACTGCTCTCGCTCGACGAACTGCTCCAGGTCTCCGACTTCATCACCGTCCATCTGCCCAAGACGCCCGAGACGCTCGGCCTGATCGGGGACGAGGCGCTGCACAAGGTCAAGCCGACCGTGCGCATCGTCAACGCGGCGCGCGGCGGGATCGTCGACGAGGAGGCGCTGGCCTCGGCGCTCAAGGAGGGCCGGGTCGCCGGCGCGGGCCTGGACGTGTACGCGAAGGAGCCCTGCACCGACTCCCCGCTGTTCCAGTTCGACCAGGTCGTCTGCACCCCGCATCTGGGCGCCTCCACCGACGAGGCACAGGAGAAGGCGGGCATCGCCGTCGCCCGCTCGGTGCGCCTCGCGCTCGCCGGCGAGCTGGTGCCGGACGCGGTCAACGTCCAGGGCGGCGTCATCGCCGAGGACGTCCGCCCCGGTCTGCCGCTCGCCGAGAAGCTCGGCCGCATCTTCACCGCGCTGGCGGGCGAGGTCGCCGTCCGGCTCGACGTCGAGGTGTACGGCGAGATCACGCAGCACGACGTCAAGGTGCTGGAGCTGTCCGCCCTCAAGGGCGTGTTCGAGGACGTCGTCGATGAGACCGTCTCGTATGTCAACGCCCCCCTGTTCGCCCAGGAGCGCGGCGTCGAGGTCCGGCTCACCACGAGCAGCGAGTCCCCCGACCACCGCAATGTGGTCACCGTGCGCGGCACCCTCTCCGGCGGCGAGGAGATCTCGGTCTCCGGCACGCTCGCCGGCCCCAAGCACTTCCAGAAGATCGTCGCCGTCGGCGACTACGACGTCGACCTGGCGCTCGCCGACCATATGGTCGTGCTGCGCTACGAGGACCGTCCCGGCGTCGTCGGCACCGTCGGCCGCATCCTCGGCGAGGCCGGCCTGAACATCGCCGGCATGCAGGTCTCCCGTACGGAGGAGGGCGGCGAGGCGCTGGTCGTGCTCACGGTGGACGACACGGTGCCGCAGTCGGTGCTGACGGAGATCGCGGAGGAGATCGGCGCGGCATCGGCGCGCTCGGTCAACCTCACGGACTGACCCGTCCCCGGGGCTCCGCCCCACACCCGGTTTCGGGGGCTCCGCGCCCCCGTCCCTGGGTCCTCGGACTCTCCCGGACTTCGTCCGGGAGGATGCCCCCGGAGGGGCTGGAAAACCAGTCCCTCCGGCGTTTGAGGAGCGGGGGTCCGGGGGCGGCGCCCCGGAACGTCAGCCCCGCCGGTAGTACCTCCCAGCGGCAGCTGGGGGAGAAGAGGCGCGGGGTCTGGGGCGAAGCCCCAGGCGCCTACAGCCGCGCCGCCTTCAGCGCCATGTGCAGCAGCAGCCGGTCCTCCCCTTCCCCCAGATCGAGCCCCGTGAGCTGCTCGATCCGGGAGAGGCGGTAGTACAGCGTCTGCCGGTGGATGCCCAGCGCCGCCGCCGTCCGGCCCGCCTGGCCCGCGCAGTCGAGGAACACCTCGGCGGTGCGGGCCAGTTCCGTGTGCGAGGGTGTGAGGAGCTCCCGTACGGCAGGGTCGTGGGCGGCGCCGTCGGGCAGCGCCGTCAGCAGGCGGTACGGGCCGATGGCCGACCACTGGGCCACAGGCCCGAGCCGCGGCTGCGCCAGGGCCGCGCGGGCCGCGGAGACCGCCTCGTGCCAGGCGGCGTTGAGCTCCGCGAGGCCCCGCCGGGCCTGCGCCACCCCGACCGCCACTGGGCCGGAGAGCCGGTCCGCGGCGCCCCCGGCTGCCGTGCCCCCGGCCGCTGCCGCCGGACCGGACAGCCGGTCCGCCGCGGTCAGCGCGGGGGTGAGGCTGTCGGCGGACCGCAGCCGTATGAGCAGGGCGAGGGCGTTCCCGACCGGGCCGTCGGCGCCGCGCCAGGGAATCGTGCACAGGGCGGCCGTCCCCGGCAGGGACCGCGCGGAGGGCACGTCGGCCGACGGCCAGGGCGTGACGCAGACCATCGTGTGCGGTCCGTCCGCCGCGTCCGGCCCGCCGCCCAGCGCGGAGCGCAGCGCGGCCAGCGCCATGTCGTACTGCCAGCCGCGCTCCGCCCCCAGTACGGCACGGAGCTCACGGGACACATCCGCGCCCGCCCGCTCCTCGTCGGCGAGCAGTGAGCCGATCCGCTCGGTGACCTCCATCGCCGCGGCGAGCTGCGCGGGCGTCGGGCCTGGGTCGGTGTCCAGCAGCCAGACATAGCCGAGCGCCACACCGCGGTGCCGCACCGGCAGGCAGATCCGGTCCCGGTACACGCCTGCCTCCGGCGAGGCCGGGATCCGCACGGGGCCCGTCGCCCGGGTGATGCCGAACCCCTCGAACCAGGCGCGGACCGCGGGCGTCGACTTGCGGGTGAGGATGGAGCGCGTCCTGACCGGGTCCATGGTGCTGTCGTCTTCGCTGTCGTGTGCCCCGAAGGCGATCAGCCCGAAGTCGCGGTTCTCCAGGGTTGCCGGGCATGCCAGCAGCGCGGAGATCTCATCGACCAGCTCCTGGTAATCGCCCTTCACCCGGACATTCTCGCACCCCCCTCAGACAGATGTCTGAGATCCCGGACACGGATGCGTGACACCTGTCGATGGCGGGGGATCGGAGCGATCCTTAGGTTTCACGGTGGTTCTTCGTGCCGTTCCAGTTCTGTTGTGTTCTGTTCTGGATGCGGCTTAAGTCTCTGACTCTCCGTGGAGGTGCCCGTGCTGGGTCCCGTGATCCTCGCCGCGTCGCGCAGCGACGCCATGCGCCGAATCGTCTCGGCGGCCCCGGTCACCAAGCCCGTGGTGAAGCGTTTCATCGCGGGCGAGACGGTCCAGGAAACCCTGCCGGTCATCGAATCGATGGCCGACCGCGGCCTGGAGGTCACCCTTGACGTCCTCGGCGAGGACGTCACCGACCCCGCCGAGGCGCTGCGCGCCCGCGACGCCTATCTGCAGCTGATCGAGGCCGTCAAACCGCTCGGCCTCGCCGAGTGCGCCGAGATGTCGGTGAAGCTGTCCTCATTTGGCCAGGCGCTGCCCGGCGGCCATGACCTGGCGCTGAAGAACGTCGCCCCGGTTGTGGAGGCCGCCGCGGAGATCGGCACCACGGTCACCCTCGACATGGAGGACCACACCACGGTCGACTCGACCCTCGCCATCCACGCCGAGCTGCGCGAGCGCTTCCCGCAGACCGGCGCGGTCGTCCAGTCGTACCTCTTCCGCACCGAGGAGGACTGCCGCAGGCTGGCCGCCGCGGGTTCGCGCGTACGCCTGGTCAAGGGCGCGTACAAGGAGCCCGCCACCGTCGCCTACCAGGACAAGC
Organism: Streptomyces sp. MUM 178J; assembly: GCF_022414575.1. Taxonomy (GTDB): domain Bacteria; phylum Actinomycetota; class Actinomycetes; order Streptomycetales; family Streptomycetaceae; genus Streptomyces; species Streptomyces chengmaiensis. The sequence goes on along the minus strand of NZ_JADWYQ010000020.1, from coordinate 34,382 downwards.
ACGAGGTCGACAAGGCGTACGTCCGCTGCCTGAAGATTCTGATGGAGGGCAGCGGGTATCCGATGATCGGGTCCCATGACCCGCGGATCGTGGCGATCACCCAGGAGCTCGCCCGCCAGGCCGGGCGGAAGCTCGACGAGTACGAATTCCAGATGCTGTACGGCATCCGCGAGGGCGAGCAGCACCGACTGGCCGCCGAAGGGCACCGTATGCGGGTCTACATCGCATACGGAACGGACTGGTACGGCTACTTCATGCGCCGTCTCGCGGAGCGCCCCGCCAACCTCGCGTTCTTCATGCGTTCCCTGATCAGCCGCGGCTGATCCCCCCACTGCCCGACCGACTGCCCCACTGATTGAAGGAGATACGGCAACCATGGACGCTGTGACCCAGGTCCCCGCGCCGGTCAACGAGCCGGTCCACTCCTACGCGCCGGGCACCCCGGAGCGCGCCCGGCTGGAGGCCAAGCTCAAGGAGCTGGCCGACAACCCCATCGAGCTGCCGATGACGATCGGCGGCGTCAAGCGCATGGGCGGCGGCGAGCGTGTGAACGTGGTCCAGCCGCACAACCACAAGGCCGTCCTGGGCACGTTCGCCACGGCCACGCAGCAGGACGCGCAGGACGCGATCGACGCCGCCCTGGCCGCCGCCCCCGCCTGGCGTGCGATGTCCTTCGACGACCGTGCCGCGATCTTCCTGCGCGCCGCCGAGCTGCTCTCCGGCCCGTGGCGGGAGACGCTGGCCGCCTCGACCATGCTGGGCCAGTCCAAGACCGCACAGCAGGCCGAGATCGACACCCCGTGCGAGCTGATCGACTTCTGGCGCTTCAACGTCGCCTACGCCCGCGAGCTGCTGGCGGAGCAGCCGGTGGCCAACTCGCCGGGCGTGTGGAACCGTCTCGACCACCGCCCGCTCGAGGGCTTCGTCTATGCGATCACGCCGTTCAACTTCACGGCGATCGCCGGCAACCTGCCCACCGCCCCCGCGCTGATGGGCAACGTGGTGATCTGGAAGCCGTCCCCGACGCAGACCCACGCCGCCGTGCTGCTCATGCAGCTCCTGGAGGAGGCGGGCCTGCCCAAGGGCGTCGTCAACCTGCTGACGGGCGACGGCCTCGCCGTCTCCGAGGTGGCCCTGAACCACCCGGACCTGGCGGGCATCCACTTCACCGGTTCGACCAGGACCTTCCAGCACCTGTGGAAGACGGTCGGCAACAACATCGAGAAGTACCGCTCCTACCCGCGCATCGTCGGCGAGACGGGCGGCAAGGACTTCGTGGTCGCGCACCCGAGCGCCGACCGCGCCGTGCTGAAGACCGCGCTGACCCGCGGCGCCTTCGAGTTCCAGGGCCAGAAGTGCTCGGCGACCTCGCGTGCGTACATCCCGGCCTCCATCTGGAACTCCGGCTTCAAGGAGGAGTTCGCGGCCGAGGTCGAGGGCATCAAGATGGGCGATGTCTCCGATCTGTCCAACTTCGTCGGCGCCGTCATCGACGACCGGTCCTTCGCCAAGAACAAGGCCGCCATCGACCGTGCGAAGTCCGACCCGACCTGCACGGTCGTCGCGGGCGGCAGCTACGACGACTCGGTCGGCTACTTCGTCCGCCCGACCGTCGTCGAGTGCGGCGACCCGGCCAACGAGGTCTTCACGACCGAGTACTTCGGCCCGTTCCTGGCCGTCCACGTCTACGAGGACGACCAGTACGACGCGATGCTGGAGCAGATGGAGTCGGTGTCCGCGTACGCGCTGACCGGCTCGGTCATCGCCAATGACCGCGCCGCCGCCCGGCACACGATGGACAAGCTGCGCTACGCCGCCGGCAACTTCTACATCAACGACAAGTCGACCGGCGCCGTGGTCGGCCAGCAGCCCTTCGGCGGCGGCCGCGCCTCCGGCACCAACGACAAGGCCGGCGCCCCGCAGAACCTGATGCGCTGGACGCTGACCCGTGCCATCAAGGAGACGCTGGTCCCGCCGACCGACTACTCCTACCCGCACATGGGCTGACACTCTCCGTCGTCCCGCCCGCCAGGCTCCGCCCCCGTCCGGCCCTCACCGGACGGGGGCGGCCGCGTTGGGGGATGATGGCCGACAGGGGGACGGAACGGAGGTACCCGACATGCCCGGTTCCACCACCATCGCCCATACGCACTGGGGATCGACCATCGCCCCGGACGACGCGCGGCGACTCGCCTCGGTGCTGCACGAGCTGGCCCGGCTGCTGCGGCTCGAGGGCCCCAACCGCCTCACGGACGCGCAGGTGGCGGCGTTGTGCGGCGGCAGGACCCACCGGAGGGAGGAGTTCACGCACTGGGTCGAGGATCTGACGCGAGGGCTCGACCACCGAGCGTGACCGGCCGTCGTCCGTCTCACTTCTCCACGAGCACCTGGTCCAGGGACTTGCGGACGAGATCGGGGACCGTGCAGTCCGCGGCCGGATAGCCGACCGGGATCACCGCGAACGCCTTCTCGTTCGCCGGGCGCTCCAGCACCTCGGAGAGGAATCGCATCGGGCTCGGAGTGTGCACCAGCGCCGCCAGACCCGACAGGTGCAGCGCGCTCAGCAGCATCCCGACCGCGATGCCCACGGACTCGTCCACGTAGTAGTGCTTGCGCTTGACGCCGTCCTCGCCGAGCCAGTAGCGCTGCTGGAAGACCACGATCAGCGCGGGCGCATCCGTCAGATGCGTCTTGACCGCGTCCGTGCCCAGCGGCCGCAGCGCCGCCAGCCACTCCTCGCCGAGCCTGCCGTCGTAGGAGATCCGCTCCTCGTGCTCCGCCGCCTCGCGGATACGCCGCCGGATGCCGGGATCCTTGACCAGGACGAACGTCCACGGCTGCTGGTGCGCCCCGGAAGGCGCGGTCGCGGCGCAGGCGATCGCGTCCCGCACGACCTGTTCGGGCACCGGATCGGGCGCGAACTGCCGCACGGTGCGCCGCTCGTCCATCCGTGCGCGCAGCGCGGCCGCGCGCCGAACCGAGTCCTCGGGGCTCATCCGCTTGGGGCGGTAGGGGACGGACCGGTGGTCCCGGCCGTGCACCGGCGTCCAGCGCGGCACGTCCGCACGGTCGGCGCTCGCATTGTCGGCGGTCACGGAGTCAGATGTCGAGGCCATAGCCGAAGTCTGCTGCTCCGGCCACGCCGGGCCAAGGGGCCGTAGAGAATGCCGGACATGAGCGAGCCGAGCCTGAGCGAGTCCCTGCGTACCGCCCACACCTACGAACTGAGCCCCGCCGATCTGCTGGAGATCCGCACACTGCTCACGGGCGCGTTCGAGGGCGACTTCGGTGACGAGGACTTCGACCACGCGCTCGGCGGCGTGCACGCGCTGCTGTACGACGGAGAGGAGCTGGTGGCGCACGGCAGCGTCGTCCAGCGCCGGGTGATCTGCGACGGCCGCTCGCTGCGGGCCGGCTATGTCGAGGCGGTGGCCGTCCGCGCCGATCGCCGCCGCCGCGGGTACGGCGACCGTGTGATGGACGTGCTGGAGCAGGTGATCGACGGCGCCTACGCCCTGGGCGCCCTCTCCGCCTCCGACACCGGCGCCCTCCTCTACCGCGCCCGCGGCTGGCGCCTCTGGCAGGGCCCCATCACCGCCCTGGGCCCTGCGGGCCGCGTCCCGCTGCCGGAGGAGTCGGACAGCACATATGTGCGCGGAGCGGGGAACCGGGTGCTTCCGGACGTTTCGCGGGAGATCTGCTTCGACTGGCGGGACGGAGATGTGCTGTAGGCCCTGCGGGTGAACAGCTGCGCTTCCGGCATACCTACCTGTTCGGTACCCACTGATTGCCGTGCCCGTCGACGCCTCACACATACGTTGAACGACGTTTGCGCTCCTTGGGCAGATTCCCTCCCTCAACCCTTGACCAGCACTTCCGGACATACCTAACATGTATGTACAACAGGTTCGGCGAGGGACGGCAACGGCATCGCGCCGGACATGGTCACGGGAATCGGGTGTCGGCGCTCGTGACGGAAGAAGCCGGGCGTGAGGATTCCACGCCGTTCGCCCGGACTGCTGATGAGGTCAGCGAGGCAAGGCCATGACTCTGGCACCGACCACCATCTCCCCCACCGCGTCGCGCGGTCGTCGCCTCCTCGACGGGGGCTCCTGGATGTCGCCCGCGAAGCGGCTCACGACCGGTGTCGTCGCCTCCCGCCGCGTAGTGATCACCCTGCCGGCCGAGGACTGCCGGGTTCGTACGGTCCGCCGGTTCACCGCGGCACATCTGTCCCGCTGGGGGCTGAGCGAGCCCGACCGGGACTCCGTGGTCCTGGTCATCGGCGAGCTGGCCGGCAACGCCGCGCGGCACGGTGGCACGGACATGACCGTCAGCCTGACCCTGACCGGCCGGGAGATATGCGTCGATGTGGTCGACACCGGAGCTTCGGACTGCTGCCGGGCCCAGGGCGACGCCGACGCCGAGGACGAACACGGCCGAGGTCTGGGCATCGTGGATCACCTGGCGAACTGGGCCCAGTTCGGCCCCGAAGGGGACGGCTGGCGCAGCCGGGCCGGCCTGCGCGTCACTTCCGCGGTGGGCGCCGGCGCCGCGAGCTAGCGCCCCTCCCGGCGGGCTTTGCCCACTCGCGCCGCCCTGCACGCTCCCCCACAGCCTCCGGCGTGGGCGGGACCCCCACCCCCTGGGCCCTGCGGGCCCGGGCAGCGCCCCACGCTGCCGTTGGCCGAAAGCCCGAGCAGCTCCGCTGCGAGGACTTCCGGCCGCCTTGCGATCTCCCCCGCAGCCCTTCAGGCGCGGGGGCGCCCCCGCGCCGGACGACGCTCCTCGACGGGCAGACACTGCCCGTCGCGACACTGGACCGGCCCCCGGTCCGAACGCCGGGGCCGCCCCGCCGCGGCGCGGCCTCGGCTCACAGCGAGTCGCTCAGCGTGTCCGCGAGGCGCTGCCGTACGGCCCGCGCGGCGGGTAGCGCCGAGACGGCGACCGCGCCCGTCACCGCAGCCGCCACGACAACGATCAGGGTGGCCGGCGGGGGACTCTGGGCGATGCCCGCGCCGATGCCGCTGGAACGGCCTTGGAGATCGATCAGCCAGTCCGACACCTGTACCCCGACGACCGTTCCGATCACGCCGGCCGCAAGTGCGACAAAGCCCGTCTCGGCCACGATCACCGACATGATCTGGCGTGGAGTGAGCCCGATGGCCCTGAGCGCGAGCAGGTCGCGGCGTCGGTTCTGCGCCCCGGCGGCGGTGGTCGCCGACAGGTCGGCCAGTCCGATCAGTCCCAGCACGACGATCAGGCCGATGATGATCACACCGCGCACCGGCGGGAGTGCGTCCGCTGGATCGCCGATCTCTCGGACGTCGATCCTGCCGTCGGCGGTCCCGGCCAGGTCGTCCTTCACCGCGATGGCATCGGCGCCGTCCTCGAGTACCAGGTGGTGGAAGCCCGGCTGCAGTGCGGGGTTGCTCTCCCGCAGTGTGTCCAGGGATGTGGAGATCACGCGTCCGCCGTCCTCCGATTCGATGCTGCGCCCGACGATATGGAGCACCTGCGGGTTCCCCTGGACCGTCACGCGCACCCAGTCGCCGACCTCGGCATCGAGGAGATCGAGCAGGCCCTGCCCCGCCACCGCCTCGTCCGGACCGCTCGGTGTCCGTCCTTCGGCGACGGCGAACGGGTACGGACGGTCCTCCTCGCCGAGGCCTCGGAGCCTGATCGTGCCGGTCTGCCCCGGCACCAGAGCCGCGACTTCGGAGCCCGGGTATGCCGCCGCCACCTCGGGGTGAGCTGTCAGCAGCCGTTGCGCGGACGCCTGGTCGAGACCCTCGCTGCGCGCCGTGAGCGAGGCGGCGAGCCCCACCGTCTGCGGCCGGTGCTCGAAGGCGTCCAGCGTGGTCGAGGCGCCCAGGGTCACAGTGATCAGCAACAGTGGTACGGCGAGTCGTCCGATGGCCGCCACGGCGCGCCCCGGGCGGTCGAAGGCGCCGCGCCAGCCGAGCACGAGGGCGGGCGGGAGGCGCAGCCCCAGAGCACGGCGCACGCTTCCGGACGTCCAGCGGCCGCTCGGAACCGCGGCCCGCGCGGCCGGCACGGGCAGTACACGTCCGGCGCGCCAGGCGGCCGCCCCCGTCGTGGCGGCGATGAGCAGCAGCATGCCCGCCGAGATCGCCGCGGGCACCCACGCATGGCCCGGCAGCGCCTGCCACAGCTGCATCGCCTCGCCGACCCGGCCGGGCAGCAGCGGGCCCAGCAACTCGATGGCGAGGGTTCCGCAGACGACGCCGACCAGTGCCAGGGACAGGTGCTCCCCCAGGTACATCCGCACCAGCTGCGCGGGGGTGAAGCCGATTGCCTTGAGCACCGAGATATCACGCAGATGCCCCCGGATGCGGGTGCTGATGGCGCCCGCCACCGCCAAGGCCGCGGCCAGCAGGGCGCCGAGTCCGAACACCCCGAGGAGCAGACCGAGGAGCCGGCTCCCGCCTTCGGCCTCGCCCTGGGCCTCCTGCCAGGTGGAGACGCTGGTCACCTGGTCGGCGCCGAGCTCGGTGACCGCCCGTTGGACGACGAAGTCGGTGTCCTCGGCATTCTCCAGCCGAAGCCCGATGGTCTGACCACGGAGCTCGGGGTCGGGCGCTTCCTTGACGAGGGTGGACAGCAGCACCCATCCCACGCCGGGGGTTTCCTCCGCGCGATAACGCGGTTCCGCGGTGTCGGCGGTGCCCACGACGCGCAGGGTGCGGTCGGTTCCGTCGGAGTCGCGCAGCTGCAGCGAGTCGCCGGGCTCGGCCACCAGCGCCCGGGCCACCGAGCTCTCCAGCACGATGCCCCCGGGGTCGTCGGGTGCGAGCCAGCGACCGGAGACGATCAGCGGGCGTGCCACGTCCGGCGGCTGGGGGGCGGCGGCGCGCATCTCCAGCGCCGCCGTGACGCCGCGCAGCTCCGCTGTGGCCTCCGCGGTGCTGAACGGCCCTGACACGCTCTTCACGCCGTCGATGTCGGCCAGTGATCGGGCGTCGGCCGATGCCGTGGTGTGGATCCAGACATGGGCGCCGGAGGACTGGGTGAAGACCCGCTGCCAGGGGTTGGTGGCGTAGGAGAGGAAGGCGCTGGCGAGCAGCAGCGAGACGATGATCCCGGCCGTTGCGAGGACCAGCAGCAGCGCTTCGCCGCGCACCGCCCGGAGATCGGCGCGTACCCAGCGCACCGGGGCCCTCATCGCCGCTCAGCCCTTCAGCTCGATCGTGCCGGCCACGCCCTCCGCGCGTGGGGGCTCCTTGCCGAACGTGGCCTCGTCGACGATCCGGCCGTCGAACAGGTGGATCACCCGGTCCGCGGCGCTGGCCAGCCGGGCGTCATGGGTCACCATCACGATGGTCTGGCCGCGCTCGTGGTAGCGGGAGAGCAGCCGGAGGACCTCCCGGGTGCCCTTGCTGTCAAGACTGCCCGCGGGTTCGTCCGCCAGCAGCAGGGAAGGGTGGTTGACCAGCGCGCGGGCGAGCGCGACCCGCTGCTGCTCACCGCCGGAGAGCTCGCCCGGCACGCTGCGCTCCCTGCCCTCCAGGCCCAGGTCCGCCAGCAGTTCGGCGCGTGCCTGACGGGCCTCCCGGGTCGAGTGCCCGGCAAGCAGCGCCGGCAGCTCGACGTTGTCGGCCACGGTCAGATTGGATATCAGGTTGAAGAACTGGAAGACGACGCCGATGCTTCGGCGGCGTAGCACGGCCCAGCGTGCCTCACCGTAGGTGTCGACCCGTTTGTCCCCGAGCCAGATCTGGCCGCTGTCCGGCCGGTCAAGGCCACCGAGCAGATGGAGCAACGTCGACTTGCCGGCTCCCGAGGGTCCGGTGATGGCAAGGAACTCGCCGCGCTCCACACGCAGATCGACGCCGCGTACGGCCTTGACGGGGACGCCGTCGGCCTGGTGCGTCTTGACCAGTCCCCGTGCTCGGACGATGGGTTCGGCGTCGGCGGGGGCGCTCCCGCCTTCCGGGACGGGAGGGGCTTCGTGACTCATTCCAGGTCCTCTTGGCAGCGTTCGAGCCAGTCGAGGTCCGCCTGCAGATGGAGCATCGCGCCCTCGATCAGCAGCTGTGAGAATCGGTTGTCCCGGTCCTCGGTCGCGGCTAGCTTGGACAGGTCACGCATGGTGTTGAGGTAGTGACGCCGCTGCATGTTGATCAGGGCAATCCGTTCCTCCGTGTCGGGCGCGAGGGCGAGTTTCAGAAAGAACTCATCCCGCAGCCGCGGCTCCTCGGCCGGCTCCTTGAGCCATGAGGCCACAGCGTCGCGTCCAGCAGGTGTCAGCTGGTAGATCCGCTTGTTCGGCCGGGTCGACTGGGTGACATCCGTCCCCTCGATCATCCCGGCTTTTTCCAGCCTACCGAGCGTGACATAGATCTGTCCGATATTGGGCTCGGGATATGCTGTCCCCAGAAGCTTCTCCAGGGACTGTTTGAGTTCGTACCCGTGAGCCGGGCCTTTGGCGAGAAGGGCCAGAAGGGGAAGACGCACCGGGCCGCCTCCTCCCTCCTGGAATACCTTCTTGCTAAGTGGAGACCTCCGGCCGTGAGCCGTATCGTCCACGGCCACATTCCCACATCCATTATCAGCCTTGCCTAACCGATAGGCATGCACCGGATACGGCGGCAGGCGGCACTGGGTCGGGAGGAACTGATGCGGTGGAAGCGCGCCTGGATCGGGGGCCTTCTGGCGACGGTGCTGTTTGCGGGCTCCGTGGGCGCGTGCTCCTCGGGAGACCAGGGCGGATCGGACGGCCGTGGCCCCCTCACGTTGGTCGCGAGCGCGGACCCGACCGGCTACACGCGTGGTGTGGTGGCCGAGTGGAACCGTACCCACCCGGCCGAGAAGGTCACGCTGCTGCAATTCCCGTGGGCTGCGGACGAGGCGCGCGCGCAGATGGCCAGCAGCCTGCGATCCGGCAGCGACCGTTTCGACGTGCTCGACCTCGATGTGGCGTGGACGGGAGAATTCGCAGCAGCGGGCTGGCTCGCACCGCTGGACGCCGACCGATTCCCGATCAAGGAATTCCTGCCGCCCGTGGTGGAAACCGCGACCTTGGACGGGCAGCTGTACGCAGTGCCGTACATCACCAACGCCGGAATGCTCTACTACCGCAAGGACATTCTCGATCGGGCCGGCGAGCGTCCACCGCGCACCTGGGCGGAGCTGGAGCGCCTGGCGAAGACGGTGGCGCCGGAGTACGGCCTCCAGGGGTACGCGGGGCAGTTCCTGCCGTATGAAGGGCTCACGGTCAACGCCACCGAGGCCGTGCAGTCGGCCGGCGGCTCCTTCCTCTCCGGCGACGGCACCCGGGTGACGGTGGACCCCGAGAAGACGCGCGAGGCCCTGGCCTTCCTGGCCGACGGCGTGCGCGACGGATGGATCCCCAGGGAGGCGCTCACCTACAAGGAGGAGGAGTCCCGCAAGGCATTCCAGGACGGCCGTCTGCTCTTCCTGCGCAACTGGGCTTACGTCTACCCGCTGGCCAGCGGGGAGGACTCGAAGGTGGCGGGCAAGTTCGATGTGGCCCCGCTGCCCGGTCTGAACGAGCCGGCCGTCGGCGTCCTGGGCGGCTCGAACCTGGCGATCAACGCGAACTCCCCGCACAAGGCGTCGGCAGCCGATCTGCTCGCCTATCTGACCAGCGAGAAGGTCCAGCGTCGGATGCTCACCGAGGGCGGGCTCGCGCCCGTGCGGGCCGACATATACGAGGACCCGTCCCTGGTGAGCCGGTTCCCGTATCTGCCGACCCTGCGCGACAGCGTGCTGGCGGCCCAGCCGCGGCCGAAGAGCCCGCAGTACGAACAGGTGAGCAGCGCGATCCAGGCGGTGGTCCACGACACCCTGGCCCAGCGGGAGACACCCGAGGACGCCGTGGAGCGCCTGACGCGGGAGTTGAACGCCATAGTCGACGGCGGCTGAATCCGGGCCACCGCAGAATCCGGGCCACCGCAGAATCCGGGCCACCGCAGAATCCGGGCCCGCGCCTCGGTCCACGAGCTGCGAACCCGGCCGCCGTCTCAGATAGTAGGAAGTCCGAGTAATTGTGGAGACAGCGGCGCGGTCCTCACTTAGCTTTGTAGAAGCCGAACGTCTCGCTCGATCCAGCGAATGGCGGATGCGCGCCGTGCCCCGAGCAGGTCACCCCTGCGGCACCGGTCCCCCCGCCCCTCCGGCGCCTCGATATCCCTCGTGATCTCCAGGAGTCGATCACCATGCCCGAGACGACCGTCCGTCGCGTCCGCCACACCGCCGCCCGCCTCAGCGAGTCCGACCGCCGCAATGCCGCCGCTGCGCTGCAGCGCGCCCTCGACCGCAGGGACAACGGCGGTGCGACCGGCCACTGACCCGCGCCCCGGCCACACCCGCCCCCCCGGTCGCTGACCCACCCGCGGCTGCTGGCCCACTCCGGGTCACTGCCTCCCGCCCGGGCGCTTCGCTCAGGCCCCCGGGCGCTGGACTGCGAAGTAGCCGATGCAGGGCAGCCTGACGCCGGGCCCGGGTGAACGGAATGCAACGGAACGCCCATGACGGGAACGGCAGTTCGCGCTGACGTCCGAATGGCGGACGGCATGTGTCATGGGGTGGGACGAGGAGTAGGGTGCCGCCATGTCTCGCAGCATCAATCTCGCAGTGATCCCCGGTGACGGCATCGGCCAGGAAGTCGTGGCCCAGGGCCTGAAGGTCCTCGACTCCGTCCTGCCGCAGGATGTGAAGCTGGAGACCAAGGAGTACGACCTCGGCGCCCAGCGCTGGCACCGCACCGGAGAGACCCTCCCCGACGCCGAACTCGACGCCCTCAAGAGCCATGACGCCATCCTGCTCGGCGCGATCGGCGACCCTTCCGTGCCGTCGGGCGTCCTGGAGCGCGGACTGCTGCTGAAGCTGCGGTTCGCCTTCGACCACTACATCAATCTGCGTCCCTCGAAGCTCTTCCCGAACACCGCCACCCCGCTCGCCGGGCGGCCCGACATCGACTTCGTCGTGGTCCGCGAGGGCACCGAGGGCCCGTACACCGGCAACGGCGGCTCGCTGCGCACCGGCACGCCCGCCGAGGTGGCCACCGAGGTCAGCGTGAACACGGCGTACGGCGTCGAGCGCGTCGTCCGGGACGCCTTCGAGCGGGCCCAGGCCCGGCCGCGCAAGAAGCTGACGCTGGTGCACAAGAACAACGTCCTCGTCTACGCCGGCCACATGTGGAAGAAGATCTTCGACACGGTCGGCCGGGAGTACCCCGAGGTCACCACCGACTATCTGCATGTCGACGCGGCGACGATCTTCTTCGTCACCCAGCCGGAGCGCTTCGACGTCATCGTCACCGACAACCTCTTCGGCGACATCCTCACCGACCTCGCCGCCGCCGTCACCGGCGGCATCGGCCTGGCCGCCTCCGGCAACGTCAACCCGACGGGCGAGTTCCCGTCCATGTTCGAGCCCGTCCACGGCTCCGCACCCGACATCGCGGGCCAGGGCAAGGCCGACCCCACCGCCACGGTGCTCTCCGTCGCGCTGCTGCTGCGCCACCTCGGCTATGAGGCGGAGGCGGCGCGAGTCGAGACGGCCGTGGCGGCCGATCTCGCCGAGCGGACGGCCGACCGGCCCCGTACGACGGACCAGATCGGCGACGCGCTCGCGGTACGCGTAGCGAGCTGACCCGCGCCTGATACCACCCCAGCCGCCGGGTCGCAACCGCACCCGGCGGCTTCTCCTGTGCGGCCTCCGGGTGTCACCATCAATCCCTGGGCCGCATTCACGCCGTGTTCACCCCGAGCGATAATCGGAACCGGGCCGTGTGTCTGCGGGAAAGCTCGGACGTCCTAGCAAACTGCGGTGGCGTGAAGCGCGGTCCAACACAACCAAACGGTGAAGGACTGCACTCATGACGACGACCACGATCGAGCTCAAGCCATCCGCGCATCCGCTGTCCGACGCGGAGCGTGAGGCGATCCTGGCCAATCCCGGATTCGGCCGCCACTTCACCGACCACATGGTGACGATCAAGTGGACGGAGGGTCGCGGCTGGCACGATGCGGAGCTCGTTCCGTACGCGCCGCTCTCGCTCGACCCCGCGAACATGACGCTGCACTACGCGCAGGAGATCTTCGAGGGCCTGAAGGCCTACCGGCAGCCGGACGGCTCGGTCGCGGTGTTCCGCCCCGAGGCCAACGCCGAGCGCTTCCAGCGGTCGGCCGCGCGGCTGGCCATGCCGGAGCTCCCCGTCGAGACCTTCATCGCCGCGTGCGACGCGCTGGTCCAGCAGGACAAGGCATGGGTCCCGGCGCACGGCGGCGAAGCCTCGCTGTATCTGCGCCCCTTCATGATCGCGACCGAGGTCGGCCTCGGGGTGAAGCCGGCGAACGAGTACCTCTTCATCGTGATCGCGTCGCCCGCCGGCGCGTACTTCCCCGGCGGCGTCAAGCCGGTCTCCATCTGGCTCTCCGAGGACCGGGTGCGCGCCGTCCCCGGCGGCATCGGCGCCGCGAAGACCGGCGGCAACTACGCGGCCTCGCTGCTCGCCCAGGCGGAGGCGGCCGCGCACGGCTGCGACCAGGTCGCCTACCTCGACGCGCTGGAGCACAAGTGGGTCGAGGAACTCGGTGGGATGAACCTGTACTTCGTGTACGAGGACCGCATCGTCACCCCCGAGCTGACGGGCTCCCTGCTGGCGGGCATCACCCGCGACTCGCTGCTGAAGCTGGCGAAGGACCTCGGCCACCAGTCTCAGGAGGGCCGCGTCTCCATCGACGACTGGCGGCGTGACACCGAGAACGGCACGCTCAAGGAGGTCTTCGCCTGCGGCACGGCCGCGGTGATCACCCCCGTCGGCCGGGTGAAGTGCGCCTCCGGCGAGTGGACCCAGTCCGGCGGCGAGCCGGGCGAGGTCACGATGCGCCTGCGCGAGTCCCTCCTCGCCATCCAGACGGGCACAGCCCCCGACCCCCACGCCTGGATGCACCCCCTGGGCTGACGCCCCGGCACCCCGCGCCCCTCGGCCCGGCCCCTCACGGGGCCGGGCCGAGTCGTTTCCCCACCCCTCCACCCCTGTTCTCGGGGGCGGGGTTGTCACCCCGCCCCTGGAAGCGCGCCGGCTTCGTGCCGCGTGCACCGATGCCGACCACGGGCCATGACCCGGAGCCGCCACGCCCTGCCGGACGGCATCGGTCGCATGCCGTCCGGCAGGGCTCAGGCCGAAGGAGACCGGCAGCCGGCCGAAGACGATCATGCGGAGGCAGAGATTCGACCCCGGGAGGACCGGCGCGGGATCGCACGGAGAGCTGGTGCGCTGCGCTTCGGGGTTGGCGCCGACTCCGCGCTGCTCCGTCGGCATGGGCTGCCGCTGACGCTCGACGTTGTTTGAGTGGTGCTCAATATGAGTCACCCCTGTCTCGGATTTCAGAGTCAATGCCTGGCTTAAGAAGACTCGGATAGTTAGAGTAGCGCTCAAACGAGGAGGTGTGGTGAGGTGCGACTGACCCCGACGGAGCGCGACCGGCTCCTGATCTTCACCGCCGCGGAGCTGGCCAGAGCCCGCCGGGCCCGCGGCCTGAGGCTCAACGTCCCCGAGGCGACCGCCCTGATCGCGGACACCGTCTGCGAGGCGGCCCGCGACGGTCTGCGGCTCGCCGAGGCGATCGAGGCGGCCCGCAGTGTGCTCGGGCCCGACGATGTGCTGCCCGGTGTGGCGGACGTGGTCACCGAGGTGCATGTGGAGGCCGTATTCGACGACGGTTCCCGGCTCGCCGTCGTCTCCGACCCCCTCGGCGCCGCCGCGCGTTCCGGCACTCGCGCGGGCGGCGCTGCGGGTTCCGGCAGTGCCGCGGGTTCCGGCACTCGCGCGGGCGGCGATGCGGGTTCCGGTGGTGCTGCGGGTTCCGGCAGTGCCGCGGGTCTCGGTGGTGCCGCGGGTTCCGGCACTCGCGCGGGCGGCGATGCGGGTTCCGGCAGTGCTGCGGGTCTCGGCAGTGCCGCGGGTTCCGGCAGTGCCGCGGGCCCGGGCGGCCCCGCGGGTCCCGGCGCCGTGCTGCCCGCCCCGCCTCACCCCGAGCCGCAGCCCGCACTGCGGCTGACCGTGCGGAACACCGCCGCCGTGCCCATCAGCGTGACCTCGCACTTCCACTTCTTCGAGGCGAACCCCCGCCTCGACTTCGACCGCGCCGCGGCCTACGGCATGCGGCTGTGCGTGCCCGCCGGCTCCTCCGCCCGCTTCGACCCGGGCGGCACATCGGAGATCGGCCTTGTGCCCATCGGCGGCGACCGCGTCGCGATCGGCTTCGCGGGCCTTGTCGACGGCCCCCTCGACGCACCCGGCGCGAAGGAGGAGGCCCTGCGCAGAGCGGCGGCCTGCGGCTACCTCGGCGCGAGCGCCGCAGGCCCGGAAGCCCCCGGTGCACACGCCCCCCGTGCACACGCCCCCGGCGTTCGCGGCCCCGCCGCGCAGAACGCCCCCGGTGAGCGCGCGGCCGCCGATTCGGCCGGCGGCCCGGTGCCCGGCGAGGGTGTGAGCGGCTCGGCGGCCTCCACCGCCGACCCCGGGCCCGCCCCGGTTGCGGCCCCCGGCTCTGACGGGCGCGGCCCGTCTGCACCGGACCACAGGGGTGACAGCCGGCTGTCGCCCGAAGCCGAAACCAAAGCCGAAACCAAAGCCGAAACCAAAGCCGAAACCAAAGCCGAAGCAGACGACCCGACCGCGCCCGGACGCTCCGCGGCAGCCGAGCCCCGCCCCGACCGCCCCCGGGGAGGACCGCGATGACCGGCATCGACCCGTACGAGTACGCCGCCGTCCACGGCCCCCGCGCCGGCGACCGCGTCGTCCTCGGAGACTCCGGCCTTGTCGTCCGCGTCGAGTCCGACGCCCAGAAGCCCGGCGAGGAGTTCCTCGCCGGCTTCGGCAAGACCGCACGTGACGGACTGCACCTCAAGGCCGCCGCCGTACGCGACACCTGCGACATCGTGATCAGCAATGTGCTGGTCATCGACGCCGTCCAGGGCGTCCGCAAGGTCTCCATCGGCATCCGCGGCGGCCGGATCGCGGCCGTCGGCCGGGCCGGCAACCCCGACACCCTCGACGGCGTGGACGTCGTCGTCGGCACCGGCGCCGGCATCATCCCCGGCGAGGGCCTGATCGCCACGGCGGGCGCGGTGGACACCCATGTCCATCTGCTCTCGCCGCGCATCATGGAGGCCTCGCTCGCCTCCGGCGTGACCACGGTCATCGGCCAGGAGTTCGGCCCGGTCTGGGGCGTCGGCGTCAACTCCCCCTGGGCGCTGCGCCACGCCTTCAACGCCTTCGACGCCTGGCCCGTCAACATCGGCTTCCTCGGCCGCGGGTCGTCGTCCGACCCGGCGCCGCTCGTCGAGGCCCTCGCCGAGGGCGGCGCGTCCGGCTTCAAGGTCCACGAGGACATGGGCGCGCACACCCGCGCCCTGGACACCGCCCTGCGGGTCGCCGAGGAGCACGACGTCCAGGTCGCCCTGCACAGCGACGGCCTCAACGAGTGCCTGTCGGTCGAGGACACCCTGCGGGTCCTCGACGGCCGTACCGTCCACGCCTTCCATATCGAGGGCTGCGGCGGGGGACACGTCCCCAACGTGCTCAAGATGGCGGGCGTGGAGAACGTCATCGGCTCCTCCACCAACCCCACCCTGCCCTTCGGCCGGGACACGGTCGCCGAGCACTACGGGATGATCGTCTCCGTACACGACCTCAAGACCGACCTGCCCGGCGACGCCGCCATGGCCCGCGACCGCATCCGCGCCGGAACCATGGGCGCGGAGGACGTGCTCCATGACCTCGGGGCCATCGGCATCACCTCTTCCGACGCCCAGGGCATGGGCCGGGCCGGCGAGACGGTGCGCCGCACCTTCGCGATGGCGGGGAAGATGAAGGCGGAGCTCGGCCCGCTGGAGGGCGACGGCCCGCACGACGACAACGTGCGCGTGCTGCGCTATGTCGCCAAGCTGACGATCAACCCGGCCATCGCACACGGCCTCGCCCATGAGATCGGCTCCATCGAGGTCGGGAAGCTCGCCGACATCGTGCTGTGGAAGCCGCAGTACTTCGGCGCGAAGCCGCAGCTTGTGCTGAAGTCCGGCTTCCCTGCGTACGGGGTGACGGGCGATCCGAACGCCGCCACCGACACCTGCGAACCTCTTGTCCTGGGGCCGCAGTTCGGGGCGCACGGAGCGACCCCCGCCGACATCTCCGTCGCGTTCGTCGCGCAGGCCGCCGTGGACCTGGGCGCGGACCGGATGCCCACGCGTCGCCGCCGGGTCGCCGTCCGCGGCACCCGCGGGATCGGCCCCGCCGACCTGCGCCTCAACTCCCGCATCGGGCACGTCGGCGTCGACGGCCGCACCGGACTGGTCACCCTCGACGGCGACCCCGTGCACTCCGGCCCCGCCGACTCCATCTCCCTCAACCGCCTCTACTTCCTCTAGGAACCCAGCTGATGTCCTTCCGTATGCCGCCCGAGTGGGCGCCCCACGAGCGCACCTGGATGGCCTGGCCCGGCCCGAACGTCACCTTCTCCGGCGACGACCTCGCCGAGTCCCGCCGCGCCTGGGCCTCGGTCGCCCGCGCCGTACGCCGCTTCGAGCCGGTCACCATGGTCGTCGGCCCTGGCCAGGCGGAACACGCACGCACCCTCCTCGGCCCGGGCGTCGACATCGTCGAGCGTGAGTTGGACGACGCCTGGATGCGCGACATCGGCCCCACCTTCGTCTCCGACGGCACCCGCCTGGCCGCCGTGGACTGGGTGTTCAACGGCTGGGGCGCCCAGGAGTGGGCCAGCTGGGAGCACGACTCCAAGATCGCCCGCGTGGTCGCCGACCTCGCGGGCGTCTCCGTCCACAGCTCCGCGCTGGTCAACGAGGGCGGCGGCATCCATGTCGACGGCGAGGGCACGGTCCTGCTGACGGAGACCGTCCAACTCGGCCCGGAGCGGAACCCGGGCTGGACCAAGGAGCAGGTCGAGACCGAGATCCACGCCCAACTCGGCACGACCAAGGCGATCTGGCTCAAGCGCGGACTGACCGCCGACTACCCCCCGCACGACTTCGGCACCCTCGGCCATGTCGACATCGTCGCCGCCTTCGCGGGGCCGGGTGTGATCGTCGCCCACACCCAGCCCGACCCGTCCCACCCCGACCATGAGATCTGCCGGGAGAACGTCGCCTTCCTGAAGTCCCAGACCGACGCACGGGGCCGCGCCGTCGAGGTGGTCGAGATCCCGGCCCCGACCGTCGTCGAGGAGGACGGCGAGTGGGTCGACTACTCCTACGTCAACCACTACGTGTGCAACGGCGGCGTCGTGCTGTGCGCCTTCGACGACCCGCGCGACGAGATCGCGGCCGACACCTTCCGCCGCCTCTACCCGGACCGCACGGTCACACTGGTCGACGCCCGCACGATCTTCGCGGGCGGCGGCGGCATCCACTGCATCACCCAGCAGCAGCCGAAGGTCTGACGACCCGCCGGGACCCGCCGCGAGCACCCGCTCGATCAGGTAGAACATACGGGTGAACGTGTTCCCCGGCACTGCAGCGGTGACCAAATGACCCCTGCTCCCGCTCCCCGCCGGCGCAATGTCGCGCCGCCCCGGGAGTCCGTGCTCGCCGCCGCCATGGCCACCATCGCGGAGCGCGGACTCGACGGACTGACCATGGCGGGCCTCGGCCGCGAGGTCGGGATGAGCAGCGGCCATCTGCTCTACTACTTCGGCACCAAGGACGAGCTGCTGCTGCAGACCCTGGAGTGGAGCGAGGGCCGCCTCGGCGCGGAGCGCAGCGCGCTGCTGTCCCGGCAGGCCCCGGCGGCCGAGCGGCTGTCCGCTTATGTGGACCTCTACGTCCCCGAGGGCCACCGCGACCCCCATTGGATGCTGTGGCTGGAGGTCTGGAACCGCTCGCAGGACGCCGCCGCGGACGCCCGCGCCCGCCAGGCGGCCATCGAGGGCGTCTGGCACCGCGATCTGGTGGCGCTGCTCGCCGAAGGGGTCTCGCGCGGAGAGTTCCGTCCCGTGGACCCTGACCGGTACGCCACCAGGCTGCGCGCCCTGCTGGACGGCTTCAGCGTCCATGTGGCGGTCGGCATACCGGGCACGGGCCGCGAGCAGGCGCTCGCCCACGTCCGGGAGTTCCTTGCGGACACGCTGCTCACTACGTGAGACACACGTCCAGGTACGTCCCATCTGTGGCAAACTGCCACCGTGCTTGCTCTCGGCATGATTATCGGCAGCAGCGCGCCGGTCCGCAGTGACCGCTGAACCGCGGCAGTACCCCCTCGCGGCAATGCGGCACCGTGCCCCAGACCCGCGCGCAGACCTCTCGCACCCGCGAGAGGTTTTTTCGTTGTTGGGCCCCACCCCGGCCATGGCGAGACGCGCGCGATGATGGGGGCAAGTGGATCCCGGAATTCCGGAAGCCACATCCGACAGGAGTCAGACCCATGTCCACCAGTGAAGCCAAGCCCGCCGACGACAGTTTTCATGTCTTCGACACGACGCTGCGCGACGGCGCACAGCGCGAAGGCATCAATCTGACCGTCGCCGACAAGCTGACCATCGCGCGGCACCTCGACGAGTTCGGCGTGGGCTTCATCGAGGGCGGCTGGCCGGGCGCCAACCCCCGGGACACGGAGTTCTTCGCCCGCGCCCAGCAGGAGATCGACTTCAAGCACGCCCAACTCGTCGCCTTCGGCGCCACCCGCCGCCCGGGCGCTGCCGCCGCCGAGGACCCGCAGGTCAAGGCGCTGCTCGCATCCGGTGCGCCGGTCATCACGCTGGTCGCCAAATCCCATGACCGCCATGTCGAGCTCGCTCTGCGCACCACCCTCGACGAGAACCTGGAGATGGTCCGCGACACCGTCTCCTACCTGCGCGAACAGGGCCGCCGGGTGTTCGTCGACTGCGAGCACTTCTTCGACGGCTACCGCGCCAACCCCGCCTACGCCAAGTCCGTCGTGCGCACCGCCGCCGAGGCGGGGGCGGACGTGGTGATCCTCTGCGACACCAACGGCGGAATGCTTCCCGCCCAGGTCCAGGCAGTCGTCGCCACCGTCCTCGCCGACACCGGCGCGCGCCTCGGCATCCATGCCCAGGACGACACCGGCTGCGCCGTCGCCAACACCCTCGCCGCCGTCGACGCGGGCGCGACCCACGTTCAGTGCACCGCCAACGGATACGGCGAGCGCGTCGGCAACGCCAACCTCTTCCCCGTCGTCGCCGCGCTGGAGCTGAAGTACGGCAAGCGCGTCCTGCCCGAGGGCGCCCTCGCCGAGATGACCCGCATCTCGCACGCCATCGCCGAGGTCGTCAACCTCACCCCCTCCACCCACCAGCCGTACGTCGGCCTCTCCGCCTTCGCCCACAAGGCCGGCCTCCACGCCTCCGCGATCAAGGTCGACCCCGACCTCTACCAGCACATCGACCCCGAGCTGGTCGGCAACACCATGCGGATGCTCGTCTCCGACATGGCCGGCCGCGCCTCCGTGGAGCTCAAGGGCAGGGAACTCGGCGTCGACCTCGGCGACGACCGCGAACTCGTCGGCCGCGTCGTCGAGCGGGTCAAGGAGCGCGAACTCAAGGGCTACACCTACGAGGCCGCCGACGCCTCCTTCGAGCTGCTGCTCCGGGAGGAGGTGGAGGGCCGGGCACGCCGGTACTTCCGTACGGAGTCCTGGCGCGCGATCGTCGAGGACCGCCCCGACGGCACCCACGCCAACGAGGCCACCGTCAAACTCTGGGCCAAGGGCGAACGCATCGTCGCCACTGCCGAGGGCAACGGCCCCGTCAACGCCCTCGACCGCGCCATGCGCGTCGGCCTGGAGAAGTTCTACCCGCAACTCGCCAAGCTGGAGCTGATCGACTACAAGGTCCGCATCCTCGAAGGCCGCCATGGCACCGAGTCCACCACCCGCGTACTGATCACCACGGGCGACGGCGCCGGCGAATGGTCCACGGTCGGCGTGGCCGACAACGTGATCGCGGCGTCCTGGCAGGCACTGGAGGACGCCTATACATACGGCCTGCTCAGGGCGGGTGTCGAGCCGGCCGAATGACAGCGTCGAATCGGCCGGACGACGGTGTCGAGTCGGCCGGACGACGACGTCGGGCCGACCGGACGAGGTGCCGAGCCGGCCGAGTGACGCTGCCGGGCCGGCCGAGTGACGGTGCCGGGCCGGCGGGACGACGACGCTGTGCCGCCGCTCTCCGGAGCGGCGGCACAGGTCGCATGTCCCTGACATCCGTCCTCGTCACTTACGCCCCGCTTCAGGTAGCGTCGATGTATGAAGACGAGGCCGTTTTCACTCCTGTCGGCCCTCGCGGCGCTGGCGCTCTCCGTGCTGCTCGTCCTGGCCGCCGGCGCCGGAGCGCGAGCCCAGGGAATCCCCGACGCGGCCGACGCCCTGAAGCGGGGCCCGGTCTATGTGGACCCACGCGCCTCCGACCAGCTGTCCACCGCTGAGGCGGACGCACTGGCGGAGAAGATCCTCGACGCGGACAAGCCCGTCTTCGTGGCCGTCCTGCCGGAGGGCGAGGAGTTCCCCGAGGACACCGTCCTGCGCGATCTCCGCACCCAGACCGGAATCACCGGCCTGTACGCCATCCGCCTCGGCGACGGCTTCAACGCGGGCGCGGACAGCAGCGTGATGTCCAACGACGCCGTACGGAACCTGGTGACCGCGGTCAAGACCCCGCCGGGCGCCGACGCCGTCACCCAGCTCAACAACTTCGTCGACCAGGCCCTGCCGCAGGTCCGCGGCACCGCACCCGCCGGCTGGGACGGCACGGGCGGCGCCCCCGAGGGCCCGAGCGGCACCTCGCTGATCGTGCTCGGCACGGTCGCCGCGGCAGGCGGCGCGGGCGCGTACGCGATCGTGCGCCGCAACCGCCGCCGCAAGGCGGAGGAGGAGCGGGCGGCCCTCGAGAAGCTGCGGGTCGTCGTGGACGAGGACATCACCTCGTACGGCGAGGAGCTCGACCGGCTGGACTTCCACCCCTCCGAGAAGGGCGCGGACGACGCGATGCGTTCCGACTACGAGCGCGCACTCGACTCGTACGACAAGGCCAAGTCGCTGATGGGCGCGGCCGAGCGCCCGCACGACGTCAAGGCGGTCACCCAGGAGCTCGAAGACGGCCGCTACTCGCTCGCGGTCCTGGACGCCCGCCGGACGGGCGAGTCGATCCCGGACCGCCGTCCGCCCTGCTTCTTCGACCCCCGTCACGGCCCGGCGGCCGCGGACGCCATGTGGAGCCCGGCAGGCGGCTCCCCGCGCCAGATCCCCGTCTGCGCGGCGGACGCGGCCCGCCTGGAAGACGGCCAGGAGCCCATGGCCCGCACGGTCGAGACCGAATCCGGCCGCCGCCCGTACTGGGAGGCGGGCCCGGCGTACGGCCCCTGGGCCGGCGGCTACTTCGGCGGCGGGCTGCTTCCCGGCCTGCTGATGGGCACCATGCTCGGCCATATGCTCGCCACCCCCGCGTATGCCGCCGAGTACGGCGGCGGCGAGTTCACCGGCGGCGACTACTCCGGCGCGGACTTCGACTCCGGTGACTTCGGCGGCGGAGGCGACTGGGGCGGCGGCGGAGACTTCGGCGGAGGCGGCTTCGGCGGCTTCGACGCGGGCGGCGGTTTCTGACGTCTCTCTCTGACCGAGCCGGTCAGAGCTGCTTGAAGAGGCGGTTGAACGCGTCCAGTTCATCGCTGAGCCGCGCATCGAGCTTCTCGTCCTCGCCCCCGACCTCGATCAACGGACGACGACTCCGCGGACGGCAGAGACCCAGGCGGCGGGGGAGACGGTGAGGACGGGGCCGCCGGGGTTCTTGGAGTCCCGGACGTGGACGGCGCCGGGGTGGGCGGCAACCTCGACGCAGTCGCCGCCTTGGCTGCCGCTGTAGCTGGACTTGCGCCACTCATAGGCCACTTCGACGCAGTTGCCGCCCTCACTGCCGCTGTAGCTGGACTTGAACCAGTGGATGTCTATGCCGGGGCGGGTGCTTGCGTCGCGGTTCATCATTCTCCTAGCAGCTCGTCCAGCAGACGCATGCTCTCCTCGGGTGAGAGGGCCTGCGAACGCAGCATCCCATACTTCTGCTGGAGCACGCTGACCTCGTCCAGGTCATCAATGAGGAAGCTGACCCGTTGTCCCTCAATGTAGGCCAGGTGATCGTGCTCGGACGTCTCCAACAGCACGATGGGGCCGTCGAGAGCGGCATGCGGCTCTCGGCCGGTCGGCATGATCTGCAACCCGAGTGAAGGCAGCTCGGCGTACTCCCGCAGATGACGGATCTGCCTGCGCAACACGTCGCGGCCACCGATGGGTCGGTACAGGATCGACTCCTCAAGCACAAAGTTGGCCATAAGCGGCGGCTTACGCGCCAGAACCTTCTGCCTCTCCAACCTGGCCGAAACCCACTCGTTCAACTGGTCCTCGTCCAGCGGCGGGTAGAGGCAGCAGAAGACTGCTCGCGCGTATTCCTCAGTCTGCAGGAGCCCCGGCACGACCTGGTTCTCGTACGACAGCAGCGTCAGCGCCTCCTGCTCGTGGTGGATGAAGTCCTGAACGAACGCGGGAAACTTCTCCCGCGTCGGCACCTTCTCCACCGCCGTCTGCAACGCCTGCTTCGTGTCCAGCAGATGGTCCAGCTTGACCGCCAGGTCCATCTTCAGCGGCCTGCGCCCCTGCTCGATCGACGCGACCGTCTCCTCACTCACCCCCAGCAGATTCGCCAACCCGCCCTGCGTCATCTTCGCCGCAGCCCGGAACACCGCGAGCTGAGCCCCGATCAGATGCCAAGAGGTGATCCTCTTGGGCCTGTTGCCATTTCGCTTCCCATGCATGGCAACCCCCCTTCCCTGTACACAGGGTGCTCGACCGGACACCGCCCGTACAAATTCGGCGTACGGGTTACGTGGTGACAGGGTGGACGCCATGTTTGCCGATCACCAGGAGTACGACGTAGTGGTCAAGGCCGTGGCCTCCGTTGGGGCGGTGGTCGACATAGAAGGGCACGACGGGTTCATCGACCAGGTCAAACACCCTTCGTGGTGGTCGGATGCGCCCCGCGCCGCGGTCGGCGACCGCATGCGCGTGGCAGTGCTGGACGCCTCCAGGACCCCGCCACGGCTCAGCGCCCTGCCCGGCGACATCAGGACGGCCCGGAGCCTGCGCCACACCGAGCCGCTGGCACGCCTCTGTCCGCCACCTGCCGTCGGCGGCCGAACCGTGGAGTGGGCCGCTGTGGAGGAGGCGCTGGGCACCGCCTTGCCGGCCGACTACAGGCGTCTCGTCCAGATGTACGGAGGCGGCCTCTTCGCGGGGACGATCCGGCTGCTGGAGCCGGGTTGTCCAGATGAGATGTACGACCTCGTCGCCCAGGCTGCGGAGCGGGAGGAGATCCTCGCCGAACTCTGGAGCGCGGGCGAGGCCAAGCCGTCTGAACTTCAGCAAGACAACGTCCGGCTGGTGCCCTGGGGGTACGTGGAAGGTTCTGGCCACTTCCTCTACTGGCTGGTCCGACCCGGCCTCGAACCGGAAGAGTGGACCGTCCTCCTCAACGAGGGCCGCGGCCCCCTCTGGGAGGCTCATCCGGCCTTGTGCAGCCGGTTTCTCCTCGATGTGGTGGCAGGCACGTCGAGGTCGATCTACTTCACGGACCTCGACGACATCACAGACCCGCAGGACAGGTCCCGCTTTGTACCCAACTTCGAGATCTTCAGCCGATAAGTGAATTCGGTGTACGGGCCGTGTCCGGCATGCCTGGTACTCCAGCTGTAGCTTGTCGCTGGTAGCGGCTGGCTTGGGAGCGGGCCTGGTGGCGGCGTCGCCAGCGGGACCAGTTGAGCCGATGGGCCGCCTCACGTGCGGGCCGGACGGTGAGCGCGGCGTCAGCAACATGCACACCGCGCGCCTGTCAGCGGGTGGTGCTTGCGTACCGTGGTCGTCGGTAGGTGGCAACCACACGGCGCACGGCCGCCACCAGGACAATCCCGACAGCCGCGCCAAGCACATTGCACACCACGTCCTCCGCGTCCGGCACGCGTGAGGCAGCGAGTACCCACTGAAGCGTCTCCACGCCCACCGAGATGGCCAGCGCTGCGGCCATCATCCGCCAGGCGGCGATGGGGCGTTTCCGTGCCAACGACAGAACGGGGGCCAGGGGAGTGAAGAGCAGAGCGTTGAGCATCCACTGCATCAGCACCATCTGCTTCTCCGTCTCCGACGCTTGTGAGGCGGGGGCGGAGAGGGTGGCGATGCCGTCGGAGAACCAAGGGGAGGCCTGGCCAACGTCCGGCCCAACGCCCGTGAGCGTGACGGCAAGCACGCTGATCAGCCACATGGCCCCTGCGACCCACGTCACCCGGCGAACGCCATCCGGGCGCGCCACGGCCACCCAGTGGCCTACTGCGGTGAATATCGCAAGCAAAAGCAGCATGGCTAGCATGGCGTAAAGGGGCATATGGGCAGCGGTAAGCAGCATGTGGACGTCCTCAGATGAAGCAGCTGACGGTTAGAGACCCTTCCACTTCGTTACGTAGACTTTCCCGTCGGACTTCATGATGCCACGTATCTGGCCTCCCGACTTTACGCTGTTGAGGGTCCTCGTGAAGGCTGCGCAGTAGCCTGCGGATACGAACTGGTGGTCGTATCCATCCCGCACATAGTCGCTGCCTCTTATCTGGTAGCCGAAGCGTACGGTGATGCTTCCTTTACCTCTGTGGCGGCAGTACTCAGTCGTGTAATCCCCCGTCTTTGAAAAGTCCGGTGAGTGGAGACAAAGGGTCCCGTTGGTGGTTTGCCCGCACGTCTGGTACTGAGCTCGTGTCGGAGCGGGGTCGGGAGAAGCGGCGGCTGCCGTTCCTGCAGCTGACATCAACAGGGCCGCGCACGATGCGAGCGCTGCCACCTTCGAACGAAACGTCACCTTGGATTCCTTCGCGTTTTGGGTGCTTTCTGTTGGGACGCTAAAGGATCACTGTTTTTAAATCCGAGAAGAATCTCAGCCAATCGTGGGGCTGGAATCCCTTTTGTTGTGTTTCGGTTGTGGTGGGCTAGGGAATCCGACCCACCTCTCTCCCGTGCAGATTCGGTGTACGGGCCGTGTCCGGCCGCGCGCCCTCCCGGTGCTGTCGGGCCGTCAGTGTGCAGAACGAGACCGTCGCCCCTGGTCGCTGTGCACGCTGACCCTTCTCGCTTGATTTTCTGCTCGCTAACTTCTCCGCCACGGGCTGCGCATGGGCAGCCGAAGACGCAAGAAGCGCCTGGGGCGCTATGCCATCCGTCCCATAAGGGTCGGAGGAAACGCCCCTGACACCCTCCGTGCGAAAGGTTCACATGAACTGTCGGAAATCGTTCGCAGTCCTCATGGCCGCCGGGCTCACGGCCTCGTTCCTCAGTACGGGAACCGCTGCCGCGTCGGACAAGGGCGCGGTTGCCGAAACGGACGCCATCGCCATGGCCACGAACGAACCCCGCCCGTATCTGCCCACTAAGTCCCGCGGGAAGATCTACGGGAAGGTGGGCTACTCGAACGCATCGAAGGTCTGCGTCTGGCTGGAGGTCTGGGTGCCTTTCCCCGCTCCGGGCTGGGTTCCGGTGAAAGGTGAATGCAGGTATCCACCGTCGATCGTAACCGGTGGTGCGATTCCGGTGAGCATCGACTGCACCAAGTCTGGCCTGTACCACTCGCTGGGAATGGTGAAGGACCGTTCGACCGGCCGGACCGTCTACAAGGAGTCAGGAAGCGCATTTATTAGCTGCTGACCAAAGAGCTGCGAGCGGCGGTCCCGCCCCGCTCGCGTTCGGAGTCCACACGAGGGCTTGGCTGGACAGCACCCGTACAAATTTGGGTGTACGGGCAGTGTCCAGGACGCCTACGGTGTGCCGGATGAGGAAACGGAAGCTCCTGCTTGAGCTGTATGCGGACGAGGACGGTATGGCCTGGGTCAGAGAGTCCGTCAAGTCCGTGGCGCGCGCCCGCCACGCCCGCATCGTCCGCTGGTCCGAGACGCCCGTCCCGCCGGACGACGACAGCTGCGACTACCTCGCCGAGCAGTGGGCGTACGAGCAGCCCGGCCAGGACCCGGGTGCCCGCAGACCGGTCGAGTTGCGGCTGAGCTTCACCTGCTCCCTGCGCGTCTGGCGCTCCCTGCGCAAGGGCGTCCTTCTGGCCCTGTGCCCCGAAGGGGACGCGTGCCGAGCGTGCCGCGTCCCCTGGGCGGCCTGCTGACTCAGCCCGCGGCGGTCAGCCGGAGTCGGTGCCGGACGCCCGGGCGGCTGCCGAGCGTGATGTCCTGCATCCGAAGCACAGCCGGGGCCCGGCGGCGGTTCATCCGCGCGAAACAGACGGGTGGCAGAGTCACCGGCGTGATGATCAAGCAGGTCCCGTGGGGGGACGCGGATGCCGTCGCGCTGCGTGCGCGTCAGAGAGCGGAGATCGCCGAGCGGTACGGAACTCCGGACAGCGAGCCCGGCGCCGCGCCGTCGGCGGCCGACATCGCCGTGTTCTTCGTGGCCTACGACGGCGACGGCGCGGCCGTCGGATGCGGGGGGCTTCGCTCCCTGGGGGAAGGGGTCGGCGAGGTCAAGCGCATGTACGTGGTGCCCGACCGGCGCGGCTCGGGTGTCGCACAGGGCGTCCTCGCCGCGCCGGAGGACTGGGCCTGCGGGCGGGGCTGGAGGAGTCTGCGTCTGGAGACCGGGGGCGCCCAGCCCGACGCCGTCCGCTTCTACACGCGCTGCGGCTATGCGCGGATTCCCGGCTTCGGGGCGTACGCCGACTCCCCGAGCTCCCTCTGCTTCGAGAGGCTGCTCGCCGGCACGCCGCACCCAAGTGCTTGAGCCACGCAATTGGCCGACAGCAGCCGCACGTTGCGGGGGTCCGGTGTGAGACTCTCCCAGGCATGCGCAGTGACGAACTGCTCACGGTGGGTTTGGAAGAGGAATACCTCATCGTCGACCCCGTGTCGCGTGCCGTACGGCCCTGTGCCGAGAGTGTGATCGCCTCCGCCGCCAAGGAGTTGGGGGAGGACCGGGTCGGGGACGAGCTCACCCGCTTCCATATCGAGGCGAGGACCACGCCGTGCGCGACGATGCGGCAACTCGGCGACCAGATAAGGGAGATGCGCGCCGTCGCGGCGGGCGCGGCGGCGGCGCACGGACTGGTGGTGGTGTCGTCCGGGTCGCCGGTGCTCGGCGACATCGTGCCGCCGCCGCTCACTCCGGGCGCGCGGTATGCGCGCAACCTGGAGATCTTCCGGGCGCTGAACGACGACCAGGGCACGGCCGGCTGCCATGTGCACATCGGCCTTGCCGACCGGAGGCTCGCGATCGAGGTGAGCAATCGGCTGCGACCCTGGCTGCCCGTGCTCGTCGCCCTCGGCGCCAACTCCCCGTTCTGGGCCGGGCGGTACACCGGCTACGCAAGCTGGCGCACCCTGATCTGGGCCCGCTGGCCGGTTTCGGGGCCGCCGCCCCACTTCGAGTCCGTGGGGCACTTCGAGGAGCTGGTGGGCAGGCTGCTCGAAGGCGGGGCCGTGATGGACCGGCAGGGCCTCTATTGGGACGTGCGCCCCTCGGTCCATGTGCCCACCCTGGAAGTGCGGACCGCCGACGCGCTGATGAGCGCCTGGGACACGGTTCTGTACGCGTCGCTGGTGCGCGCTCTGGTGGCGACCGCTCTGCGGGAGACGGAGCAGGGGGAGCCGGTGCCGAACCCCGCCCCGGAGGTGGTGCGGGCCGCGTACTGGCGGGCCGCACGAGACGGACTGCGCGGCCAGGCGCTGGACGTGCGCACACACCGGCTGGTGCCGGCCGCCGACCTGGCCGACCGGCTGTACGCGTATGTCCGCCCGGCGCTTGAGCGCAGCGGCGATGCGGAGCAGGCCGACGCGGCGTGGGAGCGGCTGCGCGGGAACGGCGCGGGTGCGGATCGGCAGCGGGCCGCCCACCGTCGCAGGTCCAGCCTTTTGGACGTGGTCGACTGCCTCATCGGCGCGGTCGCCGATCCTGTCGACGCCCAAGCGTAGATCCGGGAGCCCTCGGCGGAGCCTGTACGGATGGGAGGCGGGCGGATGTCGTTGAGTCCGTAACTGCTCTATAGTTCTGCTATGGGATCGACCACAATTCAGGTTCGCCGGGAGACCCGCGACCATCTCGCCGAGCTCGCCAGAGAGCGAGGACTGAGCATTGGCCAACTGGTCGACGCCCTTGCTGCCGAGCAGCCGACCGCTGCGCAACGCGCCGAGCGGCTTGCCGCGGACCGTGAGGTCGTGCGTCGGGCGATCGGGCTGCATATCAGCGATGCGGAGTTCGACGAGGCTCCCGACATCCTGGGTAACATCTACAAGATCGCGGCGGAGAAGGTCCGGGCGGCGAGGGGCGCCGCTGCGTGATCATCCTCGACACCGGCGCTGTCAAGGCGCTTGCGGGCGGGCACAAGACCCTGAATCTGCTGGCGGGCAACATGGCGCGGACGCCGGGCGACCGCCTTCGCGTTCCTGCCCTCTGCCTGATGCAGGCCGAGGCCGACGAGGAGAATCTCGCTCGCGGCGTGCTCGCCTTCTCCTCCGTCGTCGTCGACGATCTCGACACGGTCTCGGCTGCGAGCGTCGGCGCCATGGTTCGTGATGGGTATGGCGGCCCCGACACCTGCCATGCGCTGTACTGCGCCCTGCCTCGCCCGGAGTTCACCGGTATGTCCATCCTGCTCACAGGTGATGAGGACGCCTATCCGCCCGGTGTGGTCACCGTCGGCATCGACTCGCCGGGGATGCTGGGCTTCTGCTGACGGGACTCGCCTGCACCGCAGAGGGGGCGCGGCGCAGGCGGGGCACCCGTTGGCCGTGCGGTAGGTAGAGGGGGCCGAGGTGTCGAGACCCGGCTCAGGCCGCGGACTTGATCGCGGAGATGTCGAACGTCAGCTTCACCTTGTCGCTGACCATCACACCGCCCGTCTCCAGCGCCGCGTTCCACGTCAGGCCCCAGTCCGAGCGGAGGATCTCCGCGCCGCCCTCGAAGCCGACCCGCTCGTTGCCGTACGGGTCCTTGGCGGAGCCGTTGAAGGTGAGGTCGATGGCCAGGGGGCGGGTGACGCCCTTGATGGCGAGGTCGCCGGTGATCCGGTAGGCGTCGCCGCCGAGCTGTTCCGCGCTCGTCGAACGGAAGGTCATCAGCGGGTGGTTCTCCGCGTCGAAGAAGTCCGGGCTGCGCAGATGGCCGTCACGGTCGGCGATGCCCGTGTCGATGCTGGCGATCTTGACGTCGATGGCGGCGGTGGAGCGGGACGGGTCCGAGCCGTCCAGGTGCAGCGTGCCCTCGTACTCGCCGAAGGAGCCGCGGACGTTGGTCACCATGGCGTGGCGGACGGTGAAGCCGATGCTGCTGTGGACGGCGTCGATGGTGTACTCGCCGGTCAGCGCGGCCAGTGCGGGGTCGACGGCCGCAGGGGCCGCGGCGGCTGTCGTGGTGGCTTCGGGCTTGCGGTTGAAGATGCCCATGGCGTGCTCCCTGGGTGGAGGCGGATCAGAATCTTATTGAAAGTTGAACAATGGCAACTGTACGAGTATTCCGTTTAATCTTCAACAGCTGTCTCCACTCTCCAGCAAAGGGGCGGCCGCTCCGGGGCCGCTCGACGCCGACTCACGTCCATCCGTCCGGCGGATACGGTGGGCGCACGACACGCCGTCGCGTGAGGCGCCTCCGGCACTGCCCGGCTTGTTGGACCTCAACAACGCGAACGGCCTCCACGCTGGCACTAGGGCTCAACCTCCGCACCCTTCTGTTTAGGGGTGACAGCAGATGGGGCCGGAGACTGTACGGAACCGACGGCAGGGTTTTCTTGGTCGGATCCGTAGGGTCGATGCATGACCGTTATCGACGAGACCGCCGGCGAGGCGAGTGACGCGCGCGGACGCGTGGCCGAACTGCATGCTCTGCGCGAATCGGCCCGGCGCGGGCCGAGCGACCGCGCGACCGAGGCGCAGCACGCCAAGGGCAAGCTGACCGCGCGGGAGCGGATCGGGCTGCTGCTGGACGAGGGCTCGTTTCGTGAGGTCGAGCAGTTGCGGCGGCACCGGGCGACCGGTTTCGGCCTGGAGGCGAAGAAGCCGTACACGGACGGTGTGATCACCGGCTGGGGCACGGTCGAGGGCCGTACGGTCTTCGTCTACGCCCATGACTTCCGGATCTTCGGCGGTGCGCTGGGCGAGGCCCATGCCACGAAGATCCACAAGATCATGGACATGGCGATCTCGGCGGGCGCTCCGCTGGTGTCGCTGAACGACGGCGCGGGCGCACGCATCCAGGAGGGCGTCTCGGCGCTCGCCGGATATGGCGGGATCTTCCAGCGCAACACCCGTGCGTCAGGCGTCATCCCGCAGATCAGCGTGATGCTCGGCCCGTGCGCGGGCGGCGCGGCCTACAGTCCGGCGCTGACGGATTTCGTGTTCATGGTCCGCGACACCTCGCAGATGTTCATCACCGGACCCGACGTGGTCAAGGCCGTCACCGGCGAGGAGATCACGCAGAACGGGCTGGGCGGCGCGGATGTCCACGCCGAGACGTCCGGCGTGGCGCACTTCGCCTACGACGACGAGGAGACCTGCCTCGCCGAGGTCCGCTACCTGCTGTCGATGCTGCCGCAGAACAACCGCGAGAACCCGCCCGCAGCCGCCTCCGGCGACCCGGCGGAGCGCAGCTGCGACACCCTCATGGACCTCGTCCCGGTCGACGGCAACCGGCCGTACGACATGCACAAGGTCATCGAGGAGATCGTCGACGACGGCGACTTCCTGGAGGTCCACGAGCGCTGGGCCCGCAACATCGTCTGCGCGCTGGCGCGGCTCGACGGGCAGGTCGTCGGGATCGTGGCCAACCAACCGCAGTCGCTGGCGGGGGTGCTGGACATCGAGGCCTCCGAGAAAGCCGCCCGCTTCGTGCAGATGTGCGATGCGTTCAACATCCCGATCATCACTCTGCTGGACGTGCCCGGCTTTCTCCCCGGCGTCGACCAGGAGCACGGTGGGATCATCCGCCACGGCGCGAAGCTGCTGTACGCGTACTGCAACGCGACCGTGCCGCGGATCTCGCTGATCCTGCGGAAGGCGTATGGAGGTGCGTACATCGTCATGGATTCCCAGTCCATCGGCGCCGACCTCACCTATGCCTGGCCGACGAACGAGATCGCGGTCATGGGCGCGGAGGGCGCGGCGAACGTCATCTTCCGCAGGCAGATCGCAGAGGCCGAGGACCCCGAGGCCATGCGCGCCCGCATGGTCAAGGAGTACAAGGCCGAGCTGATGCACCCGTACTACGCCGCCGAGCGGGGCCTGGTCGACGACGTGATCGACCCCGCGGAGACCCGGTCAGTGCTGATCGCGTCCCTGGCGATGCTCCGCACCAAGCACGCAGACCTGCCGTCGCGCAAGCACGGCAACCCGCCCCAGTAAGAGGAGCCCCTCGTGACGACTGACGCATCTCTGCTCCGTGTCGAGAAGGGCCAGGCCGAGCCGGAGGAGCTCGCGGCCATCACCGCGATCCTCCTGGCCCGCGCCGCCGCCCAGCCTGCCGCCGAGCCGCGCCGCCCCCGTGCGGCGGGCTGGCGTCGACTCGAACGCCAGCGCGGTTTCCGCTCAGCTCACAGCTGGCAGGGCTGAAACCCCGCGAAGCAAGGGCCCTCACCCGGACGGGTGGGGGCCCTTGCCGTATGCCGGGGGCTTGGCTGTCGGGGCGGTGTGGGGCGCTGTGCATGGGGCCCGGCCGCCAGGGGCGCGGGGGCTGACCCTCCAGGACGGTGGCGGCGCCCGGGTAGACCCGCCCGGCCGCCAGGGGCGCAGGGGACGGACCCCGCGGCCAGGAAGGGCGGGCGGGACGGGGAACACAACGCCCCCGCACTCCGCGAGGAGTGCGGGGGCGTCCCTTGGCCGCGGCGCGCAGCGGTTACCGCAGGCGGGCCATGAGGGCGTGTTCGACGAGGGTGATCAGGGCGCTCTTGGCGTCGGCGCGGTGGCGGGCGTCGGTGGTGATGATGGGGGTGTCGGGGCCGATCTGGAGGGCCTCGCGTACTTCGTCGGGGTTGTAGGGCTGGTGTCCGTCGAAGCCGTTGAGGGCGATGACGAAGGGGAGTCCTGAGTTCTCGAAGTAGTCGACGGCGGGGAAGCAGTCGGCGAGGCGTCGGGTGTCGACGAGGACGACGGCTCCGATGGCGCCGCGGACGAGGTCGTCCCACATGAACCAGAACCGGTCCTGTCCGGGGGTGCCGAACAGGTAGAGGATGAGGTCCTGGTCCAGGGTGATGCGGCCGAAGTCCATGGCGACGGTGGTCGTCGTCTTGTCCCCGGTGTGGGTGAGGTCGTCGATGCCGGCCGACGCTGACGTCATGACGGCCTCGGTACGCAGCGGGTTGATCTCCGAGACGGCGCCGACGAACGTGGTCTTGCCCACGCCGAAGCCGCCCGCCACCACGATCTTCGCACTGGTGGTCGATCTGGCCGCCGCCGCGGCGCCGCCGCTAGAGCTTGCGAAGTCCACTGAGCACCCTTTCGAGCAGTGTCACATCCGGCGCGCCGCCGGCCTCTCCGTTGCCCGGCTGGTGGATCGCCACCATGCCCGCCTCCGCGAGGTCGGCCACCAGGATGCGCGCCACGCCGAGCGGCATCGACAGCAGCGCCGAGATCTCGGCGACCGACTTGACCTCACGGCACAGATGGCAGATCCGCTGGTGCTCCGGCAGCAGGCTGGCGAGCACCGCCGGGTCTGCGGTCGTCGACACCAGCGCCTCGATGGCGAGCTGGTAACGCGGCCGCGTACGGCCGCCGGTCATGGCGTACGGACGCACCAGCGGCTGGTCGCCCTCATCTCCGTATCCGGCGTCCATGGGGACACCGTACGGATCGTGAGAGGCGGGTGGCGGGGTCATGAATCCTCCGGGCGATGACAGCAAGTGGTCGGCTGTGCCGTCTGACTGGGCCGGTGGGGGGCCGGTGGGCGGCCGTGACGGATGTCGGTGCGGTGGGCTCGTACTTTTCGCATCGGGCAGGTACCGGGAAGAGCGTGGGGCAGGTCGTTCGGTACGAGCGTCGCTACGGTCGGGCGGTACGGGCTTGAGCGGGCGGTCGGGTCAGATCGGTTCGTCTAGCGCAGGAGGCTCCCCTGGAGTTCGGCGCGCAGGTCCGGGGTGAGAACACTGCCCGCGCGGTCCACCAGCAGGGCCATCTCGTAGCCCACCAGGCCGATGTCGGCCTCCGGGTGGGCCAGGACGGCCAGCGACGAGCCGTCGGAGACGGACATGATGAAGAGGAACCCGCGCTCCATCTCGACCACGGTCTGGTTGACCGGGCCGCCTTCGAAGATCCGGGACGCCCCCGCGGTCAGCGAGGTCAGACCGGATGCGACGGCGGCCAGCTGATCGGCCCGGTCGCGGGGGAACCCTTCGGACATCGCCAGCAGGAGTCCGTCGGCGGAGACCACCACGGTGTGGGACACCCCAGGGGTGTTGTCCACAAAGTTGGTGATCAACCAGTTCAGATTCTGCGCCGCCTGGCTCATCGCGCTCAACTAACGCTCCTGCTGGTGAGTGGGGCCGAGGTTGCCGAGGTTGAAGCTGCCGGTCGTCGAGTTCTGCTGCCGGCCCTGCTGGATGCCGCGGCGCAGATTGGTGAGCCGACCGCGCACGTCGTCGGGCGCGCGCGAGACCTGCGGACCGCTCTGCTGGGACTGCTCCTGCGCAGTGCCCGGCACCAGGTTGGCACGCGGGACCCGCCGGGGCAGACCGGAGGTGGTGACACCGCCCGAAGCGGGTTTCCTGGCCCGCTCGGCCTGGCGCACCAGCTCGTCGTTGGGGGAGGAACGCCACGCCGGGGCGGCCGGGTCGGCCGGGGCGGAGGCGTTCGACGAGCCGACGCCGTTCGGCGCGTAGTCCGGGGTCGCCGGGGGCTGCGCCGGGGCGTGCTGGGGAGGCTGCGGCCGCTCACCGGCAGAGCGGTCCGGCTGCTGGGGCACGGACGGAGCCGACGGGGCCGACGGGGCCGGCGGCTGCTGCCGCCCCTGCCCGTCCCGGCCGCCGCGGAACCAGTCCGTCTCCAGCGTGTCGTACAGCGGGGTGCCGCCGTCGCCGGGGGTGGAGGCCGGCGGCAGTGCCTCCGGCTGGCGCGGTGCGGGAGCCGAAGCCTGCGGCTGCTGCGGCGCGCTCATGTCGGGGCGGGCGAACTGGGCCGTGCCGGCCGGGTCCTGTGCGCCGCCGTACACGTCGGGGCGGGTGAACTCACCGGTGGAGCCGTTCGCCTGGGCGCCGGCCCGGGTGTCCGCGCCCTCGCGGGGCGAGGGCGCGCCGAAGTCGGGGCGTGCGAACTCCGCCGTCGCGCCGGGGCCGCGGGCGCCGTCGTGGTCCTCATGGCCG
>NZ_JADWYQ010000019.1 GCF_022414575.1 Streptomyces sp. MUM 178J | reverse complement strand
CGACGGCCCCTACAAGCCCGACCACTACCGCTACTGACCCACACCCCCGCCACCCCCGACCGGGACGTGCCAAGGCCCCCGCCCTCGGCGGGGGCCTTGGCGCGGGCTCGTCCCGGCCCGTCCAGGGGTGGGTCAGCGCATCGACGCGACGGCCCACTCCCCGGCGAGCGCCACCGCCACACCGAGCCCGAGCACCGCGGTGGCCACTCTCGTACGGCCCTGTTTGCTCAGCACCAGCGCGCTGCCGGAGAGGATCAGGGCCATGCCGTAGAAGCCGACGGTGAGCATGGAATGGGTGCTGCCGAGCCGCAGCGCCAGCACCGCGGCCGCGGCGAGCATGATGAGCGCCGAGAGGACTATCCGTACCCGGCGGGCCTGCCGCGGAGTGAGGCCCTCCCGCTCCGCGCCCTCCTCGGGGCCCGCCTCCGGGGCTGCGTCCGGGTCTGGGCCCGCATCGGCTGCGTCCAGGGTGGTGTCCGGGCGCGCGGCCACGCTCGCATCTGGGCTCGTATTGGCTTCTGACATGGTCAGAAGAGTAGTCGCCGGGGCGGGCTCAGCGTGCGCTGCCCGCACCCGCCGTCCACAGCGGCGTGGCGCCTGTGAGCTGGCAGGCGAGCACATAGAGCGGGATGGGGGGTGTGTAGGGGGTGGCGACGCCGTGCGCGCCGTCGTGTGTCTCGTCGGGCCGGTGGACGAGCCGCGGGCGGGTGACCGGCACCCGGGCGCCCGGCGCGTAGTGTGCGGGCAGGGGCCAGACGACCTCCAGGTCGGAGCCGGCCGGAACGATCCACCACCACCAGTGGCCTTCCGCGAAGACACAGCCCGCGCGCGGCAGTCGGGCCAGCATCCGAGCGCCGTAGCGTGCGGGAAAGCCGACGGCGTCGCAGCCGAGGGTGGGGTCGAGCCGGGGCGGGAGCTGAAGCTGGAGGAGCGCGGGCGGACCGCTCTGGTGGGCCGTCGCACGGTGTCCTGCGGCAGGGCGTCCCGCGGCGCGGCGGCTGCGGCTCAGCAGCGTCGCCAGATTCCTCAGCACGAGCGTGCCGCGCGGGGCAGTTCGGCCCATACGACGCGGCCCGCTCCCGTGCCCGCCGCATATGTGCCCCATGCGCTGCTGACGGATTCGACCAGCAGCAGCCCGCGGCCGCGCTCCTCGTCCGAGACCCGGCAGACGTGCGGACCGGTGGGAGCGACGCCCTGGTCCTGGACGGTGATGCGCAAGTGCTCGGCCTGCATGAGGAGTTCGCAGGCGACAAGTGCGCCGCCGGTGTGCACGACCGCGTTGGTCACCAGCTCGGAGACGATCAGCAGCGCGGTGTCGCGGACTTCGCCGCCGATGCCCCAGCCGCCGAGGCGTTCGCCGGTCAGCGTGCGGGCGCGGGCGACGAATTCGACGCGCGCGGGCAGCTCGAAGCCGAATCGGTGGTGGTCGGTTCCCGAGGACGGGTCCATGAGCTGGGCAGTGAGCGCGTCACGGTTCACGTGACCACTCTCCCGTCCCCGCGCCCACCTTGGCAAGGCCCACTCTGAATTTTTCAGAGTGGGCATATTCATTATCGCGGGGCCCGTGGCACACTGCTCGCAACAGCACGTGGGAGGGATCGAAGTGGGTGACGCGAAGTGAGCGAACCGCGGTCCGCCCCCACCGTCGGCCAGGTGGTCCTGGGCAAGCGCCTGCAGGACCTGCGGGAACGAGCAGGGCTCCGGCGCGAGGACGCGGCGAAGGTGCTGCGCGTCGCGGCGGGCACGATCCGGCGGATGGAGACCGCCGAGGTCGCCCTGAAGATCCCGTATGTGCAACTGCTGCTGGGCGCGTACGGCGTGCCCGAGGAGGAGGCCCGGCACTTCGTCGAGCTGGCGGAGGAGGCCAACAAGCCCGGCTGGTGGCAGCGGTTCCACGATGTGCTGCCCAACTGGTTCAGCATGTACGTCAGTCTGGAGGGGTCGGCCAGCCTCATTCGTTCGTATGAACCGCACTACGTTCCCGGTCTGTTGCAGACCGAGGACTACGCGCGAGCCATCATGCGCAGCGGCGCCCTGGGCCAGACCGATCCGGAAGAGATCGAGGGGCATGTGGCCCTGCGCATGGAACGCCAGTCCCTGCTCACCCGGCCCGACGCGCCCAGATTCTGGGTGATCATGGACGAGACGGTGTTCCGCAGGCCGGTCGGCGGGCCGGGCGTGATGCGCGCCCAGATCGACCGGTTGCTGGAAGGGGCGCAGCTGCCCCATGTCACCTTGCAGATCGCGGAGTTCGCATCCGGGCACCACCCCGGCACCTATGGGCCGTTCGTCCTGTTCCGGTTCGCCATTCCCGAACTGCCGGACATGGTCTACAGCGAGTATCTGACCGGAGCCGTCTATCTCGACGCCCGCCCCGAGGTCGCCTCCCATCTGGAGGTCATGGACCGCATGGCGGCCCAGGCCGCGACTGCACAACGTACGAAGGAGATCCTCCGCGATCTCCGCAAGGAGCTGTGAGCTGTGACGGACGGCAAAGCCGAGGGGAAGCGCGACGGTGCGCGGGACGGTACATACCGGGACGGCATATACAACGGCATGCCCGCCTCGGAACTCGGCGAGGCGGGCTGGTTGAAGCCGTGGAGCGGAGGCAACGGCGGCAACTGCGTCGAAGCGCTCAGGCTCGCGGACGGCCGCGTCGCCGTACGCCAGTCCGCCGACCCCGACGGCCCGGCGCTGATCTACACCTCCTCCGAGATCGCGGCCTTCATCGAGGGGGCGAAGGCGGGGCAGGCGGACTTCCTGCTCGCCCCGAGCCTCGGCTGACGCCGCCCCGCCTGCCCCCGGCGGCTACGGCGTCTTGGGGCCGTACGGCAGCGGCGGCAGCAGCGTCACGAGGAAGGTCCCCGGTTCTGAGACATTGCCCGCGGCGTCCACCGTCCGGTACTCGATCGTGTGGGCGCCGTAGTCGGGTGCGGCGTCGTCCCACGGCACCGCACGATGCCTGCCGAGCTTGCCGAATACCAGACCGTCGATGACGGTGCCGCTCGGAGTGAAGCGATAGGGGGCGTTCGAGTCGGTCGGCCAGCCGTAGTACGTCTGCCATCCGTCGCCGTCGACCCGGAACTCCCGCACCACCGCGCCCTGCCTGTCGTCCCGGGCCGAAAGCGCCATCGTGAACGGGCCGTCGTACACATACTCCACCGGCCGGCCCGGGCGATGCACCGTGCGCAGCGGCTCCGAAACCCGGTACGAGGCCCGCGCCGGGGAGGCGTCCACCGTCCAGCTGAGCTGCGCCGCGGCGCCCGCGACACGGGCCGTGAGCAGATGTGTGCCGGGCCGCAGCCGCAACGTGCCCAGATCCAGATCGCGGTCGTTGCCCCGGTCGGCCAGCGGACGGCCGTCCAGGGCCCAGCGCACCGACAGCGTCCGGTCGACCGGATGGGTGGTGTCGGCATACACCACGGTCGACGCGCCCACCGGCGTCGCCGTGTCCGTGTGGCCGGTGAACGCGGACTTCACCGGCTCGGGACGGGTGTCGACCGAGGTGTCAACCGTCCAGACGACCGTGCGGGTCAGCGCGGCGGAGCGCCGGATCGCCGGGTCGCGGACGAACGGCGTCGGATCGCTCACCGTCGCGGTCAGCGTATGGCTGCCGGGAGACAGCCGCAGCCGGCGAAGATCGACCGTGCGCGCCCCCTGCGTACGCAGCGGACGCCGGTCGAGCCGCCACACCACGTCCAGTTCACCGCCCAGCGGATGCAGGGTCTCCACCCAGACCGTGCGGTCGTCGCCGATCGGGGCCGCGTTGGGCGTATGGTCCTGGACGAGGTCCACCTTGGCGGAGATCCTCTGCGTCAGCACCTCGCGCTCGACCTGGTCGAAGGCATAGCCCAGCGTCTTCATCGCCGAGTGCCGGCTGGGCCGCCACACCCCTTCGGTGCTGTAGAGACCGCCCTCATGACGGCCGATGATCCCGCCGGCCTCGCTCTCCTCACCCAGCCAGCGCCACCATTTCGCGCGCCGCTCGCGCATCTGCTCCTCGGTGAGCAGCGTATGGTGCGCGGAGCCCGGCTCGCCGCCCTGGTAGCCGCCGCCGGGCACCCCGCGCCGGTAGTAGTCGTACTCGTCCTGGAGCTTGCCGAGCGAGTGCCCCAGCTCATGCGGGGTGATCAGTGCGGAGAGCGCGTTGCCGCCGGACGCGGTGGCGTAGCTGCCGCCCGCGCCCCCGTAGGTGTCGCTGTTCGCGAGCGCGAGGATCTGCCGGTTGGCGGGGGTCGCACCCGGCACGAGATCGGCGAGCTCACCCGCCGGGCCGTGGTCGACCGTCAGCAGCCGCTGCACGCTCCCGGGATCGCAGCCGCCCCAGAAGCCCATGTTCAGGGGCGTGTCGCGGTGCGGCGAGTCCAGGGACGGGTCGCAGTCGACGCCGGACTCGCGGGAGGGGACCTCCACCGCCCACACATTGATGTACGACCGGTACGAGGCGAACGGCTCCATGGACCACAGCACATGGAGATGCTCGTCGACGTCGGCGCGGAAGGCGGGCATCTCGTCGGAGGTGTAGCCGTCGCCGAGGACGACCAGATTGAAACGCTTGTCCGCGGGCCCCGTGGTCTGGACGGGGACGACGGTCGCGGACTCGGTCACCGGACCGGCCGTGTCTTTCACATCGGCGACGGCGGCCGAGGGGGCGCCGCCCAGCAGACAGGCGGCGACGAGCGCGCCCGCGGTGGCGAGCAGCGACGTTCTTCGGGGGCGTATGCCGGGTAAGGTCATGGGCCCGGAGGCTAGAGCCGGGCTCAACGGACCGTAAAGACACCGATGTCGCCTGTGCGGGGCCGCTGTCCGGAAGCATGCGGGGCTGCGCCCGCCCGCGCCGCGGCGCCGGGCGTGACGGGCCCGTCGCGCCCGGGCGCGACGAACGCGTCCGCCGCACTGCCCCGACCGTCGGGGACGGCGGCCGTGCACGCCGATCCCGGGCCCGCTCGACGGCCGCCTCTCGCGCCGAGGTTGCCGTACGGCCGCGGTCATGTCTGCCACGCTCACGTTGCCCGGGCCACGGGCTCTGCGCGCCGCGGTCCGCGGTCCGGTGCGTTCGACGGCCGAGCGTCCGCCTGGCGCGTCGGACCGCGGCGGTGTGCGCCGGGCTCCGGCCGTACCGGCTCCGGGCAGGCGTGCCCCGCTCGACGGCCGGGCTCCGCCGGGCACAGCCGCCCGATGGTTCAGGGCGGCGGTCAACGGTGGGCGGCTCAACGGTCGGCGGCTCAATGTGCGGCGGATCCCGCCGACGACAGCTCCGCCCGTTCCCCGTCGCCCGCCGCGCCCCCGGCACGGGCCTGCCGACGCGCCCGCCCCGCACGGCGCGCCGCCCCTGCCGCGAGCACGATCCCGGCCGCGACCCCGTACGCCGTGGCACTCATCACCTGCGCATCCGCATCCGAGTTGCCCGTGACGTACTTCGCCGCCCCGGCGGCGGCCACCGCCAGCCACTCCCAGCGCCCGTCCAGCGCCACCAGGGCGGCCAGCAGCAGCGCGTACCACGAGTAGCCCGGGGTGGCGAGCAGAAAGGCCGCACCCGTCACCGTCAGGGCCCCGCTCCACGGGCGCTCCGGGTCCCCGCGCAGCAGCACATGCGCCACGACCGCGAGCACCCCCGCGACCAGCGTGGGCAGAGCCCAGTCGTCCGGCAGCACCAGACGCAGCAGCGCGTACCGCTGACGGGCCGAGGGGTCGTCATACCCCTCTTCCTCCGTATAGCCGCCGAGATAGCCCAGCACGGAGCTGTTCGAAACCAGCAGATACGGCAGATAGGCGAACGCCGTCACCGCGGCGGCGGGCCCCAGCACGACGGCCGCGTCACGCACCCGCCGCACGCCCGCCAGTGCGCCGGGCAGCACCACGGCCGGCATCAGCTTGGCCGCGACCGCCGCGCCGAGCAGCGCCCCGCCCGCGGCGCGCCGCTCCGCGACCAGCGCCAGACCGGCCACCGCCAACAGCACCCCCAGGACGTCCACATGGGCGTTGTTGACCGCCTCGATCGGCACGATCGGGCACCACGCCCACAGCGCGGCGAGACGGGGATCGCCGCGCCGCCGCAGGACCAGCAGCAGGACCGCCGTCACACCGGCCGACAGCGCGACCCCGCCGATCTGGAGCCCCTTGTGCCGGGAGCCGTCCGGGGACAGCCCGTGCACCAGCAGAAAGTAGCCCTCCGCCACCGGCGGATAGATCGTGTGAACCTGCGGCCGGTTCATCCGGGTGCAGTGCCGTTCGCCCTTCGGCCCCGGAATCTCCACTCGCTCCGGAAGCCCGCAGGCGTCGCCTGCGGGGAACAGCCAGTCGTCGCGCAGCTTCGCCAGCTCCGGCGCGGCGGGCGGATGATCGTACGGGGAGATCCCGGCGGCCTGCACCCGGCCGTCCCACGCATAGCGGAACGAGTCCGTGCTGGTCCGCGGGGGAGCCAGCAGCCCGGTCGCCGCGACCGCGACGCCCCCGGCCGCGATGAGCACCGCCGCCTGGCGTACCGGAACCTTCCGCACCGCGAACACGGCCACGGCGAACAGCGCCCAGCAGGCGGCATACCACCAGGCCAGCCCCACGGGGTCGGAGACATAGCCGTCCTTGCGCACGGTCAGGGCGACGACGGCGGTCAGGGCCGCCAGCAGCCCTCCGGCGGCGAGGGTACGCGGATTGATCACAGGCATCAGCCTGGCATCCGGGGCGGGCGGGGAGAGCGACGCGGCACGCGACGTCCGCATTCCGTAAGGTGTCGCGCCCCCCGGGAGGAGCCCGCCGGGGGGATGGTGGAGGACATGAGGACCCCACGGCTCCCCTGGCCCCCGCGCTTCCGGCTGCCCAAGCCGTCGCTGCACATGCCGTCGCTGCGGCTCCCCTCGGTGAAACTGCCGAGGCCCCGCCTGCCGAAGCCGCGCTTGCCGAAGCCGCCGCTGCCGGAGTTCAAAGGGCGGCTGCACGATCCGCGCACCGCCACGGTGATCGGCCGCTGGCTGGGCGTGCTGATCGCCCTGTGCTTCCTCACCGGGTTCCTCAGCCACTATGTGCAGCGGCCGCCCGACTGGCTCGCCGGGGTGCTGCCCAGCAGGCCCGTATGGGGCTACCGGCTCACCCAGGGCATCCACGTCGCCAGCGGCATCGCCGCGATCCCCCTGCTGTTCGCCAAGCTGTGGACCGTCTACCCGAGACTGTTCGTCTGGCCGCCGGTCAGCTCCGTGCGGCACGCGCTGGAGCGGCTCTCCATCGCGGTGCTCGTCGCGGCGACGGTGTTCCAGCTGCTCACCGGGCTGCTGAACATCATCCAGTGGTACCCCTGGCCGTTCTCGTTCGTGCCCGTGCACTTCGCGGTCGCATGGGTCGTGTTCGGTTCACTGGTGCTGCACATCGCCGTCAAGTACCCGGAGATCAAGGCGCACTGGAGTCGGCAGTCGCCCGGCACGCTGGAGCTGCTGGCGGCGGACGGTCCGGACCGGCGGTCCCTGCTGATGGGCGTGTCGGCCGCGGTCGGCGCGGTCACCGTGACCACCGTCGGCCAGACCGTCACCCCGCTCAAGAGCCTCATCCTCTTCGCACCGCGAGACCCCGACTACGGGGAACAGGGCCTGCCCGTCAACCGCTCCGCGGCCCAGGCCGGGATGGTCGGCCGAGACCTGTCCGGATACCGGCTGACCGTGCTGGGCCGCGACAGCTACGAGCTGACCCTC
Organism: Streptomyces sp. MUM 178J; assembly: GCF_022414575.1. Lineage (GTDB taxonomy): Bacteria > Actinomycetota > Actinomycetes > Streptomycetales > Streptomycetaceae > Streptomyces > Streptomyces chengmaiensis. The sequence continues at coordinate 101,222 of NZ_JADWYQ010000019.1, read as the reverse complement.
GACGAACTCGCCGCCATGGCCCAGCACACCGTGCGGCTGCCGATCGCCTGTGTGGAGGGCTGGAGCAAGTACGCCACCTGGAGCGGCGTCCGCATGCGCGACCTGGTCGCCCGCGCCGGAGGCCGTCCCGACTCGCTCGTCCGGGTCGTCTCCATGGAGCGGCGCGGCGCCTACCGGGTGATGGAGATGGGCGGAGGCTACACGGAGGACCCGCTGACCCTGCTGGCCCTGCGTCTCAACGGCCAGGTCCTCTCCCTGGACCACGGCTTCCCGGCCCGTGTCATCGCGCCCAACCGGCCCGGCGTATGGCAGACCAAGTGGGTCGCCAGAATGGAGATCATCTGATGGTGCGGTACGCCGTGGGCGCGTTCGGCGTCCTGCTGATCGCGATCGGCGGGCGGCTGCTGTGGACAGGCGGCGAGCTGTCGGAGGTAGCGGTGTGGCTGGCCGGGGCGATCGTGCTCCACGACGGCCTCATCGCGCCGTTCGTGCTGACCGTGGGGCTGCTCGTGGCGAGCGTCCCGGCGCGCGGGCTGGTCCGCGGGGCGCTGATCGTCGCGGCCGCGCTGACGGCGATCGCGCTCCCGCCGATGCTGGCCCCGGTCCGGCGCAACCCGTCGGTGCTGCCGCTGGACTACCCCCGCAACTGGCTGCTCGCCATGGCGGCGATCGCCGTCGTCACGGCCCTTGTCCTGACGGCCCGCGCCCTGCGGGGCCGCCGTCCCCGCCGCCCCTCCTGGCTCCGCACTCCCCGTCTCCGCCGCGGCCAGTGACATGGTGCGCTCTCCACGCGCCCGCCTGTTCCATGCGGGACAGGACTCCACACCCTCAGACGGGTGGCGCCGCCCCGGCGCCGGGCGGTGGCCTGCCGCGGCAGGACCCCACCCCCTGTGTGCCCTTCGGCCGAGTCGTCCGTCCCCCTGACCGCCTTCCCCGGACGGGCTGGAGATTCTCGGTCCCTCCGGCGATTGAGGAGCAGGGTCCGGGGCGGCGCCCCCCGGCCAGGTGAACCGGTGTCCCCCTGTCCGACCGGATCCGCGTGCCAGTCCGAGGGCACCTCCCGGGCTCGTCGTCCACTGCCCGTGCGACGGGGCGTCCCTGCGGGCTGCGCCGGCGTCGTGGTCCGGGGCGGCCGCTCCCGCGTGCCGGTCCACGGCCGCTCTCATCACGGCCCGGTTCTCGCGGCGCGAAGCCGACGCCCCCTGGGGAGCGGGGCGTCAGTCCTGCGGCTCCCTCCGACGCGGGGGACCGGGGACAGGGGCCCCGGTCCGGGACGCCCGTCGCAGCGCCAGGAACGCCCGGCCGCCCACCGCCCACCGGTCCACCCGGTATTCCGGCGGGGTCGCCCACCCCGCCTCACGGGCGTGGCGGAGCAGCGCCGGGGCGCCCACGCGGGCCCAGGGGAAGGCGGCGCCCTGGGCGCGGCCGCCGTCGTAGACGTGGACCTGGGCGCGTTCGTCCACATCCTGGGCGGCCGTCTCCACGAGCAGCACCCCGTCGGGCGCGAGGAGTGAGGCCACCCGCTCGAGGAGGGCCCGAGGGTCGCCGCCGATTCCGATGTTGCCGTCGATCAGGAGGGCGGTGCCCCAACCGCCCTCCCTCGGCAGAGGGTCGAAGACCGACCGGCGCAGCGCGCTGCCGCCGAGACTCACCGTGCGCTCCACCGCCTCCGCGGAGATGTCGATGCCCAGCGTCGGCCGGCCCAGCTCCGCGAGCGCGGCGACCAGCCGCCCGGGGCCGCAGCCGATGTCCAGGACCGTGCCCCGGCAGCGGCGCAGCACGGTGAGGTCCGCGGCGTCCGGGGCCGCGCACCACCGTTCCACCTCCAGCGGCAGCAGCCAGCCGTCGGCCCGCCGCAGATACAGCGGGCCACGGCCGGTGCGCAGCGCTTCGGCGTACGGGTCGGCCTGCCAGGCGGGCGCGGTCATCGCACCCCGCTGGGCGTGCCCGACAGCGTGGCGAGCGCCGCGGCGAACCGCGTCCACGGGGCCTCGGCGGCCACTGCCCGGGCGTCGTGCGGTGTGTCGACGTCCCGCAGGACGGGCAGCTCGCCCACCGTGAGACCGGCGCGCACCAGCCGTGCACGCTGTACGGCCCCGGTGTCGGTCGTCGACATCGGCACCCCGAGCAGCAGTTCCGGGGCCGGCCGGGCGAGGCCCAGCGCCCAGAAGCCGCCGTCGGCGGCCGGGCCGAAGCAGGCGCCGCGGGCGGTGGTCTCAAGGCCCTCGGCGAGCAGTGCGCTGGTGATCTGCGGGGTGTCCATCCCGACCAGCAGGGCGGGCCCCGCGCACTGCCCGAAGGCATGCGCGAGCCGGGTGTCGAGGCCGCCCGGACACTGCGGCACCACCTCGAAGCCGCCGGGCAGCCAGTCGCCGGGGCGCCCGTCGAGGACCAGGATCCGCCGCGCCGCCGGGGTGGCGCGCACGGTCTCCAGGGTGTCGGCCAGGGCCGCCTCGGCCAGCCACGCCGCCTCCCGCGGCGAGAACTCCGCCGTCAGCCGGGTCTTCACCCGCCCCGGCACCGGCTCCTTGGCGATGACCAGGAGGGTGCCCGCCGCCCGGCCGCCCGCCGTCTGACCGCCCGTCACCGGACCGCACCTCCCGGCTCCGCCAGGACCGCCCGCATGTCGTGCACCGCCTGCCATGTGCCGCGCCAGGTCCCGGTGACCTTCGACCTGCCCGCGCGCGGCAGATACGGCACATCCCGCTCCGCGACCCGCCAGCCCGCGTCGGCTGCGCGCACCACCATCTGGAGGGGGTAGCCGCTGCGCCGGTCGGTCAGCTCCAGGGACAGCAGGTCCTTGCGGCGCGCGGCGCGCAGCGGACCGAGGTCGTGCAGCCGCAGCCCGGTGCGGCGGCGCAGCATCCGGGAGAGCGCCAGATTCCCGGCGCGGGCGTGCAGCGGCCAGGCGCCCCGCCCCCGCGGTCGCCGCCGGCCGAGCACCAGGTCGCTCTCCCCGTCCGCCACCTGCCGGACGAACTCCCGCAGCAGGCCGGGATCCAGCGAGGCGTCGCAGTCGCAGAAGCAGACGACGTCGGCGTCGGCCGCCTGCAGTCCCGCATGGCACGCGGCCCCGAAGCCGCGCCGACCCTCGTACACCACACGCGCGCCGAGCTCGCGCGCGATCCGGTCGGAGCCGTCCGTCGAGCCGTTGTCGACCACGATCGCCCGCCAGCCGGCCGGGATCCGCTCCAGCACCCACGGCAGAGCCTCCGCCTCGTTCAGACAGGGCAGCACCACATCCGCCGTCACTCCGAGATCTCCGTTCCTCCGCGCAGGGCGCTCGCCGCGAACTCCGCCATGCCCTCGGCGAAGCCGACCCGCGCCTTCCAGCCCAGGTCGGCGGCGAGCCGTGACGAGTCCGCGGTGATGTGCCGTACATCGCCCAGCCGGTACTCGCCGGTGACCTCCGGCGAGGGCCCGCCGTACGCCCGTGCCAGCGCGGACGCCATCTCGCCGACGGTGTGCGGGGCGCCGCTGCCGGCGTTGTACGGGGTCAGCACGCCCGGCTCGCGCCCGTGCAGCGCCTCCAGGGCGGTGGCGTTGGCCTCCGCCACATCCCGGACATGGACGAAGTCCCGACGCTGCCGCCCGTCCTCGAACACCCGGGGGGCCTCGCCGCGGGCCAGCGCGGACCGGAAGAAGGAGGCGACGCCCGCGTACGGGGTGTCCCTGGGCATTCCGGGGCCGTACACGTTGTGGTACCGCAGTGCCACCGCCCGGCCGCCCGTCGCACGGGCCCACGCGGCCGCCAGATGCTCCTGGGACAGCTTGGTCGCCGCGTACACATTGCGCGGGTCGGCCGGTGCGTCCTCGGTGACCAGACCGGGCGTCAGCTCCGCCCCGCACATCTGGCACCGCGGCTCGAACCGCCCCGCGTCGAGGTCCGCTGCCGCCCGCGGCCCCGGCCGCACCGGCCCGCAGCGTGCGCAGCCGTAGCGGCCCTCGCCGTAGATCACCATCGAGCCCGCCAGCACCAGCTCCGCCACGCCCGTCTCGGCCATCGCCGCCAGCAGCACCGCCGTGCCCAGGTCGTTGCAGCCGACATATGCGGGCGCGTCGGCGAAGTCCCTGCCGAGACCCACCATGGCCGCCTGGTGGCATACGGCGTCCACACCGCGCAGCGCCCGCAGGACCGTCGCCGGGTCCCGTACGTCCCCGTGGATCAGCTCGGCGTCGGGGTGCGGCGGTGGGGGCTCGGGATGGGCGGAGGGGAGCAGGGCGTCGAGCACGACCGGATCGTGCCCGCGTGCCGCGAGAGCCGCCACTGCCTGCGAGCCGATGAAGCCCGCGCCTCCTGTGACAAGTACACGCATATCGCTGACGCTACGGGTCCGAGCGCTCCAGGTCGGTGTTGCGCGCCGGGCCGTCACAGGTACGTAAGGTCTCCGCTGCTGCGTCCGGGTGAGATCGCCGGAGGCCGGTCAGCCGCCTCCGGCCAGATGAGCGAGCTCGCGATGCCCCGCGGCGTAGGCGTCGACGAGCCGGCGCGCGGTCGTCACCGAGTCGACCAGCGGATGCAGCGCGAACGCCTTCACCGCGCTCGCCCGCGAACGGTCCGCCACAGCGTTGAGCACCTCGCGCTCGACCGCCTTCACCGCGGTCACCAGCCCCGCCGCGTGGTAGGGCAGCGGCTCGACCGCCACCGGATGCGCGCCATTGGCGTCCACCAGGCAGGGCGCCTCGATCACCGCGTCGTCGTCGAGCACGGACAGCGTCCCGCGGTTGCGCACATTGAGGATCAGCGTGCTGCGCTCGTCGCACGCGATCGCCCGCATGAGCGCGAGCGCGACCTTCTCGTAGCCGCCGGACTCCAGGTCCTGCGCGCCGCGCTCCCCGGCCCCGGCGGCCGCCCGGTTCGCTGCCATATAGGTGGCCTCGCGTTCGGCGAGGGTCTCCCGCCACGCGGCCAGTGCGGGCGTGTCCGGCCGCCGCATCCGCTCGTAGAAGCCGGACTGCTGGTCCAGCAGAAACGCTCCGCGGGTGCGCCCGGCCTGTTGGCAGGCGCGCACCGTCTCCCGGTTGAAGTAGTAGTAGTGGAGGTACTCGTTGGGGATCGCGCCGAGCGAGCGAAGCCACTTGGGGCCGAACAGCCGGCCCTCCTCGAAGGATTCCAGAGCCTTCTCGTCGGCGAGCAGCCGCGGCAGCTCGTCACGGCCGCCGACACGCAGTCCGCGCAGCCAGCCGAGATGGTTGAGGCCCACGTAGTCGATCCAGGCCGTGCCCGGATCGGCCCCGAGAACACGCGCTACGCGCCGCCCCAGACCCACCGGCGAGTCGCAGATGCCGATCACCCGCTCCCCGAGGATCCGTGACATGGCCTCCGTCACCAGGCCTGCCGGATTGGTGAAGTTGATGACCCAGGCGTCCGGGGCGAGCGCGGCCACCCGGCCCGCGATATGCATGGCGGCCGGCACCGTGCGCAGCCCATAGGCGATCCCGCCCGCGCCGACGGTCTCCTGTCCCAGCACCCCCTCGGCCAGCGCGATCCGCTCGTCCGCCGCCCGGCCCGCGAGCCCGCCGACCCGGATCGCCGAGAAGACGAAGTCCGCGCCCCGCACCGCCTCGTCGAGATCGTGCGCGACCGCTGTCTCGGGCGCGTCGGCGTGTCCGGCCGCCTGCTCGGTGAGGACCCTCGCCACCGCCGCCACCCGGTCAGCGTCCACATCGTGCAGGGTGACCCTGGTGACCCGGCCCTCGCCGCGGTCGCCGAGGAGCGCCCGGTAGACCAGGGGCACCCGGAAACCTCCGCCGCCGAGAATGGTGAGCTTCATGCCTCCGTACGCTACCGGCAGCAGGCCGTCATCCCAGGTCGAAGATATTGCGCAGCCCCAACCGGTAGCGGAGGCGGTCGTGCCGCTTGACGGCTTCCAGCTCCCGCGGACGGTACAGCGGTGTGACCGTGCAGCGTTCGGCCAGCGATCCGGTCCGCTCCAGCAGCGCGTTGACCGCTTGGCGCGCGGAGGCGTTGGCTCCCTCCATGGTCGCCAGGTCGATGTCGACGGCGACGAAGTCCCCGGACAGATAGAAGTTGGGAATGCGGGTGCCGGCCGACGGCCGGTTGTGGAAGGTGCCGACCGGATGGATGAGCAGCTCGTCCTCGTTGACCGGGTTCGGGGTCCCCAGGCCGTCCACGCCCGGGTCGAGATGCCACGAGTGCAGCGCACTGTCCTTGAGCACCGCTTTTCCGGTGTCGTTGACGGAGGCCTTGAGCTGTGCCCACACCTCGCGGGCGACCTCGGTGCGGGTGCACTGCTTGGCCGTCCTGCCGTACAGGATGCCCGGCCTGTCCCATTCCGAGATGTCCACCGACAGGCAGTCCACGACCGTGCCGTCGCCGTAGTCCGCCGCGAAGGCCCGGCCGGGCCAGTGCCGGGCCTGGGCGATCGCGGTCAGCGACCAGGGGGAGTCGATGCAGTTGAAGTGACCGCGCACGGTCGGCGGCGGCTCGGTGAGATAGAACTGGATGCCCGTCATCCAGTCCGTCTGCAGCAGGTCGCAGCGGCCCAGCTGGGGGTCGGCCGCCCGCAGCGCCGCGCCCCAGGTGCGCCGGGCGTGCTCCACGGGCATCGCCGAGACGTAGTGGTCGGCGGTGACGGTACGGCGCACGCCGCCGGGGTCGTCGACCGCGACGCCGGTCACCCGCCCGTCCCCGTACAGCACCTCCCGAACCGTCCAGCCGATCCTGAACTCCACGCCGAGCGCGCGCAGATGTGCGACCCACGGGTCGATCCACGCCTCGTTGGTGGGCGCGTTCAGCAGCCGGTCGGGCGGGCCGTCCGCACCGCGGCCCAGGGCGTTGAAGACAAAGGCCTCGCCGAGGGCGCCGACCGTGCGGGTGCTGGCTTCCTCGGCCTTGGTGGCCACGATGTTGCGGGTGATGCCGACCGCCAGGATGCGCTGGTAGTCGTACGACATCTCTGCGGCGCGGGTGAAGTCCCACCAGGGTGTGCGCTCCCAGGGCCCGTTGCGGCGCTCGTCGCAGCTGGTGAGGAAGACCAGAGCACGGTTGACGAAATACGCCGTCTCATGGAAGGGGAGGCGGAAGGCGGTGTCGAGAGCCGCCGTCAGGGCACGGCGGAGCTCCTCGGGGGTCAGCTCCTCGGGCCGGTGGCCTGGGTAGGGGATCGGCAGCCGGATGTCCTCGCGGCCGCCCGTCCGGGCGAACATCATCTCGCCGGGTGCGACCAGGTTGTCCCACACGCCGCGGGCGTTGCCGGGGAAGGGAATGCGCCGCATCGTGTCCGGCAGGTTGTGGTAAATGCCGGGGATGAAGCGGAAGCCGTGCTCGGCGGGCAGCGGCCGGCGGCCGCCCTTCGCGCTGCCGGGGACGTCCATGCTGCGGGCCTTGCCGCCCAGTGCCCGCCGCTCGTACACGGTGACGTGGAAGCCCCGCTCGGCGAGTTCGTGGGCGGCGGTCAGCCCTGCGACCCCGCCGCCGAGCACGGCTGCCGACGGTCGGCCGGCCTTCCGGGGCGACCTCCGCTCCCTCGCCCTAGCCGTGCCGGCGCTCGCCGTTCCGAGCGCCGCCGTGCCGCCTGCCGCCGCGGTCCCCGCCATGAAGGTGCGTCGTGTACTGCCCACCCGTGGCCTCCCCATGCGCGCGTAGAGTGACATGGCGAGCGACATGGCCATGACATCTCTTTACCGGTGGTAACGCAGTGCTTGGCGCAGGAGCATACGGAGGACCCGCGCGCCCCGGAAGGCACACGCGGGCCCCCGTGTTCAATGGCGGAAAATAGAGGCATGTCTCGACGCAGCCGCCTCCGCCCCGGACGAACCCGCACCCCGGAGCTCACCGCCGAATCGCCCTGCCCCTGCGGACTGCCGGAGCCGTACGGGAAATGCTGCGGACGATTCCACTCCGGCGAGTCGGCCGCCCCGACCGCCGAGACGCTGATGCGCTCCCGCTACAGCGCCTTCGTCGTCCGCGACGCGGCGTATCTGCTGCGCACCTGGCACCCGCGCACCAGGCCCGAGCGGCTGGAGCTCGACCCCGGCATCCACTGGACCGGCCTGGAGATCGAGGACACCGAGGACGGCACCGCCTTCCACACCACCGGGACCGTGACCTTCCGCGCCCGCTTCCGGCACCACGGCAAGCGGGGCGCGCTGCACGAGCGCAGCTCCTTCGAGCGCCACGAAGGATCCTGGGTGTACGTGGACGGAGTCTTCCTCAACCCCGCGGACGACGCCGGCTGACCGCCGTCAGACCCCGGTCGTGGAACCCGGGCGGACGATCATCAGCACGGTGACCGTGGCCCACAGGAGATTGAACACCCCGGTGTACATGGCCAGCCGCCCCGCGACCGCCGCACCCGGATCATCGAGCACCGCGCTCTGACCGGGCAGGATCAGCGCCGCGAGGACAACGGCCGCGACCGCCGTCAGCACCATGGACACAATCAGCCAGGCGTCGCCCAGCACCCCCATGCTCTGCGCGGTGGCCAGCCCGAAGACCGGCACCACGACCCCGACGACGGCGTAGACCCGGCAGATCCGGTGGAGACCATGCACGGCCCCGAGAGCCCGGCCGTCCTCGGGTGAGTCCTTGACCCGGCGGGCCGCGGCGGGGAAAGCGCTGGCGGCGACCGTCACCGGTCCGATCGCGATGATCGCCGCCAGTACATGGACGGCGAGCAGGAACTTGGTCATGCGGCCAGGACCTCCGCCGGGGCCGGCCGGGGCGCGGCCCCGGACCCCGGAGCCGGATCGGCGCGCCCCGGTCGCAACGGGGCCGTGGCGCACAGGGCCGGGCCCGGGCCGACGGGCGTCGCCTCCCGGGAACCCTCGGCGGACGCCGCCGCCGGGAGGGCCCCGCCTGAGATCTGACCGCCGGCGACGAGCACCTCGTACCGGGCGATCACATCCAAGGGGTCGAAGCCGTCGAACAGAACGATCCGGGCGCGCATCCGGCACCTGCCTCTCTTTCTCCGTACCGCTGTGTGCGAGCACTGCCGGGACGACGCTAGGCGGCGGCGCAGGGCCGGACCATTGGCGTGAATGCCAACTTCCAACGGATTCACGTCAGTGCGCTGTGCCGGGTGCTGACTCCGGCCCGATCACTTCAGCCCGCTCACCGCTGGTTGGCGGGAATCCGCGGCATGGCTATCTTCGAGCCATGCACACCGTCGCCGTACTCGCTCTGGACGGGGTCATCGCCTTCGACCTCGCCATCCCGCTGGAGGCGTTCGCCCTGGCACGGCTGCCGGACGGCCGTTCCGCCTACCGGGTGCTGGTCTGCTCCCCGCCCGGCGAGATCGACGCCGGCGCCTTCACCCTCCGCGCCCCGCACGGCCTGGACGCGCTCGCGGAGGCGGACACGATCATCGTGCCGGGCCGCTACGACATGACCCGGCCGGCGCCCGAGGAGGTACTCGACGCCCTGCGCCGGGCGGCCGCACACGGCACCCGCATCGCCTCCATCTGCGCGGGCGCGTTCATCCTCGCCGCGACCGGACTGCTCAAGGGGCTGCGTGCCACCACCCACTGGGCGGCGGCTGGCGAACTCGCCCGCCGCCACCCGGAGATAGAGGTGGACCCGGACGTCCTCTATGTCGACAACGGTCAGTTCCTGACCTCGGCGGGCCTCGCCGCGGGGCTCGACCTCGTCCTCCACATGATCCGCCGCGACCATGGCGCCGCCGTGGCCGCGGACACCGCGCGGCTGTCTGTGATGCCGCTCGAACGGGAAGGCGGGCAGGCGCAGTTCATCGTGCATGAACTCCCTCCCCGGCCCAGCGGAGCGACGCTGGAGCCACTGATGCGGTGGATGGAGGAGAACGCACGGCGCGCCCTGACGCTGGCGGAGATCGCGGCGCACGCCGACATGAGCACCCGCACCCTGAACCGCCGCTTCCGGGAGCAGACGGGCACCACGCCCCTGCAATGGCTGCACCGGGCGCGGGTACGGCGCGCCCAGCATCTGCTGGAGACCACGGCACACCCGGTGGAGCGCATCGCCGACCAGGTCGGTTTTGGCTCCCCGACCGCCTTCCGCGACCGCTTCAAGCGCCAGGTCGGCACCAGCCCGCACGCCTACCGCCGTGCCTTCCGGTCGGCTGCGGGGGTGTAGAAGGGGCTCCGGCCCCGGGGGGGTCACACCCCGTACGGGGCGCTGCCGGAGCGCCGCGGCCGGACCGTCAGGCCCGGGTTGTAGGCGGCGAGGACCTTGTTGGCGGAGGCCAGGGCAGACAGGGCGTGCTCGCGGGCGGCCCGGGACTCGCCGGACAGAGGGCCGCGCAGCCGGTGCACCTCACGCGCGGCGCACTCCGCGTCCACCTCGGCCTGCAGGACGTGGATCGGCATGCAGGCCCCGATCATCGCTGCGACGCGATCGGGAATCGGCACGGGTACGAGGGGCGACGCGGTCACATGAAGTCCTTCGGGGTCTCGCTCTGCTGCGGCCGGATCCGGGCGGTACCGGCCGCCGGCCTCGCCGAACACATCCGCCCCGAAGTGATCAGGGGAACGGCTCGTACAGGAGACGGCGCACAACCGGGCTCGCTGCACCCCCACAGCCGGGCAGCGCCGTCGGCCCACCATACGCGACCCCGGGCCCCGCACCCCAATCGATCGTGGTCCGGCGCCGCGGCGACGACGCACAATGGCGTCCCGTCACCGCCGGTGGGTGGCCCGCAAGGCCGCCTCCATGGCGAACCGCCGCTCCGGGTCCGCCAGTTGGTCGCCGAAGAGGGACTCCAGGCTGCGCATCCGGTAGCGCACCGTCTGCGGGTGGACGGCGAGCAGTTCGCCCATCCGCACGGCCGTGCCGCGGGTGTCCAGCCAGACCCGCAGGGTCTCCACGAGCCGGCCCCGGCGCGCCGGCGTCAGCCCGGCGATCGGGGCCAGCTCCCGCTCGGTCAGCCGATCGAGCAGGGCCGGGTCGGAGTGCAGCCACAGCGGTACGAGATGGTCCGCGGCCTGCGCCAGCGGGCCCGCCTCGATGACGCCCGCGTCGACGAGCTCCAGCGTGCGGCGCGCCCAGCGCAGCGAGTGGCGGGCCTCGGCGGTCGCGACGGTCAGGCCGACGGCGGCGCGGGCGCCGAACAGCGCGGTGTCCAGCATGCGCCGTCGGCCGGGGGCGAGGGGGCCGGGGATCAGCAGATGGGGCCGGGGGTCGCCGAGATCGGTGAGGACATCGTTGTCCAGTTCGGACCGCTCCAGCTCGGCCGGTGCGCGCAGCGCGACCAGGGTCACCTGGACGGGCAGCGGCCAGGCGGCCTGCTCCGCCAGCTCCGCGACCGCCGTCCCGGGCGTCGGCCGACCCGCGAGCAGCAGATGCAGCAGCCGCCGGCGCAGCACCTCCGACTGCTCCCCGGACCGTGCCCGCACCTCCAGATAGCCCTCGCGGGAGAGCGCCTCCAGCTCCTCGACATAGGCGAACAGGGCGTCTGCGAAGCTCAGCATCATCGTGGGGGAGAGATGGTGGCTGCGGCCCACCTTCTTCGCCCGGCGCAGCGCGATGCGCGCCCCGAGCCGGTAGGCGCCCTGGAGTGACTCCATGCTGCGGCCTTCGTACGCCTCGAACCTGCCGAACCTCCGGCACATCTCGTCCCGCAGGGCGGAGGGCGCCGAGGGCTCGGCCACCCGGTCGACGAAGGCGGAGATGGACTGCTCGACGCCGACGCGGATGCCGTGGCCGTAGGGGCCGTCGAGCAGCCGGGCGTACTCGGGGTAGGCGTGGACGACCTCGATCCCGATCTCCTTGATCAGACCGGGCAGTTCCGGGCGGATGAGAGCGGCGAACTCCGGGGGCAGCGGGCCGAGCGTGTCTTTGGGCATGGAGGTCTCTCCCCGGGGCGGCAGGCGGGGGCGGCATCGGCTGCCGAACATAGACCAAGTCCATACCAGTGCACACCGGTCGGGAGGGCGGTGCAGGGCGTGAGGGAGTGCATCCGGACACGGTTGTTCCGTCGCCGAGCACCCGGATTGCGCACGGTCTGACAAAGCGGCCGAAAGATTCGCTCGGCTGGCGCCAGGAAATTCCGCACCTCGGAAAATCTTGACCAGCGGCATTGTGCAGCTAAGTTTCCCGCAAGTAACGTCACGGATCGTCACGGTGCGCATGTGCCCGGAACACCGCGGCGTCCTGAGCCGCTCGCGTCGCGAAACCATTCCGACCCATCGGAGGAACGTCCCGTGGATACGTCCCGAAAGCAGCCGTTAGGAGCGCTCGCCGCCGTCACCGCGGCCGCGACCGCCGCCCTCGCCCTCGCCGCCGCCCCCGCCTCCGCGGCGCCGTCCGAGTGGACTGTCGGCCCCGCCTCTCCCGCCGCCTTCACCGCCCTGTCCGAGGACACCGTGCTGTCCGTCAACGGCTTCCAGGTCACCTGCCCCACGGCCGCAGCCGCCGGAGAGCTCTTCGACGCCACCGGCAACCCGGCCCACGTCGGCGACATCGCAGAGGCGAGCTTCGGCACCGAGTCCCAGCCCTGCGCCAGCCCCGTGGGCTCCGTGACCCCGATCGCCGACACCGACCCCGCCTGGCGCGTCCAGGCGGTGACACACCAGGCCGAGACCGGTGTGACCACCGGGTTCATCGAGGGGATCAGCGCCCATCTCTCCATCGTCACCTGCGACTTCGACGTCACGGGCGAGGTCGCGGTGACATACGACAACGCCACCGGCACGCTGAGCATCTCCAACGACGACACCCGTCTGCTCACCGTCTCGAACGCCACGCCGGGCTGTATCGCCCTGGTGGAGGACGGCGACCACCCGACCTTCACCGGCTCCTACGTCCTGGACGCGGACGGGCAGCACCCCACCATCACCGGCGCCTGAGCAGCCGGCCGGCCCGGGAAGGCGCGTCGGGAACCCGGGGCGGCGATTCAGGGAGCCGACAGCACCTCGGCGAGGTCATAGCCGACCGGCTCCTCGAGCTGCGCATAGGTGCAGCTCTCCGGCGTACGGTCCGGCCGCCAGCGTCGGAACTGGGCCGTATGCCGGAACCGGTCGCCCTCCATGTGGTCATAGGCCACCTCGGCCACCCGCTCCGGCCTCAGCGCCACCCATGACAGATCCTTCTTGCCCGACCAGCGGCTCGGCGCACCCGGCAGCCGCGCGGTCTCATGCGCGCTCTCCCTGGCCCACGCGGCCCAGGGATGCTCCGACGCGTCCGCCATCCGCAGCGGTTCCAGCTCGGCTGCCAGCTCCTCGCGCCGTTTCATGGGGAACGCCGCGCAGACGCCGACGTGCTGGAGCGTGCCGCGGTCGTCGTACAGCCCGAGGAGCAGCGAGCCGACCACCGGACCGCTCTTGTGCCACCGGTAGCCGGCCACGACCGCGTCCGCGGTCCGCTCATGCTTGACCTTGAACATCAGCCGGGCGTCCGGCCGGTAACGAAGATCCAGCGGCTTGGCCACGATCCCGTCCAGACCCGCCCCCTCGTACTGCTCGAACCACCGGGCCGCCACGGACTCGTCCCTCGTGGCGGGCGCCAGATGGACCGGCGGCCGCGCCTGGGCCAGCATCGCCGCCAGCCTGGCCCGGCGCTCTGCCAGCGGGGCGTCGAGCAGGGACTCGTCGCCCAGCGCGAGCAGGTCGAAGGCGACGAAGCTCGCCGGGGTCCGCTCGGCGAGCATCCGCACCCTGGAGTCCGCCGGATGGATGCGTTCGGTGAGCCGGTCGAAGTCCAGCCGCCCGCCGTGCACGATCACGATCTCGCCGTCCACCACGCAGCGCGGCGGCAACTGCTCCGCCAGGACGGCGGCCAGCTCGGGAAAGTAGCGGGTGAGCGGCTTCCCGGTGCGGGAGCCGAGCACGATCTCGTCCCCGTCCCGGTGGACGATCGCCCGGAAGCCGTCCCATTTCGCCTCGTACTGCATGCCGGGCGGGATCTTCTTCACGGACTTGGCCAGCATCGGCTTGACCGGGGGCATCACGGGCAGATCCATAGATGGATTGTCTGATATGCAATAAATATCGGCACGGCATACGCTGACGCACATGGCCGGAGCCGTGGAACTGGAGGTGGGGGAGCGGACCGTACGCGTCTCCAACCCCGACAAGGTCTACTTCCCGGAGCGCGGCTACACCAAGCTCGACATGGTCCGCTACTACCTCGCGGTCGGCGACGGGATCACCCGGGCCCTGCGCAACCGCCCCACCACCCTGGAGCGCTACCCCGAGGGAGTGAACGGAGAGTCCTTCTTCCAGAAGCGCGCCCCGAAAAACCTCCCCGACTGGATCCCCACCGCGCACATCACCTTCCCCAGCGGCCGCTCCGCCGAAGAGATGTGCCCGACCGAGCCCGCGGCCGTCGTCTGGGCCGCCAACCTCGGCGCCGTCACCTTCCACCCCTGGCCCGTACGGCGCGACGACACCGAGCACCCCGACGAGCTGCGCCTTGACCTCGACCCGCAGCCCGGCACCGACTACGCGGACGCCGTCCGGGCCGCCCACGAACTCCGCGCCGTCCTCGACGAGCACGGACTGCGCGGCTGGCCCAAGACCTCCGGCGGCCGCGGCCTCCATGTCTTCGTGCCCATCGAGCCCCGCTGGACCTTCACCCAGGTGCGGCGCGCCGCGATCGCCTGCGGCCGGGAGCTCGAGCGCCGGATGCCCGACCGGGTGACCATCAAGTGGTGGAAGGAGGAGCGCGGCCAACGGATCTTCGTCGACTACAACCAGACCGCGCGGGACCGCACCATCGCCTCCGCGTACTCGGTGCGCCCCCGCCCCCATGCGCCCGTCTCCGCGCCGCTGCGCTGGGACGAGGTCGACGACGCGTCGCCGCAGGACTTCGACATCACCACGATGCCCGTCCGCTACGCCGAGGCGGGCGACGTCCACGCGGACATGGACGACACCCGCTTCAGCCTGGAGAGCCTGCTGGAGCTGGCCCGCCGCGACGAGGCCGAGCACGGCCTCGGCGATCTGCCGTATCCGCCGGACCATCCCAAGATGCCGGGCGAGCCGAAGCGGGTCCAGCCGAGCCGGGCCCGACGCGACGGCGCCTGAACGCCCAGGGTTCAGCCCCGGACCCCGCGCCTGAAACTCCCCCAGCTACCTCCCCCAGACTCCGTCCGGGGGCGCCCCCACGGAGGTGCCCCCAGGCGAGGCTGAATTCCGGCCCGTCCGGGGGTCTGGGACACGGCCGGAGGTCCGGCGCCCGGGGGCGGAGCACCCGGGCGCATCGCACTCATAGCTCCTTGATCCGGATGTCGCGGTACGAGATCACATCCGCCGTGCCGTGCACCTGCAAGCCGATGTACCCCGTCGCGTACCGCCGACCGTCCGTGCCGGGATCGCCGGCGCGCGGCGGATAGAACTCCTGACCGCGGTCGTTGTCGAACTCATTGACCAGAACGCCGTTGCGGTAGACCTCGTAGTGCTGGCCTGTCACCCGGATCTCGTAGTCGTTCCAGGTGCCCTTGGGCGTCACCCCGGCGCCCGCGAGCCCCACCCGGTCGAACCCGTACACCGAACCCGTCTTGTACATGTCGCCGTCCGGCCGGTCGAGCACCTGCACCTCGTGGCCGTACTTGATGGCGACCCACTCGGGGCGCGGCTCCTCCGGATGGTCGTGCACCGAGGGAAAGCGTACGAACACCCCGCTGTTGGCGTTGGCGTCGCCGGCCGCGTCATCGCGCCACTGGAGCTTGAGGGAGAAGTCCCCGTACTGGCGCTGCGGGAACCACAGCATCCCGAGACCGCCCTCGGTCACGCCGCTGGTCATCGACCCGTCGGCGTTCAGAGCGAAGGAACCGCCCCCGACATGCTGCCACTTCGCGAACGACGAGGCCGTGCCGTCGAACAGATCGCGGTAGCCCGTGTGCTGCCCCGGCCTGCCGATGCCGGAGTCCTCCGCCGCCCGGTAGACCGTCCCGTGCTCGCGCCGGTCGATCACCCCGTCGGCGAGCAGCCCGTCGAGCACCGCGTCGACATGCTTGAGGAACAGGGCGTGCGACGACCAGTCCTTCTCGTCCTCGATCAGCTCGTTGACCGTGCAGCGGCGGTTGGTCATCCGGTTCGGCACCCCCGAGTCGACCGTGCCCACGATGACGGTCAGCCGCTCGTCGTACTCGGGGCAGTGGGGCGCGGGCACGCCCCCGCCCTCCGCGACCGTGAAGGAGACCTTCCGGGCCTCGGAGGTGTTGCCCGCCTTGTCGGTCGCCCGGTGCAGCACCGCGTGGTAGCCGACCCGGTCGACGACGACCGGCGCCGTGTACGCGAGATAGGGGCCGCCGTCGAGGGAGTACTCCGTCCTCTCCACCCCCGAGTCGTCGTCGGACGCCGTCAGCCGCACGGCGGCGCTCGTGATGTACGCGCCGTCCGAGTTCCGCTGACCGCTCACGGCGGCCGACGTCGTGGGCGGCGTGGAGTCCGGCGTCGGCGGGGTGACCACGGTGAAGGCGACCTCCTTCGGCGAGGACGCGTTGCCCGCCCTGTCTCTCGCCCGGTAGCGGACCGTGTGCTCCCCTGCCTCGTGGACCGCCACCGGCGCCGTGTAAGGCTGCCAGTCGCCGTCCGCGCCGAGCGCGTACTCGATCGCGTTGACTCCGGAGCCGGTGTCGGAGGCGGTCACGGTGACCGTGGCCGTCCCGAGATACCCGCCCTGATCGTTCTGCTCGCCGCTCACCGTCGCCGAGGTGTCGGGAGGCGTGGTGTCGTGTGTCGGCGGGGCGGCCACCGTGAACTCCGCGGACTGCTCCGGGGCCGTGTTGCCCGCCCGGTCGACGGCCCGGTAGCGCACTTGGTGCGCCCCCACCTCGCTGACGACCAGCGGATCGCCGTACGGCCGCCAGTCCCCGTCCGCGCCGAGCGCGTACTCGATCCGCTCCACGCCCGACCCGGCGTCGGCCGCCGTCAGGGTGACCGTCGCCTGCCCGACGTATGCGCCGTCGGCGTTGCGGTCGCCCTCGACCTTCGCGGAGGTGACGGGCGGCTCGGTGTCCTCGCCGCCGTTCTCGGAGACGGTGAGGACGCCCTGCATCGCGCCGTGGCCCGGGATGGTGCAGTAGTAGCGGTAGCGACCCGGAGTGAGCGTCACCTCGGCCGTGTGCCTGCCCCCCTGGGCGTCGCCCGGGTTGGCCAGGATGTTCAGGGAGACGTCGCCGTTGTACTCGGGATCCGAGACGTCGAAGGTGAGCGTGTGCGGCATGCCGGTGGTGTTGCCGGTCGCCGCGCTGTTCTCGAAGACGATGGTCGTGGGGCCCGCCGTGGCCGTCGTGGGGAAGGACAGATAGCGGTCGATCGGATCGCCGGCGGTCCAGATCAGCGTCTGCGCGGCCCGCGCCTCGTCGGCCTTGCCGTACGCGACCGCGGACATCAGGCCCACGACCATGGCGAAGGCGGAGACAAGAGCCGCCCAGAAGCCCGCCGTCCGCCGTGGTCGTCCCGGCCGTCGTGCCGGCCGTCGTGCCGTCGTGAGCTTCACCGGGCCCCCTTGCGTACGACGTGATCGGCCGGAGGCGTCGGCCCGCCGCCCGTGTAGGTGATCCGCCACAGTGCCGACGCCGAGTGCGAGGTGAAGAACCCGCGGCCGTAGTCGAGGACGTACAGCGAGCCGTCCGGTGCGAACTTCCAGTCCATGAGGTTGCGGATGCCGCCCTCACCGACCGGGACGATCCTCTTCAGGGTCTCGGCGTGCACCGGGAGCCCGCCCTCGCCGGCCGTCCTGGGGTCGGTCAGCACCGCATGACGCGGCTGGCCGCCGTCGTAGAAGTCGCCGACGAACCACTTCCCGTCCCAGTACGCGGGCCACTTCACCGTTGAGTCGCTGTCCGCGTCATAGCGGTACACGGGTCCGTTCATGGCTGCCTGCGCGCCGCCCTTGAGCCAGGGCAGCAGCAGTTTCTGGTCCTGGAGCCGATAGCTGGGCACGCCGTCGGCGTCGCGCGGGAAGTCCGGCGCGCCGCCCTGGGGCGCGTACCAGACGGTGTTCGGGGTGACGGGCGGCAGCCGCACCAGTCCGTCGTTGTGGGGGGACTCGTTCCTCGGCGCGTCGCAGTCGTACCAGCCGAGCGGCTTGCCGGGGTCGGGCAGATTGCGGTCCCGATAGGGCTGGTTGTTGCCCATGCAGTACGGCCAGCCGTGGTTGCCCGCCTTGGTGATCGCGGCGAAGGTGTCGTACTTGGCAGGGCCCCAGGTCGTCGACGGCGCGCCGGCGTCCGGGCCGACCCAGCCCGCGTAGAGTACGTCGGTCGTCTTGTCGACGAAGATGCGGGCGGGGTTGCGCACCCCCATCACATAGATCTCGCCGCGGGTCTTGCCGCCGCCCTCGTCCGGCTCTTCGCCGGTGAACAGGTTCCCCGGGGGCAGGGTGTACGTCCCGTCGTCTTCCGGGTGGATGCGCAGGATCTTGCCGTTGAGGTTGTTGGTGTTGCCCGCGGTGCGGCGGGCGTCGGCGAACCCGACGCCCTTGAAGGCCGGCTCCGGGTTGTTGCCGGAGTAGCCGCCGCTGAAGCCGGAGGAGTTGTTGTCCCCGGTGGCGATGTAGAGATTGCCCCGGGAGTCGAAGGCCATCCCGCCGCCGGCGTGGCAGCAGCTGTGGATCTGCACCGGCCACTTCAGCAGCACCTTCTCACTGGCCGGGTCGAGTCGGCCGGCGGCCGGGTCGAAGGTGAGGCGGGAGACGCGGCGCTCGGCCATATGGGTGTCGCGGTCGATCCGCGAGTGCGGGGTGTAGTGCAGATACACCCAGCCGTTGGCCGCGAAGTCCGGGTCGAGCGCGATCCCGAGGAGCCCCTCCTCGTTCTTGATCAGCTCACCGCCGCCGCCCTTGTTGCCGAAGACCGTCAGCGAACCCGCCAGGGTGACCTGCCGCGTCCGCGGGTCATAGACATGGATCTCGCCCTGGCCCTTGCCGATGTCCGGGTCGTCCCAGTCGGTGACCACCGGCCGGCCCGGGTCTCCGCCGCCGCGCCCGATGTAGAACACCCGCCCGTCGGGGGCGATGTCCAGGCCGTGCGGCTCGCCGATCTGGTCGTGCCGGCCCGGCTGATTGGGCTTGGTGACCCGGGTCGCCGTGTAGTGGGCGTCGACAGTCGCCTTGCAGTCCGCGCGTGCGAGGCGCGTCGTCCAGGCGAGCGCGCCGCGCAGGTGCTCACGGAAGTCGGTCTCCGCGAAGGCGGCGGGCGTGCCGCCCATCGCGGTGTAGAAGGAGCGTCCCCCGTCGTAGTCGCGGCACCAGGACACCGGGTGGTCCCAGCCGTTCGGGCCCGCGGCCGGGGTGTAGCTGCTCTCCCTGACCCGGGCCACGGTGTGGACGGCGCCGGACGGGTTGTCCGTCCAGTTGAACCACCTGTCCAGGCGCCTCCATTCGAGCGGCAGCGCGGCGGCGGCCGGATGGCGGCGGTCGCCCACCTCGACGACCGCACGCTGCACCGTACTCGGCGCGCCGGTCGGCCGGGCGCCGATGAGCCCGGTGAACCAGTCGGAGTACGGCTCTGTGCGCGCGGCCTCGTGGATGCCCAGAAAGCCGCCCCCGGCCTCCATATAGGCCTCCAGGCCCAGCTCCTGCTCCGGGTCCAGGACGTCGCCGCCCCCGGTGAGGAAGACGACCGCGTTGTAGTGGCCCAGACGCCGCTCGTCGGTGAATACGGACGCGTCGTCGGTGGCGTCCGTGCTGAACCGTCCAGCGGCCGGGCCGCTCAGTCCGATCGACTCGATCGCGGCGATCCCGGCGTCGACGGTCGGGGACTCCTCGGTCGCCGAGGCGTGGAAGACCAGCACCCTGACGTCGTCCCCGCCGGGCGGCGAGGGTAGCGACAACGTTGTCGCATCCGGCTCCGGATGTGGCTGGGCCGCGGCGGACGTACCGCCTCCGGCGAACAGGGACGCAGTCAGTGCCCCGACCCCGAGGGTCAGGGCCAGACGATTTCGTAAGCGGTGCTGGGGCCGTACGGTGCGAGCGCGCTGCATAAGGTCACTCACCCCTCTGTGGTCACAACGACAGCCGTTGAAACTAGACGCCTTTTTGCCGTTCGCCAATAGGAAATACCGCAATGGCATGAACTTTGTCCTGAGCGTGGATAAACAAAGATCATTTCATTACGGTGTGATCGTCGTGTTCGTCAGTCTCCGGACGAGAGTGGAGTGTTCCGACATGGACAGACGGAGCTTCAACCGTCGGCTGCTCGCGGGAAGCGCGGCTGCGGCCGCCGGTGTGACATCGTTATCCATCCCCTCCGCCTCGTCGGCCGACACGGCCGAAACCGCCCCCCTCAGAAAGGCCCCGGCGGGTGGCCGGGTGCGCCATCTGAAGCTCTATGCACAGAAGCTGCCGGACGGCCGGCTCGGCTACGGCCTCCGAAAGGGCGAGCCGACCGTCCCCGGGCCGCTCATCGAACTGGTCGAAGGCGACACCCTGCACATCGAGTTCGAGAATCTGCTGGACGTGCCGGCGAGTCTGCACCCCCACGGGGTCGACTACGACATCGCCAGCGACGGCACCAAGCTCAACCGCAGCCACGTCCCCGCAGGCGGCGCCCGCACCTACACCTGGCGCACACATGCACCCGGCAGGCGCGAGGACGGCACCTGGCGTCCCGGCAGCGCGGGCTACTGGCACTACCACGACCATGTGGTGGGCACCGACCACGGCACCGGCGGCATACGCAAGGGTCTGTACGGCCCGCTGGTCGTGCGCAGGGAAGGCGACATTCTGCCCGACAAGCAGTTCACCGTCGTCTTCAACGATATGACGATCAACAACAGACCCGCGGACGACCCTCCCGAGTTCCGTGCCGTGATCGGCGACCGCGTCGAAATCGTCATGATCACGCACGGCGAGTTCTACCACACCTTCCATATGCACGGTCACCGCTGGGCGGACAACAGGACCGGCCTCCTGGAAGGCCCCGACGACGTCAGCCGCGTCATCGACAACAAGATCACCGGCCCGGCGGACTCCTTCGGCTTCCAGATCATCGCGGGGGAAGGCGTCGGAGCGGGGGCCTGGATGTACCACTGCCATGTGCAGAGCCACTCCGACATGGGGATGGCCGGACTGTTCCTGGTCGCCAAGCCCGACGGCACGATCCCGGGCTACGACCCCCACGACCACGGGTGACGCACCGTCCGGCGCCTCCGCCCGGCGCGCCTAAGGTGCGGGCATGGATGCACAGAAGTACCTCGCGGACCTCTTCTCCCTCGACGGCCGCACCGCCCTCGTCACCGGCGGGAGTTCCGGCATCGGACGAGCCATCGCCGGAGCCCTGGCCCGGGCGGGCGCGGGCGTCGTGATCGTCGCCCGCAGGGAGGCGGAGCTCGCGGCGGCCGTCGGGGAGTTGACGGACGGCGGCTGCCGGGCCGCCCGGGTGAGCGCCGATCTGAGCACCCGCGACGGTGTGCGCGCCGCGGCCGAGGAGGCGGCCGGGGCGTTCGGGGAGCCCGACATCCTCGTCAACTGTGCGGGCGTCAACCTCAGGCCGCCGCTGGACGACCTCGGCGAGGACGTGTGGGACGCCACGATGGCGGTCAATCTGGAAGCCCCGTACCTCCTGGGGCAGCGGTTCGGCCCCGGCATGGCCGAACGCGGCTTCGGACGGATCATCCACATCACCTCCCAGCAGGCGCACCGGGCCTTCGTGCGGAGCGGCGCATACGGGGTCTCCAAGGGTGCGCTGGAGTCGCTCGCCCGCTCGCAGGCGGAGGCCTGGTCGCCGTACGGGGTCACCTGCAACACGCTCGTGCCCGGGTTCGTGCCGACGCCGCTCAACGCACACCTGTCGGCGGACCCCGAACGAGTCGCGGCGCTGGCGGCCCGCACCATGGTGGGGCGCAACGGCCTGGCCGGGGACTTCGCGGGCGCTGCGGTGTTTCTGGCGAGCCGCGCCTCCGCCTATGTCACCGGGCAGGCCATCCACGTCGACGGAGGCTTCTCCGTCCACTGAGCGGCCTGTTCCGGACCGCCCGCAGTCAAGTCGGCGCGACCGGCGGACGCGCACGTCAATGGTTCGTTGATCGGTCGTTTATGGGCCCCGAGCAGTCTGTCCGTATGCCGATCAACACCACTGCCGAGCACACCGCCGACGGCCGCGAGCTGTCCTGGCCAAAGACCGCCCTGTGCGCCCAGGTGGGGCCGGAGTTCTTCTTTCCCGCCCCCGGGTCTTCCACCCGCGAGGCCAAGCAGCTCTGCGGGGCGTGCGAAGGGCGGGTGGCCTGTCTGGAGTACGCCCTCGCCCACGACGAGAGGTTCGGCGTATGGGGCGGGCTCTCGGAGAAGGAGCGGCACCGTCTCAAGCAGGGCAAGGGCTGACCGGCCGATGCGGCGGGGAGTCGGGCGCGAAGGGGTACGACCACGTCGTGGTCGTACGAGGGTTCGGCGGGCTGTGTCCTCGCCCCCGGCTGAGCGAGCACCCGTCGGCGCGCGTGGCGCTCGTCGGGTCCGGAGTTCGACGGGGTGCGCGCCGCGGGAGTCGTCGCGGACCGGGCGTCGGGTGTCATCCGGGCACGCCGTGAGGTGATCCTCAGCGCCGACCGCGGGGCGGCCGGCGCCTGACGGCCCGATCGCCCCGCCGGGGCCGGGTCAGCCGGCGGCCGCGCGGGCCGCCATCCGGGCCTTGCGGGCGGCCAGTTTCTCGTCGAACTTCGTCGCCTCGGTGTGCAGCCCGCCCATGTAGCAGCCGAGCTCCTCCTGCGCCTTGAGGCCCTCGGGCCCCAGACCGCCGATCTCCATGACCTTCAGATAGCGCAGCACCGGCTGCAGCACGTCGTCGTGGTGGATGCGCATGTTGTAGATCTCGCCGATCGCCATCTGCGCGGCCGCCCGCTCGAAGCCGGGCATTCCGTGCCCGGGCATTCGGAAGTTGACGACGACGTCGCGCACGGCCTGCATGGTCAGGTCCGGTGCCAGCTCGAAGGCCGCGCTGAGCAGATTCCGGTAGAAGATCATGTGCAGGTTCTCGTCGATCGCGATCCGTGCGAGCATCCGGTCGCAGACGGGGTCGCCCGACTGGTGTCCGGTGTTGCGGTGCGAGACGCGGGTCGCCAGTTCCTGGAAGGAGACATACGCGATCGAGTGCAGCATCGAGTGCCGGTTGTCGGACTCGAAGCCCTCGGACATATGGGCCATCCGGAACTGCTCCAGCTTGTCCGGGTCCACGGCGCGCGAGGTCAGCAGATAGTCGCGCATCACGATGCCGTGTCTGCCCTCCTCCGCGGTCCAGCGGTGCACCCAGGTGCCCCATGCGCCGTCCCGGCCGAAGAGCGTGGCGATCTCGTGGTGGTAGCTCGGCAGGTTGTCCTCGGTGAGCAGATTGACCACCAGCGCGATCCGGCCCACCTCGCTGACCTTGGACTGCCCGGGCTCCCAGGCCTCGCCGTCCTCGAAGAGCCCCGGGAAGTTCCGGCCGTCTCCGAAGGGCACGTACTCGTGGGGCATCCAGTCCCGTACGACCTTCAGATGGCGGTTGAGCTCTTTTTCGACCACCTCTTCCAGTGCGTACAGCAGCTTGGCGTCGGTCCACGCTTCCGAGCTGCCGAGATGGGGAGAGGCGATCGTCACGAGGGCTCCTGGGGGCGGGAGGAATACATTGCCTGCGGGGGCGTTACCTACGAGGTCGTAGGTTACGAAACCGTAGGTTAAGCACGCGATAAGCCCTCGTCCAAGCCCGCCAGGAGAGATATCCGGTTACGTTCTGTTATGTGTACAGGTGGCGCAGGCGCACCGAGAGGCAGGTCACGCAGCCCTCGAGCTTCTCGAACTCGCTGATGTCGACCGGAACCGGCTCATATCCCAAATCCGCGTACAGCTCCGCGGTCTTGGGCGCGCTCGCCGCCATCAGCAGTTTTCCGCCGCCGAGGAGCACCACATGTGCGCCCGACTCCTCTGGAACCGGCAGAAAGCGCTCGAACGCGGACGGGTTGTCAACCAGCGGCGGATGGCCCACGACCGTCGAGTCGGGCAGCGCGGTCACGGCCGACTTGAGGTGCAGCACCTTGCTCACCGGCACGGCGGTCACCCGCGCCCCCAGCGGCTCGAACGCGGCCCTCAGCTGCTGGACCCCGGCCGCGTTCGTCCTGCCGCCGCGGCCGACGTAGACGGTGTTGCCGATCTTGAGTACATCCCCGCCGTCGAGGGTGCCCGGAGCCCACACCCAGTTCACCGAGCAGCCCAGCTCGGCCAGAGTCTGCTCCACGGCCGTCGTCTCCGGGCGTCGGGACTGCGCCCCGGGCCGGGCGATCAGCGCGACATTGCGGAACATCACCACGGTGTCCTCGACGAACACACCGTCCGGGCAGTCGTCGGCCGGGTCGACCTCGACCGTCTCCCAGCCGTGCGCGCGCAGTGCGGCCGCGTAGCCCTCCCACTGTTCGAGCGCCAGCGCCGCATCGACGGGATGGCGCTCGATATGGGTGACCAGCCCCTCGGCGAGGCGCGGGCTCGGACGGCGGATCAAAGCTTTCCTGCTCGGCACGGCGGCGGTCTCCAGGTCGTACTCGGAGGTAGGGAGTGCCGCCCATCTTTAGCCGCTGCCCCCGGGGCGCGTAAAGACCCATCCGGCGCGAGCCCGCGCCGGGCCCGGTGCGGCCTCCCCGGCACGGCGCCCGGGCCCGGTTCCGCCTCCGGGCCCGGTGCGGCCTCCCTTGGCGGGATGCCCGTGCCCTTGCGCGATGGCCGGGCCCGGCCAAGGGGCTCCGGTCAGCCGAACGCCGCCTGCACCTCGTCGGGGGACGCATCGCGCAGTTCCCCGTCGAGCATCAGCCACCGGGTGATCCCGATCGACTCCAGGAACGGCACGTCATGACTCGCCACGATCAGCGCTCCTTCGTAGGACTCCAGGGCGGCCGTGAGCTTCCGCACGCTCGCCATGTCCAGATTGTTGGTCGGCTCGTCGAGCATCAGCAGCCGCGGCGCGGGCTCGGCCAGCAGGAGCGCGGCCAGCGTGGCACGGAACCGCTCCCCGCCCGACAGCGTTCCGGCGAGCTGGTCGGCGCGCGCCCCGCGGAACAGAAAGCGCGCCAGCCGTGCGCGGATGCGGTTGTTGTCCGCGTCCGGCGCGAACCGCGCCACGTTCTGCGCCACGCTCAACCCGTCGTCGAGGATGTCGAGCCGCTGCGGCAGAAAACGCAGCGGCACCTCGGCCCGCGCCTCGCCCGCCGACGGGGCGAGCTCGCCCGCGATGGTGCGCAGCAGGGTCGTCTTGCCCGCGCCGTTCCGGCCGAGCAGCGCGATCCGCTCCGGGCCGCGTACCTCCAGTTCGCCTTTCACCCGGCCCCCGTAGAGCAGTGTCAGCTCACTGAGCCGGAGTACGCCGAGCCCCGGATGGACCGTGGTCGCGGGCAGTTCGATGCGGATCTCGTCATCCTCGCGCACCGCCTCCACGGCCTCGTCGAGCCGCTCCTTCGCCTCGGCGAGCTTCTCGGTGTGCATGATGCGGTGCTTGCCCGCGGACACCTGGGCCTGCCGCTTGCGCTCCTTCATCACCGCCCTGGGTTCGCGTTTGGTTTCGTACATCTTCTGGCCGTACCGCTTGCGGCGGGACAACTTGACGTGTGCGTCGGCCAGTTCGCGCCTTTGCCGCTGTACGTCGGCCTCCGCGACCCGCACCATCCGCTCGGCGGCCTCCTGCTCGGCCGCGAGGGCCTCCTCGTACGCGGTGAAGTTCCCGCCGTACCAGGCCACCTCGCCGTTGCGCAGATCGGCGATCTGGTCGACGTGCTCCAGCAGTTCGCGGTCATGGCTGACCACTGCCATCGCCCCCGACCAGTCGGCCACCGCGTCGTAGAGCCGCCGCCGCGCATACAGATCGAGGTTGTTGGTGGGTTCGTCGAGCAGCAGCACATCCGGCCGGGCCAGCAGCAGCGCGGCCAGCCGCAGCAGCACGCCCTCCCCGCCGGAGACCTCTCCGATCGTCCGATCGAGACCGATGTGACCGAGCCCCAGCTGGTCCAGCGCGGCCCGCGCCCGCTCCTCGACGTCCCAGTCGTCGCCGATCGCGGTGAAGTGCTCCTCACGCGCGTCTCCGCCCTCGATCGCGTGCAGCGCGGCGCGCTTGCCGGCGATGCCCAGCGCCTCGTCCACGCGCAGTGCGGTGTCGAGCGTCAGGTCCTGCGGCAGATAGCCGATCCGGCCGGCTGCGCGCACCGTGCCTTCGGACGGGGTCAGCTCACCGGCGATCAGCCGCAGCAGCGTCGACTTGCCGCATCCGTTGAGACCGACGATCCCGGTTCTGCCCGGGCCGATCGCCAGCTGGAAGCCGTCGAAGACGAGGGTGCCGTCCGGCCAGGAGAAGCCGAGCGAGGTGCAGACGATGTGCGCGGAAGAGTGAGCAGCGGAACAGGTGGACATAGGGGCCTCCCCGGTTGCGAGTAAAGGTGGTGCGAGGGCAACGGGTGGAGACACCGGATCGCGTGCCCGGCCGGGCGTCGGCCACAGAGGCGGAAAACCCGGAAAATCCGGAAAACCCGGCGGGGATGCGGCTGATGACGGCTGACGCCTCAACGCCTTGGACCGCCGTGGCAGGGACGTTCATCCGCTCGTCCGCCGAGGTCGCACGCGATGCGCGGCACAGCCTTGTGTCGGCTGTGGCACACGGTGTCTCAAGACCTCAGACGAGCAACGTCCTTCTCCAATCGGCGGCGACAGAACCGGTACAGACCGTAGAAGGGACACCCTGCGGCGTCAACGCATTTAACCGCCGGCGGGTGTCAGGCGCTCAAGCGGTCAGGCGGCATCGCGCATCAGCTCGGCCAGATCGTGGTCCAGGTCGAGATGCAGATGCTCGCGGCCGACCGGCACCAGCGACTGGGCGCGCCTGAGGAAGCGGCGCAGTTCGCCGGTGCGAATATGGACGATCGCCACGCCCTGCGGGGCATGGAACTCGATCACCGTGCGGTCGTAGCCGTAGGGACGTACGCGCACATCCCCGACCCCGGCCGGGGCGTCGACCCCCGACATCAGCAGCTCACGGGAGAACACCCAGGACACTTCGGCGCCCTCGAGGGTCGCGGGCGGCGGAAAGGCCATGCGGACCGCGAAGGGGTCGACGCGGTCATAGCGAAGGGTGACGGGAATGGTTTCCATCCGGGGCGCCGAAGCGACCATCCGTGCCTGCGCGGCCTGCTCGATGACGGTGGACAAGGCCGTGCTCCTTGCTGCGGTGCTTCGCTGACGTCTCCCTGACGCTGGGGAAGACGGCGGATGAAGCGATTCAGTGCACGGCGGACAGTGTGACCTGTATCACTTGGAGGCGGTGTGCGGGGCCTGATCCGCCCGGGTCCTGCCGGGCTCCGGCGCTCTGGACGGGCGCGCGGCCCTGGGCTAGCTTCCGGCGCCATGACACCCATGACATCCATGACACCCATGACGTCCAAGGGGACGGCGAGACGGGCGTTATCGCCGGGGTTGTGTGCGGTGGCGCTCGCCACCGCGCTGACGACCATGCTGGCCGTCGTGTTCGCCGTCACGCCCGCGCAGGCCGCGGTGCAACGGGCGGCGCAGCCGGGGTGGCGGCTCAAGGACACCGGCACGGATGTGCGGTTCCGGGGCCTGGCTCCCGTCAGCCGCGGCGTCGCCTGGGTGGCGGGCTCCCGGGGAACCGTGCTCCGCACGGACGACGGCGGCCGCAGCTGGCGCGATGTCTCCCCGCCGGACGCGGAGGACCTGGAGTTCCGCGATGTCGAGGCGTTCGACCGGCGGCGCGCCGTTGTGCTGGCCATCGGCGAGGGGGACGCCTCCCGGATCCTGCGCACCGACGACGGAGGCGCGACCTGGACGGAGTCGTTCCGCAACCCCGACCCCAGGGCCTTCTACGACTGTATGACCTTCTTCGACCGCCGGCACGGACTCGCGATGAGCGACCCGGTGGACGGCAGATACCGCATCCTGTCCACGCGCGACGGCGGCCGTTCATGGACGGTCCTGCCGAGCGACGGGATGCCCGCGGCCCAGCCGGGGGAGGCCGGCTTCGCCGCGAGCGGTCAGTGCCTGGTCAGCTCCGGCCCCCGCGATGTATGGCTGGCGACCGGCGGCGGAGCGACCGCGCGCGTGCTGCACTCCGCCGACCGCGGCCTGACCTGGACGGCCGCGAAGACGGCCATCCCGGCGGGCGACCCGGCGCGCGGCGTCTTCGCGCTCGCCTTCCGCGACCGCGGCCACGGCCTCGCGGTCGGCGGGGACTACCGCGGCGACCAGGAGTCCCCGCACGCGTCCGCGGTCAGCCGGGACGGCGGCCGCAGCTGGGTGCGCTCGGCCGTCCCGCCGCCCGCCTACCGCTCGGGCGTCACCTGGCTCCCGCACTCCCGCACAGCCGCGCTGGCCGTCGGTCCCACGGGAACCGACCTCACCGTCGACGGCGGCCGCACCTGGCGGACCGTCGACTCCGGCTCGTACGACACGGTCGACTGCACCCCCGACTTCGGCTGCTGGGCCTCGGGCGAACGGGGGCGCGTCGCCCGTCTGGAGTTCTAGGCCGCTTCAGCTGAAACTCGGCCGCGGCCGGCGTCTGAGGCGCGGGGTCTGAGGCGCGGGGTCTGGGGCGGAGCCGCGGTCCGGGAGGGGGCGCAGGGGGCCGGGTAGGAGTAGGATCCGCCGGACGCCCCCGGGACCCGCAACGGCCTTTGCGACTACGGCATCTGCTCGCGGTACTCGGCGAGCGCGGGTGCGGTCTTCGTCGCATGGAACTCCGTGATCCGGTAGGCGCACACCTCGCCGACGACGAAGGGATCGGCCGCGGCGATCTTCTCGATCTGCCCGCGGTCGTCCCCGACGGCGAGGATCACCCCGCCGTCGCGCGGGTTCTTGCGGCCGGAGGCGATGAAGACGCCCTCGTCGTAGTACGCGTCCAGCCACTCCCGATGCGCTTCGAGGAGCTCGTCGACCCGCTCGACGGGCGCGGTGTAGGTCAATTCGAGTACGAACATGACCGCCAGGCTATCGACCGGGGTCGGCGGCGCCGCGCGGGCCCGCCGTAGGCTGACGCCATCATGAGGATCATCGAAACGCCCGCGGACTGGCCCGCCGACGAGGCCGCGGCCCTCGCCGTCCAGGACCGGCTGCGCGCCCGCGTCATCCTGGACGAGCCGGGCCCGCCGGTGGGGGAGGGGCGGGTGACCGGGGTGGACGTCGCCTACGACGACGAGCGCGACATCGTCGCCGCGGCGGCCGTCGTCCTGGACGCAGCGGGTCTGGACGTGGTCGAGGAGGCCACCGCGGTGGGCCGGGTGGCCTTCCCCTACATCCCGGGGCTGCTCGCGTTCCGGGAGATCCCGACGGTGCTGGCCGCGCTTTCCTCGCTCTCCGGGGACCCGGGCCTGGTCGTCTGCGACGGCTACGGCGTGGCGCATCCACGGCGCTTCGGGCTCGCGAGCCATCTGGGCGTGCTGACCGGACTGCCGACCCTGGGCGTCGCGAAGAACCCGTTCGTCTTCTCGTACGACGCCCCCGGCCCTCGCCGCGGCGACAGCGCACCGCTGCTCGCCGAGGACGGCGAGGAGGTCGGCCGGGCCCTGCGCACGCGCGACGGAGTGAAGCCGGTCTTCGTCTCGGCAGGCCACCGCGTCACCCTCGACACGGCCTGCGCCCACACCCTGCACCTCGCCCGCCGTTTCCGCATCCCCGAGTCCACCCGCCGCGCGGACACACTGTGCCGCGCCGCCCTGGCCGCGGCGCGCGCCGCCGCCGCATGAACCCGGCCCCTGCCCCGTTCGGGAGAGGGGCGTACGGGGCCCAAGACCACGACGGCGCGTCACACCCGGCTCTGTCGGCCTGCTGGAGCGGGGACCGCGCCGCAGCCTGCTGCCAGCGCCATGGCAGGGCAGTGCGGGGGCGAGTCCCGGGCAGGCGCATACGACTTACCGCTTACCGCGTGGCCGCTTACCGCCTACCGCGTGGCCACGACGCGGAATGTCAGGCCCGCCTTCCGCAGCCGGGGCAGCAGTGCGTCGCCCATCGCCACGGCCGTCGTGACCTGGCCCGATGTCGGCGGCAGGTCGTCCAGGGCGAGGCACAGCGCCGACTCGGCGAGCATCTTGGCCGTTTCGCCGTAGCCGGGGTCGCCCCCGGCGACCTCCGTGAAGACGCGGCGGCCGCCGCCCTCGCCGACGAAGCGGACCGTGAACCAGCTCGCCGCCCGACGCTCGGCGTCGGGGCCCTCTCCCGCGGGATAGCGGTCCATCAGCCGGCGCCGCGCGGGCGGCAGCTGGGCGAGCGCGACGCCCGCGCCCATCGCCGCCGCGCCGCCGAGCGCCACCGGCAGCCACTTGACCGCGGCGTAGTGGCGGTAGCGGAAGTCGGGGCCGTACCGGCGCAGCGCACGGGCCGAGCGCGCCACGATCTGCGGATCGACCGTCGGCAGCGGCATCGCCCACATGCCGGTCTCCCGGCTGAACCGGGGGACGGACAGCGGGGCGCGCGCCCGCCGGTCCACCAGCCGCGGCTCATGCAGCCGCCGCTCGTGCGCGGCGCGCCGCAGCTGCCGGCCGCGGCTCATGACGGTGAGCGCGGAGGCCAGCGTGCCTCCGGAGAACATGGCGTTGGAGCGAACGAAGCCGTCCACCCGCAGCGGGACGTCCTGCGGCAGCTGCTGCACCGTGAAGTAGACGCCGAGATCGTGCGGCACCGAGTCGAAGCCGCAGGCATGGACCAGCCGTGCGCCGCTCTCCCGGGCCTGGGCGTCGTGCCGTACGTACATCAGATCGATGAACTCCGACTCGCCGGTGAGATCGGCGTAGTCCGTCCCGGCCTCGGCGCAGGCCGCGACGAGCGGCTCGCCGTACCAGAGGTACGGTCCCACCGTCGTGGCCACGACATGCGTGGATTCTGCGAGTTCACGGAGCGCCGCGGGGTCGCCGGCGTCGGCGACGAGCAGCGGGAGGTCCGCGCAGTCCGGGTTGAGGGCCGTCAGCCGATCCCTCAGCCGCTCCAGCTTCTCCCGGCTGCGGCCGGCGACCGCCCACCGGCAGTCCTTCGGTCCGTGCTCGGCGAGGTGGCGCGCGGTCAGTTCGCCCACGAAGCCCGTGGCTCCGTAGAGCACGATGTCGTGCGCACGCTCTGCCCCGACCCGTCTGTTCATGCCGCCCTCCTGGACGTCCTCGCCGCACCGCGCCGTTGTCGGCAGCCGAGGCTAGCGTGAGTCACCGAGAGCCGCGCGATCAGGGAGGTGGACGATGGCCGCCGTGCCGAAGGGTCCGTTGAAGAAGCGGGAGCGGGTGCTGGCCTTTGCCCTCGGGCTGCCGGGGGCGTACGAGGACCATCCATGGGGCGAGACGGTCGTCAAGGTCAACAAGAGGATTTTCGTCTTTCTGGGGGTCGGGGACGGCAGTCACCCGCTCGGCGTCGGCGTCAAGCTCACGGACGAGGCCGTGCACGCGCACGCCCTGTCGTCGCCGGGCGCGGCGCCGTCGGGGTACGGCCTGGGCAAGGCCGGCTGGGTGCAGATCCCGCTGGCGCAGAAGGGCGCGCCGGCCGCCGAGCTGCTCTGCGAGTGGGCGGAGGAGAGCTATCGCGCCATCGCGACGAAGAAGCTCGTCGCCGAGCTCGACGCCCGCTGACCGGACCAATGCCCACAGGCCTTGTGTCGGGTGGAACGTGTTCTTACCATCACTGGTGTTACATCAGTTGTGTCATAGCTGGCCGGACAGCGCAGGGGGCGCGATGGCGGAGTCGACGGCAAAGACGCCGACAGCAGCGGAGACGCCCGGGACCGGGGGTCCGCTGGCCGGGGTGCGCGTGGTGGAGCTGGCGGGCATCGGCCCGGGCCCCTTCGCGGCCATGCTCCTCGCCGACCTGGGCGCCGACGTCGTGCGGGTCGACCGCCCCGGCGGCGCCGGGCTCGCCATCGACCCCGCGTACGACCTGACCAACCGCAACAAGCGGTCCGTACTGGTCGACCTCAAGGCCGAGGACGGCCCGGGACGGGTCCTCGACCTCGTCGAGCGGGCCGACATCCTGATCGAGGGCTACCGGCCCGGCGTCGCCGAGCGGCTCGGCGTCGGCCCCGACGCCTGTCTGGCCCGCAATCCGCGGCTGGTGTACGGGCGGATGACCGGCTGGGGCCAGGAGGGGCCGCTCGCCCAGCGGGCCGGCCATGACATCGCGTACATCGCCGTCACCGGCACCCTCGGGATGATCGGCAAGGCCGGGGAGCCGCCCGCCGTCCCCGCCAACCTCGTCGGGGACTACGCGGGGGGCTCCCTCTACCTCGTCATCGGCGTGCTGGCAGCGCTCCAGCACGCCCGCGCCGAAGGCGGCGCCGGCCAGGTGGTGGACGCCGCCATCGTCGACGGCGCGGCCCATCTCGCCACGATGATCCACGGCATGATGGCGGCCGGCGGCTGGCAGGACCGGCGCGGGGCCAACCTGCTGGACGGCGGCTGCCCCTTCTACGGCGTCTACGAGACGGCCGACGGACAGTACATGGCGGTCGGCGCGCTGGAGCAGCGGTTCTACGACCGGTTCATCGAGCTGCTCGGTCTTGAGGAGCAGGTCCCGGCTCGCAAGGACTTCACCCGCTGGGGCGAGCTGCGGGACGCGGTGGCCGCCCGCTTCAAGACCCGGACACGGGACGAGTGGACCGCGGTCTTCGAGCACTCGGACGCCTGCGTCGCGCCCGTGCTGTCGCTGCGCGAGGCCCCCGCCCACCCCCATCTCGCCGCCCGCGCCACCTTTGTCGAGCACGGCGGCATCACCCAGCCCGCGCCCGCGCCGCGGTTCGCCGCCACGCCCGTCTCCGTACGCCGCGGCCCCGCGCTGCCGGGCGCGGACGCGGCCGAGGTGGCCCGCGACTGGAACGTGCCGTCGGCCGCTCCCGCGGCCGGGAGGCAGAGTCGACAGCCGGGAGGCCCGAGTTGAAGCGCCAGATCTTCGCCGCCGAGCACGACGCGTTCCGTGACACGGTGCGCGCCTTCCTCACCAAGGAGGTGCTGCCGCACTACGCGCAGTGGGAGAAGGACGGCATCGTCAGCCGGGAGGCGTGGCGTGCGGCCGGCCGGCAGGGGCTGCTCGGCCTCGCCGTCCCGGAGGAGTACGGAGGCGGCGGGGAGCCCGACTTCCGTTTCGCCGCCGTCCTGGCCGAGGAGTTCACGCGCGCCGGCGCCGCGGGCCTCGCCGTGGGACTCCACAACGACATCGTCGGCCCGTATCTGACCTCGCTCGCTGACGACGAGCAGAAACGCCGCTGGCTGCCCGGCTTCTGCAGCGGCGAGACCGTCACGGCGATCGCCATGACGGAGCCGGGCGCGGGCTCCGACCTCCAGGCCATCCGCACCTCGGCCGAGGACCGCGGCGACCACTGGGTGCTGAACGGGACGAAGACCTTCATCTCCAACGGAATCCTCGCCGACCTGGTGGTCGTCGTGGCGAAGACCACCCCCGAGGGCGGGGCCAAGGGGCTGTCCCTGCTGGTCGTCGAGCGCGGCGCGGAGGGCTTCGAACGCGGCCGCAACCTCGACAAGATCGGCCAGAAGGCACAGGACACGGCTGAGCTGTTCTTCCACGATGTCCGGGTGCCCAAGGAGAACCTGCTCGGCGAGCTGAACGGCGCTTTCGTCCATCTGATGACCAACCTCGCGCAGGAGCGCATGGCCATCGCGGTCTCCGGCATCGCCGCCGCCGAGCATCTGCTGGAGATCACCACGCAGTATGTGAAGGAGCGCGAGGCCTTCGGACGACCACTGGCCCGGCTCCAGCACACCCGCTTCGAGATCGCCGAGATGGCCACCGAGTGCGCCGTCACCCGTACGTTCATCGACCGCTGCATCGTCGATCACTCGAACGGGGAGCTCGACGCCGTACACGCCTCGATGGCCAAGTGGTGGGCCACCGAGCTGCAGAAGCGGGTCGCCGACCGCTGTCTGCAACTGCACGGCGGCTACGGCTATATGAACGAGTACCCGGTGGCCAGGGCCTTTGTCGACGGCCGCATCCAGACCATCTACGGCGGCACCACCGAGATCATGAAGGAGATCATCGGCCGCTCCCTGCTCGGCTGACCCTCCTCCCCACCGACTTCCCGGAAAGGCACGACCAGTGAGCACCGAAGCGTACGTCTACGAAGCGATCCGCACCCCGCGCGGTCGCGGCAAGGCCGACGGGGCCCTGCACGGCACCAAGCCGATCGACCTCGTGACCGGACTCATCCACGAGTTGCGGGGCCGCTTCCCCGGTCTCGACCCGGCCGCGATCGACGACATCGTCCTCGGCGTCGTCGGCCCGGTCGGGGACCAGGGCTCCGACATCGCCCGGATCGCCGCCATCGCCGCAGGACTGCCCGACACCGTCGCCGGGGTTCAGGAGAACCGCTTCTGCGCCTCCGGCCTCGAAGCGGTCAACATGGCGGCGATGAAGGTCCGCTCCGGCTGGGAGGACCTGGTGCTGGCCGGCGGGGTCGAGTCGATGTCGCGGGTCCCGATGGCCTCCGACGGCGGCGCGTGGTTCGCGGACCCGATGACCAACTTCGACACCGGATTCGTCCCCCAGGGCATCGGCGCCGACCTCATCGCCACCATCGAGGGCTTCAGCCGCCGCGATGTCGACGAGTACGCGGCGCTGTCCCAGGAGCGCGCCGCGACGGCCTGGAAGGACGGCCGCTTCGACCGCTCGGTCGTGCCCGTCCGCGACCGCAGCGGCCTCGTGGTGCTCGACCACGACGAGCACATGCGCCCCGGCACCACGGCCGACACCCTCGCCGGGCTCAAGCCCTCCTTCGCCGCCATCGGCGAGATGGGCGGCTTTGACGCGGTGGCGCTGCAGAAGTACCACCGGGTGGAGCGGATCGACCACGTCCACCACGCGGGCAACTCCTCCGGCATCGTGGACGGCGCGGCGCTCGTCGCCATCGGCTCCCGGGCGGTCGGCGAGCGGTATGGGCTCACTCCGCGCGCCCGCGTCGTCTCCGCCGCGGTCTCCGGCTCCGAGCCGACCATCATGCTCACCGGTCCCGCGCCCGCCACCCGCAAGGCGCTCGCCAAGGCCGGACTGACCATCGACGACATCGATCTGGTCGAGATCAACGAGGCGTTCGCGGGCGTGGTGCTGCGTTTCGCCCGCGATATGGACCTCTCCCTCGACAAGGTCAACGTCAACGGCGGCGCCATCGCCATGGGCCACCCGCTGGGCGCGACGGGCGCGATGATCCTGGGCACCCTCGTCGACGAACTGGAGCGCCAGGACAAGCGGTACGGGCTGGTCACGCTGTGCGTGGGCGGAGGGATGGGAATCGCCACGGTCGTCGAACGCCTCTGAGGCACGCCCGCCCACAGCCGCACCGCACACCTCACGGAGACATCGCATGACCGAGACCACCGCCAGCGCGAACACCATCCGCTGGGAGCAGGACGACGACGGCGTCGTCACCCTCGTCCTGGACGACCCGAACCAGTCCGCCAACACCATGAACCAGGCCTTCCGGGAATCCCTCGGCGCGGTCGCCGACCGCGCCGAGGCGGAGAAGGACGCCATCCGGGGCATCGTCATCACCTCAGCGAAGAAGACCTTCTTCGCGGGCGGCGACCTCAAGGACATGATCAAGGCCGGCCCCGGAGACGCCCAGCGCATCTTCGACGCGAGCATGGACGTCAAGCGCGCCCTGCGCCGTATCGAGACCCTCGGCAAGCCCGTCGTCGCGGCGATCAACGGCGCGGCGCTCGGCGGCGGATACGAGATCGCGCTCGCTTGCCATCACCGCGTCGCCCTCGACGCGCCCGGCTCCAAGATCGGCCTGCCCGAGGTGACCCTGGGCCTGCTGCCCGGCGGCGGGGGAGTCACCCGCACCGTACGCCTCATGGGCATCGCCGACGCCCTGCTGAAGGTGCTGGTGCAGGGCACCCAGTACAGCCCGCGGCGCGCCCTGGACAACGGTCTCGTCCATGAACTGGCCGAGACCCGCGAGGAGATGCTCGCCCGGGCGCGCGCCTTCATCGACGCACACCCCCGGTCCCAGCAGCCCTGGGACGTCAAGGGCTACAAGATCCCGGGAGGGACGCCGTCCAACCCGCGGTTCGCCGCCGACCTCCCCGCCTTCCCGGCGAATCTGAAGAAGCAGACGGCCGGCGCACCCTACCCCGCCCCGCGCAACATCCTCGCCGCCGCGGTGGAGGGCTCCCAGGTCGACTTCGAGACCGCGCAGACCATCGAGGCCCGGTACTTCACCGAGCTGGTCACCGGTCAGACCGCGAAGAACATGATCCAGGCGTTCTTCTTCGACCTCCAGGCCGTCAACTCCGGAGCCAGCCGGCCCCAGGACGTCGAGCCCCGGCGGGTCCGCAGGGTCGCCGTGCTCGGTGCGGGCATGATGGGCGCGGGCATCGCCTACTCCTGCGCACGCGCCGGTATCGACGTCGTCCTCAAGGACGTCTCCCTCCAGGCCGCCGAGAAGGGCAGGGCGTACTCGGAGAAGCTGCTGGACAAGGCGGTGGCCAAGGGCCGCAGGACCGAGGCGGAGCGCGACGAGCTGCTCGCCCGCATCACGCCCGCGGCGGACGCGGCGGATCTTGCGGGCTGCGACGCCGTGATCGAGGCGGTCTTCGAGGACACCGCCCTGAAGCACCGGGTCTTCCAGGAGATCCAGGACATCGTGGAGCCGGATGCGCTGCTCTGCTCCAACACCTCCACGCTGCCCATCACCCTGCTCGCCAAGGGTGTGGCGCGGCCCGCGGACTTCATCGGGCTGCACTTCTTCTCACCGGTCGACAAGA
This sequence comes from Streptomyces sp. MUM 178J, assembly GCF_022414575.1. Taxonomy (GTDB): domain Bacteria; phylum Actinomycetota; class Actinomycetes; order Streptomycetales; family Streptomycetaceae; genus Streptomyces; species Streptomyces chengmaiensis. The sequence continues at coordinate 64,637 of NZ_JADWYQ010000019.1, read as the reverse complement.
TGCCCCTGGTGGAGATCATCAAGGGGGAGCGGACCGGCGACGAGGCCCTGGCCCGCGCCTTCGATCTGGTCCGCCAGATCAACAAGACGCCGATCGTCGTCCATGACTCCCGCGGCTTCTTCACCTCCCGGGTCATCGGTCAGTTCATCAACGAGGGCGTCGCCATGGTCGGCGAGGGCGTCGAGCCCGCGTCGATCGAGCAGGCAGCGGCCCAGGCGGGCTATCCGGCGAAGGTGCTCTCCCTCATGGACGAGCTGACGCTCACGCTTCCCCGCAGGATCCGCGACGAGACGCGCCGGGCGGTCGAGGAGGCCGGCGGGACCTGGCCGGGCCACCCCGCGGACGCCGTGATCGACCGGATGGTCGACGAGTTCGGCCGTACGGGACGCAGCGGCGGCGCCGGCTTCTACGACTACGCGGAGGACGGCGGCCGGACGGGCCTGTGGCCGGGCCTGCGCGAGCACTTCGGCGTGCCGGACGCCGCGGTCCCCTTCGAGGACATGCAGGAGCGGATGCTCTTCTCGGAGGCCCTGGACACGGTCCGCTGCCTGGAGGAGGGGGTGCTGACGTCGGTGGCCGACGCCAACATCGGCTCGATCATGGGCATCGGCTTCCCGGCATGGACCGGCGGCGTGCTGCAGTACATCAACGGCTACGAGGGCGGGCTGCCCGGCTTCGCGGCACGCGCCCGCGAGCTGGCGGAGCGCTACGGCGACAGGTTCGAGCCGCCGGCCCTGCTGCTTCAGAAGGCGGAGAAGGGCGAGCGGTTCACCGACGACCGGTGACCGGCGCGCCCACGCCTGCGGGAGGCGTTCACCGCGTGGCGAACGCCTCCCGCAGCTCCTCCTTGAGGAACCGCTGAAACGCGGTCACCAGCGCCTGCACCACGATCGGCTGCATATGCGCGGACAGCGACCTCATCGCGGCCACCTGCTCCGGGTCCCACACCTCGTCGCGGAAGAGCCGGGTGAGCTCCTGGGCGGCCGCCCGCGAGTGCTCCAGCAGCACGCTGCGGGCGGCGAGGATCGTCTCGTGCGCGACGGGCACGTCGAGCAGCTCCACGCCGAGCCTCAGCAGCCCCGGATCGAGCCGGTAGCCCTCCGCGTCCTCGCCGGCGCGCTGGAGCACGCCCATGGCCGCGAGCCGCTCGACGTCCTGCTCGGACAACTCCCGCCCGGCGCGCCGCTCCAGGTCGGCGCGGGTGGCCTCCTCTGGCGAGTCCGGCGCCCAGGAGGCCACCACCGCACGGTGGATCGCCAGGTCGTGGGCGCTCAGATCGCCGGGCAGCTGCTCCAGATAGCGTTCGATCGCGGCGAGCGTCATTCCCTGGTGCTGGAGCTCCTCGATCAGCGCCAGCCGGGCGAGGTGGGCCGGGCCGTAGCGGCCCACGCGCCGGGGCCCGATCGACGGCGGGGGCAGCAGCCCGCGGGTGCCGTAGAACCGGACGGTCCGCACGGTCACCCCGGCCCGCGCGGCCAGCTCGTCGACGGTGAGCGTCATCTGCTCGCCGTGGCCATCGACGTCGGCCTCGGTCGACATGTGCCTCGCGCCTCACTTCCCGGGTGCCGCCTCCTCGCCTTAAGTCCAACAGTATTGCTGTCTCACCACTGGTGAGAAACCCTGAGGCGCCTGTCAGTGCCGCCCCCTACTGTGAACACATGTCCGAGATCTCTTATCTGCGGGGGGACGCCACCGCGCCGCACGGCACAGGTGTCAAGATCATCGCGCATGTCTGCAATGACGCGGGCCGCTGGGGCAGAGGGTTCGTGCTCGCGCTGTCCCGCCGCTGGCCCGAGCCCGAGGCCGCGTTCCGCCGCTGGCGCCGCGAGCGCGCGGACAGCGGGTTCGGCCTGGGCGCAGTCCAGCTGGTGCAGGTCGGGCCGTACACATGGGTGGCCAACATGATCGGCCAGCACGGCATCCGCATCGGCCGCACGGGCCCGGACCCCGTGCGGTACGAGGCCATCGACACCGCTCTCGCCGCGCTGGGCGACAAGGCCCTGGAGCTGGGCGCCTCGGTCCATATGCCGCGCATCGGGTGCGGGCTGGCGGGCGGCAGATGGGAGCGGGTCGAGCCGCTGATAACCGAGCGGCTGACGGCGCGGGACATCGCGGTGACGGTGTACGACGCCGGCGCGGCATAAGCCTGCCGGGACGGCCGGCCTGACGGGGTGTCAGGGGTGGATCTGGACCGTCGCCCCCGTCAGCCGGCGGACGCCGCGTACCAGCGCGTGCTCCGCCGCCTGCGCCACCGCATGGGCCTGCGCCACCGTCAGCGCCGGGTCGACGCGGATCGAGGTCTCGGCGCGCAGCCCATGGCCCAGCCAGCGCAGCCGCACCGCGCTCACCGCCCGCACGCCCTCCACCTCCGTCAGGGCGGTCTCCGCCTGGTCGACCAGTGCCGGATCCACGGCGTCCATCAGCCGGTGCCAGATGTCCCGGGCCGCTCCCCGGAGCACCGCCATGATGGCCGCGGTGATCGCCAGGCCGATCAGCGGGTCCGCCCAGCGCCAGCCCAGCGCCGCGCCGCCCGCGCCCAGCAGCACGGCGAGCGAGGTGAAACCGTCGGCGCGGGCGTGCAGCCCGTCGGCGACCAGCGCCGCGGAGCCGATCCTCCTCCCGGTGCGGATCCGGGCGCGGGCCACCCATTCGTTCCCGGCGAAGCCCACCAGGCCGGCCGCCGCAACCGCCGGCAGATGGGTCACGTCCTGCGGCTCGACCAGCCTGCGCACGGCTTCGTATCCGGCGAAGAGCGCGGAGGCGGCGATCACCAACACCACGAAGACGCCCGCCAGATCCTCGGCGCGCCCGAATCCGTAGGTGTAGCGGCGAGTGGCGGCCCGCCGCCCCAGGACGAAGGCGAGGGCCAGCGGCAGCGCGGTCAGCGCGTCCGTCGCGTTGTGCACGGTGTCGCCCAGCAGCGCCACCGAGCCCGACGCCGCCGCGATCACCGCCTGCACGAGCGTCGTCACCGCCAGAACCGCGAAAGAGAACCAGAGCGTCCGCAGGCCCTGTGCGGACCCCTCCAGCACCTGATCATGATGGTGATGATGGTGGTGGTGGCCATGGACGTGGCCGAGACCCGTCATGACCACCACCGTGGCACAGAGAACCCCCTGCAGCCACTGCCGAAGAACGGCCTCTGACCAGCTGCGAAGAGCTTGCGAATGCCGTGCGGCGGCTACAGCTCGGCGGCTGCTGCCCGCCGGTCACTGCCTGCCGGTCACTGCCCGGAGGCGACGACGGGGTAGTGGTCGGAGAGATTGGCGTAGGTGTAGTCCACGCCCCAGCTGGTGACCGTCCAGGGTGCGGACGCTTCCTTGATCACCTCATTGGTCCAGCCGGCCGGCCGGGCGTGCCCCGCCCGGTGAAGCACGTAGTCCAGGTCCTCGCGCGGGTCGTCCGGGTAGCGATACGAGGCGATCGAGTTCTCAGCGGTGTCGAAGGAGTACGGGTGGCCGGTGCGCGCGTCCGCGTCTGCCAGACCGGCGTCGGACAGCATCGAGCCGTACTCCGCGGTGCGCGAGTCGACGTTGAAGTCGCCCGCGACCACGACCTGCTCCGAGGCAGGGATGTTCCTTCCGTCCAGGAACGCGTCCATGGCCCGGAACTGACGGCTGCGCATCTCGGCCGCCTCGCCCGGGTCGCAGCCCGGGTCGGTCGACTGCGCGTGCGTGCCCACGACATGCACCTTGGTGCCGTTCACATCGAGCACCGCGTAGACGAAGCCCTTGTTGGACCACCAGTCGGCCCCGCAGGCGTCCTTGTAGACGTACTGCTCCTTGCGGATGATCGGCCACTTGCTCAGCACCGTCACTCCGCCGTCCTCCGGCGTCATGGAGGAGTACGCGCCGCCCGTGGCGTCCCAGCCGCTCCTGGACCGCCCCATCACCGGCGTCTGGTAGGGGTACTCGGCCGCGGCCCGGTTCATCAGAGCGTCCGAGGACGAGTTGTCGAACGCCTCCTGCAGCACAACCACGTCATTGCCCTTGAAGAACGCGGTCTTCGGTATCTCGGCGGCACGGTGGTCCTGCCCCCAGTTCGGGTACAGGTTCTTGCTGAACAGGAACACGTTGTACGACAGCACCTTCAGCCCGGGCGTCTGAGCGGCCGCCCCGGCCGTCCCGGTCGAGGCGGCGGAGGCGGCCGTCGCGCCCGGCGCGGTGACGGCGAGGAGCGTGGCGGCGAGCGCCGAGGACAGGGCTGCGCCGCGGATCTTGCGCAGCGCGGAATGTGAGTGCGGCACGGATTCTCCTGGGTTCTGACGGTGGGGGGCGGAACCGGCGCGCCACATCAAATCAGCCACAGTTACCTCCTGGTAATGCTCAGGAGGCGACTTTCTTTCCTGCGTCGCACCATCACCCCAACTCCTCGCCCCGCGCCCGCTCAGCGCATACTGGAAGACGCATAAGGAACGAAGTGGCACGGGGAGCAGACCGCATGAGCAGCGCAGCAACCGACCCCGCGCCGCCCCCGCCCGGCGGGGTGCTGTGGACGCTGGCCGGTGACGTGCGGGCGCTGCTGATGCTGCCCGCCGCCCTCACGATGCAGGTGGCCCACCCCGCCGTGGGCGCCGGAGTCGACGAGCACTCGGTCTTCCGCACCGACCCATGGGGCCGCGGCGAGCGCTCGCTGCGCTCCGTCCAACTGTGGGTGTACGGAGGCCGCGACGCCGCCGCCGAGGGCCGCAGACTCCGTGAGCTGCACAAGACCATCCAGGGCGTCGACGCGCACGGCCGCCGCTACCACGCGCTCGACCCCGCCTACTACGCCCGGGTCCACGCCACCGGCTTCCCCGTCTACCGGCACGCGGCCCGCTATCTGGTGCGGCCGCTCACACAGGCGCAGGAGCGCGCCCTGTACGCGGAGTGGCTCCAGGTCGGGCGCATCCTGGGTCTCAGGGACCGGGACATGCCGCAGACCCCGGAGGAGTTCTGGCCTTACTACCGCACCGTCCTCGCCGAAGAGATCGAGGCCACCGCCGTCGTACGCGAACTCGTCGCCCTCGATGCGCCCGTGCCGCCGCCCGACCGCGGCCCGCTCGTGCTGCGGCTGGCGCTGCGGGCGCTCTGGCCGCTCCTGCTGCCGCGCATCCTGCGCTTCCGCCGCTTCATGACCATCGGGCTGATGCCGCCCGAGGCCCGTGCGGCGATCGGCCTCGAATGGAGCGACCGGCAGGAGCGGGCGCTGCGCCGCTTCGGCCGGGTGGTACGGGCCGTGGTGCCGGTCCTTCCCGAGCGTCTGCGCTATCTGCCGCTCGCCCGGCGCGCCCGGCGGAAGGCGCGGCGCGACGGCACGCTCCCGCGGAAGGCCCTCGCACGGCAGGAGCTCAGGCGGAGGCCCGCACGACGAGCGTCGTCGGCGTGATGACCGACGCGGGACTGCCGGTCCGCGACCCGTTCGCGCCGTGGTCGTCGAGTACGCGCATCAGCAGCCGCACCATCAGTCTCCCCATGCCCTCGATGTCCTGACGCACCGTCGTCAGCGGGGGATCGACGGTCTCGACGACCGTGCGCATGTCGTCGAAACCCACCAGCGCCACATCCTGCGGCACCCTCCGGCCTCTCTCGCACAGCACCCGCAGGGCGCCGGAGGCCATCAGGTCGTTGCCGGCGAACACCGCGTCCACATCGGGCCGGTGCTCGAGCAGCTCCGCCATGGCGCGCGCGCCGCTCTCCGCCGTGAAGTCCCCCTGGCGGATCAGCTCCGGGTCGGCGTCCAGCAGCACATCGTGGTATCCGGCGATCCGGTCGAGTGCGGAGGTCTGGTCGCGCGGCCCGGCGATATGCGCGATCCGGGTGCGGCCGAGGGAGACCAGACGGCGCACGGCCTCACGTGCCCCGCCGCGGTTGTCGGCGTCGACATAGGGGACCCTCGGCTCGCCGTCCCCGCCCGGAAGGAAGGGCCGCCCTCCGAACACGGCGGGCACCCGCGCCCGGCGGATGACGGACGGCAGTTCGTCATCGTGGTGGAGCGAGAACGCGAGCGCGCCGTCGACATGGCCGCCGCCGAGATAGCGGGCGATGCGGCTGTGGTCGCCCGGTCCCTCCACCCACAGCAGCACCAGCTGTGCGTCATAGGCGATCAGTTCCCTGCTGATGCCGCGGACCTGCTGCTCGAAGAACGGGTCCGAGAAGACCCGGAACTCCGGCTCGGCGATGATCACTGCGATGGCGCCGTTGCGCCGGGTCACCAGGGTGCGGGCCGCATGGTTGGGCACATACCCCAGCTCCTCCACCGCCCGCCGCACCTTGTCCACGAGCGGGGGACGCACGCCCGCACCGCCGTTGACGACCCTGGAGGCGGTGGCGCGGGATACTCCGGCGCGGGCCGCGACGGCTTCGAGCGTGGGACGCGAACCAGCGGTCTGCTCCGGCAAAACGGCGCTCCTCATCTGCTCACAGCCTGCTCAGCGGCACCCTGCCCAGGGTATCGGCGTCGGTCGGATCATGGGAGCGCTCTCTCGGCCGAGGTGCGGCCCGCGGCCGTGGGCGTGCGCCCGGCCGGAGTCGGCCCGCGGCGGTGAACATGCTCCCTGCGGGTGTGCGCACCCCGCAGCGGTGCGCGTGCTCCCAGCCCGCGCCGCCCCGCAGCCGCTCCCGTCACCCCGGTGGCCGAACGGCGCCCTGTCGCACAGCAGCTGTCAGGAGTACCGTCCCCGCTCGTGCCGAGGCGCGCGTCCCCGCACCCGCGACACGCGGCCGGCGCGTGCACTCACGTCGTCGCGCACCCTGTCGCTATCCGGGAGGCAGCAGCAGATGTTCGCCCGCGTCCGGCTCCGTACCCTTGCCCTGACTGCGGCGGCCGCCGCCCTTGCAGCGCCACTGGTCACCGCCCCCGCACAGGCCGCACACCCGACCCCCCGCACGGGCTTCGAGACCAGCGGGGGAGCGCGCTGGACCAGCGGGGCGGAGGAGCGCGACTTCCTCACAGCGGTCGACCACGGCGCACCCGGCCCCGGAGACCGGGTCTCGGTCCGCAGGATCGGCACGACCGGGCAGGGCCGCCCGCTGCGGCTCGTGCGGGTCGGGGCCCGGCACGCCCCGGCCACCGTGCTGCTGGTGTGCAGCCAGCACGGCGACGAACCGGCCGGCCGCGACGCCTGTCTGAGCGCCGTCCGGGATCTGGCGTACGCGCGCGACGGGGTGACCCGCCGCTTCCTGGACCGTACGCGCGTCCTCGTCGTCCCGACCGCCAACCCCGACGGGCGGGCGGCCGGCACCCGCGGCAACGCGGACGGCGTGGACGTCAACCGCGACCACATCGCGCTGCGCACCGCCGAAGGCCGCGCGCTGGCCGAAGTCCTGCGCGACGAACGCCCCGACATCGTCTACGACCTGCACGAGTACGGGGCCACGCCGCCGTACTACGACAAGGACCTGTTCGACCTGTGGCCGCGCAATCCCAATACGGACGCCGGGATCCACCGGGAGGCGCAACTCCTCTCCGGCCGCTACGTACGGCCCTCCGCACAACGCCATGGCTTCACTTCGGGCACCTACGGCATCTGGACCGATCCGGTCACCGGTGAACCGGTCAAGCAGACCGCGGGCGACGGCCAGGAGCGCATCCTCCGCAACGCCTCGGGCGTCAAGAACGCCGTGGGACTGCTCATCGAGAGCCGGGTCGACCCCCTCACGGAAGAGGAGGAGAACGACCCGGCGGCCAACAAGCGGCGTCGCGTGGCCAGTCAGCGCGCCGCCCTGGACGGGCTCCTCGACTACGCCGGCGAACGCCGCGTCCGCATCGAGGCCACGACGGCGGCCGCCCGGCTGTCCGGCCTGCTGGACCGCGGCCCGGTGTATTTCGGCGGCGCGGACAACGATCCGCCCGACCATGACGAGACCCTCCGGAACCCGCCCTGCGGCTACCGGCTGAGCGCCGGGCAGTACGCCGACGTCCACGACGAACTCGCCCTGCACGGGGTCGTCTCCCGCCCGGAACCGGCGGGTGGCGCGACGGTGCCCCTGCGGCAGTCCCAGCGCGAACTCGTGTCTCTGCTGCTCGATGCCCGCGCCCCGTACCACCTGACGGAAGGCGAGCCGCGCGCCCGCTGCTGACGTCTGCTGACGTCCGGGCCCGCCGAGATTCCGCCGTTGTCATTGGCCGAGGCCCGGCGGACCGTGCCGGAGGGGCGCCGGTCCGACGAGTCGCGGCCCGGTGTCCCGCTGACTCAGGTCATCGGCCGTCCGCCAACTCCGCGGCGGCCTCCGCGCACCCCCAGGCGACCGTCACCCGGCGCCGCCGTGCCCGTAGTTGTGGATCAGCAGGCCGCCGTGCGGGCGGCGCACTGAACGAGAAGGCCCGGTGCGGCTCAGCCCGCGGCCCACGCCACGTACGCGTCCGGGCGGATCAGGAGCGATGTACGGCGGGTGGGGTCGGTCCAGGTCGCATCGGTGGCGGCGCCCGCCAGGGGCGGGGGTATGGAAGGGGTGCCGCCCTGGGGGGTGACGAGCACCGGGGCGCCCCTGCGGAGGAGTTCGTACAGGCGGCCCTCCCTCAGGGACAGATCGGGGGCGCGCCTGCCGGTGAGCGGGTGGCTGCCGCGCGGGGCCGGGTATCGGACGCCGATGCCGGTGACCATCCCGGCGGCCTTGCGCCGGACGGGGGTGACCGCCTCCATGACGCCGCCCGCCGCCGCGCGGACGGCGCGCTGCAGCCGGGTGTGGGCCATCGCCAGGCGGACGATGCCGCCGCTGCTTCGGAGCACCATCCTGCCGACCGGGTGGCGTTCCGCGTGGTAGCTGTCGAGCAGGGCCTCCGGGTCGGGCGCCTCGCCGCGGAGGACGGCGGCCAGCTTCCAGGAGAGGTTCGCAGCGTCCTGGATGCCGGTGTTCATGCCCTGGCCGCCCGCCGGTGAGTGGACGTGCGCCGCGTCACCGGCCAGGAAGACGCGGCCGGTGCGGTATGCCGGGACCTGGCGCTCGTCGCTGTGGAAGCGGGACATCCAGCGGGCGTCGTGCATCCCGTAGTCGGTGCCGAGGGAACGCCGGACGATCTCCCGCACCTCGTCCAGACCGACCTGCTCGCTGTCCGGGGCCTGCCGGTCACGGGCCCAGCCCATCACCCGGTGCCAGCCGTCACCGAACGGCGCCACGAACGCGAATGCCCCGTCGGCGCCGTTCACCGCGATCGGGCCTTTCGGCTCCGCGTCGAGGCGTACGTCGGCCAGGACCATCGAGCGGATCACCGCATGCCCGGGGAACGGCAGTCCGAGTAGATCCCGCACTGTGCTCCGGACACCGTCCGCGCCCACCAGCCAGCGGGCCCTCAGCGAGGTCGCCGGGCCTCCGTCCGCGGGGGCCAGCTCGGCGGTGACGCCCTCCGCGTCCTGGCCCAGGTCGCGGAGCAACGTGCCGTACCGGAGCTCGGCCCCGGCGTCCCGCGCGCGCCGCTGGAGCAGCCGCTCGACCTCGTACTGGGGCGTGATCAGCATGAACGGGAAGCGCGACCGCAGCCCGGAGACGTCCAGCGAGAACTGCCCAAAGAAGCGAATCTCCGTCACCGGTGACCCCTTCTCCACCAACTCGTCCGCCAGTCCCCGGGCGTCGAGCTGCTCCAGCGTCCGTGCGTGGACGCCGAAGGCCCGGGTCAGATTGGCGATCTCGGGTGCGCGCCGCTCCACCAGTGTGACCTTCAGCCCCGCTGCCGCCAGGTCGCCCGCCAGCAGCAGGCCGGTCGGCCCAGCTCCCACGACGATCACATCGGTCCGGGTCTCCGCCCGCGTGTCCGTCCGTCCGGTCATGTCGCCCTCCCCAGGGGTGCCCCGTGGACATCAACACTTGTTGGCCAACAGTTGTTGGTCAACGCTTGTTGGCAAGTCTGGACCCGTCGCGACTGGCCTGTCAACACCCGTTGGCCTACATTCGTTGGCATGACGACGGAAACCGGTCCCCGGCGCTCGGACGCCACCCGCGCCGCGATCCTCGAAGCGGCCCGTGTGCGCTTCGCCGAGGACGGCTATGAACGCGCCACCATCCGCGCGATCGCCCGCGACGCGGACATCGACCCTTCGATGGTGATGCGCTACTTCGGCAACAAGGAGCGGCTCTTCGCCGCCGCTTCCGAGATCGACCTGCGCCTCCCTTCGGCTGGCGCGCTGCCGACCCGGCACATCGGGGCCGTCCTCGTCGGCCACTTCCTCGACCGCTGGGAGGCCGACGACGTGCTGAACGCGGTCCTCCGCGGCGGGGTCACCCATCCGGCCGGCGCCGAGCGCATCCACGCGATCTTCAAGGAGCAGATAGGCCCCGTCGTCGCCGGCGTCTGCCCCGACCCGGCCGAGGCGCCCACCCGCGCCGCGCTCGCAGCCTCGCAGATCCTGGGCATGGCCCTGGCCCGCTACGTGCTGAAGCTGCCGCCCGCCGTGGACCTCACGCGCGACGAGGTGATCGCGTGGCTCGCCCCCACCATTCAGCGGTACCTGACAGCCGAGCGACCTCATATCGAGGGGGCCTGACGGTCCAGACTGCCTGACGGCCCGGCCGCCGAGGGGGCTTCGGCTGCTGGGCGCACCCCTCCCGGCGCGGGCCCCGGAAGCCTTCGCGTCGGCCCGTCGGCCCCCACCGCGGACGGTGTCTTGGCCGCCCGGGTCATGACATGACGCGCCGACGCCCGCACCCGTAGGATCGGCGCCCTGATGACTGCCACCCTCGTCGCCAAGGATCTCGCCGCGGGCCACGGCGAACGCTCGCTGTTCACCGCTCTCGACCTCGTCGTCGCGCCCGGAGACGTCGTCGGACTCGTCGGCGTCAACGGCGCGGGGAAGTCCACGCTGCTGCGGCTGCTCGCCGGGCTCGACGCGCCGGAACAGGGCGAGGTGCGGCTCTCGCCGCCCACCGCCGCCGTGGGACATCTGCCGCAGGAGCCCGAGCGGCGGCCGGGGGAGACGGTCCGGGAGTTCCTGGCCCGCCGAACCGGCGTGGCCGCGGCCCAGACGGCGATGGACGATGCCGCACAGGGGCTGGTGGCGGGTGTGCCCGGCGCGGACGACGCGTACGCCGCCGCCCTGGAGCGCTGGCTCCACCTCGGCGGCGCGGACCTCGACGAACGTGCCGAGGAGGTCGCCGGCTCGCTCGGTCTGACGATCGGCCTCGACCTGCCCATGACCGCGCTCTCCGGCGGCCAGGCGGCACGTGCCTCGCTCGCCTCGCTGCTGCTCTCCCGCTATGACGTCTTCCTCCTCGACGAACCCACCAACGACCTCGACCTGGACGGGCTTCAGCGGCTGGAGTCCTTCGTCACCGGTCTGCGAGCGGGCGCCGTCGTCGTCAGCCACGACCGCGAGTTCCTCACCCGCACCGTGACCAAGGTCCTCGAACTGGACCTCGCCCAGCGGCAGATCACCCTCTACGGCGGCGGCTACACGTCCTACCTGGAAGAACGCAAGACCGCGCGCCGGCACGCCCGCGACGAGTACGAGGAGTACGCGGACAGGAAGGCCGCCTTGGAAACCCGGGCGCGCACACAGCGCGCCTGGATGGACAAAGGCGTCAAGAACGCCCGGCGCAAGGCCGTCGACAGCGACAAGACCGGCCGGAAGTTCCGCAGCGAGGCGAGCGAGAAGCAGGCGGCCAAGGCCCGCCAGACCCAGCGGATGATCGAACGCCTGGAGGTCGTCGAAGAGCCGCGCAAGGAGTGGGAGCTGCGGATGGAGATCGCCGCGGCGCCCCGCTCGGGCGCGGTGGCCGCGACACTGCGCGCCGCCGAAGTGCGGCGCGGGGACTTCCGCCTCGGACCCGTCTCACTCCAGATCGACTGGGCCGACCGGGTCGCCGTCACCGGCCCCAACGGGTCCGGCAAATCCACCCTGCTGGCCGCGCTCCTCGGCCGGCTCCCGCTGGACGCGGGGCATGTCGCGCTCGGATCGGGCGTCGTGGTCGGCGAGATCGACCAGGCCCGCGCGCTCTTCCAAGCGGCCGGCACACTGCTCGACGCGTTCTGCGCGGCCGCGCCCGGAACCGAACCGGCCGACGTCCGCACCCTGCTGGCCAAATTCGGCCTCGGCGCCCGCCATGTCCTGCGCCCGGCGACCACCCTCTCCCCGGGGGAACGGACCCGCGCGGCCCTGGCGCTGCTGCAGGGCCGCGGGGTCAACCTCCTCGTCCTCGACGAGCCGACCAACCACCTCGACCTGCCGGCGATCGAGCAGTTGGAGTCCGCGCTCGACTCATACGCGGGGACGCTGCTGCTGGTCACGCATGACCGGCGGATGCTGGACGCGGTGCGGGTGACACGGCGGGTCGAGGTGACGGAGGGCCGGGTCCTCGAGCACTGAGGTGCTGCGTTTTCCCCACCCCACCCCACCCCACCCCTTCCCGTTAACCGGGGCCAAGTCCCCAGACCCCCCCGCACGGCCCTTTGGCCGTGTCCTCAACCGCCGGACGGCCTTGAAAATCAGCCCCGCCTGGGGGTACCCCCGTGGGGGGCGCCCCCGGACGGAGTCTGGGGGAGGCAGCCGGGGAAGATCCAGGCCCGCCGCAGGCGGCGAGGCGGCCTCAGCGCCGCCCGCGCCCCCGCCCCCCGTCGAGCAGCCCCGCCTTGCGCAGCGCGTCGGCCATGGCGCTGTTCGCGGGGGCGGGACCCGGCCGGCCCCCGCCCGCGCCCCCGCCTCCGGAGCGGGAGCCGCCGCGGCGGTCGCGGTCGCGGCCTCCGCCGCCCTGCCGCTGCTTCGGCGGACGGCCGCCGCCCGCCGCCGCTGCCTCGTCGTCGAGCCGCAGCGTCAGCGAGATCCGCTTGCGCGGGATGTCGACGTCCAGGACCTTCACCTTGACCACATCGCCGGGCTTGACCACGTCCCGCGGGTCCTTCACAAACGTCTTGGACATTGCGGAGACATGGACCAGCCCGTCCTGGTGCACACCGACGTCCACGAACGCGCCAAAGGCCGCGACGTTCGTCACCACGCCCTCCAGGACCATCCCCGGCGCCAGGTCGCCGATCTTCTCCACGCCCTCCTTGAAGGAGGCCGTCCTGAAGGCCGGGCGCGGGTCGCGGCCCGGCTTCTCCAGCTCGCGGAGGATGTCCGTCACCGTCGGCAGGCCGAAGGCCTCGTCCACGAAGTCGCCCGGCTTCAGCGACCGCAGCACCGCGGTGTTGCCGATCAGCGAGGCGACCTCGCCGCCCGCCTTCTGCACCATCGAGCGCACCACCGGATACGCCTCCGGGTGCACGCTGGACGCGTCCAGCGGATCGGCCCCGCCGCGGATGCGCAGGAAGCCCGCGCACTGCTCGTACGCCTTCGGGCCCAGCCGCGCCACGTCCTTCAGCGCCTTCCGGGAGCGGAAGGGGCCGTTCGAGTCGCGGTGGGCGACGATGTTCTCCGCGAGGCCAGCCCCGATGCCGGACACCCGGGACAGCAGCGGCGCGGAGGCGGTGTTGACATCGACGCCGACGCCGTTCACACAGTCCTCCACCACCGCGTCCAGCGAGCGTGACAGCTTCACCTCGGACAGGTCGTGCTGGTACTGGCCCACGCCGATCGACTTGGGGTCGATCTTCACCAGCTCGGCCAGCGGGTCCTGCAGCCGCCGGGCGATGGACACGGCCCCGCGCAGCGACACATCGAGGTCGGGAAGCTCCTGCGAGGCGAAGGCGGACGCCGAATACACGGACGCCCCCGCCTCGGAGACCATCACCTTGGTGAGCTTCAGCTCCGGGTGCCGGGCGCACAGTTCGCCCGCCAGCCTGTCGGTCTCCCGCGACGCCGTGCCATTGCCGATCGCGACCAGTTCGACCGCGTGCTCCTTCGCCAGCCGGGCCAGCGTCGCCAGCGACTCGTCCCACTTGCTCGCCGGGACGTGCGGATAGACCGTGTCCGTCGCCACGACCTTGCCGGTCGCGTCGACCACGGCGACCTTGACGCCGGTACGGAAGCCGGGATCCAGGCCCAGCGTCGCACGTGTGCCCGCGGGCGCGGCGAGCAGCAGATCCCGCAGGTTCGCCGCGAAGACCCGGACCGCCTCGTCCTCGGCGGCCGTACGCAGCCGCATCCGCAGATCGATCCCCAGATGCACCTGGATCTTCGTCCGCCAGGCCCAGCGCACCGTGTCCTTGAGCCACTTGTCGGCCGGACGCCCCCGGTCGGCGACGGAGAAGCGGTCCGCGATGATCCCCTCGTACGAGGAAGGCCCGTCGACCGGCTCCTCCGGCTCCATCACCAGGTCGAGGACCTCTTCCTTCTCGCCGCGCAGCATTGCGAGCACCCGGTGCGAGGGCAGTTCGGTGAACGGCTCCGCGAAGTCGAAGTAGTCCGCGAACTTCGCGCCCGGCCCCTCCTTGGCGTCGCCTTTGCCCTCCCGGACCTTCGCCGAGAGCCGCCCGCGCGTCCACATCCGCTCGCGCAGCTCGCCGATCAGATCGGCGTCCTCGGAGAAACGCTCGGTCAGAATCGCCCGAGCGCCGTCCAGCGCGGCTGCCGCGTCGGCGACGCCCTTGTCCGCGTCCACGAACGCCGCCGCGGCGGCGAGCGGTTCCACGGAGGGATCGCCCAGCAGTCCCTCGGCCAGCGGTTCCAGACCCGCCTCCCGCGCGATCTGCGCCTTGGTCCGCCGCTTCGGCTTGAACGGCAGATAGATGTCCTCCAGCCGCGCCTTGGTCTCGGCGGCCAGGATCTGCGCCTGCAGCGCCTCGTCCAGCTTGCCCTGCTCGCGGATGGAGTCGAGGATCGCGGTCCGCCGCTCCTCCAGCTCCCGCAGATACCGCAGCCGCTCCTCGAGCGTGCGCAGCTGCGCGTCGTCGAGCATCTCGGTCGCTTCCTTGCGGTAGCGCGCGATGAACGGCACGGTCGCCCCGCCGTCGAGCAGCTCGACGGCCGCCTTCACCTGCCGCTCCCGTACGCCGAGCTCCTCGGCGATCCTGCCTTCGATGGACGTCGTCACGGTGTCCCGACTCGCCTTCTCACGCTGGCTGTGCTTGAGAGTGCATTGTGCCGCGCGGCCGGGCGGCGTGTCGCGCGCCCCGTCCGCGCGGCACCCCGCGCGTGGCGTCAGCCCTTGCCGAGCAGTTCCTCCGGGAACGCGCCCGCGGACACCGCCGTGACCATGAAGCCGCGCCCCAGCTCCGTCAGCCGCTCGACGCCGTCCGCGCCCAGATGCTCGTACGGAGCGGAGTCCAGGCGGTCCGTCTGCTCCTCCAGCTCGGCCCGCAGCGCCACGCCCGCTTCGGTCAACCGGCCGTCCGCGGTCAGCAGTCCGCGCTCACGCAGCCGCTCCTCGGCGGCTTCCCAGTCGGCGGGCTGCCAGCCACGCGTGGCGAGGATCCAGCGCGGGTTCATGCCCTTGCCGGTGGCCGTGTGGCTCACCAGCGCCTCCAGCGGGTCGAGACCGACGGAGAGCAGTGCGGCGAGATGGCCGTCCCCGCGGTGTTCGCGCAGCAGGGTGGCGGCATGCCAGTACGCCAGGTGCGGCTCCTCGGGCACGGGCAGATCGGCGTGCGCCGCGTACAGCGGGCGGGCATGGCGGGTGCACCTCTCGGTGGCGCGCAGGGCGAGCTCCGCCGCCTCCGCCAGCTCGGGGGAGTCGATGGCGTCCTCGCCGAGCAGCCGGCGCAGTGTGACGTCGGCTGCGCGCAGCCGGGCCGCGAGCACCTCCTCGGGGGAGACGCGCGTCCACACGGCGGGCAGATGCCGGGTGATGAGCTCGTGGCTGAAGTTGTAGAAGGCGGCGGTCACCGTGCCCGGGCCGACCGCGCCCATCGCGGCGGACCGCACGGCGAGATAGACGGCGTTCCGGTCCGTCACGCCGAGCGAGGCAAGCTCCTCGGCGAGGTCGGGGGAGAAGTACACCGTCGAGTGCAGCGGATTGAGTGCGTTGTGGCAGCGGCGTCCGGCGCGCGCGGGCAGAGGGGTCATGCAAATGCACGTTACCGACTAGTCGGTATGACAGGAACCCCCTGGACCGGCCGCCATGGCAGAAAAGGAGGGGTTCTCGTCATTGCAGCCACCCCCGCGGCCCGCGAAGGATGAGGCCATGACGAAGCGACCCGTCCTCGTCGTCCTCTTCGACGGCGTGCAGAGCCTGGATGTCACGGGGCCCGTGGAGGTGTTCTCCGCCGCCGGCCACTTCACCGGCGACGCCGACGCCGACGCGTACCCGATCCGCACTGCCTCGCTCGACGGAGCGCCCGTCCGCACCGCCAGCGGGCTGCGTCTGACCCCCGACACGCCGCTCGCCGGGACCGAGGTGGAGCACACCCTGCTCGTCCCCGGCGGCGAGGGCACCCGGGCGCCCGACCCGCGGCTGGTCGACTGGCTGCGCGAACACGCCCCACGGGCCAGGCGGCTGCTGTCCGTGTGCACCGGAGCCCTGCTGCTGGCCGAGGCGGGACTGCTCGACGGCCGCCGCGCGACCACCCACTGGGCCCACTGCGACCGCCTCGCCCGCCGGCACCCGGCGGTGGACGTCGACCCGGATCCGATCTTCGTCAGGGACGGGCAGATCGCGACGTCCGCCGGGGTCACCGCAGGCATCGATCTGGCCCTCTCCCTGGTCGAGGAGGACCACGGCCGGGAAGTGGCGCTCGCCGTCGCCCGCGTTCTGGTGGTCTTTCTCCGCAGACCCGGCAACCAGGCGCAGTTCAGCGCCCAGCTCGCCGCGCAGACCGCCCGCCGGGAGCCGCTTCGCGAGGTGCAGCGCTGGATCAGCGAGCACCCCGAGGGCGATCTGTCGGTCGAGGCGCTGGCCGCGCGCGCCCGGCTCTCGCCCCGGCACTTCGCGCGCGCCTTCCGGATCGAGACCGGCATGACACCGGGGCGCTATGTCGAGCGGATCCGCCTCGAACACGCCAGGAGGCTGCTGGAGGACTCCCGTGACGGCGTCGAGGAGATCTCGCGGGCCTGCGGCTACGGCACGCCAGAGGCGATGCGCCGCGCCTTTGTCAGAACCCTCGGGGCGGCCCCCGCGGAGTACCGCCGGCGCTTCCGCGGCCACGTCTCCGCACACACCGAATCCCCTTGAACCGCTGACCCCTGACCCCTGACCCCTGACCCCTGACCCCTGACTGATGACTGATGACGACTCGACTGGAAGGCCACACGATGCAGATCGCCGTACTGCTGTACGACAGGTTCACCACCCTCGACGCCGTCGGCCCCTATGAGCTCCTGGGCAGGCTGCCCGGCTCCGAAACCGTGTTCACCGCCAAGGAGAGGGGGCCGGTCCGCGGCGACCAGGGCAGCTTGGCGCTGGTTGCCGACCGCACCCTGGACGAGGTCGGGGACCCCGACATCGTGCTGGTCCCGGGCGGCCCCGGCTCCCGCGAGGCCATGCGCGACAAGACCGTCACGGACTGGCTGAGGGCGGTCGACGCCACCTCGGCCTGGACCGTCTCCGTCTGCACCGGCTCCCTGGTGCTGGCCGGGGCGGGACTGCTCACCGGCCGCCGGGCCACCACCCACTGGCTGGCGATGGACGAGCTACGAGCCTTCGGCGTCGAGGCGACCGGGGAGCGGGTGGTCTTCGACGGCAAGTACGTCACAGCCGCCGGCGTCTCCTCGGGCATCGACATGGCCCTGCACCTCCTCGGCCGGGTCTCCGGGGACTTCACCGCCCGGTCGGTGCAGCTGCTCACCGAGTACGACCCGCAGCCCCCGTATGACGCGGGCTCGCCGGAGAAGGCCCCGGCCGAGGTCGTCGACTACTGGCGTCGCGCGGTGGCGAAGGACGATAACGCCGATAACGCCGAGAAGGGTGCGAAGAGCGCGAAGCAGCAGAGGTAGGAGAGGCGGCAGAGGCGGAGGAGGGAGTAAGCGGCCGCGCGGGGCTGAGCCGCGGCGGCAGACCCGCCGCCGGGCCGTCGCAGGGGAGCGACCCGCCGGACGCCAGCCGCCGTTGCCGCGCGGACGGCCTCACACGGACCAGTCAAAGCGCGGCGCCCTGCGCTCCAGGAACGCGGCGACCCCCTCCGTGGTGTCGCCGCTGCCGCGCGCCTGCTCCGCCCAGTACGCCTCCCGGTCGTCCCGGCCCGCCGCGAACTCCTTGGCGGCCGCCTGGGTGAGCTGGGAGCGCGTGGTCAGCACACGGGCGAACTCCGCGATCCGCTTGTCCAGTGCGCCGGGCGGCAGCGCCTCGTCCACCAGGCCGGTTCGCAGCGCCCGCTCGACGCCGATCAACTCGCCCGAGAAGAGCAGAAACTTGGCGGTCGAAGGACCTGTCAGCGCGATCAGCCGACGGGTCGACGAAGCGGGGTAGACGATCCCGAGCTTGGCCGGGGTCACTCCGAACAGCGCCCCCTCCTCCGCGAACCGCAGATCGCATGCTGCGGCGAGCTGGCTGCCGCCGCCCACGCAGTAGCCGCGCACCGCCGCCAGCGTGGGCTTGGGGAAGGCGGCCAGCGCCTCCTCGGCCAGCACCGCCAGCCGCTGCTGCTCATCGCCAGGTGCGCGCAGCGTCGAGATGTCGGCCCCGGCGCAGAAGGTGTCGCCCGCGCCGGTCAGCACGAGCGCCCGCACACGGCGGTCCCCGGCGAGCCCGTCGAGCAGTGCGGGCAGGGCGCGCCACATGCCTGCCGTCATGGCATTGCGCTTGGCCGGATTGCTGATGACGACGGTGGCCGTGCCGTCGGCGACGGTGTGCTGCAGCTCGGGCTCCATGTGCCGGATGCTATCCGGGCGGTGCGATCGTACGATCAAGAAGGGGTCGGCGCCCGCTGCGAGGAGGCGTCGACGGCCGGCCCGTGATTGATTCCGCCCGGGACGGCAGAAGGCTCGGCCGCAGCTTCGGCCGGCTTGCGGTGCTGTGCGACGGGCTCGGGCTGATCGCGGTCGGGCTTGTCGGACGGCGGGTCATCGGCATGGTCGCCGGGCGGACGCAGACGGCCGCATCGGACGACGTCGCCTCGGGGGAAGAGCGGAAGCAGAGCGATCAGATAAGCCAACCAGTCTCGAACGGTGAGAAGGGGATCAGGATCGGTCGCAAGGCTGACTCTGTCGTACATATGCGATCAGAAGACGTCGATAGATGCTGACTTCTGTTCAGGAACCCGGTACGGACCAACACCCTCCCAACACTTGTCACCCGATGGTCAGTGGCCTCGAGGCGAGGGTGGGTGCCAGACGATGGAGAGCCGCGGAAGCGTCCCAGCCCGGCCGTCGGCGGACGAGGCGGTATGGCGGTTCACCGTCCCCTCGGTCGAGGTGTCCGTCCCCCAGGCCAGACACGCCGTACGCGATCTGCTGGCCCGCCAGGTCGTGCCCGTCCGGGACGACCTCCTCCAAGGGCTGCTGCTGATCCTCTCCGAGCTGGTCACCAATGCGGTACGGCACGCGGCTCTGCTCTCGCCCCAGGTCGCCGTGGAGGTCGCCGTCTCACCGGACTGGATCAGGGTGGCCGTCGAGGACAACCACCCCTACCGGCCCAGGCCGCTGGATACGGACTACGGCCAGACGGGCGGTCGCGGTCTGCTGCTCGTCCGTGAGATCACCCTTGAGGCGGGCGGCACCTGCGATGTCGAGCACACCGCGAACGGCGGCAAGATCATTTGGGCGGCGCTGCCGCTGGCGGCCGCGCCGCCCCGTGCGGCCGACCCGCTCACCAGCCCCCGGACGGCCCCGTCAGCTCCCTGATCGCCGGTCGCGCCGCATCCAGCACGGTCATGAACCACGCCGAGAACGGGGCCCCGGCGCGCAGCAGGGCCAGCTCCTCCGGTGTGACGAGGGCCGTCTCGCCGACCTCCTCCGGATCAGGACGCGGAGGGGACTGCACCAGACCCACGAAGAGGTGGTTGAACTCCTGCTCCACCAGCCCCGAATCCGGGTCGGGGTGGTTGTAGCGGACCGTGCCCGCCTCGGCCATCAGCGACGGCGACACCCCCAGCTCCTCGAAGGTGCGCCGGGCGGCCGCAGTGAACGGGGCCTCGCCGGGATAGGGGTGCCCGCAACAGGTGTTAGACCAGACGCCGGGGGAGTGGTACTTGCCCAGTGCGCGGCGCTGGAGCAGCAGACGCCCCTGTTCGTCGAAGAGGAACACGGAGAATGCCCGGTGCAGCTGCCCGGGCGCCCGGTGCGCGGCGAGCTTCTCCGCGGTGCCGATGGTGTTGCCGTGCTCATCGACCAGTTCGAGCAGGATCGCTTCCGGTGCGCCGTTCGACGGACTGTTCGCCGCGGTGGCTGGTGTGGTCGGCATACCCATCCTTCACTTCGGTCCTGGGGCCCGCTCAGTCTGCCGTACAAAAGCGGCTTGTCCGTACTTCGACAGTGCGGGAAAGCGCACCGGTTTCACCGTCACGGGTGGTGTGAGGGGCGCGAGGTTGACGCTTGCGCAGCCGTGAGCCGTGAGCCGTGAGCCGTGAGCCGTGAGCCGTGAGCCGTGAGCCGTGAGCCGTCAGCCGTCAGCCGTCAGCCGTCAGTGGCAGAGTCGCGCCTCATGGGCTGCATGACCGGCCGGCTCAAGCTGGAACGTGCAGTGTTCCACGTCGAAGTGGTCCCCCAGACAGCCCTGGAGGTCATGCAGCAGCTTCTCGTGGCCCACCGTGTCCAGCACATCCTGGCTGACCACCACATGCGCGGACAGCACCGGCAGCCCCGAAGTGATCGTCCAGGCGTGGAGATCGTGCAGACCCTCCACCCCGGGGAGCGCCAGGATGTGCTCCCGCACCTCGGCCATGTCGACGCCCTTCGGCGCCGCCTCCAGCAGGACGTCCAGCGTCTCCCGCAGCAGCTTGACGGTCCGCGGCACGATCATCAGGCCGATGACGAGTGAGGCGATCGGGTCGGCCGCCTGCCAGTCGGTGGCGAGGATGACCCCGGCCGAGATCAGCACGGTCACCGACCCCAGGGCGTCGGCGAGCACCTCCAGATAGGCCCCGCGGACGTTGAGGCTCTCCTTCTGCCCCCGCACCAGCAGGGAGAGCGAGATCATGTTGGCGACCAGGCCGACCGCGGCGAACGCGATCGCCAGCCCGCCCTTCGTCTCCGCCGGAGTGATGAACCGCTGCACCGCCTCGTACAGCAGGTAACCGCCGACGCCGAGGAGCAGCAGGCAGTTCGCCAGGGCGGCGAGGATCTCCGCCCTGGCGAAGCCGAAGGTGCGGTTCAGCCCCGTGGGCCGGTTGGCGAAGTGGATCGCGAGCAGCGCCATGCCGAGCCCCACCGCGTCCGTGGCCATATGGGCCGCGTCCGCGATCAGGGCGAGCGAGTCGGCGAGCACTCCGCCGATAACCTCGACGACCATCACACTGAGTGTGATCGCGAGCGCGATGCGCAGCCGACTCTGGTAGGCGGCTCCCGCGGTGCCGCGGGGCGGCCGCCCCGCGTGCGTATGCCCGTGATCGTGCCCAGCCCCCATGAGGACGCCTCCCCGGTCGTCGGAAATGATCTGTCAGAACCTCAGTGAACTACGGGTGGGGGGTATCCGCAAACATGGCGCTGAACACCGTTGTCATTCCCTCTGACCTGCGAAGATGTGACCGGTTCTGTTCCGTGTGACGAGGCCAGGCCCATGGCCGCGCCCGCCGGCTGCGAGGAGGGTGCGCGGCAGATGTGCAAGGGCGGTTTGGAGGCCGGGGCGATGATCGACGATGATGAGCCGGGCGGGCCTCCAGGGCATGAACGACCGGTGAACTCGCGCCCGTGTTCATCCGATAGCCTCAGCCGACGCGCAGCCCCCCACTGCAGGGCCCGAGCCACCGCGCACCAGCACCGTCAGCTCCAAGGAGTGAGTTCGTCTGTCGACCGCCATCCTCACCGGCACGCCGGTACCCGGATCGTCACTCGAGGGCGATCTGCGGTCGCTGGGCTTCGACGTGCGGTTCGCCTCCGGTGTGCAGGAGGCCGCGGTGCAGCTCGCCGCCGTGCCGGCCGCGGAGCGGGTCGCCGTCGTCGACCCGTGCTTCGTCGGCCATGTGCACGCCCTGCGTCTGGGGCTGACCGACCCGCGCTTCCCCGCGGCCGCGATCCCCGGCGCCGTGACGGCCCGGCCCGAGGCTCGCGCGTCCCTGCTGCGGGCCCTGCGGCAGTCCGGGCAGACGCTCGCAGACCCATCGGCCCCGGCCGCCCCCGGCGGTTCCGCGCCCTCGACCGTCGCGCATCCGGTCGGTGACACCGCCGCGTCCGCCGTGCCCGGCGGCGCCGTCCGCGAGCAGGCGGGTCGCGGCGTGGCCGACGCATGGTCGCCGGCGCACGGGAGCACACAGAGCACTGCGCATGCATCCGCCGCAGCGCAGGGCGGCGTCCGTGCCGATGCCGTGCGCGACGCCTACGGGCCCCTGCCCGAGCAGCTCGCACAGGCCATGGAGGCCGACGGGACCGCTGTGCACCGGCCGGAGCTGGGGTCGCTCGTCGCCGCAGTGCCGACCGGTCTGGAGGCGCGCCACCAGGCGCGCGCCGCCGTCGAGGCCGTCGACGAGGAGGACGTACGGCTCCGGTCCGCCGTCAAGGCCCGCGACGGCTTCTTCACGACCTTCTGCATCAGCCCCTACTCGCGCTACGTCGCCCGCTGGTGCGCCCGACGCGGACTGACCCCCAATCAGGTCACCACCGCCTCCCTGCTCACCGCGCTGCTCGCCGCCGCCGGCGCGGCCACCGGCACCCGCGCCGGTTTCATCGCCGCCGGTCTGCTGCTGATCTGCTCCTTCGTGCTGGACTGCGCCGACGGGCAGCTCGCCCGTTACTCGCTGCAGTACTCCACGATGGGCGCCTGGCTCGACGCCACGTTCGACCGTGCGAAGGAGTACGCCTACTACGCGGGCCTGGCGCTCGGCGCGGCCCGCGGCGGTGACGACGTCTGGATGCTCGCGCTGGGCGCCATGGTCCTCCAGACCTGCCGCCACATCGTGGACTTCTCCTTCAACGAGGCCAACCACGACGCGACCGGGAACACCTCGCCGACCGCCGCGCTCTCCGACCGCCTCGACGGCCTTGGGTGGACGGTCTGGGCGCGCCGGATGATCGTGCTGCCGATCGGCGAACGCTGGGCGATGATCGCCGTGCTGACCGCCGTGGCCACCCCGAGGATCGTCTTCTACGCACTGCTCGTCGGCTGCGGATTCGCCGCCTGCTACACCACCGCGGGCCGGGTGCTGCGCTCGCTGACCCGCAGGGCGCGCAGGACGCCGCGCGCCGCGGAGGCGCTCGCCGACCTCGCCGACACCGGTCCCCTCGCGGGCCCCGCCGCACGCCGGCTGCCCGGTCTGCCCGGGCTGATACCCCTCGCCGCGGCGGCCACGGGTGCGGCCGCCGTCACCGGGGCCGCCGCGCTCACCCCGTACGGGTCCGTCTGGCCCGTCGCGGCCGCCGTGCTGTACGTCCTCACCTCCGCCGCCGCGGTGGCCCGCCCGCTGACGGGCAGCCTGGACTGGCTGGTTCCCCCGGTGTTCCGGGCGGCGGAATACGGCGTCATCCTCGCGCTGGCCGCCAACGCCCAGGTGAACGGAGCGTTGCCGGCGGCCTTCGGACTGGTTTCCGCCGTCGCCTACCATCACTACGACACGGTGTACCGCATCCGCGGTGGCACCGGAGCGCCCCCGCAGTGGCTGGTGCGGGCGACCGGCGGCCACGAGGGACGGATCCTGGTCGTCACGCTGGCCGCCGCGCTGCTGGGCGCTGCGGACTTCACCCTCGCGCTGGCCGCCCTGGCCGGGGCCGTGGCTCTTGTGGTGCTCGCCGAGAGCATCCGCTTCTGGGTGTCCTCCGGAGCACCCGCCGTACACGACGAAGGAGAACCTGCATGATCGGCCTCGTACTGGCAGCCGGTGCCGGACGGCGTCTGCGCCCCTACACCGACACGCTTCCGAAGGCCCTCGTGCCCGTGGACCCCGCCGGAGACGGCTCGCTCACCGTGCTGGACCTCACCCTCGGCAACTTCGCCGAGATCGGGCTCACCGAGGCGGCGATCGTCGTCGGTTACCGCAAGGAGGCCGTCTACGAGCGCAAGGCGGAGCTGGAGGCGAAGTACGGGCTGAAGCTCACCCTCGTCGACAACGACAAGGCGGAGGAGTGGAACAACGCCTACTCCCTCTGGTGTGCCCGTGACGTCCTCAAGGAGGGCGTGATCCTCGCCAACGGCGACACCGTGCACCCGGTCTCCGTCGAGAAGACGCTGCTCGCCGCCCGCGGCGACGGCCAGAAGATCATCCTTGCGCTGGACACCGTGAAGCGGCTCGCCGACGAGGAGATGAAGGTGATCACGGCCGACGGCCAGGGCGTGAAGCGGATCACCAAACTGATGGACCCGGCCGCCGCCGCCGGCGAGTACATCGGCGTCACCCTCATCGAGCCCGATGCCGCCGCCGATCTCGCGGACGCTCTGAAGGCCACGTTCGAGCGCGACCCCGACCTCTACTACGAGGACGGCTACCAGGAGCTCGTCAACCGCGGCTTCCAGATCGACGTCGCCCCGATCGGCGAGGTCGAGTGGGTTGAGATCGACAACCACGACGACCTCGCGAAGGGCCGTGAGATCGCGTGCCGGTACTGACCCGTCTCATCCCGTCCCCGGTCGTCGTCGACATCTCCCGCGGCGCCCTCGACGGACTGGCCGGTCTCCTCGCCGACCAGCGAATCTCGCCCTCCGGAAAGCTGGCCGTCGCCATCAGCAGCGGCTCCGGCCAGGCGCTGCGCGAGAGGCTCGCGCCGGTGCTGCCGGGCGCCGACTGGTACCCCGTCGCCGACGGGGCCATCGACTCCGCGGTCACCCTGGCCGACGCCATGAGGGGCAAGCGGTACGACGCCGTCATCGGTCTCGGCGGCGGCAAGATCATCGACGTGGCCAAGTACGCGGCCGCCCGGGTCGGACTGCCGATGGCCGCCGTCGCGACGAACCTGGCGCACGACGGCCTCTGCTCGCCGGTCTCCATCCTCGACAACGACAACGGCCGAGGCTCGTACGGCGTCCCCTCGCCCATCGCCATGGTCATCGACCTCGACGTGGTCCGCGACGCCCCGATCCGCTTTGTGCGCTCCGGCATCGGCGACGCGATCTCCAATATCTCGGCGATCGCCGACTGGGAGCTCTCGCATGAGATCACCGGCGAGCAGGTGGACGGACTGGCGGCCGCGATGGCCCGCACCGCGGGCGAGTCCGTGCTGCGGCACCCGGGAGGCGTCGGCGACGACGAGTTCCTGACCGTCCTCGCCGAGGCGCTGGTCCTCTCCGGCATCGCCATGTCGATCAGCGGTGACTCAAGGCCCTCGTCCGGCGCCTGCCATGAGATCAGCCACGCCTTCGACCTGCTCCACCCGCAGCGCGCCGCCAGCCACGGCGAGCAGGTCGGCCTCGGCGCGGCCTTCGCCATGCATCTGCGCGGTGCGACGGAGGAGGCGGGGCTCTTCGCCGAGGTGCTGCGCCGGCACGGGCTGCCCGTGCTGCCCGAGGAGATCGGGTTCTCCGTCGCCGAGTTCATCGCCGCCGTGGAGTACGCGCCTCAGACCCGGCCGGGCCGCTTCACCATCCTCGAGCACCTCGACCTCGCCACCGACCAGATCAGGGACGCATACGCCGACTATGCCAAGACCATCAGTTGCTGAACTCCGTCCGGTCGTCCACCCGGAGGGAGTCAAGGACCGCAGAAGCGGGGAGCACTGGGCCGGGCGCCTGTACATGCGCGAGATCTCGCTGCGTGTCGACCCGTATCTGGTGAACACCAGGATCACGCCCAACCAGCTCACCTACCTCATGGTCGTGGTCGGCGTGGTGGGCGGAGCGGCCCTGCTGATCCCCGGGCTGACCGGCGCGATCCTGGCCGCCGTGCTCTTCCAGGTCTATCTGCTGCTGGACTGCGTCGACGGCGAGGTCGCCCGCTGGCGCGGCCAGACCTCGATCACCGGCGTCTATCTGGACCGGATAGGCCACTACCTCTGTGAGGCGGCCCTGCTCGTCGGCTTCGGCGTGCGCGGGGCCGACGTTCTCGGCGACGGCCGGCCCGAGTGGCTGTGGGCGTTCCTGGGCACGGTCGCCGCCCTCGGCGCGATCCTGATCAAGGCGGAGACGGACCTGGTCGACGTGGCGCGCACCCGCAGCGGACTGCCCGCCGTCCAGGACGAGGCATCCGTGCCCCGCTCCTCGGGACTCGCGCTCGCCCGCCGCGCCGCGGCCGCGCTGAAGTTCCACCGGCTCGTCGGCGGCATCGAGGCCAGCCTGTTCATCCTTGCCGCCGCGATCCTCGACACGGTCCAGGGCGACCTGTTCTTCACCCGTCTCGGCATCGCCGTCCTGGCCGGCATCGCGGTCCTGCAGACTCTGCTGCACCTGGTCTCCATCCTCGCCTCCAGCAGGCTGAGGTGAGGGCGGGCACGATGAGCAGGATGAAGCTGGGCGCGGTCGTCATCACCATGGGCGACCGCCCCGAGGAGCTGCGGGCGCTGCTCGACTCGGTCGCCAAGCAGCACGGCGACGCCATCGAGGTGGTGGTCGTGGGCAACGGAGCGCCCGTCACGGGCCTTCCCGAGGGCGTGCGCACCGTGGAGCTGCCCGAGAACCTGGGCATCCCCGGCGGCCGCAACGTCGGCATCGAGGCCTTCGGCCCCGCCGGCTCCGACGTGGATGTGCTGCTCTTCCTCGACGATGACGGGCTGCTGCCCGACGCCACCACCGCCGACCTGGTCCGCCAGGCCTTCGACGAGGACCCGCGGCTCGGCATCGTCAGCTTCCGCATCGCCGATCCGGTCACCGGGCGCACCCAGCGCCGCCATGTGCCGCGGCTGCGTGCCTCGGACCCGATGCGCTCCTCGCGGGTCACCACGTTCCTCGGCGGCGCCAACGCGGTCCGCACGCAGGTCTTCGCACAGGTCGGGGGGCTGCCGGACGAGTTCTTCTACGCCCATGAGGAGACCGACCTCGCCTGGCGTGCGCTGGACGCCGGATGGGCGATCGACTACCGCGCCGACATGGTGCTCTTCCATCCGACGACGCCGCCCTCCCGGCACGCGGTGTATCACCGTATGGTGGCCCGCAACCGGGTCTGGGTGGCGCGGCGCAACCTGCCGGCCCCGCTGATCCCCGTCTATCTGGGGGTCTGGGTGCTGCTCACCCTGCTGCGGCGGCCCACGGCGCCGGCGCTCAAGGCCTGGTTGGGCGGATTCCGGGAAGGCTGGCGCGCTGCCTGCGGTCCCCGGCGCCCCATGAAGTGGCGTACTGTATGGCGGCTCACCCGGCTGGGCCGACCTCCTGTCATCTGACAAGCTCGGTTCTGAGAGCATCGGGCTCACGCATCAGAGCCCGAACTGTCGCGCATCTTGAAGACGAAAGTTTCCACTTGTGAGTGACACAACCCATGACGGCGCCATCACGATGAGCCCTCCGCCATCGTCGGACGCCGGCCTGTCACCGGCGGAACTCGCCGCCAAACACGGACTGACGGTGAGCGGCGCCCGGCCGGGGCTCGCCGAGTACGTCCGCCAGCTGTGGGGGCGGCGCCACTTCATCCTGGCGTTCTCACAGGCCAAGCTCACGGCCCAGTACAGTCAGGCCAAGCTGGGGCAGCTGTGGCAGGTGGTGACGCCGCTGCTGAACGCCCTCGTCTACTTCCTGATCTTCGGTCTGATCATCGGGGCCAATCGGGGGATGGGCACCGAGATCTATGTCCCCTTCCTGGTGACGGGCATCTTCGTCTTCACCTTCACCCAGACCTCCGTGATGTCGGGAGTGCGCTCGATCTCCGGCAATCTGGGCCTGGTGCGCGCCCTGCACTTCCCACGGGCCTCGCTGCCCATCTCCTTCTCCCTCCAGCAGCTCCAACAGCTGCTGTTCTCCATGGTCGTGCTGATAGCGATCGTGATGGCCTTCGGCAGCTATCCCTCACTGTCCTGGCTGCTGGTCATCCCCGCGCTCGCGCTGCAGTTCGTCTTCAACACCGGCCTGGCGATGATCATGGCGCGGCTGGGGGCCAAGACCCCGGACCTCGCCCAGCTGATGCCGTTCATCATGCGCACCTGGCTGTACGCGTCCGGCGTGATGTTCTCCATCCCGTTGATGCTCAAGGACAAGCCCGCCTGGATCGCCGATCTGCTGCTGTACAACCCGGCGGCCGTCTATATGGACCTGATCCGCTTCGCGCTGATCGACGGATACGGCTCCGAGTACCTGCCCCAGCATGTGTGGGCCACCGCGCTCGCCTGGGCGATCATCTTCGGCGTCGGGGGCTTTGTGTACTTCTGGAAGGCTGAGGAGCGGTACGGCCGTGGCTGACGACACCGACAACCGGCATGAGGCCCGCGTGCCCACCGTGATCGCCGACGAGCTGCACATCGTCTACCGGGTCAACGGGGGCAGCGGCGGACGAGGCAGCGCCACGGCGGCGCTCAACCGGATTCTCCGCCGCGACAAGGGCGCGTCCCGCGGGATGCGCGAGGTGCACGCCGTGCGCGGAGTGTCGTTCACCGCGTACCGGGGCGAGGCCATCGGCCTGATCGGCACCAACGGCTCGGGCAAGTCCACCCTGCTGCGGGCCATCGCGGGCCTGCTGCCCGCGGAGAGCGGCCGCGTCTACACCAATGGACAGCCCTCGCTGCTCGGTGTGAACGCGGCGCTGATGAACGATCTCACCGGAGAGCGCAACGTCATGCTCGGCGGCCTGGCCATGGGCATGTCGCGGGAGCAGATCCGGGATCGCTACCAGGGCATCGTCGACTTCTCCGGCATCAACGAGAAGGGCGACTTCATCACCCTGCCGATGCGCACCTACTCCTCCGGCATGGCGGCCAGGCTCCGGTTCTCCATCGCCGCGGCCAAGGACCATGATGTGCTGATGATCGACGAGGCGCTGGCCACCGGCGACCGCCCCTTCCAGATCCGCTCCGAGGAACGCATCCGCGAGCTGCGCAAGGAGGCGGGCACCGTCTTCCTGGTCAGTCACAGCAGCAAGTCGATCAGGGACACCTGCGACCGCGTCCTGTGGCTGGAGAAGGGCGAACTGCTGATGGACGGCCCGACCGACGAGGTCATCAAGGCGTACGAGAAGGAGACCGGCAAGTAGCGCCGGCGCGCCCGGAGGAAGGCCCCCGACCCGAGCATCCCGGCGGGGGCTTTTCCGCGTCCTGGGAAGTGGCGGTGTTCCGGTGCAGCACGCAGCACCTGCGTGCAACGGAGCGCGTTCTACGACGTAAGCTGTACCGGTGCTGACGCCCGGCGGCGTGTCCGAAATAGGATGTAATGGGTCGGCAGTGTAGAACGGGAGATGTGACGGCAATGACGGGAAATCTCCAGCTCCGCGAAGTCTTCGCCGTCCTCGCGCCGGGCAGCCCGCAGTGACCGGGGCCCGGCAGCCCGCGGCGGCGGGCACCCGTGGCTCGGAGCGACCTCCGGGACCGTCCGAAGGCGCGGAGGGGTTCCCGGCGCCCACCGCTGCCGCCCACCGCGCCCAGGCCGACGCGTATGCCACTCTCGACAAGGCCGCGCACGAGAACTTCCCCGTCGCCCCCTTCTTCCTGCCCCGCGCCTGGCGCAGCGACCTCATGGCGGTCTACGGCTACGCCCGCCTCGTCGACGACATCGGCGACGGCGACCTCGCGCCCGGCGGCGCGGACGCCCGCAGCCTCGGCGTCGCCCCCGAGCGGGCAGGCGACCGGCTCGCCCTGCTCGACGCCTTGGAGGCCGAGCTCCGCCGTGTCTTCGACCCCGCGGGCGGGGCGCCAGGACACCCCCTGCTGCGCGCCCTCGTTCCCACCGTGCGCCGCCGCTCGCTCACCCCCGAGCCGTTCCTCGCCCTTGTCGAGGCCAACCGGCAGGACCAGCGGGTACGCCGCTACGAGAGCTACGACGACCTCGTCGCCTACTGCGAGCTGTCCGCCAACCCCGTCGGCCGGCTCGTGCTGCAGATCACCGGCACCGCCACGCCCGAACGCATCCGCCGCTCCGACGCCGTGTGCACCGCGCTCCAGATCGTCGAACACCTCCAGGACGTCGCCGAGGACCTCGGGCGCGACCGCGTGTATCTGCCCGCGGAGGACATGCGGCGCTTCCATGTCACCGAGGCGGACCTGGCCGCTCCCACCGGGGGCGCGTCGGTGCGCGCGCTGATTGCATTCGAGGCCGAACGCGCCCGGCTGCTGCTGGATGAAGGCGCACCTCTCGTGGGTAGCGTCCACGGAAGGCTGCGGCTGCTCCTCGCCGGGTTCGTCGCCGGGGGCCGCGCCGCCCTCGCCGCGATCGCGGCCTCGGGATTCGATGTACTGCCAGGGCCGCCGAAGGCCGCCACGGCGCAACTGCTGCGGGAGACCGGCGCCGTCCTGCGAAGAGCGCGTAGAGAGAGGTGAGCCGGACGATGGAGTCACCGACCCAGCCGCCCGCACCGGTCATGGCCGCGTACACCTACTGCGAGGCCGTCACCGGACGGCAGGCGCGCAACTTCGCGTACGGCATCCGGCTGCTGCCGACGGAGAAGCGCCAGGCCATGTCCGCGCTGTACGCGTTCTCCCGGCGCGTCGACGACATCGGCGACGGCGGCCTGGACGCCGACGCCAAGCGCGAGCGGCTCGAAGCCACCCGCGAACTGCTGCAGCGGATCCGTCGCGGCGAGGTCGGCGAGGACGACACCGACCCCGTCGCCGTCGCCCTCGCCGACGCCGCCGGGCGCTTTCCGATCCCGCTCGGCGGCCTCGACGAGCTGATCGACGGCGTTCTGATGGATGTACGCGGCGAGACGTATGAGACCTGGGACGACCTGAAGCTCTACTGCCGGTGTGTCGCCGGCGCGATCGGACGGCTCTCCCTCGGCGTGTTCGGCACCCAGCCCGGCGCGCGCGGCGTCGAGCGCGCCGCGGAGTACGCCGACACACTCGGCCTCGCCCTGCAACTCACCAACATCCTGCGCGACATCCGCGAGGACGCCGCACACGGCCGCACCTATCTGCCCGCGGACGACCTCGCCAAGTTCGGCTGCTCCGACGGCTTCCACAGCTCAGCGCCGCCGCCCGGCGCCGACTTCGCCGGCCTGGTGCACTTCGAAGTCCGCCGCGCCCGGGCCCTGTTCGCCGAAGGCTACCGGCTGCTGCCCATGCTCGACCGGCGCAGCGGCGCCTGCGTGGCCGCCATGGCCGGAATCTACCGCCGCCTGCTGGACCGCATCGAACGCGACCCGCAGGCCGTGCTGCGCGGCCGCGTCTCACTGCCCGGCCGCGAGAAGGCCTATGTCGCGGTACGCGGACTGTCCGGGCTCGACGCCCGACATGTCACCCGCCGGAATCCGAGAGGGCGCGCCTGATGCATCCGCGGCTCACTCCTGCAACCCCCTGCCGGCCGGCTGCGTCCCAGACTCCGACAGCCGCCCGAGGGGAGGGCGCATGACGGACCACGACAGCCGGCCGGGACACTCGGCCGTGGTGGTCGGCGGCGGACTCGCCGGCATGGCCGCGGCACTGGAACTTGCCGACGCCGGACTCGACGTCACCCTCGTCGAAGGCCGCCCCCGACTGGGCGGCCTCGCCTTCTCCTTCCGCCGCGGAGAGCTGACCGTCGACAACGGCCAGCACGTCTATCTGCGCTGCTGCACCGCGTACCGCTGGTTCCTCGACCGCGTCGACGGAACCCCGCTCGCCCCCCTCCAGCACCGGCTCGACGTCCCCGTCCTCGACGTCGCCCACCCCCGCGGCCCACGGCTCGGCAGGCTCCGGCGCACCTCCCTGCCGGTGCCGCTGCACCTCGCCGCCGGCCTGGCCGCGTATCCGCACCTCTCGCTGGCCGAGCGGGCGAGCGTCGCGCGCGCCGCGCTCGCCCTCAAGCGCCTCGACCCCGCCGATCCGGCGCTCGACGGCATCGACTTCGCCACCTGGCTGGGCCGCCACGGCCAGTCGCGGCGAACCGTCGAAGCCCTGTGGGACCTCGTCGGCGTGGCGACGCTGAACGCGACCGCGCCGCACGCCTCCATGGGACTGGCGGCCATGGTCTTCAAGACCGGGCTGCTGTCCGAGCCGGGCGCCGCGGACATCGGCTGGGCCCGCGTGCCGCTCGGCGAACTCCACGACACGCTTGCCCGCAAGGCCCTCGACTCGGCCGGGGTCCGCACCGAAATGTCCACCCGCGTCCGCTCCCTCACCCGCGCCGGCGACGGCCGTTGGCAGGTCGGCCTCCAGGGCGAACAGCTGACCGCGGACACCGTCGTCCTCGCCGTCGCCCAGCGCGAGGCGCACGCGCTGCTGCCGCACGGAGCGCTCGACGACCCCGACCGGCTCCTCGACATCGGCACCGCCCCGATCCTCAATCTGCACGTCCTGTACGACCGCACGGTGCTGCGCCGACCCTTCTTCGCCGCCCTCGGCAGCCCCGTCCAGTGGGTCTTCGACCGCACGGACGCCTCCGGCGCCCAGGACGGCCAGTATCTGGCCGTCTCCCAGTCGGCCGCGCACGACGAGATCGACACGCCCGTCGCCCGGCTCCGCGAGACCTACCTGCCGGAGCTGGAGCGGCTGCTGCCCGCTGCCCGGGAGGCCCGTGTACGGGACTTCTTCGTCACCCGTGAACGCACCGCCACCTTCGCGCCCACGCCAGGCGTCGGCCGCCTCAGGCCCGGTGCGCGCACCCGCGCCCCCGGCCTGTACCTTGCGGGCGCGTGGACCGCCACCGGGTGGCCCGCGACCATGGAGGGCGCCGTGCGCAGCGGACTGAGTGCCGCCGGCGCCGCCCTCGCGACGCTCGGCCGCCACCACGACCATCCGCTCAAGGAGGCGGCATGAGCCTTCGCACCGGAACAAGAGGAGAGACCGTGCCCCCAGTGCCCTCGGCGCACGCTGCCGAAGACACCGCAGACAGAGCCCCCAGCGTGGACATCGCCGCGCTGCTGGAGCGCGGGCGGACCATGACCGCCCCGGTGCTGCGCGCCGCAGTGGACCGGCTCGCACCGCCCATGGACACCGTGGCCTCCTACCACTTCGGCTGGATCGACGCCCAGGGCCGGCCCGCCGACGGCGATGGCGGAAAAGCCGTGCGCCCGGCGCTCGCGCTGCTGTCCGCGGAGGCGGCCGGGGCGCCTGCCGAAGTCGGTGTGCCCGGCGCGGTCGCCGTGGAGCTGGTGCACAACTTCTCCCTGCTGCACGACGACCTGATGGACGGCGACGAGCAGCGCCGCCACCGGGACACCGTCTGGAAGGTGCACGGACCCGCCCAGGCGATCCTCGTCGGCGACGCGCTGTTCGCGCTGGCGGGCGAGGTGCTGCTGGAGCTCGGCACAGTCGAGGCGGGCCGCGCGGCCCGTCGGCTCACCGTCGCCACCCGCAAGCTGATCGACGGCCAGGCGCAGGACATCTCCTACGAGCACCGCGAGCGGGTCACCGTGGAAGAGTGCCTGGAGATGGAGGGCAACAAGACCGGCGCGCTGCTGGCCTGCGCCGTCTCCATCGGCGCCGTCCTCGGCGGCGCGGACGACCGGGTCGCCGACCGCCTCGAGGCCTACGGCCACCACCTCGGCCTCGCCTTCCAAGCCATCGACGATCTCCTCGGCATCTGGGGCGACCCGGAGTCCACCGGCAAGCAGACCTGGAGCGATCTGCGCCAGCGCAAGAAGTCCCTGCCGGTCGTCGCGGCCCTCGCCGCCGAAGGCCCCGCCGCCGCCCGGCTCGGCGAACTGCTCGCCGCGGACGCCAAGAGCAGCGACGTCGAGAACTTCTCCGAGGAGGAGTTCGCCGCCCGAGCTGCGCTGATCGAGGAGGCGGGAGGCCGCGAGTGGACCGCCCAGGAGGCACGCCGGCAGCACGCCGTGGCCATCGAGGCGCTGGACTCGGTCGACATGCCCGGGCGCATCCGCGACCAGCTCGCCGCGCTCGCCGACTTCGTGGTCGTCCGCAAAAGATGAGCGACCCGCGCATACCCCCGTCCTGAGGGGGCCGACACCGCCGAGCCGAAGTTCACCGGCCCCCAGGAGGTCGCCGGCCGGCGCCGCACACGGCGTCGGCCGACGGCAGACCCAGCAGCAGAGACCGACTGCACGAAGGGGAAGCCATGACAGCGACGACCGACGGAAGCGGGCGGCCCTCCGGGGCCGGCACGGCCGCGGCCGGCGAAGCGACCGGCGTTCGTCCCGCGGCGGGCGACGCCGGCGATGTCGCACGGATCGCCGAGGACGCCATGCGGCGCGCGGCAGACTGCCTCCTCGGCCGCCAGGACGCCCAGGGCTGGTGGAAGGGCGACCTGGAAACCAATGTGACGATGGACGCGGAGGATCTGCTGCTGCGGCAGTTCCTCGGCATCCGGGACGACGGGGTCACCGAGGCCGCCGCCCGCTGGATCCGCGGTGAGCAGCGCGACGACGGGACCTGGGCCACCTTCCACGGCGGGCCCTCCGAGCTGTCCACGACCGTTGAGGCCTATGTGGCGCTGCGGTTGGCCGGGGACCGGCCCGAGGACCCCCACATGGCGCGCGCCTCCGCCTGGATCCGCCACCAGGGCGGCATCGCCCGCACCCGTGTCTTCACCCGCATCTGGCTGGCGCTCTTCGGCTGGTGGCGCTGGGACGACCTCCCCGAGCTGCCACCCGAACTGATCTTCCTGCCGCCGTGGTTCCCGCTGAACATCTACGACTTCGGCCAGTGGGCGCGGCAGACCATCGTCCCTCTGACCATCGTCTCCGCGAAGCGCCCGGTGCGGCCCGCGCCCTTCCCCCTGGACGAGCTGCACACCGACCCCGCCCGGCCCCGTCCCCCCGGCGCCCTCGCCCCCGCGGTCAGCTGGCGGGGCTTCTTCCAGCGCGCCGACAAGGCCCTCCACCTCTACCACAAGGTCGCGCCGCGGCGGCTCCGCCGCATCGCGATGAACGCCGCGGCACGCTGGATCATCGAGCGTCAGGAGAACGACGGCTGCTGGGGCGGCATCCAGCCCCCCGCCGTGTACTCGCTGATCGCCCTTCATCTGCTGGGCTACGACCTCGACCATCCCGTGATGCGCGAAGGCCTTGCGTCCCTGGACCGGTTCGCCGTCTGGCGCGAGGACGGCGCGCGGATGGTCGAGGCCTGTCAGTCGCCGGTCTGGGACACCTGTCTCGCCGTGATCGCGCTCGCCGACGCCGGACTGCCCGCCGACCACCCGGCGCTCGTCAGGGCCGCCGACTGGATGCTGGGCGAGCAGATCTCCCGGCCCGGGGACTGGGCCGTGCGCAGACCCCATCTCACCCCGGGCGGCTGGGCGTTCGAGTTCCACAACGACACCTACCCCGACATCGACGACACCGCGGAGGTCGTCCTCGCCCTCGGCAGGGTCAGACACCCCGACCCCCTCCGGGTGGACATCGCGATCGCCCGGGGGCTGCGCTGGACCCTCGGCATGCAGTCAAAGAACGGCGCCTGGGGAGCCTTTGACGCCGACAACGACTCCCCGTTCCCCAACCGGCTGCCGTTCTGCGACTTCGGCGAGGTCATCGACCCGCCGTCGGCCGACGTCACCGCGCATGTCGTGGAGATGCTCGCGTACGAGGGGCTGTCCGCCCACCCCAGGGCACGGCGCGGCGTCGCCTGGCTGCTCGGGCAGCAGGAGCCGAGCGGCGCCTGGTTCGGGCGCTGGGGCGTCAACTACCTCTACGGGACCGGCTCCGTGGTGCCGGCGCTGATCGCGGCCGGGGTGCCCGCGGCCCACCCCGCGATCCGCCGGGCCGTCGACTGGCTGGCCTCCGTGCAGAACGAGGACGGCGGATGGGGCGAGGACCTGCGCTCCTACCGGAAACGCCGATGGATCGGGCAGGGCGACTCGACCGCTTCCCAGACGGCCTGGGCGCTGCTGGCGCTGCTCGCGGCCGGGGAGCGGGAGAGCAAGGCGGCCGAGCGGGGAGCGGCCTGGCTGGCCAACGCCCAGCGGCCCGACGGCAGCTGGGACGAGCCGCACTTCACGGGGACCGGCTTCCCCTGGGACTTCTCCATCAACTACCACCTGTACCGGCAGGTCTTCCCGCTCACCGCTCTCGGCCGCTATGTGCACGGCGAGCCCCCCATGGCCCGCGCGGGCGCCCGCAAGGGGGGCTGATGGACACGCCCCCGGGCACCGCCCCCGAGCCGGCGGCCGAAGCCGTGTCCGGCGCCGACGCACCGCTGCTGATCGCCTGTGCGCTGGGCATCGAGAAGCTCGCTCTGCGCAGCGGCGGACGCGGCCCGGCCGGCGGCGTCGGGGGACCGTTCACCGTGCTGCGCACCGGCATGGGGCCGCACAGCGCGGAGAGGTCCCTGCGCCGCGCCCTGGCGGACCCCTCCTCGGCGGCCACGGCGGTCGTCGCATCCGGCTTCTGCGCCGGGCTGGCCCCCGGCATGCACCCCGGCGATCTGGTCGTCGCCGACGAGACCCGGCTGGGGGACCGCGTCACCCGCTGCACGGACGCCGGCCGACTGGTGGCGGCGGTGGCCAGGGCGGCGCCCGGCCGCACCGTGCACACCGGCCCGCTCATCGGCTCCGACCATGTCGTCCGCGGCCCGGAGAGGGCAGAACTGCGGGCGTCGGGCGCCCTCGCCGTCGACATGGAGTCCGCCGTCACGCTCGACGCGGCGTTGGCCGCCGGGCCACGTCCGGTTGCGGCCGTCCGGGTGGTCGTGGACGCTCCAGAACATGAACTGGTCCGCATCGGGACGGTACGCGGTGGAATATCAGCCTTCCGCGTCCTTCGCTCCGTCGTTCCCGCTTTCTTCGAATGGCACCGTTCTTTGCTGCTCCCCAGGAGGTGAGCCAGATGGCCATGCCGCTCCGCCAGACCATCAGGGTCGGGACCTACCTTCTCGAACAGAAGCTGCGCAGGCGTAAGAAGTTTCCGCTGATCGTCGAGTTGGAACCGCTCTACGCCTGCAATCTCAAGTGCGAGGGCTGCGGCAAGATCCAGCATCCGGCGGGCGTGCTCAAGCAGCGGATGCCCGTGGCGCAGGCGGTGGGCGCGGTGCTGGAGTCCGGGGCCCCGATGGTGTCCATCGCGGGCGGAGAGCCGCTGATGCACCCCCAGATCGACGAGATCGTGCGGCAGTTGGTCATGAAGCGGAAGTATGTGTTTCTCTGCACCAATGCCCTGCTGTTGCGCAAGAAGATCGAGAAGTTCACGCCTTCTCCCTATTTCGCCTTCGCCGTGCACATCGACGGACTGCGTGAGCGGCATGACGAGTCCGTCGCCAAGGAAGGCGTCTTCGACGAGGCCGTGGAAGCCATCAAGGAAGCAAAGCGGCGTGGCTTCCGGGTCACCACCAATTCCACGTTCTTCAACACCGACACCCCGCAGACCATCGTCGAGGTGCTGAACTACCTCAATGACGAACTCCAGGTCGACGAGATGATGATCTCGCCCGCCTACGCCTACGAGAAAGCCCCCGACCAGGAGCACTTCCTGGGCGTGGAGCAGACCCGGGAACTGTTCCGGAAGGCGTTCGCCGGCGGCAACCGGCGCCGCTGGAGGCTCAACCACTCCCCGCTGTTCCTCGACTTTCTGGAAGGGAAGGCAGACTTTCCCTGCACCGCATGGGCCATCCCCAATTACTCGCTCTTCGGATGGCAGCGCCCCTGCTATCTGATGAGCGACGGATATGTGCCCACCTACCGGGAGCTCATCGAGGAGACGGACTGGGACAAGTACGGCCGCGGCAGGGACCCCCGCTGCGCCAACTGCATGGCGCACTGCGGCTATGAGCCCACCGCCGTGCTCGCCACCATGGGTTCACTGAAGGAGTCCCTGAGGGCGGCACGGGAGACGGTCTCGGGACCACGCGGGTGACCCGGGCGGCGGCAGAGAGGGGGTGGGACCACAGCCATGCTGGAGAACATCCGGGGACCACACGACCTCAAGGCGCTCGAGCGCGCCGATCTCGATGACCTCGCGGAGGAGATAAGGCAGTTCCTCATCCATGCGGTGGCCAGGACCGGAGGCCATCTGGGCCCGAACCTCGGGGTGGTCGAGCTGACGATCGCCCTGCACCGTGTCTTCGACTCGCCCAGGGACAAGGTCCTGTGGGACACCGGGCACCAGAGCTATGTCCACAAGCTGCTCACCGGCCGCCAGGACTTCTCCGGGCTGCGCGGCAGGGGAGGCCTGTCCGGCTACCCCGCGCGCGCCGAGTCCGACCATGACGTCATCGAGAACTCGCATGCCTCGACCGTCCTGGGCTGGGCCGACGGCCTTGCCAAGGCCAACGAGGTCCTCGGGCGCGGCGACCACGTCGTCGCAGTGATCGGCGACGGGGCGCTCACCGGAGGCATGGCCTGGGAGGCGTTGAACAACATCGCGGACGCCAAGGACCGCCCGCTGGTC
Organism: Streptomyces sp. MUM 178J; assembly: GCF_022414575.1. GTDB lineage: Bacteria > Actinomycetota > Actinomycetes > Streptomycetales > Streptomycetaceae > Streptomyces > Streptomyces chengmaiensis. The sequence goes on along the minus strand of NZ_JADWYQ010000019.1, from coordinate 26,516 downwards.
ATCGTCGTCAACGACAACGAGCGCTCCTACGCCCCCACGATCGGCGGCTTCGCCAACCACCTCGCCACCCTGCGCACTGCCGACGGCTACGAACAGGTGCTGGCCTGGGGCAAGGACGTCCTCCAGCACACCCCCGTCATCGGCCGCCCTCTGTACGAGTCGCTGCACGGTGCGAAGAAGGGCTTCAAGGACGCCTTCGCCCCGCAGGGCATGTTCGAGGACCTCGGGCTGAAGTACGTCGGACCCATCGACGGCCATGACGTCGGCGCCGTCGAATCCGCGCTGCGCCGCGCGAAGCGGTTCCATGGCCCGGTGCTGGTGCACTGCCTCACCCAGAAGGGCCGCGGCTATGCCCCCGCCCTGCTGGACGAGGCCGACCGCTTCCACACTGTCGGAGTGATGGACCCCCTCACCTGCGCGCCGCTCACGCCCTCGAAGGGCCGCTCCTGGACCTCGGTGTTCGCCGACGAGATCGCCGAGATCGGCGCCGAGCGGCGGGACGTCGTGGCCCTCACCGCCGCGATGCTGCACCCGGTCGGCCTGACGGAGTTCGCCGAGCGCTTCCCCGACCGGGTCTGGGACGTGGGCATCGCCGAGCAGCACGCGGCCGTCTGCGCCGCCGGTCTCGCCACGGGCGGGCTCCACCCGGTCGTCGCGGTGTACGCCACCTTCCTCAACCGCGCCTTCGACCAGGTGCTGATGGATGTGGCGCTGCACAGGTGCGGCGTCACCTTCGTCCTCGACCGGGCCGGCGTCACCGGCGCCGACGGCGCGTCCCACAACGGCATGTGGGACATGTCCATCCTGCAGGTCGTCCCCGGGCTGCGGATCGCCGCCCCGCGCGACGCCCAGCGACTGCGCGAGCTGCTGCGCGAGGCCGTCGACGTCGACGACGCGCCGACCGTCGTGCGCTTCCCCAAGGAGTCCGTCGGCGATCCCCTCCCCGCGCTGGACCGGATCGGCGGCATGGACGTACTGCACCGGCCGGCCCGCACCAAAGACCCCGATGTGCTCGTGGTGTCGGCCGGCGCGCTGGCCGGGGTATGCCTGGAGGCCGCCGGGCTGCTGGAAGCGAGCGGCCTCGGCTGCACGGTCGTCGACCCGCGGTGGGTCAAACCGGTCGACGGGCGCCTTCCGCCGCTCGCGGCACGCCACCGGCTCACCGCGGTCGTCGAGGACAACTGCCGCAGTTCGGGCGTCGGCTCGGCCGTCGCCCAGGCGCTGCGCGACGCGGACGTGGATGTGCCGCTGCGTACCTTCGGCATCCCCGAGCAGTTCCTCGCCCACGCCAAACGCAGCGAGGTGCTCGCCGACGCCGGCCTCACCGCGGTGGAGATCGCGGGACAGATCAGCGCTGCACTGGCCGCCAAGGAGAACGCCTCATGACCTCGACGGGCGACATGACGGGCACCGGCTTCGACCTCGCCAGACTCCTCGCGGAGCGCGGCGGCGAACGCCATGAGCTGCACACCAGACACCTCAACCACCAGCTGCCCCGGATGCTGCACACCATCGGCTTCGACAAGATCTACGAGCGGGCCGAGGGCGCGTACTTCTACGACGCGGACGGCAACGACTACCTGGACATGCTCGCCGGCTTCGGGGTGATGGGACTGGGCCGCCACCACCCCGTCGTACGCAAGGCACTCCACGACGTCCTCGACGCCTCGCTCGCCGACCTGACCCGCTTCGACTGCCCGCCGCTGCCGGGGCTGCTCGCCGAACGGCTGCTGGCCCACAGCCCGCATCTGGACCGCGTCTTCTTCGGCAACAGCGGCACCGAAGCCGTGGAGACCGCGCTGAAGTTCTCCCGGTACGTCACCGGGCGGCCCAGGGTCCTGTACTGCTCCCATGCCTTCCACGGGCTGACCGTCGGCTCCCTGTCGGTCAACGGCGAGACCGGTTTCCGTGACGGATTCGCGCCGCTGCTGCCCGACACCGCCGTGCCGCTGGGCGATCTCGCCGCGCTCGAGGCGGAGCTCGTCCGCGGCGATGTGGCCGCCCTGGTGGTGGAGCCCATCCAGGGCAAGGGCGTGCACGAGGCGCCGCGGGGCTATCTGCGCGCCGCTCAGGAACTGCTGCACCGGCACGGGGCGCTGCTCATCGCCGACGAGGTGCAGACCGGGCTCGGCAGGACCGGTGACTTCTACGCGTACCAGCACGAGGACGGCGTCGAGCCCGATCTGGTCTGCGTGGCGAAGGCGCTCTCGGGCGGCTATGTGCCCGTCGGCGCCACGCTCGGCAAGGACTGGATCTTCAAGAAGGTCTACTCGTCGATGGACCGGGTGCTCGTGCACTCCGCGAGCTTCGGGTCCAACGCCCAGGCGATGGCCGCCGGGCTCGCCGTACTGTCGGTGATCGAGGACGAGCAGGTCGTGGCGGGCGCCAGGGCGGCCGGGGAGCTGTTGAAGACACGGCTCATGGCGCTCAAGGACCGCTATGAGCTGCTGCACGACGTACGCGGACGCGGACTGATGATCGGCATCGAGTTCGGCAGACCCTCCTCGCTGAAGCTGCGCGGCCGCTGGGCCATGCTCCAGGCGGCCCGCAAGGGCCTCTTTGCGCAGATGGTGGTCGTGCCGCTGCTGCAGAAGCACCGGATTCTCACGCAGGTCTCCGGCGACCGGCTTGAAGTGATCAAGCTCATTCCGCCGCTGATCATCGGGGAACGGGAGGTCGAGCGGTTCCTTGAGGCCTTCACCGAGGTGATGGACGACGCTCACAGCGGCGGGGGGCTGATCTGGGACTTCGGAAGGATCCTGGTGAAACAGGCGATGGCCGCGCGCTAGGCGGCCGCGGAGAGCGGCCGCAGAGAGGCTTTGCCTCTCAGGCAAGAAATTTGCCCAAGAGGGAAGAACCTGGCGGAATGGAGGCATGCCGAGACTCCCCGGAGGTCGCCGCCCCGGTGCCTCTCCCCTTGCTCACGCCTCCTCCGCTTCTCCCCTCTCCCCGTCCGCCCTGGGCGAGGCTGTGCCCGATGTCGCCCCGCGCCTGCGGGAGCTGCGCCGGCGGCGCGGCCTCACCCTGGAGAGCGCCGCCCAGCGGGCGGGGCTCTCCCCGGCCCATCTGTCCCGACTGGAGACCGGCCGCCGTCAGCCGTCGCTGCCGATGCTCCTGGCACTCGCCCGGACCTACGGCACGACTGTCGCGGAGCTGCTCGGCGAGACCCCGCCGGAGCGCGAGCCGGTGATCCGGGCGGGCAGCCGGGAGCCGGCCGGGGCCGACGGCTGGACGTACCACCAGGCCGGCGTGCCCGGCCGGGCGATGCAGGCGCTGCGGCTGGAGATCCCGTACGGCGCCCAGGGCGATCTTGTACGGATGCACCCCGGCGAGGAGTGGCTGTATGTGCTGCGCGGCGGACTGCGGCTGACGCTGGGGGAGAGCGTCCATGAACTCGCCCCCGGCGACAGCGCCCACTATGACTCGCTCACCCCGCACCGCCTGGCGGCGACCGGACGCGAAGGCGCCGAGGCGCTCTTCGTCCACACACTGCTGCAGAGCCCCGATGTGCATCCGCATATCTGAAACCCGGGAAAGGACCGTGACATCAATGGGTGGGACAGGGCATAAGCCAGAGCGTTCACTCCCCACAGGGCTGGTGGTGCGCCTGTTCGCCTATCTGGTGGCCGGCCATCTCTTCGCGGCCTTCCTGTATCTGCTGTTCCTCCTCGGGGGGCAGAACCAGTGACCGCCTCCGACGGCGGTCAGGCCTCCTCGAGGAAGCGCGACCGCAGTCGCTCGCGGGTGTCCGGGGCGAGCTTCAGTCCCTCGTTCAGATACCGCTCGACACCGCCCCAGGTCTCCTCGATGGCGGCGAAGGCGGCGTCGAGGTACTCGCTGCGCGCGTCAAACAACGGGCTGAGCAGGTCCATCACTTCGGGTGACGTCCCGGAGGGCGCATTGTCCCCGCGCTTCACCGGATAGCGGCGGTGCGCTTCGTTGGACTTGAGGTAGTCCGCCTCGATGGCGTCGCGCTCGACGCCCAGGGCGAGCAGGGCGACCGCGATCGACAGCCCCGCGCGGTCCTTGCCCGCGGCGCAGTGCATCAGCGCCGGGACGCTGTCCTCCGCGAGTGCGTGCAGCACCCGGCTGTGCTCGGCGGTCCGCTCCTTGATGATCAGTCGATAGGTCCCGGTCATACGGCCGGCCGCCTTGCCGTCGGCCAGTATCGACCTGAGCTCGTCGAGGTCGCCGTCCCGGACCATCTTCCAGAACTCCGCGCCGTCGGCGGGATCCGTCAGCGGCAGATTCACATTGCGCACGCCCGGCAGCTCGACGTCCGGGCCTTCGAGCTTCTGGTCCGCGGCATTGCGGAAGTCGAAGATCGTGTGGAGCCCCAGGCCGGCCAGGAAGGTCGCGTCCCTCGCCGTGGCGTGTGCCAGATGGCCGCTCCGGTACAGGCGTCCGTACCGCACCTGCCGTCCGTCCCTGGTCGGCAGGCCGCCCACGTCCCGGAAGTTGCGGACTCCGGTGAGCTGGGACTCGGCCGATGGCACCTGCGGCGACTGCTGCGTCACTTGGGGCTCCTCGTGTGACGGCGTCGGCGTTGGTCGCCGACGGTGACGTGTTCCCGACCATACGACATCACTTCATACGTCAAATGATCTCACCGGGGGCACGCACACGGGTTCTGTCCGGCGGGCCGATTCGTCATGCGGTGCGCCCCGTGGGTACACCAGACCGCCGCATCGGTGAGCGGGGTGGTGATTTGGCATGACTTTCGATGCCTGCCCGAATTGCACCTTTAGTAATAACCTGCCCTGACTGAGGGTGAGATGGGAAACGGTACGTGAGCAGCGTCATATCCGTAACGGACCGTGGCGGATGCCGGACGGTGAATTCCTTTCTGAGGTGGGAATTTGAATCGCCTTCATCGACGGAGGGTGACCAGAATTCCTCGCCGATATCACAGCGCTCAATGCCGGGGGAATCGGAAGGCTTGTTCCGCTGTGCTCGGCTCGTTTACGGTCACGACCGATCCGGACGGACCGCCTAATCCTGCCGCCGTTCGGAATGACGACCCCACACACGCGTGGCAGGAGCGGGGGAACCAGGTAAGTCGCCGCGCCGGAGTCGCCGCTCCGGACGGCTTGGGGTGAAGCCGCGTCACCGCGTGGCCGGGCATCTCCAGCCCGAACCCGACAGCTCACCTCGCAGGCGCCGGAGAGGAAATCGCCATGCCCGCGAAGGGTAAGCACCGTCGTCCCAAGAACAGCCCGCTCGCACGCGGTTTTGTCGCCGCGGGCACCGGCGGCGCCGCCATCGCCATCCCGCTGCTGTCCGCGGCGGGCGCCCACGCCGCGGAGACGTCCGCGCCCGCCGCCGCGCCGCGGCAGGCCGTGACCGCCGCGGCCGCCGATGTCCCCGCCGGTGACGCCAAGTCCGGCGATGCGGTCAAGAAGCAGGCGCGGAAGGCCACGCCGACCACCTACGAGGTCGTCCCCGGCGACTATCTGTCCAAGATCGCCGACGAGCACGATGTGCGCGGCGGCTGGCAGCGGCTGTACGCGGACAATCGTGAGGCCGTGGGCGACAACCCGTCGCTGATCCACCCCGGGCTGAAGCTCACCGTCCACGGCAAGGCAGCGGCGCAGTCCGCCCCCGCGAAGGCGAAGGCCAAGACCGAGGCCAAGACCGAGGCCAAGACGGAGGCGAAGGCCGAGAGCAAGGCCCAGAGCGCGCCCGAGGCGCCGAAGAAGAAGGCCGCCCCCGAGCGCTCCACGTCCAAGGCGTCCGCCGCTGAGTCCACACCTGCGCAGAAGCCCCAGCAGCCTCAGGCGGCTCAGCCGGCAGCCAGCGTCTCCGGCTACTCCGCGCCCCTCTCCGGCGCAAGCGTCACCACCCCGTACCGCGCCTCCGGCGCCAGCTGGTCCAGCGGCTACCACACCGGCGTCGACTTCGCCGCCGCCACCGGCACCACGGTCAAGGCAGTCACGGCGGGCACCGTGGTCTCCGCCGGCTGGGGCGGCGCGTACGGCAACGAGGTCGTCATCCGCCACAACGACGGCACCTACTCGCAGTACGCCCATCTGTCCTCGCTGTCCGTCTCCTCCGGCCAGAGCGTGAGCGCCGGCCAGCAGATCGGCCTGTCGGGCTCCACGGGCAACTCCACCGGCCCGCACCTCCACTTCGAGGTCCGCACCGGCCCGTCGTACGGCTCCGACATCGACCCGGTGGCGTACCTGCGCCAGCACGGCGTGTCCATCTGATCCGTCCGACGCAGACGCCTGTCCGTCCGCGCCCCTCGCAGCCCGGCGCTGCGAGGGGCGCGGTGGTATTCCGGGTTGGCGGAAACGTGACCGGTGGCAAAGATCACCTCCCGTCAAGCCCTCCTTACGGTCGCGTAGGTCACATCTGCGGGGGAATGATGCTGCCTTGTGGCAGACGATTCGAGAGAAGAGAACAAGGGCGCATTCGAGTCGTACGCGGCGATCGGTGACAGCTTCACCGAGGGCGTGGGCGACCCGGGCCTCGACGGGACGTACGTCGGCTGGGCCGACCGCCTCGCGGTGCTGCTCGCCGACCGCATGCCGGAGCACACCTTCCGCTATGCCAACCTCGCCGTGCGCGGCCGTCTCCTCGACCAGATCGTCGAGGAACAGGTCCCCCGGGCCAGACAACTCGCCCCGGATCTGGTGACGTTCTGCGCCGGCGGCAATGACATCATCCGTCCGGGCACCGACCCGGACGACGTCGCCGAACGCTTCGAGCGCGCCGTCGCCGACCTCGCGGGCTCCGTCGGCACCGTCATGGTGACCACGGGCTTCGACACCCGCGGCGTCCCCGTCCTGCGTCATCTCCGCGGAAAGATCGCCACGTACACCGCGCATGTGCGGGCCATCGCCGACCGCTACGACTGCCCGGTGCTCGACCTGTGGTCCCTCAGGTCCGTCCAGGACCGCCGCGCCTGGGACGCCGACCGGCTCCACCTCTCCCCGGAGGGCCACACCCGCGTCGCCCTGCGTGCCGCCCAGGTCCTCGGCCTCGACGTCCCCGCCGACCCGGACCAGCCGTGGCCGCCGCAGCCGCCGCGCGGCGTCCTGGACGTCCGCCGCGACGACGTCCAGTGGGCCCGCGACCACCTGGTCCCCTGGATCGGCCGCCGGCTCCGCGGCGAAAGCTCCGGCGACCACGTGGCCGCGAAGCGCCCGGACCTCCTGCCCCTGTAGTGAAGTGGGGGGCTTCGCCCCCCCGGCCCCCTCCCGGGGGAGGTTTCGCGGGGCTGCCGCCCGCGTCCTGCCGCAAGCGGCAGCTACGCGCCGCCGAGATGCCCGCCGGGGCGGTGACGCCGGCGGCCGGCGCATCTCCTGCGGGGCGGCGGGCACGTTCCGTCGGGATGGCCGGTGGGCAGCCTGTGCCGAGGGGCCGTACCCGGCCGTGTGTCGGCGAAGCGGGGCGTGCCGCGCAGGGCGGCGTCATGCCACACGCCCGGGGCCCGCGTACCTCCCGGGGCGGCGGGCCGCGCCGACGGAACGGCCTGATGACGGTTCTGCCGGGGGCCGGCGCCCCGGCGCGGCCGCGGGGCGACCGCAGCGGGCGGGTCAGCGGGCCGCCGCGGTGAGGGCCGCGCGGTCCAGGGACAGTTCGCGGGCCAGTGCGTCATCCGCCCACTCCAGCATCGCCGCCCGCGAGAGCCGCCCCGTGTACGCGGTCATCTGCACCGCGAGCCCGTCGAGGAACGCCGTCAGACGCCACGCCGCCGACGCCGGGTCGGCGCAGGCGAACTCGCCGCCGGCCGCGCCCTCGGCGATGACCTCGGTCAGGGCCGCCTTCCACTGCTGGTCCAGATCGCGCGCCACATCCCGAAGGACCGGTTCCCGCAGCGCCGCCGCCCAGCCCTCGATCCACAGCCGCCAGCCCTTGGCCTGCCCCGTCGGGGCGTACCACCGCACGGCGGCGCGCAGCCTGCGCACCGCGGTCGTGCGGCGGCCGAGCAGCTTGCGCAGATGTGCGAGGTCGGCGTCGGCCGCATGCGCGAACGCCGCCGAGACGAGCTGCTCCTTGGAGGAGAAGTGATACAGCACCAGCGCATTGCTCACGCCGAGCGCCGAGGCCACGTCCGCGATCCGCACGGCGGCCACGCCCCGCGCCTCGATCTGCTCGACGGCCGCGTCCAGCAACTCCTCGCGCCGCTCCGCAACGCTCAGCCGTACTCGTGCCACGGCCGTCACCCTACACAGCCGCTTTCCGAGGCCTCACCCACCCCGTACACCGCACACCGCGCAGTACCGCCTGGACCGTCGGGACGAGCCCAACCCCGGCCGCCGCCCGGTCGTGTACGCCCTGGGCGAGCCCGAGGCCCTCGCCGGTGGCCCACAAGGCGCCGACACAGGAGCGCACGGCACGCAGACAGCGCACCAGGACCTCTTTACGCCCGGGGCTCCCGGGGGATCGCGGTCGATTCCCCCTCGCCCCGCCGAGCGGGACATACCGCGCCGCGGCGTCGGCGGCGCGGCAGTGGAGGGCCTCCTTCACCGTCATCCCGCGGCGGGGGCCCGTCACCTCCGCGAGCGTGCAGCCCCGGTGCGTCCGCAGCCCGCCGCGGGCGACCCCGCGCACCAACCGGTCGACGACCGGGCGCCCGGGCAGCGGGTGACCGGGTCGGTCCATATGAGCTTCAGCGCAGCGGCGGGGCGGGAGGCGGCGAGACGTCCGGCACAGCGGTCATGACGTCCGGCACAGCGGTCATACGACGGGGTCGCCAGGGGCCGGCTTGCTGAATCGACAATCAGTCAGCGCTTGAACCGGCCTCCGCCCGTGTCAACGCGGCCGCCCGCATCGCCGGGACCTCGCAGCGGTCCTTGAAGCCCTGACTGGTCAGCCCCAGGGCGGAGTTCATCCGGGACCGCAGGTTCTCCACCGCCACCATCGCCGTCAGCTCCACGAAGGCCGGCTCGCCGAGGGCCAGGAGCAGCCGCCGCGCCAGTTCGTCGTCCACCTCCGGCGGGGTCGCGGTCATCGCCTCCGCGTACTCCATGACGTCGCGCTCCAGCGGGGTGTAGGCGTCGCTGTCCCGCCACACGGGCAGGTCCTGCAGCTTGCGCGGGTCCATGCCCCGCGTCCGGCTCACCCAGTAGCCGAAGTCCATGCACCAGCTGCACCCGATCGCCGCGGCCGACGCCATCACGGCGAGCTCCTTCAGATCGGCGTCGAGCTGCTTCCACTTGGCGACCGACTGCTCGAAGCGCAGGTCCGCCCAGAGCACACGGGGGTTGTGGGCCAGTGCCCGAACGGGGTCCAGGACCCTTCCGTACACCCGCCCGGAGTACTTCTCGACGAAGCGGAAGAGCAGCGTGCGCGGCGGGTCGAGCGAAATGCGGGCCATGAGGGATCCCTCCTCTGCGATGCCGGGCGCTTGTGCGCCCTTCACCCGTACGACGGATCCCGCACCGGAGAATGTGACATCCCCCAGAACACCGGCGACATCAGGAACACCGGCCCCCGTGCATGCGTTGGTCCCAGCATGACGGAGAACGAGGCCCAGCAGGACGCGCTGCTCGCGCTGCTCGCCGAATACGACGGAGGCGTGCTCGTCACCCTGAAGCGGGACGGCAGACCGCAGCTGTCCAATGTGAACCACGCGTACTACCCGGACGAGCGGATCATCCGCGTCTCCATCACCGACGACCGGGCCAAGACCAGGAATCTGCGCCGCGACCCCCGCGCCGGCTACCACGTCACCAGCGCCGACCGCTGGGCCTGGACGGTCGTCGAGGGGACCGCCGAGCTGACCCCGGTCGCAGCGGACCCGTCCGACGACACCGTCGAGGAGCTGATCGCCCTCTACCGGGACGTCCAGGGAGAACACCCCGACTGGGACGACTACCGCCGCGCCATGGTCCGCGACAAGCGGCTCGTGCTGCGGCTGCCCATCGAACGGGCCTACGGACAGCCCGCCCGCTGAGCCCTGTCGGACCTGCCGCCCATAATGGAGAGACCACGCCACCAGGAGGTTGTCGTGACCGGCCCCACCTCGATGCATCCGCTGCGCGCCCGGCTTCGCGCGCTGCGCCCGGCTGCCTTCGGGGCCGACCCGTCCGGCGCCCGCTGGGAGCGCATCCGACGCTCGCCGAACTTCTCCGACGGCTCCTTCCAGAACCCGGCAGGGGCGCGGACCAGACCCTCCAACGGCTCGATGGTCGAGTTCGCCAAGATCTACTTCCAGAAGGAGGCGAGGGCGCTCCGCTCGCCCGTCGCCCCGGTGCCCGTCCATCCCACCACCCTCGCCGAGCTGGCCAAGCCTCCGGCGTCCGGGCTCCGGCTCACCTGGATGGGCCACTCCAGCGTCCTCGCGGAGATCGACGGCCGACGGGTGCTCTTCGACCCGGTCTGGGGCGAGCGGTGCTCTCCCTTCTCCTTCGTGGGCCCCAAGCGGCTGCACCCCGTGCCCGTGCCGCTCGCGTCGCTCGGCCCCGTGGACGCCGTCGTGATCTCCCACGACCACTACGACCACCTGGATCTGCCCACCATCCGCTCCCTGGCCTCCACCGACACGGTCTTCGCGGTCCCGCTCGGCGTGGGAGCGCATCTGGAGCGCTGGGGCGTCCCCGCCGACCGGCTGCGCGAGCTGGACTGGCAGGAGTCGACGCAGATCGCCGGCCTCACGCTGACGGCCACCCCCGCGCGCCACTTCTGCGGCCGCGGGCTGCGCAACCAGCAGCACACCCTCTGGGCCTCGTGGGCGGCAGCCGGGCCCGAGCACCGGATCTACCACAGCGGTGACACGGGCTACTTCCCCGGATTCGCCGACATCGGCGCCGAGCACGGCCCCTTCGACGCCACGATGATCCAGATCGGCGCCTACTCCGAGTACTGGCCCGACATCCATATGACCCCCGCCGAGGGCATGCGGGCCCATCTCGACCTCCAGGGCGGCCGCCCGAGCGGAGTGATGCTCCCCATCCACTGGGGCACCTTCAATCTCGCCCCGCACCCCTGGGCCGAGCCCGGCGAGGGGACCGCCGACGCCGCGGCCGAAGCCGGCGCCCGCATCGCCCTGCCCCGGCCCGGCGAACCCTTCGAGCCGGCCGCCCCGGCCGTTCCCTCCGCGCTGTGGTGGCGGGCCGTCGCCACCGCGCCCGCCCAGGGCTGGGCCGCCGCCCCCGGCACGGACGCCTCCGAAGTGGCCCCCACCGCCTGACCTGCGACGGCGGACCGCGGCCCGGCAGTCCGCACAGCAGCGAAAAATTATCGGGCTGTCGTACGAACCCTCATGCCAGAGCGGGACACTTCGCGGGGACTTTGTCAACTGCCCGTCGCACGCGTCTCATTGGCGACTACCGTGTGTTGCCGGTGATCAACGATGGGCTCGTCCGGCTGCTGCCGCCCCGCCGGTGAGGCGGTGCGGTACGCCCCGAGCCGCCCGGCCGAGCCTTCCGGGGCGCCGGACCCGCTTCGGCAAGCCGGAAGAGACCCATCGCCACCCGCGCAGTACGCCGTTTCCTGGGGCCCACGTACCAAGGACGCTGATGTCTCAACTTCGCGCACCCGCCGCGCGGTCCGACCGCCGTGAAGGCGGGCGGCACGGCCGGCCAGGCGCCCGCTCCCTCTCGTCCTCGGGGAGGTGGCATCCCGCGCCCTCCCCGCCCGAGGCCCGTATACGTCCGCGACTTCTGCGCGCCGCGGTCCTGCCGACCCTCGGCGCCTCGCTCAGCGGCGCAGGCGCCGTCGTCGCCACGGTCCGCGCCGCCGCCCCCCAGCCGTCGCCCGGACTGTGGGCGGTGCTCACCGCGGCCGCCGCGCTGGCCATGGCGTCGATCGCGGCCGCGGCGCTCGGCGCGGACCGCACCGCCAAGTCCGTACTCGACCGCTGCGCCGCGCTGCGCCGCACCGCCGCCCGGGGCCAGGCCGACCTGAGAGGCCTGGTCGACCGGCTCAGAAGGGGGGAAGGGCCGCCCGCCCGCGACGACGTGCCGTTCGCTCCGCTCGGCGGAGACGAATTCGACCTGCTCACCCAGGAGCTGGGGCGCGGCCATGAAGCCGCCGTCACCGCGGTGGTACAGGCGTCCCGGCTCTCCACCAGCGCCGGCAACGAACAGAAGGTGGAAGTCTTCGTCAACCTCGCCCGGCGGCTCCAGTCCCTGGTGCACCGCGAGATCCAGCTCCTCGACGAGCTGGAGAACGACGTCGAAGACCCCGACCTGCTCAAAGGGCTGTTCCATGTCGACCTCCTCGCCACCCGCATCCGCCGGCACGCCGAGAACCTCGCCGTGCTGGGCGGCGCGATCTCACGCCGCCAGTGGTCCAACCCCGTGCCCATGACCGAGGTGCTCCGCTCCTCGATCGCAGAGGTCGAGCAGTATCCGCGTGTCAAGCTCGTGCCGCCCATCGACGGCACGCTGCGCGGCCACGCGGTGGCCGACGTCATCCATCTGCTGGCCGAACTGGTCGAGAACGCCACTCTGTTCTCCGCCCCGCACACCCAGGTGATGCTGCGTGCCCAGCACGTCACGGCCGGGCTCGCCGTGGAGGTCGAGGACCGGGGCCTCGGCATGCCGCCCGTGGAGCAGGCCCGGATGAACGCGCTACTCGCCGACCCCGACCAGGTGAGCGTGGCCCAACTGCTCCGGGACGGGCGCATCGGCCTCTTCGTCGTCTCCGCCCTGGCCCGTCGGCACGGCATCGCGGTACGCCTGCAGTCCAATATCTACGGAGGCGTCCAGGCCGTGCTGGTGCTTCCGCAAGGACTCCTCGGCGCAGAGCAGGACGATCCCGAAAACGGGCAGACCGCACAGGCCCTCGCCGTCGAGGCGGGGCCGCAGACGGCGGCCACGCTGCAGCAGGGGGTACGGCAGGGCGGACACTCCGCCGGCGTCCCGCACGGCGCGGGCCAGCCGGCGCACCCCGCGCGGCCCCCGGACACCGCCCGGAACGCCTCGCAGCGGCCTGCGGCGTCACACCGCGGCAGCCATCCACTGCCCGTCCGCGGAGAGCACGACCAGCGCCCGGACCCGGCGGCCGCGTTCTCCGGCGTCCCCCACGCCGCCCTGTCGCAGCACCCCGAGGCCGAGCCCGGCCACACCGCCGCCGGACCCCCGTCGGTCCCCCGCGTCGACGACTGGCCCCATGGGGAGCGCCCGAAGCTGCCCAGACGCCGCAGCCAGGAACACCTCGTTCCGCAGCTCAGGGACGCGCGGCCGCCCCGCAGGGACGACGAGCACATCCTGCACGACCCCGGCCTGATGGCGGCCTTCCAGCGGGGCGTCGGGCTGGCCGAGTCCCAGTCCGCCGCCGACCGGGCCGTCACGCCGCCGCAGCGGCAGCGCCACGACAACACCTCCAAGGAGTAGATCACCATGGCGAGCGATGTTCCGACCGGACATACCCCGGACCTCGACTGGCTGCTCGGCGGTCTGGTCCAGCGCGTCCCGTACACCAGGAACGCAGTACTGCTCTCCGCCGACGGGCTCGTGAAGTCCGTCCACGGACTCGACAACGACAGCGCGGACCACATGGCCGCGCTCGCCTCCGGCCTCTACTCACTCGGCCGCAGCGCCGGAGCCCGATTCGGCGACGGCGGCGAAGTCCGCCAGGTCGTCGTGGAGCTCGACTCCACACTGCTGTTCGTGTCTGCCGCCGGATCCGGAACCTGCCTCGCCGTGCTCGCGGGACGCGAAGCCGACGCCGCGGTCCTCGGATACGAGATGGCGATGCTCGTCAAGAGCGTCCGCCCGTACCTCGCCACGCCCGTCAGACAGTCCGCAGGAGCGCCGGGTCCGCTGGGGCAGTGACGTGCCGGCGCCCCACGAAGGACCGTTGTTCGACGATGTGGCCGGCCGGCTCGTCCGTCCGTACACGGTGAGCGGTGGCCGCACCCGGCCGACGGCCACGCTGGAGCTGCTCTCGCTGGTGATGGCGACCGGGTCAGTGCCGCCCCGCGCACAGCTCGGCCCGGAGCATGTCACGGCCCTCGCGCTGTGCGGCGGACCGACCTCGGTCGCCGAGGTCGCAGCCTGCCTCCGACTCCCCGCCGCCATCGCCAAAGTGGTGCTCTCCGATCTCATGGACTGCGGGGCCGTAACCGCGCGAGCGCCCCGCAGCCCCGACACACCGACCGACCGTTCCCTGCTGGAGGCAGTGCTCGATGGCCTACGACGACGGCTCTGAACAGGCGTCCGCACAGGTGTGCGGACCGGAGGAGCTCTTCCCCACGGCGCTGAAAATCCTGGTCGCGGGCGGCTTCGGGGTGGGCAAGACCAGTTTCGTGGGCGCGGTCAGCGAGATCGACCCGCTGAGCACGGAGGAACTGCTCACCCAGGCCAGCGTATCCACCGACAGCCTCGACGGCATCGAGGCCAAGGCCACCACCACCGTCGCCATGGACTTCGGCAGGATCACCCTCGACCGGCGGCATGTGCTCTATCTCTTCGGCACACCCGGCCAGGAGCGCTTCTGGTTCATGTGGGACGAACTCTCCGAGGGCGCCCTCGGGGCCGTCGTCCTCGCCGACACCCGGCGGCTCGAGGACTCCTTCTCCGCCGTGGACTTCTTCGAACGCCGCGGCATCGGATTCGTCGTCGCCGTCAACGAGTTCGACGGCGCCCACCGCTATGAACCCGCCGAGGTGCGGGCCGCCATCGATCTGGAGCCGGATGTGCCGGTCGTGCTGTGCGATGCACGGATCGCCAGCTCGGGGATAAAGACACTGGTCACCCTCGTCCGGCATCTGCTCACCACCACCGCGGCGTCCGCCCCGGCGCCGAGCTACGGAGTGCCGTCATGACGTACGACCCCACCGGCCATCTGCTGCTCACCCCCGTCGACCGCGAAGCCCCCACGAGGGTCCGCCGACTGCGTCAACTGGGCATGGGCGACCGTCCAGACCCGGCCTTCGACGCATTCGCCCACAGGCTCGCCCGGGCGGCCGGCGCGCCCTACTCCATGGTCAACTTCATCGACGAGAGCAGGCAGTTCTTCGCCGGGCTGCACACCCCGGACGGCGTCCACGGCGGCGGCCTCACGGCCGGGGGCGGGGCGACGGCCCCGGGCATCGGCCGCCATATGGCCCGGGACCACGGCTACTGTCCTCATGTGGTGGTACGGCGCAAGGCCCTGGTGCTGGAGGACGTCTGCGACTATCCGCGGTTCGCGGGGAACCCGGTCGTCGACGAGATCGGCATCCGCTCCTACCTGGGCGCTCCGCTGATCGACCGTACGAACACCGCGCTGGGGACGGTCTGCGTGGTCGACATCGAGCCCAGACCGTGGGGGCGGGCGGGACTCGAGACCATCAAGTCGCTCGCCGCCGAGTTGGTGGAGCAGATCCACCGCAGGGAGGACGGCGGCTGCTGACGCCGGAGGGCGAACCGGACGCCGACGGTCGTCAGCGGGGCGTCCCCGGGAGGAACCGGGCCATGCGGGCGCGCAGCCCGCGGGGGTCCAGCCCATGGGCGGTGAGATGCTCGTCCATCCGGCCGTAGCGGCGCAGCTCGCGACGGGCCACCCCGAGGCCCAGCACCCGGTGCGGTACGTCGGTCAGCGCCTCGGAGGCCACGGCGGTCGAGGTTCCGGCCAGATACGGTTCGACGATCACCACGTCGGCGGCGTTCTGCACGCCCGCCGCCGCCCTGAGGGCCGCGCTGTCGAAGGGCCGGACGGTCGTCGCGTACAGCACGGTCACATCCAGCCCCTCCGCCGCCGCCAGCACATGGTCCAGCATCGGCCCCACGGCGATCACCACACCGCCGCGCCCCTCGCGCAGGGCACGGAAGCCAGGCTTCCCGTCCGAGGCGTGAGCCCGCGCGTTCGTCTGCAGCGAGAGCCTGATGTACACCCGGTCGTCACGGGCGGCGGACTGCCGCAGCAGAGCCTCCGCCTCGTCCGGGTGGCCCGGCACCTGGACCGACCAGCCGTCGAGGGTGTCCAGCAGCGCCACGTCTCCCGGCGCCATGTGGGTGAAGCCGCCGGCGGGCCAGTCGTAGGACGCCCCGGCGCTGACCAGCACCCCGCCCGTCCCCTGATGGCCGAAGTCCAGCTTCACCTGCTCGAACGGCCGCTCGACGAGAAAGCTGGCGAAGGTGTGCATGATCGGCCGGAGGCCGGTGAGGGCGATGCCGCCGCCGGCGCCGATCAGCAGCTGTTCGCGGATGCCCACATTGATCACCCGGTCCGGGTGCCTGCGGTGCGCGGCGGAGAAGCCGTCCTTGCTGATCTCCGCCAGCACCAGGGCGAGCCGTGCGTCCTCGTCCAGCAGTTGTGAGGTGGTCGAGACAAACCGTTCGCGCATCGTGTCCATGATCGTCAATCCTCTGGTGAATCCGTGAGTCGTGCTGTGCGGGCCTATGGGAGCCATGGGAAACGGTGTGGGCGGGCGGCCTCAGGCGTCCTTGGGCTCGACGCGGGCGACGACCGCGCGCGGCCGCCCCGGATGCGGTGCGCTGAACGCCGCGTACAGCGCCTCGTGGTCCCGGCCGTCGACCGTCTCCGCCGACCACCCCGCGGCCTCGAAGCGGGACGCGATGCCGCCCGGCCAGCCATGGGTGGCGGACGCGTTGTCGATCACCAGGGTGTGCAGCTGCTCCAGGCCGGCCGGGCCCGCGTAGGCGAGCGCCTCGTGGTTGCTCCCCTCGTCCAGCTCCGCGTCGCCGATCAGCACCCACACCCGTGGCCCGGTCAGCCCCTGAGCCCGCAGCCCGTGCACCGCCCCCACGGCCAGCGGCAGTCCGTGCCCCAGAGATCCGCTGCCGATCTCGGCGCCCGGGACCAGCGTGGCGTCGGGGTGATGGCCGAGCGGGGAGTCGTACGAGCCGAAGCCGGGCAGCCACTCCTCGGGGAAGAACCCCTTGGCGGCGAGCACGGCGTAGTACGCCATCGGCCCGTGCCCCTTGGAGAGCAGGAACCGATCCCGGTCGGGCGCCTCCGCGGTCGCGGGGGACACCCGCAGCACCCGGTCGTACAGCACCCACAGGGCGTCCAGTGTCGAGGTCGCGGCCGGGCCGTGCTTCTCGTCGCCCGTCATCTGAGCCATCAGCCGGTCGAGTTCGCGGATGGCGTCGGCCGAAGCCGCTGCTGTCGTCGTCATGCGCCCACCGTGCAACTTGAAGTCAGGTTGAGGTCAACCGGTCCTCAAGCAGAAGGCGGCCGGAATCCCGAGCGGCGGCCGGGACGGCGAGCGGCGGCCGGGCCGGAAAGCGGTTCGTGACCAGCTGCCGATGTGCGGTATTGTTCTCGTGCGCGTTCGGCCGGGGGAAACCCCAGGCCAGGCGGGCATCGGGACGTGGCGCAGCTTGGTAGCGCACTTGACTGGGGGTCAAGGGGTCGCAGGTTCAAATCCTGTCGTCCCGACACAGAAAACGCCCCTCTGATCTGGGAAACCTACAGATCAGAGGGGCGTTTTTCAGTTTCCGGGCAGTGGCGGGCGGTCCGCTTGCCGGTCGGCGGGTCCGGTCGGAAGCCTGCGGCGGCGGAGTGACGCCGGGCCGCCGGTTGCGTCCATGGGCGGTCCCGGCGCGCTGCGGCACCGCCGATGCTCCAGCCGCACTCCTGTGTGTCCTGAGTCACAGGTGTAAAGCTGAGTGCCGCGAGAGTCGTCTGCGTAACCCACGGTGAGGCCCGTACGGCGACGTACGGCGATCACGGCAGCGATGGGGATGGAGCCGGATGACGGCGGGGCGAGCAACGCGCGCGGTGCGTGCCGCGGTGTTCGCCGTCGTCTGCGTGCTGCTCGCCGCCCTGGGTCATGCGGTGATGTCCGGCACGCCGGTGCCCCGCTGGGCCATGGCCGCCGGATGCGCGGCGACCGCCGCCGCTGCCTGGGCCCCGGCCCGGCGCGAACGCGGCCTCGGCGCGGTCACCGTGGCCACCGTGGTGGTGCAGACGCTGCTGCACAGCGGTTTCTCCCTCGCCCAGGCGATGGAAGGGGCCGCCGCTCCCGGCGACCGCTCCTCGGCCGTCGACAGCTGGCTGGGCCATGTCACCAGCGGTGTGCTGGGCACGCTCCATCCCGTCGGAGGCATGGCCGCGTCCGTGGGCCACGGCCATGTCGGCCACGCTCCGGACGCCGCCGCCCTGGCACACGGGGCGGTCGGCATGGACCCGCTCGGCATGGCCGCTGCCCATGTGCTGGCCGCCCTGATCTGCGGGCTGTGGCTGGCCCACGGCGAGCGTGCCGCCTTCCGGGTCCTGCGTGCCGCGGCTTCCCGGCTCGCCGCGCCGCTCCGGCTGCCGCTGAGCGTGCCGCTGCCGACGCCCCGCCCGCCCCGGTCACGGCGGTTCCGCGACCACGCCGTACCCGCGCCGCGACGCCTGCTGCTCGTCTACGCCACCCCGCTGAGAGGTCCTCCGTCGTAGCCGCTGTCGAGCGCCGACAGCCGGAGCCCCGACGCGTGTGCGGCCGCCGCCGTGCGCCCTCGGGCATCCGGCCCCGCCGATCGCGCGGGGCCGCTGTGACGTACCGGCCCGTCCCCGTCCGGGACGGGGACGGAATCCCGAGGACCTACCACGAGGGACATCAGGCGATGACCACTGCCCTGCCCTGCTCGACCGACCCCGACGACATCTCCGCACACCGTGCCCCGGCCGGTGTGCCCGCCCCGCGCGACGCGGCCGTGACCGGCTGGGCGCTCAAGGCCCGCGGCGGCGACCCCGAGGCGGTGGAGCACTTCGTCCGTGCGCTGCACCGCGACGTCTGGCGCTACGTCGCCGCGCTCAGCGCGGACCGCCAGTCGGCCGACGACCTGACCCAGGACACCTTCGTGCGGGCCCTCGGCAGCCTGCACCGCTTCGAAGGCCGCTCCTCCGCCCGGACGTGGCTGCTGTCGATCGCGCGCCGCACGGTGGTCGACAGCCTGCGCCGCGCGGCCGCCCGGCCCCGGCTCGCCGGGGCGGACGACTGGCAGTCCGCCGCCGAACGCGCCCAGCCGCGCGGGCTGCCCGGCTTCGAGGACGGCGTCGCTCTGCTGGAACTGCTCGCCCTGCTGCCGGCCGAGCGGCGCGACGCCTTCGTCCTCACCCAGCTCCTCGGGCTGCCGTACGCGGAGGCCGCCCGGGTGTGCCGCTGCCCCGTCGGCACCGTGCGCTCACGGGTGGCGCGGGCCCGCGCGATGCTGATGGACCTGCTGTACGACGCCGAGGGTCCCGCGGCTTCCACCGCTGAGGCGCCCGCGGAGGACGCCCCGGCCGCCGCCCCGGGGGCGCTGGTCGGCGTCGGCGTCTGAGCCCGCGCCGCGCACGGGCTCCGGGACGCGGCTTTCTCCCGATCTGCTTCCTCGGGCCCGCCGCGGCGGCCGTGACACCCAGCGCGCGCCACTTCGCACGCACACCCGCGGCAGGCTGAGACGCCGGGCGACCCGACTCCGTGTCCCGGGCGTGTTCTGTGGACTCGTGTGCTCCGAACTCCCGTACTGTGATGTTCGCTTGCCAGGGCACGGCCGTACCAGAACAGCGACCGGGAGGCGAACTGCGTGACGACGAGAAGAGACCAGACCAGGCTGGACGCGCTGCAGCGCGACCCGTATCCGCACTACGCACAGGCCCGTGACGCCGAAGGCCTCACCTATGTGCCCGAGCTCCAGGCCTGGCTGGTCTCCCGCGACGCCGACGTACGGGAGGTGCTGCGCAGGCCCGACGAGTTCTCCTCGGCGCACGCTCTGCTGCCCGACGCCTTTCCCTCGCCGGCCGCGCTGGAGGTCCTCGCCCAGGGATTCGGCAAACGCCCCACCGTCGTGTCCACCGACGGCGCGGCCCACCAACGCCACCGGGCCCCGCTGAACAGCGCCCTGACGGCCGCACGGGTCGCGGACCTCGTGCCCTACGCGGCCGAACGGGCCGAAGCGCTGGTCGAAGCCTTCGCCGCACAGGGGCGCGTGGAGCTGATGCAGGCGTACGCACGGCAGCTGCCCGGCCAGGTGATCGGACGGCTCGTCGGGCTCGACCCCGTGGATGTGCCCGCCGCGGTGCACGGCGGCCACCGGGCGGAACAGCTGCTGTTCCGCCCGCTGGACGCCGGCGAACAGCTCCGCTGCGCCCATGACGTCGTCGCCCTGCAGCTGATGCTCGACGGCTATATGCGCGCACGGCGCGAGAACCCACGCGACGACCTGTGCTCCATGATGGTGGCCGCGTACGCGCCGGACGAGGGCGAACTCACCCTCGACCAACGCCATGAGCTGGTCTCCAACCTCCAAAACTTCCTGATCGCCGGTCATCTGACCACCACCGCGCTGATCGGCTCCGCCGTCCTCAACCTGCTGCGCGACCGCGCCCAGTGGGAGGCGATATGCGACGACCCCGGGCTCATTCCCGCAGCAGTGGAGGAAGCGGCCCGCCATGACAGCCCCGTCCAGGGATTCCGCAGGACCACCACCCGGCCGGTGACCCTCGCGGGAACCGAACTGCCGGCCGGGGCCACGCTCTTCGTCTCCTACGGCTCCGCCAACCGCGACGAACGCCGCCATGAGCGGCCGGACCGCTTCGACGTCACACGCCCCCTCTCCCGCCGCCATCTGGCCTTCGGCCACGGCGCCCACGGCTGCCCCGGCGCACAGCTCGCCCGCGAGCAGCTGAGGCTGACGCTCGCGCTGCTCGCCCGCCGCCTGCCCGGACTGCGGCTGGACGCCGAACGCCCGCTGCCGGTCATGCGGCCCACGCTGATCCACCGGTCTCCGGAGGAGCTCCACCTCACCTGGTGAGCCGCCCGCTCAGGACGATGGCCGCCGCGGGGCCGGCCGGCCCTCGGGACCGATGGCCGCGGCGGGCCGGCCGCGGCTCAGGACGCCCGACCCGGCGGGGTGGTGGCCCAGGCGGGGCGGCACGGAGGCATATCCTCCGGGCCATGCGTGTCGCTCTCTTCGTCACCTGCGTCAACGACGCGGTGTATCCCGCCACGGGCATCGCGACCGTCGAGCTGCTGGAACGGCTGGGTGTGACGGTGGACTTCCCCGCCGGGCAGACCTGCTGCGGACAGCCCGCCTTCAACACCGGATACCGGCGCGAGACGCTGCCCCTCGTACGGCGCACCCTGCACGCCTTCCAGGGGTACACCCATGTGGTGACCCCCTCCGGGTCGTGCGCCGCCATGGTGCGGAGGCACTATCCGGAGCTGGCCGGGGCGGCGGGAGCGGAACTGGCCACGCGCACCTACGAGCTGACGGAGTTCCTGGTCGACGTCCTGGGAGTGGTCGACGTCGGGGCCTGCTTCCCCCACAGAGTCACCTACCACCCCTCCTGCCACGGCGCACGCCTGCTTGGCCTGGGAGACCGGGCGCATCGACTGCTCACCGCGGTCAAGGGGCTGGAACTCGTCGAACTGCCCGGCGCGGACGAGTGCTGCGGCTTCGGCGGCACCTTCGCCGTGAAGAACCCGCAGGTCTCGACGGCCATGGGCCGGGACAAGACGGCGAGCGCCCTGGCCACCGGCGCGCAGGTGCTGTGCGGGGCGGACAACTCCTGTCTGATGCACCTCGGCGGGCTGCTGCGCCGCCAGGACGCGCCGCTGCGCACACTGCACATCGCGGAGATCCTCAACAGCACGGAGGAGAAGCCCCGTCCATGAGACGATCCACCACACCCGCCCACGGCGCCGCCCCCGTGCACCTCGGCATGCCGTCCTTCCCCCGGGCCGCCGCCGAGGCCGTGCACGACCGCACACTGCGCGCCAACCTCCGCCACGCCACCCACACCATCCGCGAGAAACGCGCCGGGGCCGTCGCGGAACTCGACGACTGGGACCGGCTCCGGGAAGCCGGGAAGCGCATCAAGGACCACACACTGCGCCACCTCGACCGCTACCTGGAGCAGCTGGAGGAAGCGGTCACCGGGGCAGGCGGCGCCGTCCACTGGGCCGAGGACGCCGCCGAGGCCAACCGCATCGTCACCGCCCTCGTCAAGCAGACCGGCGAACGCGAGGTCGTCAAGGTCAAATCGATGGCCACCCAGGAGATCGGCCTCAACGAGGCGCTCCGTGCCGAGGGAATCGCCGCCTACGAGACCGACCTCGCCGAACTCATCGTGCAACTTGGCGACGACCGGCCCTCCCATATCCTCGTGCCCGCCATCCACCGCAACCGCGGCGAGATCCGCGACATCTTCGCGGACCGGATGGGCCGGTGGGGCCGCCCCGCCCCGGAGGGCCTCGGCGACGACCCCCGAGAGCTCGCCGAGGCGGCCCGGCTGCATCTGCGGGAGAAATTCCTGCGTGCGAGAGTCGCCGTCTCCGGGGCCAACTTCATGGTCGCCGAGACCGGAACGCTCGTGGTCGTCGAGTCCGAGGGCAACGGCCGGATGTGCCTGACCCTCCCCGAGACCCTGATCTCCGTCGTCGGCATCGAGAAGACCGTTCCCACCTGGCGCGACCTGGAGGTCTTCCTGCAGACCCTGCCGCGCTCCTCGACCGCCGAGCGGATGAACCCGTACACCTCGATGTGGACGGGGACCGCCGCAGCACGGGCCCGGGACGGCGACGGCCCGCGGACCTTCCACCTCGTCCTCCTCGACAACGGCCGCACCGGGGTGCTCGCCGACGACGTCGGGCGGCAGGCGCTGCGCTGCATCCGCTGCTCGGCCTGTCTGAACGTGTGCCCCGTGTACGAGCGGGCCGGGGGCCATGCCTACGGCTCCGTCTACCCGGGCCCCATCGGGGCGATCCTCAGCCCCCAGCTCCGCGGCATCGGAAGCGACATCGACGCCTCGCTGCCGTACGCCTCCTCGCTCTGCGGGGCCTGCTTCGAGGTGTGCCCCGTCGCCATCGACATCCCCGAGGTGCTGGTCCATCTGCGGGAGCGGGTCGCGGACCGCGGCGGCGCGGGGCGCCGGCTGGAGAAAGCCGCCGTGAAAGCGGCCGGATGGCTGCTCGACCACCCCGGCGCCCTGGCCGCCGTCGAGCGCACCGCCTCCCGGACTCGGGCGCTGCTCCCGAACAGGCCGCCCGGCGCCGGAGCGTGGACCGCGGAGCGCGAGCTGCCCGAACTGCCCCCCGAGCCGTTCCGCGACTGGTGGAGGAAGAACCGCACATGACGCCCCCCGAACCCCGCGCATGCCACACGCCTCAGTCATCCCGCGGCCGCATCCTCGCCCGCGTACGCGCCGCGGTCGCCGGCGCCCCCGAGGCCCCCGAACCGGCCCGCGACCACCTCGCGAGCCATGCCCCCGGAGACCCCGCCGACCTGGCAGACCTGCTGCACGCCAACCTCGCGGACTACCGGGCCGTCGTCCACCGCACGGATGGGCCCGGGCTCCCCGCACTGATCGCCCGGCTGCTGGCCGACCACGGCGCACGCAGCGTCGCCGTGCCCGACGGGCTGCCGGACCACTGGCTCGGCGACGCCGACGCCGAGCGGCGCACCGACGAAGAGCCGCTGACCACCCGTCGGCTCGATGAGACGGACGCCGTTGTCACCGGCTGCGCGCTGGCGATCGCCGAGACCGGCACGATCGTGCTGGACGGCGGACCCGGCCAGGGCAGACGCGCCCTCAGCCTCATCCCGGACCTGCATATCTGCGTGGTGCGCGCTCCCGGTCAGATCGTCGCGTCCGTGCCGCAGGCCCTGCCCCTCCTCGACCCGGCCCGCCCTCTGACCTGGATCTCCGGACCCTCCGCCACCAGCGACATCGAGCTGGACCGGGTGGAGGGCGTCCACGGCCCGCGCCGGCTGGAGGCCGTCCTGCTCACGGGGGCGCAACGCTAGCGGGCCGCCGGCTGCCGACCGGGCCCGGAGCGCAGCAGGGGCGAGACGGCCGCCGCGTCCACCGCATGCTCCGGCTCCTCCTCCAGCCGGGCCGCCAAGTGCCGGGCCCAGAGCGTCAGTCCGGGCACGTCGATGCCGTACGGACGGGCCTCGCCGGTCAGCTCCGTGTGCTCGCGGATGCGGTTCGCACCCCGCAGCAGCAGCCGGGCGCCGCCCTTCGCATTGCCCCGCGCCCCATGCGTCAGTCCCACCGCCAGCTGGGCGAGCCCGCGCCACAGCTCCGCCTCGGACGCCGGGCCCGACTTCCACGCGTCCTCGAACACCTCGTGCGCATGGAACGGCATGCCCGCGTCCAGCAGCCGCTGCGCCTCCGCCACCGTCTCGTCGGGGGAGCGCACCACCCCCTCGGGCTGCCGCTCCACCCCCGCCGCCCCATAGGGAAGCGGGCGGCCCAGACCGTCGCGTGGCCGCGCGCTGCGGGCGCGCCCCTCGTCGTCGCGGTCCCGCGACCGTTCGCCTCGTCCTCCATCCATCCGTCGATTCTCGACCCGCGGACCTCCGCGAGGCCACTCGAGGCACTCTCGACCCTTGGGGCCCGATGTGATCCGGGCACGGGGAGTGAGGTAATGTTCCTCTCGCACGCCGGGGCCGGGAAGCACCGGGAGAGGCGGGCATCGGGACGTGGCGCAGCTTGGTAGCGCACTTGACTGGGGGTCAAGGGGTCGCAGGTTCAAATCCTGTCGTCCCGACTTGTGAAAGTCACAGGTCAGGGGCCGTTTCAGAGTGATCTGAAGCGGCCTCTTGATCATTTTTGGGGACCAGTTGGGGACCGGCAGGCAGGACCGCCGTGCGGCGAGGGGCGGATCTCTTCGGCGATCGGGACCTGGCGGGCCCGCTCACCCATTGTCCTCTTGTCGGCGAGGCCGCCGGGAGCCGGGGCGGTCTGGCGCCGGACCGTCCAGATCCATGGGATCGGCCCTGGACGGCGCGGCGGCGGAGTCGTTCAACAGCGTGCTCAAGGTCGCGTACATCCACCGGCACTGGTTCGCCGCCACGCCGAGGCCCGTCTGAGGATTGCGACCTGGATCGCGGACTTCTTCAACACGCGCCGCAGGCACAGCGCGGCCGGCGGACTGGCTCCGGTGGAGTTCGAGTGAACCGTCACCGAAGCGCGGTCCCGCTGGCATCAGGAGGCTCAAGCCGCATAAGGAAGTCCTCCACGTTTCCATGGGATTGTCATATGCCGCTCACCGGCGATCAACAACGCTCAAGTTATGCGTTCTTCCGATACTCCTCAATCGACCCTGGAACAACTCAACTCCCCGCCGGACACAGTGCGTAAGGTCCCAGACACGACCTGAGGCCGACCGCCTCGGGCAGGAACGACAGGGAGCACACGCGATATGGCAAACGTGGAGATCTCGCTCAAGGAAGCGCTGACCTCGGTCGAGGGCGCCATGGGGGTCGCCTTGGTCGACTACACGAGCGGCATGGCACTGGGCACCTTGGGAGGCGACAAGAACCTCGACCTGTCCGTCGCCTCCGCCGGCAACACCGACGTGATCCGCGCCAAGACGCGCACCATGGACCACCTTGGCCTCAAGGATGACATCGAGGACATGCTGATCACGCTCGGCAGTCAATACCACCTCATCCGGCTGCTGACGGGGCGCGGCGGCAACGGTCTCTTCCTCTACCTCGTGCTCGACAAGGCGAAGTCCAATCTGGCGATGGCCCGCCATCAGCTCAAGCGCATCGAGGCCGAACTCGAGATCTAGACGGCGCTTCCGTCCGGGCTTCACATGCCCATGAGTTGAAGATTTCTTCATGTAGCCACATCCAGATCAGGCCAAACTTCTGGGTGTGCGGGGCCCGGACCAGGAAGGATCGAGGTGCAGGACGCCGTTCGCGGCAGCCGTCACCGGTCGCCGCGCAGGACACAGCCCGTCAAACGCGGCAGGGAGCGAGCAATCCACCATGCAGGTGCCCCTCTACCAGGCCAAGGCCGAGTTTTTTCGCATGCTCGGACACCCCGTGCGCATTCGGGTCCTGGAGCTACTGCAGAACGGGCCCGTCCCCGTGCGCGACCTGCTGGACGACATCGAGATCGAACCCTCCAGTCTTTCCCAGCAGTTGGCCGTGCTGCGTCGATCCGGGATCGTGGTGTCCATCCGTGAGGGCTCGACGGTGAGCTATGCCCTGGCCGGGGGTGATGTCGCCGAACTCCTGCGCGCCGCTCGTCTGATCCTCACGGACCTGCTGGCCGGGCAGACCGAGCTGCTGGCCGAGCTCCGGCAGGCGGAGGTCCAGCCGAGCCTGGCTTCGGGCGGCGCCGAACGGCCCACGTGACCGGACGCGGCCATGACGCTGCCGTTTCGGTGGTCATGACCGCCACCACGGCTCGAAGCCGCCTCGGAGGGGGCAGCCGGGCCGAGCACCGTTCGGGGAGGCGAACCCGACGTCCGCCCCACCCTCTCCGTCCACCGTTCCGGCGCCGGGAACGCCGACCGGAGGGCGGCGCAGAAAAGAATCCTCCGGGGCGACACGGCGGCTGCGTCGCCCCTCCCGGGAAAGTCGTCTGTCCGTCGAGACGTCCCCCGTGCCAAGCCGCTGGCCGGGCAGAAGCGGACGGCCGCCGAGTCGACGGTGCTCACCGCACTCTGGCTGGAGGGTGAACCGGCCGGACGCATACAGAACGACGATTCTGCTAGTGTCCTCCACAAGAAGAACAGCGATTCTTTTTGTGGGAGGTGTGGTGCCTCGGCTCACCGACGCGCGCAAGGAACTCCGGCGTACTCAGATCGCCGAGGCCGCCGTCCGTTGTTTCAGCCGCAACGGGCTGGAGCGGACTTCGATCGCCGACATCACCGCCGAGTCCGGCCTCTCGGCCGGCTC
>NZ_JADWYQ010000018.1 GCF_022414575.1 Streptomyces sp. MUM 178J | reverse complement strand
CCGCGGGGCCGCCGGCCGCCGGGCCGCCGCCGGGGTATCCGGCCGCCGGGCCCGCGCCCGGAGCGGGCTGCCCGGCAGCCTGCTGCCCCGGCGACTGTGACGCACTCGACGCGAGGGTGCGGCTGCGCACCCGGTACAGCCCGGTGTCGAGGTCGTCCGCCTTCTCCAGGTGCACCTTGATCGGGCCCATGAAGGTGTAGCGCTGCTGCTTGGCGTAGTCCCGGACCAGACCCGCCAGCTCGTCGCCGAGCTGGCCCGAGTACGGGCTCAGCCGCTCGTAGTCGGGTGCGCTGAGCTCCACGATGAAGTCGTTGGGGACGACGGTCCGCTCGCGGTTCCAGATCGAGGCGTTGTTGTCGCACTCACGCTGGAGGGCGCCCGCGATCTCCACGGGCTGCACCTCCGACTTGAACACCTTGGCGAAGGTGCCGTTGACCAGGCCTTCGAGGCGCTGCTCGAAACGCTTCAGGACTCCCATGGGGCACCTCCTCCGTCGTTGCCGTCCTGGTACTGCTTACTGATCGTATCCACGCGTCGGGAAATCGGCTGGTTCCCCTTGTCTGCCCCGTCGATGAGTGTCACCTCTCACACGGATCGTAGAGGCGGCCTCCTGACAGTGTCCCGCACCCGCGGCGCTCGCTGGAGGGGGCCGTGGAGACGCGGCCCGTCCCCCTGGGCCGCACCGCGTCCCCGTACCGGTTCTGTTCCCTGTCTGTCTCGCTTGTGCGGCTGTGAAACAAACGGATGTGAATCCACCCCGAGCAGCGTGCTAATGTTCTGGATGTCGCCAGGCAGTCGCACCAGAGAGGTGAGGCCGCCAAAGCAACACCCAATGCGCGGGTGGCGGAATAGGCAGACGCGCTGGATTCAGGTTCCAGTGCCCGAAAGGGCGTGGGGGTTCAACTCCCCCCTCGCGCACCACTCCGAAGCGGGTGGCATCGTGATCACGATGCCACCCGCTTTGTCGTGTATGCGCACCGGCAGGCTCCGGAGCCGCCCGGGCGGTAGGGCCACGCAGGCAAACACAGCCTCTTACGCATCACAGGTTCAGCGGCGACGATGGTGCCTAGTATTGACAGCGGCACCCAGCAACCACGCCTATCGTCAACGGCGTTCGACACATTCCGCGCGCCGGGCAGAGCACGACAGACGCCGACCGGGTCCAGCGAACCTGCCGACCAGGGGGAGTGAAGTGGGCACGAAAGGCGCCATGCGCGAGCTTCGCGACGAACTCACGGGCGCGCTGACGGGGCTGCCCAGGCCGTCGACGCCCGAGGAGGTGCTCGACGCGCTCTGCGCCCAGCTGCAGAAGCGGCGCGGCAGGCCCGTCCTATGGCGCGCAGTGACGTTTCCCCCGGGCACCGCCAGCGGGCTCTACCTCGACCTGGCCGACCGCGACATGATCTGCATCCAGGAGAACACCAGCCCCTGGCACCAGCTGGTGATCTTCGGCCATGAGGCATGGCACATGGTCGCCGGGCACTGCGGACAGCACGAGGCGGGCACCGCGGTGGCGGCACGGCTGCTCAAAGAGGACGCCGACCTCAACGCCGCGCTCCAGGTGGCGGCGCGCACCGATTTCCGCGAGGCCGAGGAGGCCGCCGCGGAGTTCTTCGGGCTCAACCTCGCGACGCGGCTGCGCGGCTGGCTGGAGGGCACGCCGGACGAGGCGGCCCCGCGCAGCGAGCTGGCCCGCCGCATCCAGGCCTCGCTCGGGCGCAGCCGGGGATGACACGTGCGGAACACCGACTACTACGTGCCCGCCGTGGCCCTGGGCATCGCCTTCCTCGCCAAGCTGCCGGCGCTGCGGCGCGGCTGGCGGGACCCGCTGGTGCGCTCCGTACACTTCCTGATCTTCACCGCGGCCTGCTGCTTCCTCTTCGCCGCCCCGCCCACCATCCGCGCGGTCAACGACCTGACCGGCGTGCCCAATGTCTCGGCGCCGCTGGTCTACAGCCTCACCTGCGCCTTCAGCTGCGCCTGCCTGCTGCTCATCGTCAACTGGCGCGGCGGGGCGCCGGAGGCGGTACGGGCCCGGTCGCGCGCCTGGTCCCTCGCCTACGCGGGGGCGATCACCGCGCTTCCGGTCTTCTTCCTCCTGGGCGACGCCCCCGTCGAGCGGCTGCGGGACCTGGACACCTACTACGCGACCACCCCGTACATCCGGGAGATGATCGTCACCTATCTCACCGCCCACATGGTCTCCGCCGTGGTGACGACGACGCTGTGTCTGCGCTGGGCGCGCGAGGTGCGGCAGTGGCTGCGGGCGGGGCTGATCGTGCTCGTCGTCGGCTTCGTCCTCAACCTCCTCTTCGGGATCGCCAAACTCGCCGCGGTCGCCGCCCGCTGGACCGGACGGGACTGGGACGCCCTGAGCACCTCGGTGGCGCCGCCCATCGTCGCCGCCGGCGGACTGATCGTGACCGTCGGATTCCTGCTGCCGCTGCTGGGACCGCAGCTCGGTGACGCCTGTCGGGCCTGGACCGGCCATGTACGGCTGGGCCCGCTGTGGCGGCTGCTGCGCTGCCCGGCGCGGCAGCGGGCCGCGATGCCGCAGATCCCGTGGTGGTCGGCTCCGGACATGCTGCTGACCGTGCGGGAGACCGTCATCCACGACGAACTGCTCAGGCTCCAGCCGTACCTCGACGACCTCGTCCGGCGGCGCGCCCATGACACGGCCGTCGCCGGCGGGGCGGGTGAGGACCGGGCGGCCGTCCTCGGCGTGGCGGCCATGGTGGCCGCCGCCGTGGAGTCGCGTTCCCTCCGGCCGCACCCGGGCACGGACTCGGAGCCGCAGCCGGACTCGGGGCCGGCCTCGGACGCGGAGCCGGACTCGGGCTCGGTGAGCGAGGAGAGCTCCGCCAAGGCCGCCGTGGCGCTGACCGCGGTCCTCAGCCCGGGACGCCAGCGGCTGGTACAGCTGTCGAACGCCCTGCAGTCCCCCATCGTCGCCGCCGCACGACAGGAAGCGGCCCCGAGAGAGAGCAGCCCGCGATGACGCGTCACACCCCGCCCGCCCCCTCCACCGCAACCCGCCGTGCCGTGGTCATCGGCGGCGGCCTGGCCGGCATGCTCGGGGCGGCGGCACTGGCCGGATTCGCCGACGAGGTCACGGTCGTCGAACGCGATGTGCTGCCCGAGGGGCCGGAGCCGCGCAGGTCCCTGCCCCAGGCACGCCATGTGCATCTGCTGTGGTCGGGCGGGGCACGGGCCTTTGAACAACTGCTGCCCGGCATCACGAGCCGCTGGCTGGCCGCAGGCGCCCGGCGCATCCCGCTGCCCACCGGCCTGGTGTCGCTGACCGCGAAGGGCTGGCTCAGACGCTGGCCGGAGATGCAGTACACCATCGCCTGCTCCCGCGACCTGCTGGACTGGGTGGTGCGGGAGCATGTGCTGAGACTGCCCGGAGTCCGCGTCCTCCAAGGGCACGACATGCTCGCGCTCACAGGCACGGGCGAGCGGGTGACCGGAGTGCGGGTGGGCGGACCCGACGGCCGGGAGCATCGGCTCGACGCCGATCTGGTCCTCGACGCGAGCGGCCGCGGCTCCCGCGCCCTCGACTGGCTGCGGGCGCTGGGCGTGGACGGGATCGAGCAGGCCGAGGTCGACTCGGGTCTGGTGTATGCCAGCCGCGCCTACCGGGCACCCGCGGGCACGGAGGACTTCCCCATCGTCAACGTCCAGTCGGACCCCGGCGACCCCGTGCCCGGGCAGACGGCGACGATCGTCCCGGTGGAGGGGGGACGCTGGCTGGTGACCCTCTCCGGCACCCGCGGCGGCGAACCCACCCGCGACCCGGACCAGTTCGAGGCGTTCGCGCGCGCCGTGCGGCACCCGGTCGTCGGCGAACTGATCGCCGGTACCGAGCCGCTGACCCCGGAGGTCACTCTCTCCCGCAGCACCGTCAACCGGCGGCGGTACTTCGAGGGGGCCAGGAGCTGGCCCGAGGGATTCGTCGTGGCCGGCGACGCGGTGGCCACCTACAACCCCCTGTACGGCCAGGGGATGAGCGTGGCCGCCCAGAGCCTCGTACACCTCCGCGACACCCTGCGGCACGGCGGGCTCCGCGCCCCGGGCCTGGCCCGCGGCGTCCAGCGCGCCATCGCCCGGCCCACCGGGCTCGCCTGGGAGCTGGCCACCTCGCAGGACATCCTGTACCCGGGCGCCCTGGCCGAGGGCCGGCAGCCCCGGCCGGGCGCGGCGCTCGCCAACCGCTATGTCGACCGGCTCGCCCTCGCGGCCACCGGACGCGCCCAGATGACCAGGGCCTTCCTCGGCGTCCTCACCATGTCCGAGCCGATCACCTCGTGGCTGCACCCGGACATCGTGGTGGGCGCTCTGCGCGGCCCCGGCAGGCAGCCGCTCGCCGGACCGCCGCTGACGGCGCAGGAGCGGTGCGCGTCGTCCGGGCCGGACGACGCCATACGAGCCCGGACGGCCGCCGCCGGGGAGGTCGCCGCGGGGTGAGACGCCCGCGGGATCCGGGCGGCGGGGGAGGAGGCGGGGATGACACGGCCGGCGGCGGCGCCGGCCGGGCATGGCGCCCGGAGCTGCTTCGGGATGTGCCGGGTGTGCTTTGGGATGTGCCGGGTGTGCTTTGGGACGTGCCGGGGGTGCGCTGACGGGGTGCGCCCGTCGAGCGGAGGGGCGACGATCGTCTCGGGCGGGCGCGACGAAAGTGGGACGTCGCGGA
Source organism: Streptomyces sp. MUM 178J (assembly GCF_022414575.1). Lineage (GTDB taxonomy): Bacteria > Actinomycetota > Actinomycetes > Streptomycetales > Streptomycetaceae > Streptomyces > Streptomyces chengmaiensis. The sequence goes on along the minus strand of NZ_JADWYQ010000018.1, from coordinate 106,158 downwards.
TACGGGCGCTGCCTAGGGTGCCCGGGTGGACACGTCATCGAGTGCCCGGCGAGAGAACGCCCCGCGAGAGAACGCCCCGCGCCCGGCGGCCGCATGGGGCAGCCGGATCCGGGACGGCCGGAAGTGGCTGGCCGCTCCCGGACTGTGGTCTCCGAGGCGGACCGCCGTCGAGGCCGTGCTCGCCCTGGCCCTCGGCGTCATGGCCGCCGGCACCGAGGAACTGCTGGCCGGGGGCGGGTATCAGGCCCTGGCCGTCGCGCTGGCGGCCGCGCTGCTCTCGCTGCTGAGGCGGCGGCTGCCCGCCACCGCACTGACCGTCACCGCCGCGCTCATCCCCCACCTCGGCGGTTTCACGCCGCTGCTGGCAGTCGTCGGCTGGTCGGCCGGGCGCAGGATCGCCGGGCCGATCCGGGCGCTGGTCGCCTTCACCGCCGCGTACGCCGTCTGCATCGGCGTCACGCTGCTCGGGGACGAGGGCAGACAGTCCCCGCTGGTCCTTACGCTCCTCATCACCCTCTACTTCCTGGCGACCGCGGTCGTGCCCGGTCTGTCCAGCCGCTACTGGACGCAGCGCCGCACCCTCCTGCAGGCGCTGCGGGAACGCAACGCCCAACTGCTGCGGGAACGCGCCATGGTGGCCGGGCAGGCGCGGCTGCGCGAGCGCCAGCGGATAGCACAGGACATGCACGACAGCCTCGGCCACCAACTGGCGCTGATCTCCGTGCACACCGGCGCCCTGGAGGTGGACCCCGAACTGACCGAGCGGCAGCGGGAGGCGGTCGCCGTGCTGCGCGGGGCGTCGGTGACCGCCATGCACGAACTGCGCGAGGTCGTCGGGATCCTGCGCGACGGAGTCGAAGCGCCGGAGACGACCTCGGAGACGAACCCGGTGCCGGACGAGTCAGGGCGCGCCGGGCGCGGCACGGCGGGCATCGACGAGCTGGTCGAGACCGGCCGGGCGGCCGGGAACCGGGTGGAGCTGCGCCGCTCGGGAGAGCCCCGGCCGCTGGCGGCCGCCGCCGACCACGCGGCGTACCGCATCGTGCAGGAGGCGCTGACCAACGCCTACAAGCACGCCCCCGGCGCGGCGATCTGCGTGGAACTGAGACATGAGCCCGACTCGTTCGTGGTCGAGGTCGTCAACGGCGCGGCGGACGGCGGCGGGGGGTCCGGCGCGGCCGTCAGCGGCGGGCAGGGCCTGACCGGGCTGCGGGAGCGGGCGCGGCTGGTAGGCGGCATGGTCTACGCGGGGCCGGCGGACGGCGGGGGCTTCCGGGTCGCGGGGGTGCTGCCGTACGGAGGGGTGGAGGCCGCGCCGTTCGTCGGCCCGTCCGCCGCCGGGGCGTCGACGGACCCCGACGCCGATCTGCTGGCGGCGGATGCCGGCCTGCCGAGCCCTCGGAGCCGGGGCGGCGGCGTGGTGCTCGGATGCGGCATCGCCGTGGCTGCGATGGTCGCGCTGGCGTCCGTGGCCGTCTTCGGGCTGGTGTTCCTCGTGGGGGAGCTGGACAAGGGGATGATCGAGCCGGCCGAGTACGCGCGCGTACAGGTGGGGGCCGACGAGGACGAGGTGCGGGGGCGGCTGCCGGACGGCGACACGGTCGCCACGGCCGGGCTCAGGGGCAAGGGGCCGGAGCCGCCGGAGGGTGCGGAGTGCCTGGTGCTGATGTCGTCGGAGGTGGGGGAGAGCATCGACACCGAGCCGGTGTTCCGGTTCTGCTTCAAGGACGGCAAGCTGATCGAGAAGGAGGCCTACGAGGTCAGAAGATAGGTGTGTGACGTGACGGGCGTGCGGTGCGTCGGTGACGGGCGAGGCAATGGAGATGCGAGTGGTGCGATGACGGGGTCGGGAGCGTCGGCTGGGTCTGGAGCGTCAGCTGAGTCTGCTGAGACCTCCAGCGGTACCAAGGCCACTGAGGTCGCTGGGGCTACAGGTGCTGCTGGGAACACTGGGAACACTGGGAACACTGGGGACGCTGGGACAGCCGGAGTGGCCGGGGCCGCCGGGGCCGCGATCAAGGTGGTGATCGCCGATGACGAGCCTCTCATCCGCGCCGGCATCCGGATGATCCTCACCTCGGACCGCGCCGTCGACGTGGTGGCCGAGGCCGCGAACGGCCGCGAGGCCGTCGAACTGGCCCGCTCCCACAACGCCGACGTGGTGCTGCTGGACATCCAGATGCCCGTCATGGACGGGCTCACCGCCCTGGGCGAGCTGCGCCGGGCCGCTCCCGCGACGCGGGTGATCGTGCTCACCACCTTCGGCGAGCGGGAGAACGTGCTGCGGACCCTGGAGCACGGCGGCGCCGGATTCCTGCTGAAGGACACCGCCCCCGCCGAGCTGATCCGCGCCGTGCGCGCGGCCGCGGCCGGGGACGCCTACCTCTCCCCCGGGGCGACCCGGCATGTGGTGGACCAACTCGCCTCGGGACGGGCGGCGGCCCGCGCGCAGCAGGCCCGCGCCCGCGTGGCGGCGCTGAGCGAACGTGAACGCGACGTGCTGGCGCTGCTCGGCGAGGGACTGTCGAACGCGGACGCCGGACGACGGCTGCACATGAGCGAGGCCACGGTGAAGACCTATGTGAGCCGCATCCTGGCGAAGCTGGAGTGCGAGAACCGGGTGCAGGCCGCGCTGCTCGCGCGCGACGCGGGTCTGTAGGCACTGCGCGGGCGATGCCCCGAGCCCCCCCCCGACCCGACGCCGCCGTTGCGGCTGGTCGAGGGGTCTGCACCTGCTGGTCCTCGAAGTCGGGGTGGGTGAGCGTAACCATGTATGAGTGAGTGTCGTTGTCAGAGCGTGAATCTGACGGAATGGGCGAAGTCGCAGGGCGTGCATCCGCAGACCGCGTATCGCTGGTTCCGGGAAGGGATGTTGCCGGTACCGGCTCAGCGGGTCGGGCCACGCACGATCTTGGTGAACATCGACGCGAACACCACGCCCGAGGCCATCGGCGGTCTGGGCCTGTATGCCCGCGTGTCCTCGCACGATCAGAAGACCGATCTGGAACGCCAGGTCGCTCGGCTGTCGGCGTGGGCAGCGAAGGCCGGTCACCGAGTCGTTCGTGTCGAGGCGGAGATCGCTTCCGGGATGAAGGGCTGCCGTTGCAAGGCCCGGCGTCTGCTGGCTGACCCGCATGTGACCTGCGTGGTGGTGGAGCACAAGGACCGGCTCGGCCGGATGAACGTCGAGCTTGTCGAGGCCGCCTTGTCCGCGACGGGCCGTGGCCTGCTGGTCCTGGACGACGGCGAGGTCGAAGACGACCTGGTGCGGGACATGGTGGAGGTGCTGACCTCGTTCTGCGTCCGCCTGTACGGGCGCAGGTCGGCGAAGAACCGCGCCCGCAAGGCACTGGAAGCCGCTGAACGTGGCTGACCTCCGCCCGATTGCCGCGCCGTTCGTGGCTCTCGGTCCGTCCGGTGTTGCGATCCGTGCCCGGCTGGGGGACCTCATGCCCGAGGATGAGGAGGTTCTGCGCTTGGTGGGGGCGCACCTGGGCTCGCTCGCCTCGAAGGACCTCAAAGCGCGTTGCGCTGACGGCCTGGAGCACTCCACCGAGTCATGGGCGGCCCGTAAGAGGGCCCTGACGGCCGAGTCGTCGTCCAGGTGGGCGGGGTCGATCACGAAGGCCACGCATGAGCAGTGGGCGCTCGCCCGGCGCGGCCAGGCCGCACACGTGCAGTCCCTTGAAGCCGGTATCCGGGTGATCCGGCACCGGCTGTCGCTGCCGGTCGGGGAGAAGGGCACCAAGCGGGCTCCGGGCGGCTACCGCTCCGCGTGCGAGTGGTTCCAGAAAACGCGACGGCTGCATGTGCTGGAGGACCGGCTCGATCAGGTTCGGGCCGACCGGGAAGCAGGCCGGGTGCGTGTCGTGCGTGGCGGTAAACGCCTGCTGGGCACCCGCCACAACCTCGACAAGGCGCAGCTTGCCGAGGCCGAGTGGCGTGAGCGGTGGGAAGCCGAGCGTTGGTTCCTCCAGGCGGACGGCGAGTCGGGGAAAAGGTTCGGCAACGAGACGATCCGCATCACGCCCGAGGGCGAAGTATCGATCAAGCTCCCGGTCCCGCTCGCCGACCTGGCGAACGCCAAGCACGGCCGGTACGTACTCGCTGCGCGGGTGCGGTTCCCTCACCGGGGGCAGGAGTGGGCCGACCGCGTGGAGGCCAACCGGGCCGTGGCCTACCGCATCCACTACGACACGGGGCGCGGGCGCTGGTACGTGGACGCCTCCTGGCAGATCCCACCCACCAGGACCATCCCGCTCAAAGCCGCCCTCGCCGATGGCGTGATCGGCGTGGACACCAATGCCGACCACCTCGCCGCATGGCGCCTGGACACTCACGGCAACCCGATCGGCCGGCCGCGCCGGTTCTTCTATGACCTGTCCGGCAACGCCCAGCACCGCGACGCCCAGGTACGGCACGCCCTTACACGGCTACTGAACTGGGCCAAGAGCTGCGGCGTCAAGGCCATCGCGGTCGAAGACCTCGACTTCCAGGCCGAGAAAACCAGAGAGAAGCACGGGCGCAAGCGCCGATTCCGGCAGCTCATCTCCGGCATGCCGACCGGCAAGCTCCGTGCCCGGCTGGCCTCCATGGCCGACGCCACAGCTATCGCGATCATCGCCGTGGACCCGGCCTACACCAGCAAGTGGGGTGCCCAGCACTGGCAAAAGCCGATAGCCAGCCCCACCCGTAAGACCACCCGGCACGATGCGGCGAGCATCGCGATCGGACGACGCGCCCAGGGGCACCCGATCCGGCGACGGACGACACCGCCCCGTGCACACCAGAGCGATGTGCACGGGCATTGGACCGTCCAGGCCGACCGGCGTGCCCCTGGGCGTGAGGGACCCCGCCCCCGCATCCCCGGACCACGGACACGATCCGTGCCGCCGGACGCGGCGAGTACGCGGGCGACCAGGACACCCAAAACCGTTCGGGGTGTCCGCAGCGACCAGGTACGGGTCCAAGACTCACTCCTGCTCACTGACTAGGAACGGTTGTCCACAGGGGCAGACGGCCGCGGGGCGGCGGCGGTACGGTCGGGACCTGTTGATGTTGGTTGTGGCGGTACGAAACGGATCGGGGGGCGGCACGCCGTGTACGAGGCCGATGACACGATGAACCACGCCGTGGGCGGCGGGCGGATCCCGCATGTCCCGGGCTTCGGCCCGCAGCGGCGCCGGCAGCGGCATGAGCACGGGTGCGGGCCCGGCGCCGAGCCCGGGGCGGCAGCGGCGCCCGATGAGCCGTCGCCGAAGGAGCAGGGAAAGGCGTTGCGGGCGCGCGTGCCGCGGTCCTCGCACCAGGCGCTGACCCTGCCGCACGGGAGGCCGGACGCGCTCCGGGCCGTCGAGGAGTCCGGCCGGGGCCGGGTCCCCGAGCTGACGCCGATACGCGTAGGCAGGATGGCCGCCTCGCCCTTCGCCTTCCTCCGCGGCTCGGCCGGCCTCATGGCGCACGACCTGACCGGCACACCGGTCACCGGGGTGGGCGCGCAGATATGCGGCGACGCCCACGCAGGGAACTTCGGTCTGTACGGCGACGCGCGGGGCCGTCTTGTCATCGACCTGAACGACTTCGACGAGACCGTCGTAGGCCCCTGGGAGTGGGATCTCAAGCGGCTCGCGGTCTCGCTGGTGCTGGCGGGCCGGGTGACCGGGGCGGACGAGACACTGTGCCGGGCCGCCGCCCACGACGCGGTCGGAGCGTACCGGCGCACCATGCGGCTGCTGGCGAAGCTCCCCGCGCTGGACGCCTGGAACGCCATCGCCGATGAGGAACTCGTCTCGCACACCGACGCCCGGGATCTGCTCGGCACGCTGGAACGCGTCTCGCAGAAGGCGCGCAACAACACCAGCGCACGGTTCGCCGCCAAGTCGACACGGCGCACCGAGGACGGCGGCCGCCGGTTCGTGGACGCCCCGCCGGTGCTGCGGCGGGTGCCCGACGAGGAGGCCGCCGCCGTAGCCTCGGCGCTGGGAGGCTATCTGGACACCGTCTCCGAGGACCGGCTTCCACTGCTCGCCCGGTACGCGATACACGATGTGGCGTTCCGCGTCGTGGGCACGGGCAGCGTCGGGACCAGGTCCTATGTGGTGCTGCTGCTCGACCATCGGGGCGAGCCGCTGGTGCTCCAGGTCAAGGAGGCGCACGCCTCGGCACTGCTGCCGTATCTGCCCGCCGCGGGCTTCGAGGCGCCCCGGGTGGACCACGAGGGACGCCGTGTCGTCCTCGGGCAGAAGCGGATGCAGGTTGTCAGCGACATCCTGCTCGGCTGGACGACGGTAGCGGGGCGGCCGTTCCAGGTGCGCCAGTTCCGCAACCGCAAGGGCAGCGTGGACCCGGCCGCGCTCACCCCCGACCAGCTCGACGACTACGGCCGGATGACCGGCGCCCTGCTCGCCCGGGCCCATGCCCACAGCGCCGACCCGCGTCTGATAGCCGGCTACTGCGGCAAGAGCGAAGAGCTGGACGCGGCTGTGGAGGCCTTCGCGGTCACCTACGCGGACCGCACTGAAGCCGACCACGAGTCCCTGGTGACCGCGATCAAGACCGGCCGCATCGCGGCTGAGCTGGGTGTGTGAGGCCCACCGAGGCAGCGGCGTGCAGGCGGGAGGGGCGGGGGAGGGCCCCAGGGGTGTCGGTGGGGTGTGACCCCGGGCGGGGGCGGTCGTAGGGTGGGCGGGTGACTCAGGATGTGCCCGGTGGGCCGGCGGCCCGGAACGACGACCATGAGGCCCGCCCCGGGCCCGAGGCCCGGCTGGAGAAGGCGGTGCGCGCGGCCGAGCAGGCGCTGATCGAGTTCGAGATCGCGCTCGAGACGTTCCGTGTGGAGGTGGAGAACTTCTCCCGTCTCCACCATCAGAAGCTCGGCCCCGTCTATGCGCGCCTGGACGAACTGGACGCGCAGATCGCGGAGGCCCGTGCGGAGCGCAGCGGCGATCCCGAGGATCTGCGCAAGGCGCAGGAGGCGCGGGCCATGGTGCTGCCGATGCCCGGCGTCGATGAGCTGTTCCATGACTGGATGGACTCCGACGGCATGTCACCCGAGGCCACGGCGATGCTGAACGACCAGCCGGTTCGGGCGCCGAAGCGGGTGCGGCCCAGTGAGGAGGCGCGCAAGCTCTATCGGGAGCTGGCGCGCAAGGCGCATCCGGATCTGGCCCAGGACGACAGGGAGCGGGGGCGGCGCGAGGAGTTCATCACCCGGGTGAACGCCGCATACGCCCTGGGCGATGAGTCTCGGCTGCGTGAGCTGGCCGAGGAGTGGGCGGCTGGGCCGGCGCCCGCGGCGCAGCAGTTGAGCGAGAGCGAAGAGCTGTATGCGCGGCTGGAGTGGCTGGCGCGGCGCAAGGAGTTGCTGAAGGCGGTCGCCCAGGAACTGGAGGAGAGCGCGATCGGCTCGATGCTGCGGCTGGCCCCCGAGGACCCCGACAAGCTGCTGAACGAGATCGCCGAGCAGCTTCTCGCGCAGGTGGCCGAGCGGGAGGCGGAGCTGTCCTCCCTGGTGCAGTAGCGTTTCCCGGTGAACATCGCGGCCCGCCCTCCCCGGTCCGCACGAGCTGTACGAGAGAAGGCATCGACCATGAACTTCGCCCCGCTGCCCTCCGTGGACGCCGCGGCGGTGCCGTCCGACGCCCTGGTGCTGGACGTCCGGGAGCACGACGAGTGGGCGGCCGGTCATGTCGAGGGCGCTGTCCATGTGCCGATGAGCGACTTCGTCGCCCGTTTCGGCGAGGTGACCGACGCGCTGGCCGAGGGCCGCCGGGCCTTTGTGATGTGCCGGGTCGGCGGCCGGTCCGCGCAGGTCACCCAGTATCTGGTGCAGCAGGGCTTTGACGCGGTGAACATCGACGGGGGCATGCTCGCCTGGGAGGGCGCCGGACGCGCCATGGTCACGGACACCGGCGAGTCCGCCTTCGTGCTGTAGTCCGCTGCGCGCTGTAGTCCGTCGTAGCGTCCGGGGCTCAGCCGAGCGGGTGCGCGGCCAGCAGGTCGCCGAGGGTCTCCTCGTGGGCGGCTGCCGGGCCGAGGGAGAGCTCGAGCTGCTTGGCCCAGGCGTGGTAGCGGTGGAGCGCATAGTCGGTGTCCGCTCCGAAGCCGCCGTGCAGGTGCTGCGCCGTCTGGACGACCCGGCGCACGCCTTCCGAGGCCCAGATCTTCGCCACGGCCACGTCGCCCGCCACCGGCAGCGGCCCTCCGACGGCCGGTCCCCGATGCGGCGCGGACAGCCGCCAGGCGGCCTGCCAGAGCGTCGCCTCCATCGCCCGCAGATCGACATAGCGGTCAGCGGCCTGGACGGCGACCGCCTGGAACGTGGCGATCGGATGGCCGAACTGCTCGCGTTTGCCGGTGTAGGCGCTGGTCATCGCCAGCACGCTCTCGCCGAGTCCGAGGGCGAGCGCGCAGGTTCCGGTGGTGAGCAATAGGCGCAGCCACTCCCAGGCCCCGTCGGCGTCGATCAGTTCATGGGCCTCGGCCCGGACGGCGTCGAGGGTGAGCTCCGCGTACCGCTCGCCGCTGGTGGAGAACTGTTCCGCAAGGGTGAGGCCCTCCCGGTCCCGCGGGACGAGGGCAAGAACGGCGCGCCCTTCGCCGTTGTGCGCGGGCACGGCGATGCGGTCCGCAAAGTGCGCCCAGGGCACGGCGGTCTGGACGCCGTCGAGCAGTCCGCCCGATGCGCCCGCGGGGTCCTGGCGGACGGTGACGGCCAGTTCGGCGGGGTCATGGCCGGTGCGGCCGCCGGCCGCGGCCGTGAGGACCAGGTCGCCGCGGCCGGCCGCCCGGAGGACGTCCCTGCGCAGCCCGGGTGCGCCGTAGCGTTCCACTGCCATGGCGACCCCACTGGTCTCCAGCAGCGGTACCCGCGCCAGGACCCTCGCCGACTCGCGCAGCACCAGGCAGAGGGCTATCGGATCGAGCCCTGCCCCGCCGTGGTCCGGTGACAGCACAAGGCCGAGCAGATCGGCCGCGGCCAGCTTCGCCCACAGGGGGCGGTCGAAGTCGTCGGCGACCGCGCCGGGGGTGAGCGCGGGGCTGGGCACCGCGTCCGCCCGGACGCCGGAGAAGACCGCCCGTGCCGCTTCGACTGCCGCCTGCTGCTCCTCGGTGAAGGTGAAGTCCACAGCCGTCCTCCCACGCCCCAGAGAATCTGACGGACCGTCAAGATAGAGCAGGGCGTGGGAAAAGAACATGCCTCAGCGGTCGAAGTCCAGCTCCACGTCCGATGTCGCCGGGTGGGACTGGCAGGCCAGCACATATCCGGCCTCGGTCTCGTCCGGTTCCAGGGCGAAGTTGCGGTCCATCCGCACCTCGCCGGAGACCAGGAACGCCCTGCAGGTGCCGCAGACGCCGCCCTTGCAGGCGTAGGGCGCGTCGGAACGGCTGCGGAGCACCGTCTCCAGAAGTGTCTCCCCTTCCTGGACGGGCCAGGTGCCCGACCGCCCGTCGAGGGTTGCGGTCAGCGTGGCATGCGCCGGAGCGGCCGCCGCGGCGGGAGTCGGCCCCCGGCCGTCGTCGACGTGGAAGATCTCATGGTGGATGCGGTGCCGGTCCACGCCGAGTTTCTGCAGGGCCGCTTCGGCGCTCTGCACCAGCCCGAAGGGCCCGCACAGATACCAGCCGTCCATGTCCGCCGCCGGGAGCAGCGCGGGCAGCAGCGCCGTCAGCCGCTCCTGGTCGAGCCGTCCGGACGGCAGCCCGGACTGCTGCTCTTCCCGGGAGAGCACGGTGATCAGCTGGAAGCGGTCCGGGTAGCGGTCCTTGAGGTCGGCGACTTCCTCCAGGAACATCGTCGAGGCGGCCGTCCGGTCGCTGCGTATCAGGCAGAAGCGCGCGTCCGGCTCCTGCGCGAGGACGGTTGCGGCCATGGACAGCACGGGTGTGATGCCGCTGCCGCCGACGATCGCGGCGAAGTGCCCGGGCCTGGGGGCGAGGAGGAAGCGGCCCATCGGGGGCATCACCTCGACGGTGTCGCCGACGGTCAGTTCCTTGAGGGCGTAGGTCGAGAATTCGCCGCCCTCGACGAGCCGGATGCCGACGCGGAGCACCGGATCGACGCCCGAGGGGGCTGCCGGGGCGCAGATCGAGTATGTGCGCCGGATCTCTTCGCCGTTCACCGTGCGGCGCAGGGCGAGGTGCTGGCCGGGGGTGTGCCGGAAGGCGTCCCGGAGCTCGGGAGGCACCTCGAAGGTGACGGCCACGGAGTCATCGGTGAGCGGTTCGACCGCGCTGACCCGGAGCGGATGGAACATCTACAGCTCCTTGAAGTGGTCGAAGGGCTCGCGGCAGGACGCGCAGCGGCGCAGCGCCTTGCAGGCGGTGGAGGAGAAGCGGCTGAGCAGTTCGGTGTCGGTGGATCCGCAGTGCGGGCAGCGCACGGAGAGCGCGACCGGCACAGGGCCCTCGGAGGTGTGGGGGCGGGGCGGGGCGATGCCGAACTCGGCCAGCTTGCGCCGCCCTTCCGCGCTGATGTCGTCGGTCGACCAGGCCGGGGAGAGGACGGTGACGACCGAGACGTCCGCCATTCCGCGGTTGTGCAGGACACGCTCGATGTCGGCGGCCATGGTCTCGATGGCCGGGCAGCCGGTGTAGGTGGGCGTCAGCTCGACCTCGACCCGGCCGGTGTCGTGGAGGTGCACCCCGCGCAGCACCCCGAGCTCTTCGAGGGTCAGCACAGGCAACTCGGGGTCGGGGACCGAGCCGGCGAGTCGACGCAGCTCTGTCTCCAGCGGCGTCTCGGCCGCCGGGAGGCTCTTCGCGGCGGCCGCGCCGGTCGCGGCGGGTCCGGCGGTCTCCGGGGCGGGGGTTCTGGTCACCATGACGCCCCCGGGTGGCTGCGGTGCAGATGCTGCATCTCGGCCAGCATCCGTCCGAAGGGTTCGGTGTGCAGGCCCTGCCGGCCTGCGCCCGCGGACCAGGCGCCCGACTGCGGCCCGGTCGGCATGGTCAGCGTGGCCCGGCCGAGGACATCGGCCGTGGCCGACAGCCATGTGTCCCGAAGGGCCTGCCAGTCGACGTCGAGTCCCTCGACCGGCTGGAACATCTCGCCGGTGTAGCGCCACAGCGTCTGGCAGGCGCGCTGCATCCGCTCATGGCTCTCGGGGGTGCCGTCGCCGAGCCGGAGGGTCCAGTGCTCGGCGTGGTCCTGGTGGTAGGCGACCTCTTTGACCGCCTTGGCGGCGAGGGCGGCCAGCTCGCCGTCGCCGGCCGCGAGGCGCTCGTACAGCAGCCGCTGGTAGACGGAGAAGTAGAGCTGCCGGGCGATGGTGTGGGCGAAGTCGCCGTTGGGCTGTTCGACGAGCTGGAGGTTGCGGAAGTCCCGCTCCTCGCGGAGGTACGCCAACTCGTCCTCGTCGCCGGCCAGACCGAGCAGGACGCGTGCCTGCCCCAGCAGGTCCAGCGCGATGTTTGCGAGGGCGACTTCCTCTTCCAGCACTGGCGCATGGCCCGCCCACTCCCCCAGCCGGTGGGAGAGCACCAGGGCGTCGTCACCGAGCGCCAGGGCCGCCGCGTGTGCGGCGCCGGTCGCGGCCGAGGGTCCGGTCACAGGTGCTTCACCCCTTCCGGGATCTCGTAGAAGGTGGGGTGCCGATAGGGCTTGTCGGCGGCCGGTTCAAAGAACGGGTCCTTCTCGTCGGGGGAGGAGGCGGTGATCACGGTGGACGGGACGACCCAGATCGAGACGCCTTCGCTGCGCCGGGTGTACAGATCCCGGGCGTTGCGCAGCGCCATCGCGGCGTCCGGGGCGTGCAGGCTGCCCGCATGGGTGTGGGAGAGCCCGCGGCGGGAGCGGACGAAGACCTCCCACAGTGGCCAGTCGGTGGAGCTGCTCATGCCGTCGCCTTCCCGTCCGTCTGTGCGTGCTGCGTGTGCTGTGCGCTGTGCTTGGCGGCGTACGCGGCTGCTGCCTCGCGGACCCAGGCGCCCTCCTCATGGGCGCGGCGGCGCTGGGTGATGCGCTGTTCGTTGCAGGGGCCGTTGCCCTTGAGGACTTCCTGGAACTCGGTCCAGTCGATCGCGCCGAAGTCGTAGTGGCCCCGCTCCTCGTTCCACGTCAGGTCGGGGTCCGGGAGGGTGAGGCCGAGCGTCTCGGCCTGCGGGACGCAGATGTCCACGAAGCGCTGGCGCAGCTCGTCGTTCGAATGGCGCTTGATCTTCCAGGCCATGGACTGGGCGGAGTGCGCGGAGGCGTCGTCGGGCGGGCCGAACATCATCAGCGACGGCCACCACCAGCGGTTCACCGCGTCCTGCGCCATCTCGCGCTGGGCGGCGGTGCCGCGGGAGAGGGTGAGCAGCAGCTCGTAGCCCTGGCGCTGGTGGAAGGACTCCTCCTTGCAGATGCGGACCATCGCCCGCGCATACGGCCCGTAGGAGCAGCGGCAGAGGGGGACCTGGTTGGTGATCGCCGCGCCGTCCACCAGCCAGCCGATCGCTCCGACGTCGGCCCAGGTCAGCGTCGGATAGTTGAAGATCGACGAGTACCGCTGGCGGCCGGCGTGGAGCTTGTCGAGCAGCTCGTCGCGGCCGGTGCCGAGCGTCTCCGCGGCGCTGTACAGATACAGGCCGTGGCCGGCTTCGTCCTGCACCTTCGCCATCAGGATCGCCTTGCGGCGCAGCGAGGGCGCGCGTGTGATCCAGTTGGCCTCCGGCTGCATGCCGATGATCTCGGAGTGCGCGTGCTGCGCCATCTGGCGGATCAGCGTGGTCCGGTAGGCGTCCGGCATCCAGTCGCGAGGCTCGATGCGCTCGTCGGCGGCCACGGCGGCTTCGAACGCCGCCTCGGGCGAAGCCCCCTCATACGCGTCTGTCGTCACCGTCGAAGTCACTGCCGTCATACCGGCCCCCTACCGACCGATCGTTCGGTTCATTGGCTTCAATGGTGAGTCGGCGGCCCGTAAGGTGTCAACCCTGTGGATAACTGAGGCGGACCGATGGGGACGGGGCGGATGGACTCCTTTGAGCGCGAGGACGCCGGAGCCGGGGGGCCAAGCCCCGGGAACGCGCCGGTCCGCGACTCCGTGCCCGAGCACCTTCCGCGACAGACACGGCAGACGGCGCAGCCCTGGTCCCCGTCCGAGCCCGGATCTCCCGAGCCCGGATCTCCCGAGCCCGGATCTCCGGCCGGGTCCGGCTCCTCGTCCGGGCCGGGACACCGGCTCCAGCCCGCCGGCCCGCCCCAGGCTCCCGCCCCGTTGGGCCGACCGGGCGACGAAGGCCCACTCGGCGACGGCGACAGCGGTTCCCGCGGCCGCGGCATCGCGGGCCTGTCTCTTCCGTACCAGGTGGCCGCGGCGCTCTCCCTCGCCCTCATCGGCGCCCTCGCCTGCGTCCACCTGGGCATGGTGTTCCTGCATGTCGCCCCGTCCAACACCGTGACCAAGCAGCACGGCGAGGCGGTCGACTGGTGGGTCTACCCGGAGTTCGAGCAGAACTGGAAGCTGTTCGCCCCCAATCCGCTGCAGCAGAACGTCGCCGTACAGGTGCGTGCGGAGTACACCGCCGCCGACGGCAGCCGCCGGAGCACGGACTGGATCGATCTGTCCGCCGAGGACGGCGCGGCCATCCAAGGCAGTCTGCTCCCCAGCCATGTCCACCAGAACATGCTCCGCAGGGCCTGGGACTTCTATGTCACGTCCCACGACGGCGACAACCGGCCCAACGGCGTCCGCGGGCAGCTCTCCGAGCGCTATGTCCGCCGCATCGCGGTTGCGCGGCTGATGGAGCGCGACCTGGGCGGCCCCGTCGAGCGCATCCAACTGCGCTCGGCCACCAGCGCCGTCGACCCCCCTGGGTGGAGTGACGAGAAGATCGAGGTCAAGCCCGTCCACCGGGTGCTCCCCTGGTGGACGATCACCGCCGCCGACCTGCCCGAAGACGCCGCCCGCGACCGCGCGGAGGCAGAGCGGTGAGGCGGGGGAACGGGTTCGACCGCAAGGTGGCGGACGCCCTCCAGAGGATCACGGCCGCCGCCCTCGGGCCGTACCAGAGCGCCGTCGTCCGGATCGGTTTCGCCGGCGCCTGGCTGTGCTTCCTGCTGCGGGAGCTGCCGCACCGACAGGAGCTCTACGGCCCCGACAGCCCATGGGCCTGGGACATGGCACGCCGCCTCGTCGCGGGCAACGACGCCTTCACCGTGCTCGTCTGGGGCGACGGGGTCCTCTGGTTCGAATGCGTGTACGCCCTCTCCGTCGCATCCAGCCTGCTGCTGATGCTGGGCTGGCGCACCCGGGCCATGTCCGCGCTGTTCATGGTGGGTGTGCTGTCGCTGCAGAATCGCTCCATCTTCATGGGGGACGGCGGCGACAACGTCATCCATCTGATGGCGCTCTATCTGGTCTTCACCCGCTGTGCGCAAGTCTGGTCGCTGGACGCGCGGCGCGCGGCGCGGGCCGCCCGGGCGGAGGACGGAGCGGCATCCCGGGACCGGACCGGGCCCGTGCTGTGGTGCCTGCTGGGCTTCGGTCTGCTGGTCGGCACTTTCCTCAGCCTCTCGCACCGGCCGGGCCTCTTCGTACCGCTGCTGCTGTGGGTGCTGTGGCTGGCGCAGGGGCTGTGGTGGGCGGTGAGCCGGTACGCCGCGCGCAGCCAGCCGCACACCCTCCTCGATGTGATCGCCAATCTGGTGCACAACACCGCTCTGGTCGTGATCATGGCCGAGGTCTGTGTGATCTACGCGACGGCCGGCTGGTACAAGGTCCAGGGCTCGCGCTGGCAGGACGGGACCGCGCTGTACTACCCGCTCAAGCTGGACTACTTCACCCCGTGGCCTGCGCTGTCCGAGCTGCTGGCGGCCAGTGGCACGATGGTGATGCTGCTGACCTACGGCACGGTGATCGTGCAGGTCGCGTTCCCCTTCACCCTCTTCAACCGGCGGGTGAAGAACGTCCTGCTGGTGGTGATGATGGTGGAGCATGCGGCCATCGCCGTGGTGCTCGGGCTTCCGTTCTTTTCGCTGGCGATGATCGCTGCGGACGCCGTCTTCCTGCCGACCGCCTTCCTGGTCTGGCTGGGCGCCGCAGCCGCCCGGGGACGGGCCCGGCTGCGGCCGCGCGGGCGGAGCCGGGAGGCTCCGCGGCAGCACGAGCAGCACACCGCGCACCGTACGCTCGTCGGGTGAGCACTGCCGAGAAGCCCATACGGGACGAGCCGCTGTCGGACGAGCCGCTCCAGTACGACGAGGGGTACGGCTCCGAGGTCGGCGTCGGGCCCCATCCGCAGCCCTGGCCGCGGCAGGAGCGGTACGACCCCCGGCTGCTGGCGGAAGGGGACCGGCGCAATGTCGTCGACCGGTACCGGTACTGGACGCGTGAGGCCATCGTCGCCGACCTCGACACCCGGCGGCACGACTTCCATGTCGCCGTCGAGAACTGGAGCCATGACTTCAACATCGGCTCGGTCGTGCGTACCGCCAACGCCTTCCTTGCGAAGGAGATCCACATCGTCGGCCGCAGGCGATGGAACCGGCGCGGGGCCATGGTCACCGACCGCTACCAGCATGTCCGCCACCACCCGGACTCCGCGGCGCTGACCGTCTGGGCAGGGGCCGAAGCGCTGCCCATCATCGGGATCGACAATCTGCCCGGCTCGGTGCCTCTCGAGGTCACAGAGCTGCCGCGGCGCTGTGTGCTGCTCTTCGGGCAGGAAGGGCCCGGGCTGACGCCCGAGGCCCGCCGCCACGCCGCCATGGTGTGCTCGATCGCCCAGTTCGGCTCGACCCGCTCGATCAACGCCGGGGCGGCTGCGGCGATCGCGATGCACGCCTGGGTGCAGCGGCACGCACAGATTCCGCCCGCTTCTTAGCCGCTGCCGCCCGGTGGGCGGATGCACGGGTGTGACTCCATGGCTGAACTGCTCGTTTGTCCGGGCGGGTGGTCAAGGGGGCCGCATGTTCCGATGCCGCCCCCGGGAGGAGCGCCGATGTTGGCGGAACAGGCTCTGCTGGGCTCGCGGGCCCTGCGCGCCGCGCTGTGTGCGCGGCGGGATGTGCTCGACGAGGTGAAGCGGCTGCCGCTGCTGCCGGACCGGGAGCATACGACGGCGTCGATGCTCGCCGACTACTTCGAAGTGGACACGGTGCTGCTGCACCGGGTGGTCCGCCGGCACGCCGGGGAGCTGCGGAGCAACGGCTACCGACAGCTGCGAGGCGGCGAGCTGCGCGACTTCCTCACCGCGAACCTGCCCGGCCGGCGCATGGCCGGGCGGCTCCTCGGCGTGTTCACTCCCCAGGCCGCGCTGGTGCTCGCGATGCTCCTCGCGGACAGCGGTGTGGCGCATGCGGTGCGGCTGCGGCTGCTGGGGCCGCTCTCCGCACCCGGCGCCGTCTCCCCGGCGACGCGGCGCGCCCCGAAGCCGCCGCCGCAGCAGCCGCAGCCGTCCGGGCCGGCGGACGGGGCCGCCCAGTCGGCACGGCAGGAGCCCCGGCACTCCAGAACGCCGAAGACGGCGGTCGGCCGCCTCGCCGATGCCGTGCCCCTTCGCCGCGCCGGGCCGCCGAGGGGCGGCACGGCCCGCCGCTGACTCTCGGCGTGCCCTCGGTCGCGCCTCCGGTCGTCCGTCGAAGTCGGGCCGTTCATCGGCCGACGGCCGGGCAGCCGGGCCGTCCGCGCAGGGCCGGTCGGTGCAGCCCTGCAGGTCGGCCCGCACCGGGTGCAGCGCGGTGCCCGCCCGGTGGATCGGCCGGCCCATCGGCCCCGCCGGGCGCAGGCCATGCCGCTGGGACGCATGCGGACGGGCGGCGGTCGGCTCAGGCCTGGCGGCGGATCTCCACCATGCGGAAGCGGTTGGAGACGAAGGCGCCGTCGCACAGCGCGGCGTTCGCCGCGGGATTGCCCCCGGAGCCGTGGAAGTCGGAGAACGCGGCCGTCTGGTTGACGTACACCCCGCCGGTCAGGTTGAGGGACAGCTGGGCCGACTCCTCCAGGCAGACCTCCTCGACCGCCTGCTCCACCTCGGGGGAGGTCGTGTACGCGCCGACCGTCATCGCGCCCTTGTCGCGGATCGTGCGCCGCAGCAACTCCAGGGCGTCGGAGGTGGAGTCCACCGAGACCGCGAAGGACACCGGGCCGAAGCACTCCGACATATAGGCGGCCTCGGCGTCCGGCTTGGAGCCGTCGAGCTTGACGAGGACGGGGGTGCGCACCACGGCGTCCGGGAAGTCCGGGTTGACGACCTCGCGCGAGGGCAGGGCGACCTCGCCCAGTCCCGCCGCGGCCTCCAGACGCGCTTTGACGTCCGGGTTGACCAGCGCGCCCAGCAGGGCGTTCGCCCGGGCGTCGTCGCCCAGCAGCCCCTTCACCGCGCCGGCGAGGTCGGCCACCACCTCGTCATAGCTCCTGGGGCCCGCGTCCGTGGCGATGCCGTCCCTCGGGATGAGCACATTCTGCGGAGTGGTGCACATCTGACCGCTGTAGAGGGAGAGCGAGAAGGCCAGATTGGCAAGCATGCCCTTGTAGTCGTCGGTGGAGTCGACCACGACGGTGTTGACCCCGGCCTTCTCCGTGTAGACCTGCGCCTGACGGGCGTTGGCCTCCAGCCAGTCGCCGAAGGCGGTCGAGCCCGTGTAGTCGATGATCCTGATCTCGGGGCGCACCGCGAGGGTCTTGGCGATGCCCTCGCCGGGGCGCTCGACGGCCAGACAGACCAGGTTCGGGTCAAACCCCGCTTCGGCGAGCACCTCGCGGCACACGCGCACGGTGAGGGCGAGCGGCAGCACGGCGCGCGGGTGCGGCTTGACCAGGACCGGGTTGCCCGTGGCCAGGGAGGCGAACAGGCCCGGGTAGCCGTTCCACGTGGGGAAGGTGTTGCAGCCGATGAGCAGGGAGATGCCACGCCCCGCGGCGGTGAACTTCTTGCGCAGCTCCAGCGGGTCCCGCTTGCCCTGGGGCTTGGACCAGTCGGCCGCGGCGGGGGTGCGGGTCTGCTCCTCGTACGCGTACGCCACGGCTTCCAGGCCGCGGTCCTGGGCGTGCGGGCCGCCGGCCTGGAACGCCATCATGAAGGCCTGGCCGCTGGTGTGCATCACGGCGTGCGCGAACTCATGGGTGCGGGCGCTGATCCTGGCGAGGATCTCCACACACACCAGGGCGCGGGTCTCGGGGCCCGCCTCGCGCCAGGCGGCCATGCCGTCGCGCATGGCGGGCAGCAGCACGTCCACGTCCGCGTGGGGGTACTCGATGCCCAGCTCCGGGCCGTACGGCGACACCTCACCGCCCGTCCAGCCGTCGACGCCCGGCTGGTCGAGCTCGAAGCGGGCGCCCTTGAGGGCCTCGAACGCGGCCAGCCCCTCGGCGGGCGCGCTCTCCCCATATGCCTTGGGGTGCTCGGGGTGCGGGGACCAGTAGGCACGGGTGCGGATCGCTTCGAGGGCCTGGTCGAGCGTGGGCCGGCGGGTCTCGGTCAGCTGCATTGCGGACCAACTCCTCGTCGAGCTGGGCAGGGAACGGATGACAGAGTTAGAGTAACCGAACGATCGGTCGGTACAAGGGGGCCTGGCGAAGCTGTGGAAAACTCATCGGGGAGGATCGCTCCCATGACCGCCATCGACGCCAACGGGCGAGACGCCGTCGCGCGAGATGCCGTCGGCCCCGGCGATGTCGTCGCCGTCGTCGGCACGGGCACCATGGGCCAGGGCATCGCCCAGGTCGCCCTGGTCGCCGGGCACCCTGTCCGCCTTCACGACGCCGCCCCCGGCCGCGCCCAGGAAGCCGCGAAGGGCATCTCCGCCCGTCTGGACCGGCTCGTGGAGAAAGGCCGGATGGAGCCGTCGCAGCGGGACGCCGCCCTGAAGCGGCTGCACCCCGCCGCGGAGCTCGCCGAGCTCGCGGACGCCGCGCTCGTCGTCGAGGCGGTGCTGGAGCGGCTCGACGTCAAGCAGGTGTTGTTCACCGCCCTCGAAGAGATCGTCTCCCGCGACTGTCTGCTGGCCACCAACACCTCCTCTCTCTCCGTGACCGCCGTGGCCGGAGCGCTGAAGCACCCCGGACGCTTTGTCGGGCTGCACTTCTTCAACCCCGCCCCGCTCCTTCCGCTGGTGGAGGTCGTCAGCGGTCACGCGACCCACGAGGCGGCCGCCGCCCGCGCCCGCGCGACCGTGGCGGCCTGGGGGAAAACCCCGGTGAGCTGCGCGGATCTGCCCGGCTTCATCGTCAACCGGATCGCCCGCCCCTTCTACGCCGAGGCCCTGCGCATCCACGAGGAGCGCGCCGCCGACCCGGCCACCGTCGACGCCGTGCTCCGGGAGTCGGGCGGCTTCGCCATGGGGCCCTTCGAGCTGACGGACCTGATCGGCCAGGACGTCAACGAGGCCGTCACACGCTCCGTCTGGGAGTCGTTCTTCCAGGACCCCAAGTTCACGCCGTCGCTGTCCCAGCGCCGCCTCGTCGAGTCGGGCAGGCTGGGCCGCAAGACCGGCCGGGGCTGGTTCCCGTACGGCTCCGAGGCCACCGCGCCCTCCCCCCGTACGGAGCCGCCCGCTCCCGCTCCCGGCTCCGTCACCGTCCACGGCGACCTGGCCCAGGCGGCAGCCCTGCCCGGCCTCGTCGAGGAGGCGGGCATCGCCGTCGTCCGCGGCGAGGGGACCGGCGAGACCCGCCCGGGGTGGATCGAGCTGCCCGGCGGCGCCCGCCTCTGCCTGGCCGACGGGACCGCGGCAGAAGAGGCGGAGACGGCGGTGATCCACTTCGATCTCGCCCTCGACTACGCCCGATCCGGGCGTATCGCCCTGGCTCCCGCCCCGACGGTCGGCGACGCCGCCCTGAGGGAGGCGGTCGGCCTTTTCCAGGCGCTCGGCAAGCAGGTCAGCGTGGTCGCCGGCATCCCCGGGCTGATCGTCGCCCGGACCGTCGCGATGCTCGTCGACTTCGCCCTCGACGCCGCCGCACGCGACGTGGCCTCCGCGGACGACATCGACACGGCGATGCGGCTCGGCGTCAACTATCCGCGCGGCCCCCTCGCCTGGGGCGAGGAGATCGGCCTGGACTGGGTCCTCACCGTTCTCGACGGGCTCCACAAGGCCTGCCCGACGGGGCGCTACGCCCCCTCGCAGGCGCTGCGCGGGAGGGCGGCCGCCGAGCGTGCGGCGGCGCGGAAGAGCAGGCAGGAGGACGCCTCATGACCACCCCCAGGCGCGATACGTACACCCCGGAGACGCTGCTGGGCGTCGCCGTGCAGATCTTCAACGAGCGCGGCTACGACGGCACGTCCATGGAGCACCTCTCCAAGGCCGCAGGCATCTCCAAGTCCTCCATCTACCACCACGTCTCGGGCAAGGAGGAGTTGCTGCGCCGCGCCGTCAGCCGGGCTCTGGACGCGCTGTTCGCGATCCTCGACGAGCCTGGGGCCCAGCGCGGGCGGACGATCGAGCAGGTCGAGCACGTCACCCGGCGCACCGTCGAGGTGCTGATGGCGGAACTGCCCTATGTGACGCTGCTGCTGCGGGTGCGCGGCAACACGCAGACCGAACGGTGGGCGATGGAGCGCCGCCGTGAGTTCGACCACCGCGTGGCCGATCTGCTGAAGGCCGCCGCAGCGGACGGCGATCTGCGTGCCGACGTCGACCCCAAGCTGGCGACCAGGCTGCTGTTCGGCATGGTCAACTCCCTGGTGGAGTGGTACCGGCCGCACCCCGGCACAGGCCACGACGAGAACCAGGTCGCCGAGGCGGTCGTACGGCTGGCCTTCGACGGGTTGCGCGCGGACGCCTCGTAACGCCCCCGCCGACCCCGGGCTACGGCGCCGGCGGGCAGGCGCGGGCCTCAGGAGTCGCGCAGCGGGTCCCCGGCCGACCCGGGGCCGGGGTCGAGGTCCGTCTCCTCGAAGACCAGCAGTGTGCGCGTCGACAGCACCTCCGGGATGGACTGGAGCCGGGTCAGGACCAGTTCGCGCAGGGTGCGGTTGTCCGGGGTGTGCACCAGCAGCAGTACGTCGAAGTCACCGCTGACCAGGGCGATGTGCGCGGCTCCGGGAAGCGCCTGCAGCTGCTCGCGCACGGTGCGCCAGGAATTCTGAACGATCTTGAGCGTGATGTAGGCGGACGCGCCCTGGCCCGCGCGCTCATGGTTGACCCGGGCGCTGAAGCCGCGGATGACTCCGTCGTCCATGAGCCGGTTGATCCGTGCGTAGGCGTTCGCCCGCGACACATGGACCCGGTCGGCTACGGAGCGTATCGATGCTCTGCCGTCGGTCTGCAGGATGCGCAGGATGTCCCGGTCGATCGAGTCGAGCGGACGTGCCGGCGGCAGCTGCTCCATACGGTCCCCACCCTCGGCCATTTGTTCAGCTGGCATGTCCCCCCGCCTCTCTCGTATGGACGACCTGTCTCCATGAGAGGCTGTGGAGAACCGTTTGTCCACAGGCTTGCGTCGCCTGTAGCCAAAATGCGCCCACGACCGAACAATCGGTTGGTGAGGCACGCCACACTCCCCGTGCCGCTTCGTCGTCGCCCCCACGAGGAGGTGCTCGCGTTGAGAAAGAGCAGCATGTCGGTGCAGGAGCTGCCCGGCGCCACTGCCTACCGGCCCACCCCGCCACCGGCGTGGCAGCCCCGCACGGACCCCGCCCCGCTGCTGCCGGACCCCGAGCCGTACCGGGTGCTGGGCACCCAGGCCGCGGGCGCCGTCGACCCCGAGCTGCTGCGCAGGCTCTACCGCGAGCTGGTGCGCGGCCGCCGGTACAACACTCAGGCGACGGCCCTGACGAAGCAGGGCCGGCTGGCCGTCTACCCGTCCAGCACCGGCCAGGAGGCCTGCGAGGTGGCCGCCGCGCTGGCCCTCGAAGAGCGCGACTGGCTCTTTCCCAGCTACCGCGACACGCTCGCGGCCGTCGCCCGCGGCCTCGATCCGGTGCAGGCCCTCACGCTGCTGCGCGGCGACTGGCACACCGGATACGACCCCCGCGAGCACCGCATAGCTCCGCTGTGCACCCCTCTCGCCACCCAGCTGCCGCATGCCGTGGGGCTGGCCCACGCGGCCCGGCTCAAGGGGGACGACGTGGTCGCCCTCGCCATGGTCGGCGACGGCGGCACCAGCGAGGGCGACTTCCACGAGGCGCTGAACTTCGCCGCCGTATGGCAGGCCCCGGTCGTCTTCCTGGTGCAGAACAACGGCTTCGCGATCTCGGTGCCGCTGGCCAAGCAGACAGCTGCACCCTCGCTCGCCCACAAGGCCGTGGGCTACGGCATGCCCGGCCGTCTGGTCGACGGGAACGACGCGGCAGCCGTGCACGAGGTCCTCGCCGACGCCGTCGCCCGAGCCAGGCGCGGCGGCGGGCCGACGCTCATCGAGGCCGTGACCTACCGCATCGACGCCCACACCAACGCCGACGACGCCACGCGCTACCGGGGTGAGAGCGAGGTCGAGACCTGGCGGGCGCACGATCCGATCCGGCTGCTGGAACGGGAGCTGACCGAACGGGGACTCATCGACGACGACGGCGTCAAGGCGGCGGCCGACGCCGCGGAGACGATGGCGGCCACGCTGCGCGAGCGGATGAACGCCGACCCGGTGCTGGACCCGATGGACCTGTTCGAGCACGTCTACGCCGAGCAGACCGGCCAGCTGCGCGAACAGGCGGCCCAGCTGCGGGCGGAGCTCGACGCCGAAGGAGAGACCCGATGAGCACGGCCGCTGTGCAGCAGCCGGCCGGCGTCAAGCCGGCGACCATGGCGCAGGCCCTGCAGCGCGCCATGCACGACGCGATGGCCGATGACCCGTCCGTCCATGTGCTGGGCGAGGACGTCGGCACGCTCGGCGGGGTCTTCCGGGTCACGGACGGTCTCGCCGCGGAGTTCGGCGACGACCGCTGCACCGACACGCCGCTCGCGGAGGCGGGCATCCTCGGCACGGCCGTGGGGATGGCGATGTACGGGCTGCGGCCGGTGGTGGAGATGCAGTTCGACGCCTTTGCCTATCCGGCGTTCGAGCAGCTGATCAGCCATGTGGCGCGGATGCGCAACCGCACCCGCGGCGGGATGCCGCTGCCGATCACGGTACGCGTACCGTACGGCGGAGGGATCGGCGGAGTCGAGCACCACAGCGACTCGTCGGAGGCGTACTACATGGCGACTCCGGGGCTCCACGTCGTCACGCCCGCGACCGTCGAGGACGCCTACGGGCTGCTGCGCGAGGCCATCGCCTCGGACGACCCGGTCGTCTTCCTGGAGCCCAAGCGGCTGTACTGGTCCAAGGCCCCGTGGTCGCCCGACGCTCCGGCTGCGGTCGAGCCGATAGGGCGCGCCGCGGTCCGGCGTCCCGGCCGCAGCGCCACACTCATCACCTACGGCCCCTCCGTGCCGGTCTGCATGGAGGCCGCCGAGGCCGCCACGGCCGAGGGCTGGGACCTCGAGGTCGTCGATCTGCGCTCGCTCGTCCCCTTCGACGACGAGACGGTCTGCGCAGCCGTGCGCCGCACGGGACGCGCCGTGGTGGTGCACGAGTCAACCGGCTTCGGCGGGCCGGGCGGGGAGATCGCCGCCCGGGTCACCGAGCGCTGCTTCCACCATCTTCAGGCTCCGGTGCTGCGGGTGGCCGGCTTCGACATCCCGTATCCGCCGCCGATGCTGGAGCGGCACCACCTGCCCGGAGTGGACCGGGTCCTGGACGCGGTCGCCCGGCTGCAGTGGGAGGCGGAGAGCTGATGGCCCAAGTGCTCGAATTCAGGCTCCCCGATCTCGGGGAGGGCCTCACGGAAGCGGAGATCGTCCGCTGGCTGGTGGCCGTGGGCGACGTCGTCACGGTCGACCAGCCGGTCGTCGAGGTCGAGACGGCCAAGGCGATGGTGGAGGTGCCCTGTCCGTACGGGGGCGTGGTCACCGCGCGCTTCGGCGAGGAGGGTGCCGAACTGCCCGTCGGCGCCCCGCTGCTGACGGTTGCGGTGGGGGCGGGGGACGACGCGGGCAGCGCCGGCGGACCGGCCGGATCCTCCGACGCTGTCGGCGCCTCCGGCGAGCCGTCTGGTGAATCGTCCGGCAACGTCCTCGTCGGGTACGGCACCGGAGCGCCCGCCGCCCGCCGTCGGCGCATCCGCCCCGCGCACCAGGGTGCGGGAGTCGCCGCCCGGCCGGACAGCGGCGGCCGCGCCGTGGCCTCGGCGCAGGCGGCCGCGAGTCCCGGGACCCGCGATGGCGCGACCGGCGTCGCCGCGCCGCAGGGGACGACTTCGCGCATCGACGACGGACGCCCGCGGACGCGCCCCGAGGCCGACGGGCCCGTGCCCGTCATCTCGCCCCTCGTGCGCAGGCTGGCCCGGGAGAACGGGCTGGATCTGCGGCAGCTGACCGGATCCGGGCCCGATGGACTGATCATGCGGGCCGACGTCGAGAGCGCGCTGCGGGCCGCAGAGAGCGCGCCCGAGCCGGCTGCCGCCGCGGCCTCCGGGGCTGCCGTGCCGCGCACCGTCGCACAGGGCGCGGGCGCGGAGCGCATTCCGCTGCGCGGAGTGCGCGGAGCCGTGGCGGACAAGCTGTCGCGGAGCAGGCAGGAGATCCCCGACGCCACCTGCTGGGTCGACGCGGACGCCACGGAGCTGATGGCCGCGCGGGCCGCGATGAACGGCGCGGGCGGTCCGAAGATCTCGGTGCTCGCCCTGCTCGCCCGGATCTGCACGGCGGCGCTTGCCCGCTACCCCGAGCTGAACTCCACCGTCGACCTCCAGGCACGGGCGATCGTGCGGCTGCCCGAGGTGCACCTCGGTTTCGCGGCGCAGACGGAGCGCGGCCTCGTCGTCCCCGTCGTCAAGGACGCACACGACCGCTCTGCCGAGTCGCTGACCGAGGAGTTCGCGCGGCTGACGCAGGCGGCCCGGGAGGGCACGCTCACTCCGGCCGACCTCACGGGCGGGACGTTCACGCTCAACAACTACGGCGTATTCGGGGTGGACGGCTCCACGCCGATCATCAACCACCCCGAGGCGGCGATGCTCGGAGTCGGCCGGATCGTGCCCAAGCCCTGGGTGCACCGCGGCGAGCTGGCCGTTCGCCAAGTCGTCCAGCTGTCCTTGACGTTCGACCACCGCGTGTGCGACGGCGGGACCGCCGGAGGGTTCCTGCGGTATGTGGCCGACTGCGTGGAACAGCCCTCCGTGCTGCTGCGCACGCTGTAGCTCACAGCCCGCCTGCGGGCTGTGAGAGATCCACAGGGGTCCACGGCGGGGCGATCGGGGACCATACTTATCGGGGTGACCGTCAACGCCTCGCACCCCGTGTCCCCCGTGCCCCCCGCGTATGACGCCGTCGTCCTCGCCGGAGGCGCGGCCAGGCGGCTCGGCGGCGCGGACAAACCGGCCGTGAGCGTGGGCGGGCGCGCTCTCCTGGACCGGGTGCTGACCGCGTGCCGGGGAGCAGGGCGCACCGTCGTCGTGGGCGGGCGCAGGGCCACGGCCCGCCCCGTGCTCTGGACGCGGGAGGAGCCGCCCGGCGGCGGCCCGCTGGCCGCGCTCGCCGCCGGGGTGCGGCGTACGGAGGCCGAGGTGGTGCTGGTGCTCTCCGCCGATCTTCCCTTCCTCGGTGCGGAAACGGTACGGCGGCTGCTCGACGCCTTGGGGGCGAGCGGGCGCGAGGGAGCGCTCCTCACCGATCCCGAGGGGCGCGACCAGCCACTGGCGGCCGTCTACCGCGCGGAGCCGCTCCGCCGGGAGATAGCCCTGCTCGCCGCCGAACACGGGCATCTCTCCGGGCTTCCGCTGCGTCTGTTGACTCAGGAACTTCATCTCGCCCGGATCGACGCCGAGTCGTCGGCCTCCTTCGACTGCGACACCTGGGAGGACGTTGCCGCAGCCCGGGCCCGCATCAGGGAGCATGGGAGCGTGCTGGACGAATGGATCACCGCAGTCAAGGACGAGCTGGACGTCGAACTCGACGTCGACGTGAAGGCTCTGCTCGACCTCGCCCGTGACGCCGCGCACGGCGTCGCCCGCCCCGCTGCTCCGCTCACCACGTTCCTGGTGGGATATGCGGCGGCCCAGGCGGGCGACGGCAGTGCGCAGGCGGTCGCGGAGGCTGTGCGCAAGACCGCCGCACTCGCCGCACGGTGGGCGGCCGAGACCGCCGAGACCGCCGAGACCGCCGAGACCGCCGAGAGCGCCGAGGGTGCCGAGAGCGCGGAGGGCGCGGAGGGTGCCGAGAGCGCGGAGGGTGCGGCAGGCCGTGAGAGCGGGGCCGACGCAGGATGACCGGGAACGACCACAGGAACCGTGCCGACGCCGGGCACGGCGAGGGCGCCGAGGCCCGGGACGTACGAGGTGACAGCGCAGCCCCGGACGCGCCTGAGGATGCCCACGACGCAGCTCGGAGCGTCGCTCACGAGGCAGCTCAGGACGTCGCCGAGGACGTCACCCGCGACGCCGCGCAGGACGTCTCCCAGGACATCGACGGCGTCGCCGACGCCCTCGCACTCGTCGGCCGGAACGCACGGCAGCCCGGACAGCCCGGACGGCCCGGACAGCAGGGCCTGCCGGGCGATGCGGGCCGCACAGGACACACGGTGCAGGAACAGGGCCACGGAGCCGCCCGAGGCGTTCCTGGCGGCTCCGGCGGGCACCAGGCCACCCCGTGGCCCGACGCCCGTGCCCTCGCCGCCAGGCTCGGGCGCAGCGCCCCGCCCCGCACCCGTCGAACGGCCCTGGACGAAGCGCTCGGGCAGGTGCTCGCCGAGCCGCTGCCCGCGCTCTGCGACCTGCCGTCGTTCGACACCTCCGCCATGGACGGCTGGGCGGTCGCAGGTCCGGGCCCCTGGACCGTCCGCGAAGGGGACTCGGTCCTCGCGGGCCAGGACGCCGGCCGTGCGCCTGCACTGCCCGACGGCTCCGCCGTGCGCATCGCGACCGGTGCACGCATCCCCCACGACGCCACTGCCGTGATCCGCAGTGAGCATGCCCGCATCGGGCCCGGCAAGCGGCAGCTGCACGCCCTGCGTCCGGTGGTTCCCGGGCAGGACATCCGGCCCCGCGGCCAGGAGTGCCGCATCGGCGATCAGCTGCTGTCAGCCGGCGTCGCCGTCACCCCCGCCGTGGTGGGGCTGGCCGCCGCCGCGGGGTACGACGCGCTGCCCCTCGTGCCCCGGCCCCGTGTCGAGGTGCTCGTCCTCGGCGATGAGCTGCTCAGCTCCGGACTCCCCCACGACGGGCTGATCCGCGATGCGCTGGGGCCCATGCTCGGTCCCTGGCTGCGGACCCTGGGCGCCGAGGTGACGGCCGCCCGCCGCCTCGGCGATGACGCGGAGGCTCTTCACAAGGCGGTCACGGGCTCCGCGGCTGACCTGGTGCTCACCACGGGCGGCACCGCCGCCGGCCCCGTCGACCATGTCCACCCCGTCCTGCGGAAGGCCGGCGCGGAGCTGCTGGTGGACTCCGTCGCCGTACGCCCCGGGCATCCCATGCTGCTGGCCCGCCTCGCCGCGTCCGGCGACGCCGGTGGGCGGGCCCGCTATCTGGTGGGGCTGCCGGGGAACCCGCTGGCCGCCGTCTCCGGGCTGCTGACACTCGCCGAACCGCTGCTCCGGGGGCTGGCCGGCCGCCCCGCCTCCCTCCCGTACAGTGCTCCCGTCCGTGACGCGGTGCATGGACATCCGTACGACACCCGGCTGGTGCCAGTCGTCCACCGGGACGACCGGTTGGTGCCGTTGCACTACAACGGGCCGGCCATGCTGCGGGGCATCGCGGGTGCGGACGGGCTGGCCGTGGTCAGGCCGGGCGGTGCGCGTCCGGGAGACATGCTGGAGGTCCTTGACCTGCCCTGGACGGCCGGGACCGGCGAAGGAGGGTGTTTCACGTGAAACTTCCCGGTCAGGACGCCATGGCCCGGCAGGCGGAAGAGCGACTGATCACCAGTCGGGTGAAACTCCCCCGCAGGGTTGTCGAGCAGCCGCTTCGGCAGGTTGCCAAGCGGCTGCTGATGGCTCTCGGCGTCCTTATGCTGACAGTGCTGATCACCTGGCTCGACCGGGACGGCTACACCGACAGCGCAGACGGCTCCGTCGACTTCCTCGACTGCGTCTACTACGCGACGGTCACGCTCTCCACCACCGGCTACGGGGACATCGCGCCCGTCAGCGAGGCGGCGAGGCTCACCAATGTGCTGTTGGTGACTCCGCTGCGCGTGCTTTTTCTGATCATTCTGGTCGGCACCACTCTTGAGGTCCTCACCGAGCGGACCCGGGAGGAGTGGCGGCTGAACCGCTGGAGGCAGCGCTTGCGAGATCACACGGTGATCGTCGGATTCGGCACCAAGGGCCGTTCGGCGATCAGGACGTTGACGGCCACAGGGCTGAAGAAGGAACAGATCATCGTCGTCGACCCCAGCAGCAAGGTGATCGACACAGCGAACGCCGAAGGGTATGTCGGCGTCATCGGGGATGCGACACGCAGTGATGTGCTGCTGCGTGCCGAGGTGCAGAAGGCGCGTCAGATCGTGATCGCCACACAGCGGGACGACACGGCGGTGCTGGTTGCCCTGACGGCGCGTCAGCTCAACCGCGGGGCGAAGATCGTCGCGGCGGTGCGGGAAGAGGAGAACGCGCCGCTGCTGCGCCAGTCCGGGGCGGACGCGGTCATCACCAGCGCGAGCGCGGCGGGCCGGCTGCTGGGCCTGTCGGTGCTGAGCCCCAGTGCGGGCACGCTGATGGAGGATCTCATCCAGCAGGGCAGCGGACTCGATCTTGTGGAACGGCCGGTGATAAAGGCCGAAGTGGGCCGGAGCGTACGGGAGACGGACGATCTGGTGGTGAGCGTGCTCAGAGGCCACCGGCTGCTGGGCTACGACGATCCGGCGGCCAGTCCCCTGCAGCTCACGGACCGCCTGATCACGATTGTGCGCGCCGCGAACGACACGACCGTGGAGCCGCAAGAGTAGCCTCGCCGCCATGCATGCGATCACGATTCCCCAACCCGGCGGTCCCGAGGCGCTGATCTGGGCGGAGGTGCCCGATCCGGCGGCAGGCGAGGGCGAGGTGCTTGTCGATGTCGCCGCGAGTGCGGTGAACCGGGCGGATCTGCTGCAACGGCAGGGGTACTACGACCCGCCGCCCGGCGCCTCCCCGTACCCCGGCCTTGAGTGTTCCGGCCGGATCGCGGCCGTCGGGCCCGGGGTGTCCGGGTGGGCGGTCGGCGATGAGGTGTGCGCGCTGCTGGCGGGCGGCGGCTATGCGGAGAAGGTCGCCGTGCCGGCGGGGCAGCTGCTGCCGGTGCCGCAGGGCATGGACCTGGTGACGGCGGCGGCGCTGCCGGAGGTCACCGCGACGGTGTGGTCGAACGTGTTCATGATCGCGCATTTGCGGCCGGGTGAGACGCTGCTGGTGCACGGTGGTGCGAGCGGCATCGGAACGATGGCCGTCCAACTGGCCAAGGCGGTGGGTGCGCGCGTCGCGGTGACGGCGGGCGGGCCCGAGAAGCTGGCGCGGTGCGCGGAGCTGGGCGCGGACGTTCTGATCGACTACCGGGAGCAGGACTTCGTCGCGGAGCTCCGCAAAGCGACGGACGGGGCCGGGGCGGATGTGATCCTCGACATCGTCGGTGCGAAGTATCTGGACCGGAATGTGAAGGCGCTGGCGGTCAACGGGCGGTTGGCGGTGATCGGCCTTCAGGGCGGGGTCAAGGGCGAGCTGAACCTGGGCGCGCTGCTGAGGAAACGGGGGGCGATCACGGCGACGTCCTTGCGGGGGCGGCCGCTGGGGGAGAAGGCGGCGATCGTGGCGGCGGTGCGGGAGCATGTGTGGCCGCTGATCGAGGCGGGGCGCGTGCGGGCGGTGGTGGACCGCGCCGTGCGATTGCGGGACGCGGGAGAGGGGCACCGGGTGCTGGACTCCGGTGCGCATGTGGGCAAGGTGCTGCTGGTGGCGGAGTAGACGGGGCTGCCCGCAGCCCCCGGATGCAGTGGTCTTCCCCGGGGGTGGGCGGGGCCGGGAGGGGCCGGGTGCGTGTGGTCCCTCCCGGCAGGGGTCAGAGGTACGGGCCCGAGCGGGCCGAGGTGTGGGGGTGGGGTTCGTCGTCCTCGTGGTGGACGCCCGGGGGGAGCGCGCGGCGCATCTGTTCCAGTTGGGCGCGGGCGGCCATCTGCTGGGCGAACAGCGTGGTCTGGATCCCGTGGAAGAGGCCCTCCAGCCAGCCCACCAACTGGGCCTGCGCGATGCGCAGTTCCGCCTCGGTGGGGACCGTGCCCTCGGTGAAGGGAAGGGAGAGGCGTTCGAGCTCCTCGACCAGCTCGGGGGCGAGGCCATCCTCCAGCTCCTTGATGGAGCCGGCGTGGATCGCCTTCAGACGGGCCCGGCTGGCTTCGTCCAGAGGAGCCGCGCGGACTTCCTCGAGCAGCTGCTTGATCATGCTGCCGATGCGCATGACCTTCGCAGGCTGCTCGACCATGTCCGTGACCGGGATCTCGCGGGACTCGTCATCGGTGTCACCGCCGCCGAGCGCCATGCCGTCCTGGCCCACTACCAGGACGTGCGGACTCTCCTGCGACCGTTCATTCCTCGGCATCTCCATGCCGCCATTCTCTCGCACCAGCATGTCTGCACACGGTGTGCCCCCGGAAGAGAGTGATCCACCCTCCTCCGGGGGCGTACAGGGCCCTCAGGCAGTCTCGCGGCGGGCGAGTGCGCCGCGCGAGCGGGTGACCAGCGCGGCCAGTAGGGCCGCGCCCACCGGGACGGCGACCAGGAGTGCCGCCAGCGTCGCCCAGGGGATGACGACCGGCACATGCGGATCCGAGGCGAGACCGCCCCAGCCGTTGTCCAGCGCCTCCTGGTACCACTTGAGCTGCTCGCGCCGCTCGGCGAGCCGCAGCCCGATCGCCGGCAGCACACCGGCTGCCGATCCGAGCAGCACACCCATCGCCGCCACCACGCCGCACTGGAAGCCGCTGAGCGTCCGCCGCACCCGCGGGGGCGCCCCGACCGCCGCGAGCGTTTTCAGATCGGCCTCCGCGTCGGCCTGCGCAAGACCGGTCGCGATGCCCGCCGCGCCGATGGTGATCAGTCCGGCGAAGACGGTCAGCGCCAGCAGGATGATGCTGTTCTCGCTGGTGTAGCCCTCCTCGATATGGAGCATCACCGACGATCCGGTCTTGTCGAGCTCGCCCTCCAGCCGCTGGCGCTGCTCGGTGCTCGGCAGCGAGTCGGTGGAGTAGTACGCACCCAGCGGCAAGGTCGTGAGCCCGGCCGCCTTGGCCGCGGCAGGCGGCACGATCACCGACAGGCCGTAGGCGTCGACGTCGTCCGCCGCCCGATGGACACGGAACGACTTGATCTCGCCCGGCGCCTCCCTGCCCTCGTCGAACGCGTTGCCCGCAGCCTCCGTGTCCGTGATCAGCTTGATCCGGACCGTCCCGCCCTCGTCCGTCCCGCCCTCGTCCGTCCCGTCGTCGGTTCCGTCCCTGCCATCGGTTCCGTCCTTGCCGTCGTCGTTCCCGCCGCCGCCGTTCTTGTCGATGTAGCGCTTGTCGAAGACCACGGCCTGTCCGCCCGCCAGCGCCTTCGCCGCCGCCGGGTCGTCGATCTCCAGCACCTTCAGCAGCGACGCGTCGGCGACCACCACGCCGTCGGGGACGTACACGCCCCGTCCGCCCGGCTGCTGGCAGCGCCAGTCCTCGGCGAGCTTGCGGCGCTCCTCCTTGCTGAACCGTTCCGCGGGGTCGCCGTCCGGGTTGGCCGGGTCGGTCGCCCACAGCGGACACTCGTTCTGCGGGGGCACGACCACCTCATAGGTGCCGCAGCCGTCGGACCCGCCCCACACCGAGCAGTTGGCGCTCCCGACCGAGATCCGGCTTATGTCCGCCCGTACCTCGACGGGCAGCAGCTTCTGCACGGAGGAGCGCACCGCGGGCACGTCACGCGCCGAACCCGCCTCGTCCATGATCACAGACACCGCGCCATGCGGCAGCTGCGCCTTGTACTCGGCACGCTGCTGGGCGTCGCTGCTCGCCGAGTATGTGGCCACGGCGACCGTACCCGCGACGGCGGCCAGCACCGCCGCGACGGCGGGCGCGGTACGGCCCCGGTTGCGCACCGCGTCCCGCAGCGCCAGCCGCGGCGAGAGCGGCAGCAGCCGCCCCGTGCGCCCGAACAGGCCCACCAGGGCGGGCGTCATGGCGACGACGCCCAGCTCGGCGAGGGCGCTGCCGGCCGCCACGACGGCGAACTGGTCTGAGAAGACCGAGCCGTACAGCGCGATCGCCGCGCCCAGCACCGTCGCCAGCAGGCCGATCACCGGCAGTACCCGATTGCTCCGGCGTATGCCGCGCCGGCCGGTGAGCGAGGCGAGCACGGTCTGCCGGGACGAGGTGACGGCCGGCACGATCGCGGCCAGCAGACCCGTGAGCACGGCCAGCAGCCCGATGCCCAGCAGCTCCAGCGGACGGATGTCGAAGTGGCCGAAGCGCCGGCCGATGTACTCCTCCAGCACCGGCCGCAGCGCATACGTCAGGGCCAACCCGAGGACCGTGCCGACGGCCGCCGCGGCGACGCCGATGACCAGACCGCCGGACAGCACGATGGCCCGGACATGGCGGCGTTCACCGCCGTTGGCGCCCACCAGACCCAGCTGGCGGCGCGAGCGCCGCGCGCCGACCGCGAAGGCGGGGCCGGCGAGCAGGCAGATCTCCAGCATCGCCAGACCGACGACCGTGCCGATCGCGGCGAGAGCGGCGGCCCTGGCGCTCGCGCTCATGCCGAAGTCGCCCCAGTCGTTCTTCTGGTAGAACGGCACGTCCGACTTGGCCGGGGGATCGAGGCCGACGACCCGCGAATGGACCACCACGCCCTTGGCGTTGGTCTCCTTGACCATGTTCCACGTGAAACCGCCCGGCAGGCTCACCAGATAGCTGGCCTCGGCCCCAGTGCCGGGCAGGCCGTCCGCCTTCAGCGCCTTGTCGAGCGGGGCAAGAAGGGCGCCGGGAAGGGCGTTGACCTGGTCGGACTTCAGCGAGTCGGGGAGCTCGTACGACCCCACGACCGTGTACTCGCGGTCAAATCCGCGTGCCCTCAGCGTCGAGCCGACCTGCAGACCGCTGGAGGCGAGGAAGTGCGTGGTCGCCGCGACCTCGGTGCCGTCGGCCGGGAAGCGGCCGTTGACCAGCGTCAGCATGCCCTTCGCCATCGGGTCGGCGGCCTTCAACTCCCGTATCTCGGTGTGCAGCAGGCCGTGTTCGGTACGCAGCTTCGCCGAACCGGTGGCGTCCTTCAGGGTCTTGGCGCCCTGGGGCGCCGCCTTGGTGACATCGGTGCTTCCTTCCGGGTACGGCTTGTCCTCGAAGTCGTCGGCGGGCGTGAAGTTTTCCCCGTTGGGCGTCTGAAGGATGGGGGCGCCGCCGTAACCGGGGTCGGTCAGCCGGGCGTCTGCCGCGCCCAGGGAGCGCTCCAGCTTCTGCTCCGTGGACAGTTCGGCGCTGCGCAGGGTCAGATCGGCCGCGCTCACCCCGAGGATGGGCAGGGCGATCATCGCCAGGACGAGGAAGCTGCGCCCCTTGGAGCGCCAGGCGTCGCGGCGGGCGATGCGGATCGCGGCGCGCCAGGAGTGGTACCAGGTGATCACAGTTCGGCCGCCTGGCCCGTCAGCAGGGAGTCCGTCTGGCTGCGGACCGTCTGGTCGACGACCGCGCCGTCGCGCAGGAAGACCACGCGGTCCGCCCAGGCCGCGAAGCGCGGCTCATGGGTGACGAGGATCCCGGCGGCGCCCGCGTCGCAGCGGGAGCGGAGCAGGGCGAGCACCGACTCCCCGGTCTCGGAGTCCAGGGCTCCGGTGGGCTCGTCGGCGAGGACCAGTCGACGGTCGCCGACGAGGGCGCGTGCGATCGCCACCCGCTGCTGCTGGCCGCCGGACATCTCGTCCGGGAAGCGGTCGGCGAGATGCCCGAGCTCCATCTCCTCCAGCGCGGCGACCGCCTCTCCACGTGCCTTGCGCGCGGAGACGCCGTCGAGTTCGCGCGGCAGCGCGACGTTCTCGGCCGCGGTCAGGGCCGGTATCAGGTTGTAGTCCTGGAAGACATAGCCGATGCTGCGGCGGCGCAGCGCGGCGAGCGTCTTGCGGTCGGCGGCGGTGATGTCGGTGTCCTCGACGACGACCCGTCCGGACGTGGGGGTGTCGAGGCCGCCCGCTATCGTCAGCAGCGTGGACTTTCCGGACCCCGACGGGCCCATGACCGCGACGAGTTCCCCGGGGAAGACGTCGAGGTCGACCCCTCGCAGAGCGTGCACCTCGGTGGCCCCGCTGCCGTGGACACGGCTCAGCTGCTGAAGCCTCAGCACGGGTCGCTGTTGTCCCTGTGATGTGTGTGGCGACTGTGTGGACATGGAAGGGTCCCCCCTTGGGCGGTTGCGTATGGATGCACGGGGGCGTGCCCGGTCAGATGGCGCGCGTGTGCATGAGCGGTGGTACGGAGGACAGGGCCGGCGGTGCGGAAGATGTGACCGGTCCCGGTGTCACGAGGAGCGGGCCGGATGCGCGGGGCCGGTGTTTCGGCGGGGCTGCGATGCGCCGTGGGCGGATGATGCGCCTTGGACAGAGGGCGTGTCGCGGATGGGCGGTGCGCCGTGCACAGGCGGTGCGCCCGGCCCCGCCGCCGTGGAAAGGCGGATGAGCCGGGCCTCACAGTGATCGAGCCAGCGCGCCTCGGCCTCGGTCTGGAAGATCAGCTGTTCCAGCACCAGCAGCCAGGCCACATCGTCCCGTTCCTTCGGGCCCCCGCCCTCGACGGCGGCCAGGGCCTGCGCCTTGAGACGGGTGTAGTCCTGCATCGCCTTCACCGTGTGGCGGCGCTGGGACTGGATGACATCACGGATGTCCACCCCCGGCGCGCCGACGGCCATGGCGAGCTTGATGGCCAGTTCGTCGCGGGGCGGGCTGCTGCGGTCCACGGGCGTCCCGAACCAGCTCTTCAGCTCCGTGCGCCCCGCGTCAGTGATCGCGTAGAGCGCGTGCCCCGCGGCGTCCTCGCCGTCCTGGGCGACCATGCCGTCGCGTTCCAGGCGGTTGAGGGTCGTATAGACCTGCCCCACATTGAGCGGCCAGGTGGCGCCGGTGCGGGACTCGAACTCCGTACGGAGCTGGGAGCCGTATCGGGGGCCCCGTTCAAGCAGGGCGAGAAGACCGTGGCGGATGGACATACTCAGTATGTATACCGGGTATGCCGACGTGGGCCAACCGACCTGAGACTGATGGCGCGGGTAGGCCCTGAGGCGGACGGGCCGCCCTGCGGAGGACAGTCGGCCGGGCAGCGGCGCGGGCGCGGGCGCGACCGAGGGGTGAAGCGGGCGGACCGGGGAGTCAGCGGCGGCGCAGTCGCAGGCCCAGAAAGCCCAGCCCGAGCCCCATGAGCGTCATTCCGGCCCCCAGGGACAGGGGAGAGATCCGGTGCGGCTCGCCCTCGGCGAGGGGGCGGTCGTCACGGTTGCGGGCATCCGCCGGACCGGTGAGGCTCGCCGCCGGCGGGAAGGGGACGACGGCGCTGCCCTCGCCGTCCGGGGGCGGGTACGTCTCCTCGCCGCCGGGCGTCCTCGCCTCCCCGGGAGGGGGCCTGTGCCCATCCGGACGCCCGAAGTCCCCCTGCAGCCGGGAGTCCGAGCCGGTGTCGCGGCCCTGAGTCCGCGTGCCGTCCGTGGGTGCGACGCCGCCCGACGCCGTGGGGGAGGGTGCGGTGGCGGAGCCGGAGGCGGCCGAGGTGCCGTCCGTGCCGTCCGGGCTCGGCGATGCGGGTGTGCTCTGGCTCTCGGGCGGGCGGGGGCTGCGGCTCCCCGGCCGCCGTCCCGGCCGGGGGCGTCCCTCCCCCGCCTGCCGCCCCGCGAAGGACGACGAAGCGGTCGGCGCCGCGCCGTCGGTCGGTTCGTCCGCTGCAGCCGGTGCCGGTGCCGGAGTCGGAGTCGGAGTCGGGGCGGCCGCGGCGAAGGAAGGCGCGAGGGCCGCGGCGGAGGAAGGCGCGGGGGCCGCGGCGTACTCCGGCGGCGAGGCTGCGAGGGTCAGCGCCGCCGTGGCCGCGGCGGTGACCACGCACCGAGTGCCGAGCCGCCTGGGTGTCACCGGGTGACCCTCCCGTGCCGAGCCGCCGAGTTCCGCTTGGTGAACTCAGCGTCACATGCCGTGACGCATCCGGCATCTCGGACATGCTGCACTTTTGGGGTTCGGTGCTTGCTTCAGGTCAGGCGCGGCATTCGTTTCGGGCGCGGGCCCGCCCCGGCGTGAGCAAGGTCGGGCGGGGCCCGGTCGGACAGGGTCCCGCCCAGCGAAGCCGGTGGAGCGCCGGCTCGGTCGGGTGCCGACCCGGTGGAGCGCCGGCCTCCTGGGGCGCCGGCCCGGTCGAGCGTTGGCCCCCTGGGGCGCCGGCACGGTGGAGCGCCGGCCCAGCGAAGCCGGCGGGCCCGTCGGGTGCCGACCCCGTCGAGCGCCGGCCCGGTCGAGCCTTGGCCCCTGGGGTGTCAGCCCGTTGGAGCGCCGGCCCGTCGAGCGCCGCCGGCCCGGTCGAGCGCATGCTCAGTCGGCCGGGTTGCCCGTGGAGACCTCGAGGGTGAAGGTCGCGTTGTCCTCGGAGATATCGGTGTCGGCCAGCGGGAACTGGGAGATCACGATGTCCTCGCCCCACTGGGCGTTGTCGACGCGCCTCTCGTTGATCTTCCAGCCCTGGGTCTGGGCGCACTCCTTGACCGAGAGGATGTCCTTGTAGACAAAGTCGGGCGCCTGCACCTTGGAGGGGTCGTACGAGCTCTCCCGCGCGTCCGAGCACTCGGTCTTCTTGATCGTCCGGTGCCGCTCCGGGCCCTTGTACCCGGCCTTCTCCGACTCGCCGGCGCTTGCGCTCGTCTCGCCGCCTCCCTGGTCGCCCGTGCCGTCGTCCTTGTTGAACGCGACCGCTGCGACCACACCGCCGACTGTGAGCAGCGCCACGGCGATCGCCGCCACGATGACCGGCATGTTCCGCCGCCCGCCGCCGCTGCCGCCGCCCGCGGGGGACGGCTGGGGCGCGATCGTGTACGGGGGCGGGGTCGCCGCGCCGTGCGGCTGCTGGTAGCCGGGGGTGGGCGTGTGCGCGGGCGAGGCGTTCTGCGGATAGCCGTAGTGCGGCTGCGGCTGCGGCTGTGCCTGCGGCTGGGCCTGGGGCTGGGCCTGGGGCGCGGGGGTCCCGTAGGCGCCCTGCGGGGCCGGGGCCGGTCCCGGGGCCGGCGTCGGTCCAGGCGTCGGCACGGACGACGGTCCCGGCTGGTAGGGCGTCTGCACGCTCTGCGGGCCGGGGGCCGGGGCCGACTGGTCCAGCGGGGGGAAGACGGCGGAGCCGACTCCGGCGCCGCTGTTCGCCGGGCCGCCCGCGACGATCGCCGGTGCGCCGGTCTGCCCGGCGCTCGCGACGCGGGCGCATTCGTCGCGCATCGCCGCGGCGCTGGGGAAGCGCTCGTTCGGGTTCTTTTTGAGCGCGCGCGCCACCAGGGCGTCCATCGCCGGGGTGAGGGAGCGGTTGATGCTGGACGGAGCCACCGGCTCCTCCTGCACATGTGCGTACGCGATCGCCAGCGGCGAGTCCGCGTTGAAGGGCAGTCGCCCGGTCAGCAGTTGGAAGAGCATGATGCCGACCGAGTAGAGGTCGGAGCGCGCGTCGACGCCGCGGCCGAGGGCCTGCTCGGGCGACAGGTACTGCGGGGTGCCGACGACCATGCCCGTCTGCGTCATCGAGGTGACGCCGGACTGCATGGCGCGGGCGATGCCAAAGTCCATCACCTTGACCACGCCGCGCTTGGTCATCATCACATTGCCGGGCTTGATGTCCCGGTGGACCAGGCCCATTTCATGACTGGTCTCCAGCGCGGCCAGCACGTCGGCGGTCACCTTCAGGGCCTTGTCGGCCGGCATCGCGCCGTACTGCCGGATGTCGTCCTGGAGTACGGAGCCGAGGGGCTTGCCCTCCACGTACTCCATGACGATGTACGGCATCGGCGTGCCGTCGCCCGCGGCGGAGCCGCCGATGGACACGGTGTCCTCGCCGGTGTCGAAGACGGACACGATGTTGGTGTGCGACAGCTTCGCGACGGCCTGCGCCTCGCGGCGGAAGCGCTCGCGGAAGGACTGTTCACGCCCCAGTTCGGTATGGAGCGTCTTGATGGCGACCTGGCGGTCGAGGGCGGAGTCGTAGGCGAGATACACGGACGCCATGCCGCCCTCGCCGAGGAGATCGCGCAGCTGATAGCGGCCGCCCGCGACGGAACCGCCCGCATGGCGGCCCTGTGCGCCGTCCTGGCTCATGACTTGCTTCCCCCTCGATACGCAGCCCTAGGGCCCGCCCTGCCGGGGCGCGGCGACCGCGATGATGTACGGGGCCAGTCTGCCCGAGGGGTCCGACACGTCAAGCCGAGCGCCCGTTCCGTGACCGTACGCACAAGAAGCGTCTCGGAAGCGTTACAGGAACCGCATGGTTTCGCGGTATCAGGCATGGGTGGATCCTCTGGAATCCGCTTCGTCGCGCGGAGGCTGTAGCGTGACGTGGCACAGCACCCTGAGATACGACGGCGAGGACTGATGGCACCCGAACCCGAAGCAGGCGGCGGCGGAGTGCCGGATGCGGCGGACTCCTGGGGCATCGACGGACTGGTCGGCGACGGCCGCTACCGCCTGACGCACCGCCTGGGCCGTGGTGGCATGGCCGAGGTGTTCGCCGCGGAGGACGTACGGCTCGGCCGCACCGTCGCGGTGAAGCTGCTGCGCGCGGACCTTGCGGAGGACCCGGTCTCCAAGGCCCGCTTCACACGCGAGGCGCAGTCGGTCGCGGGCCTCAACCACCATGCGGTGGTCGCGGTGTACGACTCCGGCGAGGATGCCGTGGGCGGGCATACCGTCCCCTACATCGTGATGGAGCTCGTCGAGGGGCGCACCATCCGCGATCTGCTGGTCAGCGCGGAGGCGCCGCCGCCGGAGCAGGCGCTCATCATCGTGTCCGGTGTGCTGGAGGCGTTGGCGTACTCGCACCAGCACGGCATCGTGCACCGGGACATCAAGCCGGCGAACGTCATCATCACCAACTCCGGTGCGGTGAAGGTGATGGACTTTGGCATCGCGCGCGCCCTGCACGGCGCGCAGGCGACGATGACGCAGACCGGCATGGTGATGGGCACGCCTCAGTACCTGTCGCCCGAGCAGGCGCTCGGCAAGGCGGTCGACCACCGCTCGGACCTGTACGCCACGGGCTGTCTGCTGTACGAACTGCTGGCGCTGCGGCCGCCGTTCACCGGTGAGACGCCGCTGTCGGTGGTGTACCAGCATGTGCAGGACATGCCGGTGCCGCCGTCGCAGGCGCTGCATTCCGTGCCGCCGGAGCTGGACGGGCTGGTGATGCGCTCCCTGGCGAAGGATCCGGACGACCGGTTCCAGAGCGCCGAGGAGATGCGGGGCCTGGTGCAGTACGCCCTGCAGATGCTGCAGGAGCAGGGCGGCCACACCGGGATGTGGAACACCGGTCCCGTCGCGCTGCCCGACGCCGGTCCGGCGGGCGGGCTCGCCGCGGCGACCCCGGCGACGGGGACGACCGGCGCGACGGCCGTGATGGGCCCTGCCGGGCAGGGGCGCCTCGGGCACGGGGACACCTCGCAGGGGCCGATCCTGCCGCCGATGAACCCCGACGACGGGGGATACGGCGGCTACGACGACGGATACGGCGGCAATCGGCCTGGCGGCCGGGGCGGCCGTGGCAAGGTGATGCTGTTCGCGGCGCTCGCGGTGATCGCGGTCGTGGCCGGGGTGGCGTTCGCGCTGGACCGCGCCGGAGGCGAGGCGGACGGTACGACGGACAGCCCGTCGGTCTCCGAGTCGCCGTCGCAGTCCGACAAGACCTCGCTGACGCCGAGCGAGGAGGAGAGCGAGCCGGACGAGCAGGAGCAGCCGGACACCTCGTCCGGCCAGAACCAGGAGCCGCCGCGGCGGCCGTCCTACACGCCCTCGTACACCCCGTCGTTCACCCCCTCGCACCCGACCGGCGACCCCACGAACACCCCCTCGACGCCCCCGACCGGTGATCCGACGGGCGACCCCACCACAGGCCCCACAGGCGATCCCACGGACGGCGCCGACCCGACGGGCGACCCGGACCCGGGCGGCCCGGGAGGGCCCACGTCGGGGGCCGACGGGGGCGCGACGTCGGGGAGTGACGGCGGCGAGGAAGGCGGCGAGTAGCCGACTCCCGGGGCTTCGCCCTCGAATCCCCTCCGGGGGGGGTGAGGTTGTTCGCGGGGGGCTTCGCCCCCGCACCCCCGGGAAGCGGCGGTTTCGCGCCGCGTGCGGCCTCGTCCGTCTCCGGGGAGGGGCTGCCCTGTGGGTTTCGCGCCGCGGTCGGAGCCCCCGGGCTCACCCGGTGAGGCGGAAGTCATGGGGCTGCCCCACGTCCGGCAGGTGGCGGTTGTACGCCGTCGAGAACGCCGTGCGGCTTCTCCGGGGGAGCCCGGATCGGCGTGGTCCGCGCCGGCCTCCGGGGTGGGGGGCGGAGCCCCGCAGCCATGGGGCGAGTGGGCGGGCGAGACGGACGTCAGGTCGTGAACGCCTCGCGGACCGCGTCGTATTCGTGCGTCCACCACACCGCGAGCGCCGATGTCGCGGGGAACTGGGGGTCCGCCCTGCGGTCGTGGAGCTGGTAGCGCCAGCGGAGGATCCAGAAGTCGTTGAGGCGCTCCCACCACACGCGGTGCACGGCGGCGGCGAGTTCCGCCGGGTCCGCGCCCGTTGTGCGGCGGTAGGCGCGGGCATAGGCGCGGACCTTGGGGAGTTCGAGCTCGCCCGTGGGGCGGACGAAGAAGATCGCGGCGGCCCGGACCGCTTCCTCCGCCCGGGGATGGAACCCCAGCCGGTCCCAGTCGACGATCGCCGCGGGCTCGTGCCCGCGGTAGAGCAGGTTCAGCGGATGGAAGTCGCCGTGCACCCAGCCGCGCGCCGAACCCGGCGGCGGCCGCCGGTCGGCGTGGCGGCGCAGCAGGGCGCGCCGTTCGAGCAGCCGGTGTTCGGCGAGCGCGTCGAACGCTTCCTGTGGACGCGACCCCCGCACCAGCCCCAGCAGTTCGTCGATGAGCGCGAACGTCTCCTCGGGGTCCGCGCTCGCATGTTCGTACGTCCGGCCGCGCTGTTCGAGGTCGGGCGACATCACCCGCTCCAGGCAGGTGTGCACCGCGCCAAGCAGCGCGCCGAGCCGCCGGGACTGCGCCGCGGTGAGCTGTGCGCCGTCCCGGTGCCGGCCGTCGACCCATGGGTGCAGGGCGTAGCAGCGGCCCTGGATGACCGCGACCGTGCGCCCCTGCGCGTCCGCTACGGGCGGCGCGACAGGCACTCCGAGGGCCTGCAGCCGCTGGGTCGCCCGGTGCTGACGGTCGATCGCCTCTTGGTCGCCGTCGAGGTGGTGCTTGAGGAAGTAGGCCCCGCGGGTCGTCGCGAGGCGGTAACCGCGGTTCAGCAGTCCCTGGGTGACGGGCTTGCAGGAGAGCGGCTCGCCCGGATTCTCGTAGCGGCGCAGCAGCGCGCCGACGGGAGGCGGAGCAGTAGCAGATGAGCGCGGCACCCGTCAGATGTTAGATCACCCGGCGTGGCGTGGTGGACGCTCTTCGTAAGGGGCCGGTACGTGCACCGTGACGATCGGCGGCCCTGCCCGCCGCCTGTCCGCCGCCCGGTCCTTTGGCGCTTCCGTCGAGCCGAGCGGTCCGAGTGGAAAGTGCTGTTTGAGAGCAGTTCATGGACGCCGCGCCGGACCTCTTCGTGGTCATCGAGCGGAAAAAGGGTGATTTTTCCTTCTTCGCGCACGGAAGGAGTCTCACACTCGGACTCTTCCCGTGCCCCGGGTGACCGGGATAACGTGCCGGTGTTCCGGCCACCTGCAAGGCTGTGACCAGTGATTGTTCCCGACTTTCTCGATTTACTTGGATATCCAAGCAAAATCGCAGGTCAGGTGGGGTTTCGCAGGAATGCTGCACACTGGGTAACGTGCCTTTGCAGACCCGTGCCGGGGCACCTTCCACACCTGTTCCCGGCCGAGTCGCACCCACCCCGTGCACGGGTACGGACAACAGGGCGAGCCGCACTGGCCTACCCGGCGAACCCGGGGGCCGGACCGACGGAGGAGCACGCACGTGACCGTGGAGAGCACTGCCGCGCGCAAACCGCGACGCAGCGGCGCCGCTGGCAAGCGCACCGGCGCCGCCAAGAAGCAGCAGAGCCCGCAGGCATCCGAGCCCCAGCTCGTACAGCTGCTCACCCCCGAGGGGGAGCGGGTCGAGCACCCCGAGTGCGACATCGAGCTCAGCGCTCAGGAGCTGCGCGGGCTGTACCGGGACATGGTTCTCACCCGCCGGTTCGACGCCGAGGCCACCGCCCTGCAGCGCCAGGGCGAGCTGGGCCTGTGGGCCTCGCTGCTGGGCCAGGAGGCCGCCCAGATCGGCTCCGGCCGGGCCCTGCGCGACGACGACTATGTCTTCCCGACCTACCGCGAGCACGGCGTCGCCTGGTGCCGCGGGGTCGACCCGACCAATCTGCTCGGCATGTTCCGCGGCGTGAACCACGGCGGCTGGGACCCGAACACCAACAATTTCCAGCTCTACACGATCGTCATCGGCTCGCAGACGCTGCATGCGACGGGCTACGCGATGGGTGTGGCCAAGGACGGCGCGGACTCCGCGGTGATCGCGTACTTCGGCGACGGCGCGTCCAGCCAGGGCGATGTCGCGGAGGCGTTCACCTTCTCCGCCGTCTACAACGCCCCGGTGGTGTTCTTCTGCCAGAACAACCAGTGGGCGATCTCCGAGCCCACCGAGAAGCAGACCCGTGTGCCGCTCTACAAGCGGGCCGAGGGCTTCGGCTTCCCGGGCGTGCGTGTGGACGGCAATGACGTGCTGGCGTGTCTGGCGGTGACCCGCTGGGCGCTGGAGCGTGCACGCCGCGGCGAGGGCCCCACGCTGATCGAGGCGTTCACCTACCGGATGGGCGCGCACACCACCTCCGACGACCCGTCCCGGTACCGCCACGACGACGAGCGTCTGGCCTGGGAGGCGAAGGACCCGATCCAGCGGCTGCGCGCCCATCTGGAGGCGGCGGGCCACGCGGACGAGGCGTTCTTCACGGCCCTGGAGGAGGAGAGCGACACGCTCGCCAAGCGGGTGCGGGAGGCGGTGCGGGCGATGCCCGACCCCGACGACATGGCGATCTTCGAGAACGTCTACGCGGACGGGCACGCGCTCGTCGACGAGGAGCGGGCGCAGTTCGCGGCGTACCAGGCGTCGTTCGCCGAGGAGGGCAACTGATCATGGCGGTGCAGAAGCTTCCCCTCGCCAAGGCGCTCAACGAGTCGCTGCGCACGGCGCTGGAGAACGACCCCAAGGTCCTGATCATGGGTGAGGACGTCGGCAAGCTCGGCGGCGTCTTCCGGGTCACCGACGGACTGCAGAAGGACTTCGGCGAGGACCGGGTGATCGACACCCCGCTCGCGGAGTCCGGCATCGTCGGCACGGCGATCGGCCTCGCGCTGCGCGGCTACCGGCCGGTCTTGGAGATCCAGTTCGACGGGTTCGTCTTCCCGGCGTACGACCAGATCGTCACGCAGCTGGCCAAGATGCACGCCCGTGCGCTTGGCAAGATCAAGCTGCCGGTCGTGGTGCGCATCCCGTACGGCGGCGGCATCGGTGCGGTCGAGCACCACAGCGAGTCGCCCGAGGCGCTGTTCGCGCATGTCGCGGGGTTGAAGGTGGTCTCGCCGTCGACGCCCTCCGACGCGTACTGGATGCTCCAGCAGGCCATCCAGTCCGACGACC
Source organism: Streptomyces sp. MUM 178J (assembly GCF_022414575.1). Taxonomy (GTDB): domain Bacteria; phylum Actinomycetota; class Actinomycetes; order Streptomycetales; family Streptomycetaceae; genus Streptomyces; species Streptomyces chengmaiensis. The sequence goes on along the minus strand of NZ_JADWYQ010000018.1, from coordinate 62,425 downwards.
CGGTGGTCTTCTTCGAGCCGAAGCGGCGGTACTGGGACAAGGGCGAGGTGGATGTCGACGCCATCCCCGGCCCGCTGCACGCCGCACGCACGGCCCGCCCGGGCACGGATCTGACGCTGGCCGCGTACGGGCCGATGGTGAAGGTCTGCCTGGAGGCGGCGGCCGCCGCTGAGGAGGAGGGCAAGTCGGTCGAGGTGCTGGACCTGCGGTCGATGTCCCCGATCGACTTCGACGCGATCCAGAGGTCCGTGGAGAAGACGGGCCGGTTGGTCGTGGTCCACGAGGCGCCCGTCTTCTACGGCTCCGGCGCGGAGGTCGCCGCCCGGATCACCGAGCGGTGCTTCTACAGCCTGGAGTCGCCGGTGCTCAGGGTCGGCGGATTCCACGCCCCCTATCCGCCGGCACGGCTGGAGGAGGAGTACCTTCCGGGCCTCGACCGGGTGCTCGACGCCGTCGACCGCGCGCTGGCGTACTGAGGAGAACTGCTGTGATCCGCGAGTTCAAGATGCCCGACGTGGGTGAGGGACTGACCGAGGCCGAGATCCTCAAGTGGTACGTCCAGCCCGGTGACACCGTGACCGACGGGCAGGCCGTCTGCGAGGTGGAGACGGCGAAGGCGGCCGTGGAGCTGCCGATTCCGTACGACGGCGTGGTGCACGCGCTGCACTTCCCCGAGGGGGCCACGGTGGACGTGGGCGCCTCGATCATCGCCGTGGACGTCGCGGCGGGCGGCGGTGCGGCGGAGCCCGAGGCTCCGCACGCCGAACCGCAGGCCGCACCCGAGCCGGAGCCGGAGCCTGAGCCCGAGGGCCGGCAGCCGGTCCTCGTCGGCTACGGCGTCGCCCGGTCGTCGACCAAGCGCCGTCCGCGCAAGCAGGCCGCAGCCGCCCAGGCCGCGGCCGCTCCGGGACCGGCGGCTCCCGCCACGGCGGCGCCTGCGGCCGCCGCGGCGGCGATCCAGACGGAGATGAACGGCCACGGCCCCGCGGCCGCGGTCCCCGCCCCGCGGCCGCTCGCCAAGCCGCCGGTGCGCAAGCTGGCCAAGGACCTGGGCGTGGATCTGACCCAGGTCACCCCGACCGGCCCGGACGGCATCATCACCCGCGAGGACGTGCACGCCGCCGTCGCACCGGTCCAGGCCCCGCCGGCCCACGTGACCCCGGCGGCCCCCGCCGCGCCCGCGCCGGAGCCCGAGGCCCCGGCGGCCCCGACCGCGGTCCCGTCCGGCGTCCGGGAGACCCGCATCCCGATCAAGGGCGTACGGAAGGCCACGGCGGCGGCCATGGTCGGCTCGGCGTTCACCGCGCCGCACGTCACGGAGTTCGTCACGGTCGATGTGACGCGCACGATGAGGCTCGTCGAGGAGCTCAAGTCCGACAAGGACATGGCAGGGCTGCGGGTCAATCCGCTGCTGCTCATCGCCAAGGCGCTGCTGGTCGCGATCAAGCGCAACCCGGACGTCAACGCCTCCTGGCACGAGGCCGACCAGGAGATCGTGCGCAAGGAGTACGTGAACCTGGGCATCGCCGCGGCCACCCCGCGCGGTCTGATCGTGCCGAACGTCAAGGACGCGCACGCCATGACCCTGCCCCAGCTCGCCCAGGCCCTGGCGGAGCTGGTCGCCACCGCCCGCGAGGGCAAGACCACCCCGGCGGCCATGCAGGGCGGCACGGTGACCATCACCAACGTCGGCGTCTTCGGCGTCGACACGGGCACGCCCATCCTCAACCCGGGCGAGTCCGCGATCCTCGCGGTCGGCGCGATCAAGCCGCAGCCCTGGGTCCACAAGGGCAAGGTGAAACCCCGTCAGGTCACCACACTCGCCCTCTCCTTCGACCACCGCCTGGTCGACGGCGAACTGGGCTCCAAGGTCCTCGCCGACGTGGCGGCGATCCTGGAGCGCCCCAAGCGCCTGATCACCTGGGCCTGACGGATCTTTCGGCCCGGGTGTGCCGAGGGCCCGGACGCGACGGTGCGTCCGGGCCCTTCGCACTGCCGCCCGGGCGGCCCGGCGCCCGCATGCCCAGCCGCAGCCCGAGCGTGAAGCCCAGGGAGAAGCGACTGGAGCAGCCGTGCTCCTGCATCAGGCGCCGGACGCGGCGCTGGACGGTCCGCTTGCTGAGTGCCAGTTCGCGCGAGATGCGGTCGTCGCTCCAGCCCCGCACCAGCAGTTCGACGATGTGCCGACGTTCCGATGCCCCCTGCATCGTGGTCCCCTCCCTGGTCACACGTAACCCGGCCCCCTGAGGTCGCTTTCCGCGGCAGCGAGCCCACGGTAACCCCGGGCTCCGGCGGAATCCCAGCCGCGCCCCGGCCAACCATTCGTAAACGGGAAGATGGCGGGAAGGCGACAGATACGTCCGAAGTTCCTTCTGTACGCGACATCGCCACAAGTAGTTTCCGAAGCGCAAAGGCGTTCCATCGAACATCCGCACGGCGAACGGTTCATGGAGGAGAGCACCTTGAAGCTTCGTTACGCAGTCGCGGCCGCCGCCGCGGGCATGGCCGCCGTCCTGGGCACCTCGCTTCCCGCGCAGGCGGCCGGCAACGGCGGCGGCGCCACACAGGCCGCGCCCGTGGGCGACGGCGCCCTGGCGGACTACACGCACTGCCGGTACGTCTACCGGGGCGGCGACCTGGCGGGCACGGCCTGCTTCCGGTCGTACGGCGACAAGTTCCTGATGAAGGACAACAAGGCCGACGGGCTGCGCGTCGTCGCCGAGTGGCGCACGGACTACGGCCGCTCCGGCGAGTGCCACTGGACGGGCACCGCCGACGGAGGCTGGGGCGAGTGCAACTACAACATGCGTGAGAGCGGCGATGTGAAGTTCCGGGTCGTCGTGCGCAACGGCGCGGACGGCGCCAACAAGGCGGCCGGCGCATGGAGCGGCTGGATGCCCATAGGCGGCTGACGCCGGCCGGACCTGCGGCAGGGCCCGTCCGGATCGTGGACGGGCCCTGCTGATGCACACCACTTGTATCTATGCTGTGCGCATGCTGGCCGCCGCACGTTCCTCAGCCCCGTCCCCCGCGTCTTCGTCGCCCGCTTCTTCGTCCCCCGGGTCTTCGGCGTCCGCCTCTCAGCAGCCCGCCGCCGAACGCGTCTACCACCACGTCAAGGAAGCCGTGCTCGACCGCCGCTACGAGGGCGGGACGCTGCTCACCGAAGGCGAGCTGGCGCAGGCCGTCGGGGTGTCGCGTACGCCCGTGCGCGAGGCGCTGCTGAAGCTGGAGATGGAGGGACTGCTCAAGCTCTACCCCAAGAAGGGTGCGCTGGTCCTCGCCGTCTCGGCACAGGAGATCTCCGATGTGGTGGAGACCCGGCTGCTCGTCGAGGAGCACGCCGTGCGGAAGTGCGTGCCCGTGCCCGCACGGCTCGTCGCACGGCTGGAGGAGCTGATGGAGGAACAGCGGCGGCACGCGCGCGAAGGGGACCTGCGTGCGGTCGCCGTGGCCGACCGGTGCTTCCACGCGGAGATCGTCCGGCAGGCCGGCAACCAGATCCTGTCCCGGCTGTACGACCAGCTGCGCGACCGCCAGCTGCGGATGGGCGTCGCCGTCATGGAGGCCCACCCGGACCGCATCGCGAAGAGCATCGCGGAGCACGCCGAGATCCTTCGGGCGCTGCGGGCCGGGGACGCCGAGGGCGCCGCCCGCTGTGTGAGCGGCCATGTGGGACGGGTCCGCGACCTCGTCCGGGGTGAGGCCCGGTGAGCCAGGCCGCCTCCCCGGCGGGTTCAGGCCTGTCCGCAGACCCGCCCGGCGGCCGGCGCGCGGCAGCGGTATGGGGCATAGGCGTCGCCGTGTACTTCGTCGCCGTCACCTTCCGCACCAGCCTCGGCGTCGCCGGACTCGACGCCGCCGACCGCTTCCACGTCAACGCCTCCGCCCTGTCCGCCTTCTCGATACTCCAACTGCTCGTCTACGCGGGCATGCAGATACCCGTCGGCCTGATGGTCGACCGGCTGGGCACCAAGAAGGTCCTCACCCTGGGCATCGTGCTCTTCACCGCAGGGCAGATCGGGTTCGCGCTCTCCCCCTCGTACGGAATGGCCCTCGCCTCCCGCGCGCTGCTCGGCTGCGGCGACGCCATGACCTTCATCAGCGTGCTGCGCCTGGGCGCCCGCTGGTTCCCTGCCCGCCGGGGGCCGCTGATCGGGCAGGTGGCCGCGCTCTTCGGCATGGCGGGCAACCTCGTCTCCACGATCGTCCTCGCCCGGATGCTGCACCACCTCGACTGGACGGCCACGTTCGCGGGCAGCGCGCTCGCCGGGCTCGTCGTGCTGGCGCTGGTGCTGCTCTTCCTCAAGGACCACCCCGAAGGCCAGGAGCCGCCGCCCGTCCACCATGCCGGCGTCGCCTACGTACGACGGCAGATCGCCGCGTCCTGGCGGGAGCCGGGCACCCGGCTGGGCCTGTGGGTGCACTTCACCACCCAGTTCCCCGCGATGGTGTTCCTGCTGCTGTGGGGCATGCCGTTCCTGGTCGAGGCGCAGGGCCTGAACCGCCAGACCGCGGGCGAGCTGCTCACCCTGGTGGTCCTGTCGAACATGGCCGTCGGCCTGGTCTACGGGCAGATCATCGCCCGTCACCATGCCGCACGGACCCCGCTCGCCCTCGGCACGGTGAGTGCGACGGCCGCCCTGTGGGCCGCAGCCCTGTTCTGGCCCGGCGACCACGCACCCGTCTGGCTGCTCATCGCCCTGTGCATGGTGCTGGGCGCCTGCGGGCCTGCCTCGATGATCGGCTTCGACTTCGCCCGCCCCGCGAATCCGCCGGAGCGCCAGGGCACGGCGTCCGGCATCACGAACATGGGCGGTTTCATCGCCTCCATGACGACGCTGCTGGCCGTGGGCGTGCTGCTGGACGCCACCGGGGACGACTACCGGACCGCCTTCTCCTCCGTCTTCGTCCTCCAGGCGCTGGGCGTCTGGCAGATCCTGCGGCTGCGGGGGCGGGCGGTTCGGCGGGAGCGGGAGCGGTTGGTGGCGAGCCGGGTGGAGACGGTGCACGTACCCGCGTAGGCCGTCCGGCGGGTCTTTCCCCCACCCCTCCCCCCTACGCCCTGGGGGCGTGGGGGTCTGGGGCGGAGCCCCCGCACGGGGTCCGGGGCGGAGCCCCGGTTACGGGGTGAGTGCGAACCTCTCCAGGATCGCCGCCGCCAGCGCCCCGTCGCCCTCCACTTTGACCTTGTCCTCCACAGCGCTCGCCCGCACCCGTCCGCAGGCCAGCCGCATATAGGTCTCCCAGTCCGTCGCGAGCGTCACCAGCGGGCCGAGCGAGGGCGAGCCGTCGATCGTGCCATGGCCGTTCTCGTCCACCCGGACCGTGCGCAGGAACTCCACCGGCCCCTGCACATCCACCACCACCGCCGAATTCGGCGGTGCGCCCGCTTCCTTGGCGACCACCCTCGGCAGGCCTCCCAGCAGGACGTCGCGGGCGACGTGAGCGCCCGGGGAGTCCAGGTTGCCCGGTTTGCCGAGGGTCGTCCGCAGGTCCTGCTCATGCACCCAGACGTCGAACGCCCGCATCTGCATGGCGAGTTCGAGGGTCTGCTCCGCGCCGAGCGGCGCGCGGACCATGGTGTCGGGGGCGCGGTTCTCGTTGCGCAGCTGCCGGGCCCGGCGGATGATCGTGTACTCCAGCTCCGCGGTCATCTCCGGCGCGGTGTGGTGCCGTCGCACATCGACCTGCACCTCCATATAGCGGGCGAGCTCGCCCTGCATATGGAACAGATCGCGGGGGAGCGTGTGGATCGGCCGTGGATCGCCCAGCGTCTCGCACTCCATGCCGATGATGTGCGAGACGAGGTCGCGCACCGACCAGCCCGGGCAGGGAGTTGGCTGATTCCATTCGCTCTCGGCCAGTGGTGTCACCAGCTCGGATATCGCTTCGATGGAGTGGGTCCAGGCATCGGCGTAGGTCTGGAGGCTGGAATGGACGGTCACGGGACCCCTCGGCGGTTCAGCGGGTGATACAGCGGATACGGCGGGACGGTTTCGTGTGGGGGGCGGGTGGCAGCTTCGACAGTTAAATTACGCTGCCCGGCAGGGCAGTGGCAGAGCTTTCGTGTGACGATCGTAGGCCCGTGTTGACGGCTCGAATGCCAGGACGGTGGTAGTGTGCGCGCTTCGCTGATGCAGATCGCGGTAAACCCGGAGGAGTCGGTCGACTCCCGGCGGCAGCGAGTGGCTTCGCTGGTACGGGAACAGTCAGACGTCGATCTGGTGATCCTGCCGGAGCTGTGGCCGGTGGGCGCATTCTCATACCAGGCGTTCGCCGAGGAGGCCGAGCCGCTGGACGGCCCGACGCACGAGGCGATGGCGAAGGCGGCGAGCGACACGGGGGTCTGGCTGCACGCGGGCTCGATCGTCGAGCGCGCCGCGGACGGCGTGCTCTACAACACCTCGCTCGTCTACAGCCCGGCCGGAGAGCGGGTCACCGCCTACCGCAAGATCCACCGCTTCGGGTTCGACCAGGGCGAGGCCACGCTGATGGGCGCGGGCACGACGCCGCGGACCGTGGCGCTGCCGGAGCTGACCCTCGGCCTTGCGACCTGCTACGACCTGCGCTTCCCAGAGCTGTTCCGGCAGCTGACGGACGCGGGTGCACAGGGCTTCGTCGTGCCCGCGGGCTGGCCCGCCCGACGCCGCGGGCACTGGACGCTGCTGGCGCGGGCCCGCGCCGTCGAGAACCAGGCCTATGTGCTGGCGTGCAGCACGACGGGCACGCACGCCGGGGTCGAGCAGGCCGGGCACAGCCTGGTCGTCGACCCGTGGGGCGAGGTGCTCGCCGAGGCGGGCACGGCGGAGGAGGTCCTGACCGTTGAACTCGACGCGGCGAAGGTGACGGCGACGAGGGAGCAGTTCCCGGCGCTGAAGGACCGGGTGCTGGGCGTCGAGCCCCCGCGCTCCGCGTCCTGACCCCGGGCGGCCGTGCGGGCCGGGCGAGATCCGGGCGTACGACCCCGAGAGCGGGCGATCGAGACCCGGGGTGGCCGCGCGAGCCGGGCGAGACCTGAGGTGCTGTGCGGGTCCGGACGCGCGGACGCGCGCAGTGCGGGCCCGCACATGGCGGACCCGCACAGCACCTCTCGCCGGTCTCCGCGGAGAGCTACGTCCTCCGGGGGCGGGACTCGTACAGGAGGGTGTAGTACCTGCCCTCGCTCTCCAGCCCCGCAGGGTCGTGGCCCGTCAGCCGGAGCTGTTCGATGGCGTTGCGCTGCTCGTCCGGCCCGGTGAACAGGCGCTGCGGATACACCTGCGACGGGTCGGACACCGTGGCCAGACCGTGCCCTGCGAGCGTCTCGGCGATCGCGTCGTACGAGACCATCCGCAGGGCGAACGCGCTGACCCAGACGCGCCCCGGCGTCGTGCCGGACATCAGGGCGTCGAACGTGGTGTGGGTGATATAGCCGATGCCTCCCGTGACCGTGATCAGGTCGACGTCGGCCAGGGTCCTGCGGAGCCGGTCGCTGGGGGGATGTCGCTCCAGGTTCTCCGCGAACGCCGCGTCGAGGAGCCCGACCGCCTGGGCGTAGCGCACCGCGCGGTCCGCGGCGTCGAGGCCGACGACGGGGACGGCGTCGGAGCGCCGGCGCGAGGCGTAGAACTCCTTGTCCCGCTCGATCAGCTCCGCCGAGGTGAGGGAGCCCGCCTCCGGGCTGGTGTAGTGCGCATACAGGTCGGCCAGCGTGAGGTCATGGTTGAGCAGCGCCGCGTTCACCCCGTACGAGCAGCACAGATCCAGCACGGTCACCGGGCCCTCGGCGCCGGGCGCCCTGGCCCGCTCGGCCAGGACTCGGCGGAAAACGTTCTGGGCCTGATGCGGAATCTCGTACTCGAAGGGTTGCAGCCGCCGGAAGTACGGCCGTGGGTCGGGCTCGTTGTAGATGTCGTCGAACCGGCTCTTGCCGGGCGTCTCCTCCGACGCGCCGGTCGGGTCTGGCGTCATGAGCGCACCTCCGTTGGGCTGGGGGCATTACTGCTGCGCATGAACCTCTATCGGGCCGGTGGAGCAACCCGACAGGGTGCACGAACTGAACCAGCCACAGGGCAATTGTCCCGGAGAAATGCCCCATGCGTCCCCTTGGGCTCACCCATCCGAGTCAATGCCCCCGCACCGCAATGGCACCCTTGTTCCCATGAACGCTGCTTCGGCCGCCTCCTCCGGCTCCGCGATTCCGCACCGCCGTGCCCGTGTCCGCGCCCCCGAGCTGATCGGCAAGGGTGGCTGGATCAACACCGGCGGGAAGGATCTGAAGCTCGCCGACTTCCGAGGTCGCACATTGATCTTGGATTTTTGGACCTTCTGCTGCATCAACTGCCTGCACGTCCTGGATGAGCTGCGGGAGCTTGAGGAGAAGCACCGCGACACACTGGTGATCGTCGGGGTCCACTCGCCGAAGTTCGTGCACGAGGCCGACCACCAGGCCGTCGTGGACGCCGTCGAGCGCTACCAGGTGCACCACCCCGTGCTCGACGACCCGGAGCTGGCGACCTGGAAGCAGTACGCGGTCCGGGCGTGGCCGACGCTCGTGGTGATCGACCCCGAGGGGTATGTCGTCGCCCAGCACGCGGGTGAGGGGCATGCGCATGCCATCGAGCGGCTGGTGGCGGAGCTGGAGGCCGAGCACGAGGCCAAGGGGACACTGCGGCGCGGCGACGGGCCTTATGTGCCGCCGGAGCCCGCCGCGACGCATCTGCGGTTCCCCGGCAAGGCGCTGCTGCTGCCGTCCGGGCACTTCCTCGTCTCCGACTCCACCCGCCACCAGCTCGTCGAGCTCGCCCCGGACGGCGAGAGCGTGGTGCGCAGGATCGGCGAGGGGGACTTCAAGGAGCCGCAGGGGCTTGCGCTGCTGCCCGACGGGCGGGTCGCGGTCGCCGACACCGTGCACCACCGCATCCGGGCGTACGACCCCGAGAGCGGGGCGATCGAGACGCTCGCCGGCACCGGCCGCCAGTGGTGGCAGGGCGAGCCGACCGCCGGGCCGGCCCGTGAGGTGTCGCTGTCGTCGCCGTGGGACGTGGCCTGGTGGGGCGGGAAGCTGTGGATCGCCATGGCCGGGGTGCACCAGCTGTGGACCTACGACCCGGAGGCCGGGACGGTGCAGGCCGCGGCGGGCACCACGAACGAGGGCCTGGTGGACGGGCCCGCGGCCGAGGCCTGGTTCGCCCAGCCGTCGGGGCTCGCGGCTGCCGGGGACCGGCTGTGGATCGCCGACTCGGAGACGTCCGCGCTGCGCTGGATCGACGCGGAGGGCGTCGTCCACACGGCGGTCGGCACGGGCCTGTTCGACTTCGGGCACCGGGACGGGACGGCGGGGCAGGCGCTGCTGCAGCATCCGCTGGGCGTGACCGCCCTGCCGGACGGGTCGGTCGCGGTCAGCGACACCTACAACCACGCCCTGCGCCGTTACGATCCCGCGTCCGGCGAGGTGACCACGCTGGCCACGGATCTGCGCGAGCCCAGCGGTGCGGTGCTGGCCGGCGACGACATCGTGGTCGTCGAGTCGGGGCGGCACCGGCTGACCCGGCTGAGGCTGCCGGAGGAGGCGGTGCGTGTGGAGGCGGTGGCGCACCGCACGCAGCGCGCGGCGACCGAGGTCGCCCCCGGGACCCTGCGGCTCGATGTGGTCTTCCAGGCCCCGCCCGGCCAGAAGCTGGACACCCGCTACGGCCCCTCCACACGGCTGCTGGTCTCCGCGACCCCGCCGGAGCTGCTGGCCGCCGGGGACGGGCAGGGCACGGACCTGAGCCGTGAGCTGGAGCTGAACGCGCAGGTCGGGGAGGGCGTGCTGCATGTCTCCGCGATGGCGGCGTCCTGCGACGACGACCCGGACAACGAATATCCGGCGTGCCATGTGCACCAGCAGGACTGGGGCGTCCCGGTCACGGTGACGGAGGGCGGGGCGGGGCGGCTGCCGCTTGTGCTGGCCGGGATGGACGACCAGGGCTGACGCCGCGCCCGGCGGGGCTTTCCCCTCCCCGTCGCTTCCCGCCCCTCCCCGTCGCTTCCCGTCCCTCCCCGTTGCCTGCTGTCCCTTCCCGTCGCTCCCGTCCCTTCCCGAACCGGGGTGCCTCCCCGGCCCCCGCGCCTCAACCGCCGACGGGGCTTGAAGCTGCCAGAAACGCGGTCAGCGCGTTGGCCAGCAGATACGGGTCGTCCGCGCCGCACAGCTCGCGGGCGCTGTGCATGGACAGGATCGCCACGCCGATGTCGACGGTCCGGATTCCGTGCCGGGCCGCCGTGATCGGCCCGATGGTGGTGCCGCAGGGCATCGCGTTGTTCGACACGAAGGTCTGCCAGGGCACCCCGGCCTTCTCGCAGGCCGCCGCGAACACCGCGCGTCCGCTGCCGTCGGTGGCGTACCGCTGGTTGACGTTGACCTTGAGGATGGGGCCGCCGTTGGCGCGCGGCAGATGAGTCGGGTCGTGCCGCTCGCTGTAGTTGGGGTGCACCGCGTGACCGGTGTCCGAGGACAGGCAGACCGTCCCGGCGAAGGCGCGGGCCCGGTCCTCGACGTTCCCGCCGCGAGCGAAGACCGAACGCTCAAGCACGGAGCCGAGCAGCGGCCCCTCCGCGCCGGTGTCGGACTGCGAGCCGTTCTCCTCGTGGTCGAAGGCGGCCAGGACGGGGATGTACGAGAGGTCATCCGAGGCGGCCGCGGCGGTCAGGGCCGCGGTGCCAGCGTGCACCGAGATCAGATTGTCCATGCGGGGGCCCGTCACCAGCTCCCGGTCGCGGCCCAGGTAAGCGGGCGGCTCCACGGAGTGCACCATCAGGTCCCACCCGGCGACCGAGCCCTGCGCCAGCCCCGCCTCCTGCTCCAGGAAGCGGATCAGGTCGCCCTCCACGACCTCCCCGAGGCCCCAGACGGGCTGCATGTGCTTCTGCCGGTCGAGCTTGAGACCCTCGTTCACCTGCCGGTCGAGGTGGATCGCGAGCTGCGGCACCCGCAGCAGCGGCCGGTCCACGTTGATCAGCCGCTCGGCGCCGTCGTGCAGGGTGAGCCGCCCGGCCAGCCCCAGATCGCGGTCGAGCCAGGTGTTGAGCAGCGTTCCGCCGTACACCTCGACGGCGATCTGCCGCCAGCCGTGGCTGCCGGAGTCCGGCAGCGGCTTGACCCGCAGGTTCGGGGAGTCGGTGTGCGCGCCGACGATCCGGAACGGCGTGTGCGGCTCGGCCCCCTCGGGCACGTACCAGGCGATGATCGCCCCGCCCCGCAGCACATACTTCCCGCCGCTCGACCCGTCCCAGGCGTCCGTCTCCCGGACCTGCCGGAACCCCGCCTTCTCCAGCCGCTCGGCCGCGGCGGCCACGGCGTGGTACGGCGAGGGCCCGGCCGCCAGGAAGGACAGGAGGTCGTCGGTGTGGCCGCGGTCGAACCGGGCGGGTGCTCTGCTCATGCGCCCCACCCTAAGAGGCGTCGGGCCCACGTCCTCAAGCGGTTGCGGAGCCGTGGCGGGTCGGTCACCTCGGGATCGGCCCGCCGAGGCGGGTCTACAGCTCGTCGAAGGCGGTGAGGTCGATGTCGATGTCGTACGGGACGGGGAGCTTGAGCCGGTCGTGATGGGTTCCGGTGCTGACGTAGGCCTTGGTCACCGGGTCGTACCGGTAGGTGCAGACCATCGGCCGGTCGTGGTCGCCCACCATCTCGACCCGCCAGAAGTAGGGGATGCGGGCGCCGGCGTACTTGTGCGGCTTGGTGTCGCGGTCCCGGTCCTCCGAGTCGGGGGAGACCACCTCGACGGCGAGGACGACGTCCTCCGCGTTGAAGCGGGTCTGCCGCTGGCCGGTCACGGCCTCCGCCTTGACCACGAGGATGTCCGGCTCGGGGGCGTTGCGCTTGCCGAGCACGACGGCCATCTCCCGGCGCACCCGCAGATGCTCGGGGACGTTCTGCCGCAGGCCGTACACCAGCACGTCCATCGCCAATGTGTGGAAATTGCGCTGCGGACTCACGAAGACCAGGCTCCCGTCGATCAGCTCGGTGTGCGGCGGGAGGTCTTCGAGCGCGAAGAAGTCGTCCACGGTGTATCCGCCGGCAGGCGGTACCGGCCACTTGGAACTCTTCGCCTGCCGGAGCCGGCGCGTGGTGCCGTCCGGCTGCCGGTTCTGCGAGTCGGGCAGTGCTTCGGCGGTCATGGTTCCTCCCATGGACGGGATTCTCGGCCGTCTAGCCAGCCTACCCAGGCGATACGGCACAAGGTCACCCGTACGGGGAAGGTCGACCGTGGTCGCGGAGGGAGAAGACGGGCGGCCCGCCTCCGTTTCGTGCCGGAGGCGGGCCGCCCGTGATCAAACGGCGAGGGCCGCGGGAACCGTCGGGACCGTCGGGAGGGCCAGAACGGCCAGAACGGCCAGAACGGCCAGAACGGCCAGAACGGCCAGAACGGCCAGACCGGTCAGTACGGTCAGAACGCAGCCTCGTCCAGGTCCATCAGCGCGTTGTCCACGCCCTCGGCGAGCGCGCGCTCGACGGAGAGGTGCGGCAGCACGTTCGCGGCGAAGAACTTCGCGGCGGCTATCTTGCCCTGGTAGAACGCCTTGTCCTTGGCGGAGGCGGTCTCAAGCTTCTCCGCGGCGACGGCCGCGCCGCGCAGCAGCAGGTAGGCGACCACGACATCGCCGGAGGCCATCAGCAGGCGGGTGGTGTTCAGACCCACCTTGTAGATGTTCTTGACATCGTCGCCGGTGGCGATGAGGTCGTTGGTCATCGCGCCGACCATCGCCTCCAGGTCCACCGCCGCCTTGGCGAGCGCGTCGCGGGCCGGGGCCAGCTCCTCGCCGCCGGTGCCGACCGCCAGGAACTTCTTGATCTCCTCGGAGAGGGCGTTCAGCGCCTGGCCCTGGTCACGGACGATCTTCCGGAAGAAGAAGTCCTGGCCCTGGATCGCGGTCGTGCCCTCGTACAGGGTGTCGATCTTGGCGTCGCGGATGTACTGCTCGATCGGGTACTCCTGCAGATAGCCGGAGCCGCCGAACGTCTGCAGGGACTGGGCGAGCTGCTCGTACGACTTCTCGGAGCCGTAGCCCTTCACGATCGGCAGGAGCAGGTCGTTCAGCGCGACGAGCTGCTTGGCGTCCTCGCCCGCCGCCTCCTTGGCGGCGATGTCGTCCTGGAGGGCGGCGGTGTAGAGCACCAGCGCGCGCATGCCCTCGGCGTACGCCTTCTGCGTCATCAGCGAGCGGCGGACGTCCGGGTGGTGGGTGACGGTGACCTTGGGCGCGGACTTGTCCATGAAGTTCACCAGGTCCGAGCCCTGGACGCGCTCCTTGGCGTACTCCAGCGCGTTCAGGTACCCGGTGGACAGGGTGGCGATGGCCTTCGTGCCGACCATCATCCGGGCGAACTCGATGATCATGAACATCTGGCGGATGCCGTCGTGCTTGTCGCCGATCAGCCAGCCCTTGGCGGGGTGCTTGTCGCCGAACGTCATCTCGCAGGTGTTGGAGGCCTTGAGGCCCATCTTGTGCTCGACGTTCGTGGCGTAGACGCCGTTGCGCTCGCCCAGCTCGCCGGTCTCGAAGTCGAAGTGGTACTTCGGGACGAGGAACAGGGACAGGCCCTTGGTGCCCGGACCCGCGCCCTCGGGACGCGCCAGCACGTAGTGGAGGATGTTCTCCGACATGTCGTGCTCACCGGACGTGATGAAGCGCTTCACGCCCTCGATGTGCCAGGAGCCGTCCTCCTGCTGCACGGCCTTGGTGCGGCCCGCGCCGACGTCCGAGCCGGCGTCCGGCTCGGTGAGGACCATGGTGGAGCCCCACTGCTTCTCGACCGCGATCTGGGCGATCTTCTTCTGGACCTCGTTGCCCTCCTCGAAGAGGATGCCCGCGAAGGCGGGGCCGGACGAGTACATCCAGATCGCCGGGTTGGAGCCGAGCAGCAGCTCCGCGTAGGACCAGATCAGGGAGCGCGGCGAGGTGGTGCCGCCGATCTCCTCGGGCAGGCCGAGCCGCCAGTACTCGGAGTCCATGAAGGCCTGGTAGCTCTTCCTGAAGGACGCGGGGACCGGCGCGGTGTTGGTCTCCGGGTCGAAGACCGGCGGGTTCCGGTCGGCGTCCTCGAAGGATGCGGCGAGGTCGTTCTCCGCCAGGCGGGCGATCTCCTCAAGGATGCTCTTGGCGGTCTCGACGTCCATCTCCGCGAACGGGCCGGTGCCGTACAGCTTGTCGCGGCCGAGCACCTCGAAGAGGTTGAACTCGATGTCGCGGAGATTCGACTTGTAGTGCCCCATGGCGACGGCTCCGTAAGGATCGGGAGGCAGGTTCCTCACCTGCATAGCAGCAAGTAGCACCGATGATGCTACCCGCCGGTAATAAGAAGCAACCCCTTCCGGGCATCTGTGACGCGCCTCGCCGGGCGCCGGTGCGGAGGGTTGCCGCGGTGTCGCTGAGGGTGGCCGGATCTCGCACCCAGGCGGAGGCGGGCGGATAGCGGCGCGAGCACCCTTTGTCAGTGGCGGGTGTCACGATTTCTGGCATGACGACGCACACGACGACGGACACGACGACGGACACGGCGTTCGACTGGCGGTCCTTCCTTGCTCGGTGGAGCGAGGAGTGGGCGGATGCGCACCACCCCGGCGAGCTCGACGATGAGGCGGATGAGGCAGCCCTGCGGCGGCGCTGGCTCGGCTCCGAGCCCGTCCCCGCCGCCCGGATAACGGCGCTTGAGGAGCGGCTCGGCCGTCGGCTCCCGCCGTCGTACCGCGGGTTCCTGGAGGTCGCCGACGGCTGGCGGTGCGTCGGCGACTCCGTCTGGGTGCTCTGTGGTTCGGAAGGCGTCCGCTGGCACGAGGACGCGCTCGGCATGACCGAGGCCTACGCGGACGGGGAGGACGATCAGCTCGCCGGGATGTGGGCCCGCGCGCTGGAACTGGACGTCGAGTCCGATATGACATGGCTCCTGCTGGACCCTGGGGACGTGGACGGTGACGGCGAATGGGCCGTGTACGTCTACAAGGGCTGGGCGGGTGAGTGCCCCGACCGGTACGCGTCGTTCTGGGACTATATGCAGGCGAGGTACCGCGAGTTCCACGCCTCGGCGGCGAACCGCCCTGAGGGGAGGGAGTTCGACAACGCCACGACGCGGGCGCTGGACGCGTCCGTGGAGCAGGCCCGGCGCGACGCACTGCGCGGAGACTGGGAGCGGGCCGAGGCGGCGCTGGCGGAGGCGGCGTCCTACGGGCGGCCCGGTGCGTGGGCCATGCACGAGCAGATCATCGCGCTGCGGGAGGATACGCGGAGCCTGCAGTTCGCCGGGCTCGCATGTGATCCGGTGTACGCGGCGGAGGTGGTGCCCGTACTGGCCGCCGCGCATGTGGAGCGCCACCGGCACGTGGAGAGCCGCCGCGACAAGGACGCCTGGTGGTTGCAGAGGTTCATGCAGGCCCCCGACGTTGTGCAGGAGACCGGCCGCGAGGTGCTGCGGCAGATGCGTGAGGGCGCCTACCGCTACGCGGCTGCGGGCTCCTTCGGCCGAGCGGTGGAGGCGGCGCGGGAGCAGGCCCGCTGGGGTGAGACGGACGCGGCCTGGCGCACGCTGACCGATGCGCTGCCGGGCTGGCAGCCCGTGGGCCCCGACCACATCGCCCCGGTCGGTCTGCTCGCCGACCGAGTCCTCGGGCCGCTCCTCACCCCGGAGCGGTGCCGGGAACTGCTCGCCACCCCGAGGGGCGGGGAGTCCGGCGACGTACCGGCCCCTGCGCCGGACCTCGACCCCGGCGGCCTGGCGTGGCTGACCGAGCCGGACCCAAGAGGGTGGGACGGGGCATGCCGTTTCGTCCTGGTGGAGGGAGCAGCGCCTGGGGAGCTGCCCGCGCACCTCGCGGACGACGGCGACCAGGCAGCCTTGCTGCACGACCCGATGGACCGCTGGGAGGCAGAGCAGAAGTTCCGTGTCAACCGGCCCAGTTCGACGTACGACGACAAAGCGCTGACCGCCGTGGGCCGGGCGGGTCCGGGCTGGAGCTTCGCCTTCGACGCGCGCCCCAACCCGTTCAACGAGCAGCGCTTCACCTCACCGGCGGCGGCCGCGTCCCGGGGCACCCGCGCGGTGGTCGTCTGGTGCGAGCCCGCCCGGCCGGACTGGTCCCCCGGCTACTTCCATCTGTCGGTCGCCGTGAACGGCGAGGAACGGTACGCGTTCACGGCCCTGGGCTCCGAGATCCGGCGGAGCGGGGCGATACCCCCGGCCCTGGCCCCGGACCGCTTCTCCACGTCCGGCCAGTGGGACGAGCGGGCGGCCCTGGAGGCGATCGCCGCGGAGTTCGGGGTCTCGCTTCCGCGGTTCGCACTGACCGAGGGCCGCCTGCATGGGTTCACCACCCGGTCGTGGACCCGGCAGCCCGGGCCGGGCGAAGCGTATGTCGTCATGGGATTCGGGCCCTTGACGGACGACGCCGATCCACCCCGGTGAAGTCGCGGCGGCCTCAGCCCAGGTTCCGCTCCATCCGCACCCCCGGCCCAGTCGGCGGCTCGCCCCCCCTTTTCACCCGGATGATGACGGCCCGGGCACCTCGCACCAGACCGTCTTGTCGGCCGGGCCGCGTGTGACGCCCCAGCGGCTCGCGGTCGCGGCGAGCAGCGCGAGGCCGCGGCCCGACTCGTCGGCGTCGGCGGCGTGCCGGGGTGCGGGTGACCCGCTCCGGTCCGGGTCCGTGACCTCGATGCGGGTGCGGTCGCCGTCCGCGGTGGGCGCGATCCGGACGGTCACCGGGGTGCCCTCCCCGAGGTGAGTGATGACGTTGGCGACCAGCTCGGTCAGGCAGAGCTGCACGTCAGGGCATGACCGCCCGAGGTGCCCGCTGACCGTGCGGCGCAGCTCGGGGACCGCCTTGGGGAGGGCCAGCAGGTCGAGCGTGAGCGGCCTCATCGGTCGCCGTCCGCGACTGCCGACTGTTCCAGCGCCTCCGTCAGCCGGCGCGCGGTCGCCAGGTTGCAGTTGCCCAGCGCGACGAGCGGCGGCACGCGGTAACTGCTCGCGTACGTCGGCAGATCCAGCCCCAGCGACGGCAGCAGCACGCCGTGAGCGGTGAGCGCGGCGCGGAGGCTCTCGACACAGGCGTCGGCGTCGCGGGCGTGGTCGGGGCCGGTGTGGGCGGGGGTGTCGGTCATGGGGGTACGCCTTCCGGTGCGTGCTGTGATGAATCGCTCACACAGTGGCGTTGCGGTCCCTACCGTGGAAGGGGTTTCAGGACCACGGCACGGGGTGTGAAAGGCGATCACTGATGGCTGTGCGCAAGGAGATTGACGGCTCGGCGAGCGTCCCGGAGTTCTACGGAGCGGAGTTGCGCTACCAGCGGGAGGCAGCGGGCCTCACGCTGGAGAAGACCGTCGAGGGCAGCTTCTACGGCGTCAGCTACCTCAGCGAGATCGAGCGCGGCGAGCGCCGCATGCCGGAGGCGCTGGCACGGCATGTGGACCAGGTGCTAAAGACGGACGGCTTCTTCGAGCGGCGCTGTGGAGACGTACGGAAGGCGCGGAAGCGGGGCCATGCCGACTACTTCGAGCGGATTCTGGAGGCGGAGAAGCACGCGGACACCATTGAGGAGTGGGCGCCGACACTCTTCCCCGGCTTGTTGCAGACCGAGGCCTACGCCCGCGCGGTCGTCCGGGCCACCCACCCGCTTGAGCTCGATGGCGAGACCGAAGCCAAGGTCAGCGCCAGGCTGGCCAGGGCGCGTCTCTTTGAGGACGATCGTTCGCGCCCCGACTACTGGGTGATCCTCCACGAGGGACTGCTGAAGCTGTCGATCCTCCCGCCGGAGCAGATGGCCGAACAGCTCAATCGCGTAATCGACTTGGCCGAGCAGCGGCGGATCTATCCACAGGTGCTGTCGTGGAAGACCGGGGCGCATCCGTTCATGTTGGGTACGGCCATGATCATGACCTTCGTCGATGCTCCGCCGCTCGTCTACACGGAGTCCCTGCACAGCGGCTCCACCATCGACGATCCGGGCCTCGTGAAGGACTACCGAAGGTCGTACGATCGGCTGAGGGCCGCCGCATTGCCGCCGGAGGCGTCCCTCGCCTTGATCGAATCAGCGGCTGAGGATTACCGAAATGGCAAGCAACCAGGTTGACTTGAGATCCGCCGTCTGGCGCAAGAGCACGCACAGCAACGGGTCAGGCGGGAACTGCGTCGAAGTGGCGGAAGGCTTCCCGGGCGCGGCCCGTTGGCGTAAGAGCAGCTACAGCAACGGGGACGGCGGCAACTGCGTCGAGGTCGCCGATCATCTCCCCGGTCTCGTCCCCGTACGGGACTCCAAGGTCCCCCACGGCCCCGTGGTCACCGTCTCCGCCCGCGCGTGGGTCCCGTTCATCAGGGCGCTGCGGGCGGAGCAGTGACAGAAGGGCTCAGTCCGCGGACTGGCCCGTGGTGAGTTCCCGGGCGTCCGGGACCCGTTGGACCGGGCGGCGGGCCAACGGCTTGGCCGAGGCGATCCACTCGTAGGCCCACTCCGCGGACATCACCGCGCCCTCCTGCCAGCCCGGCAGGGCGGAGACCTGGTCGCCGATGACGAGGAAGCGGTTGTTCCCGCCCTGCGGGTAGATCAGGGTGGAGTACCAGCCTTTGTGCTCCGGCTTGCCGGGCTGCCAGTCTGCCCAGGCGGCCCGCATATACGGCATCTTGTGCCAGGCGATCGACATGCCCAGGTCGTCGGGCACGACCGCGTTGCTGGCGAACTCCGCATGCAGCTTCGTCGCTCCCTCGCGTGCGACGCGCAGTCGCTCTTCGTGGGGGCGGTCGCCCATTGTGGTCGCGCGGCCGTAGGAGCAGTACGCGCCGGTGAGCGTGCCCTTGTCGTCGGGGGAGAAGTAGTCGTTGGACGGGTACCAGATCTGCTCGATCTCGTGGTCGATGCGGCTGATGCCGCCGTAGATCTCGTACTTGTCCGACTCCCAGAAGCGCCGGTTGGCCTGCCAGCCGACCTTGCACGCGGGGGCGAAGGGGGCCTTCTGGACGGCTGTGAGGAAGTCGGCGGAGAAGCCGGAGAGGGCGACGCCGTTCCGCAGCACCGGCAGGGGGATGTTGCTCAGGCAGTGGTCGAAGCGGTCGGACCGCTCCTCCCCGTCCTCCGACCATGTCACGCGGACGCCGTCCTCGGCCAGTTCGATGCCGTGGACCGGTGCGTCGTAGGTGATCGTGCCCTGGGGAAGCGCGGCGGCCAGCATGCGCCAGGTGGTGTCCATGCCGCCGACCGGCTGGAACGAGGTCGTATGCCAGTGCCAGTTGCAGTCCTGGTAGAAGCCGTGGTCCCAGAATTCGGCGGCGAGCAGATCGCTGAGCGCCAGGGGGTCGGCCGGTTCCTCCATCTGCGTCACGCTGATCGGCTTGGCGAGGCCGGACCGGGTGGAGCCGGAGTAGCTCCTGTCGGCCTTGTCGAGTGCGCCGAACTCGATGAGCAGCTTGATGAAGCGCTCGCGCTGCTGCGGGGTCAGCCCGTCGTCGGACTGGGAGGCCTTGCCCACGACCCGAGCGAGGTACTGGGCGATATGGCCGCGGGTGTCGTTGGCGATCCGGCGGTTGTGCTTGGGGTCGCCGTGCCATGCCTTCTTGGACTGGTACAGATTGGCCGTGGTGGTGTGGATGTACGGCTCCAGGGGGACCTTGAGCTTCCTGCAGAGCTTGATCAGCCGCTGGTGGTGGTACGGGATGCGCCCGGCTCCGAGGTTGAGATAGAGGCCCTCGCTGAACGCGCAGGTCTGGGTGTGGACCGAGCCGTCGTCCCAGACCTCGGTGATCGTGTCTCCGGGGCGCGCGGTGAGGGTGCGCCCGCCGACGCGGCCCGTCGCCTCCAGGACGGTGACGCCGTAGCCCGCTTCCAGGAATCGCATCGCGGCGGTCAGCCCGGCTGGGCCCGCGCCGAGGATCGCCACCGTCTTGCCGTTCGCCTTTTTCCCGGCCGGGCGGAACAGGCCGTCGGCAGCGGGCGCGGCGTCGGCCCGTACGGCTCCGGTCATGATCTCCAACAGGGTCGCCGTGGTGGCGGCTGCTCCGGCCATGCCGAGGAATCTGCGGCGTGAGGTCATGCTGCTGTCCTCCAGAACTGTCGAACTGAGGGTCGCTGACCGTGCGTCACTGCGTACCGTCACCGGCGATCGCAGAGAGTAGTCAGAATAGGGGGGGATCGGCATACTTCAGAGGGGTATTCGCCGATTGGCTGCCGTTCGCCAGACGGGCGCGAAAAGGGGCGGCCGGTTGTGCACGGGGCTCAGTGACGGCGACCCGTTCTCGCCGTACGCCGGTCATGGCGGTGCAGCGGAGTCAGTACGCTTGCGTACATGTACGGCTACGACCAGAACCTGGGCGCCCAGCAGCAGTACGGCCAGCCCCAGCAGCCCATGCAGGGCGGGTACGCGCAGCAGCCGCCGCTGTACCCGGAGCCGTCGCCGCCGTCGCTCGCCGACGCCGTCCGGGCGTTCACGACCGGGTCGCTGTCCGCGGAGGACTTCCAGCAGATCTTCGCGACCTCGAAGGTGTACTGCCCGAGGGGCGACAACCCGGGCTTTCTGGCGCTGCACAACACCCAGCAGCCGGTGATCCCGATGTTCACGTCGCTGAAGCAGCTGCGGCGGTACGCGGGCAAGGAGTCCAAGTACTTCGTGATCACCGGGGCCGAGGTGATCGACCTGCTGCCGACCGGGTACGGCTTCGTCCTCGACATGGAGGGCGAGCACCGGATGGTCTTCGACGCGAAGGCCGTGGAGCAGATGGTCGACTTCGCGATGCGCCGTATGTACGGCTAGCGCGATGTCCAGCGCGATGTTCGGCTGGCACGACGCCGCGCGTGCCGTGTCGGGGATGTCCGACACCCTGCGCTGAGCGGAGCCGTCCGCCGGGACGGCGACCGTCCGGGCGCTTCGCACCGGACCGTCTTGTCGGGAGCGGCTTCATCGATCCCCGTCCGCGACGGCCGGCTGTTGCAGGACCTCCGTCAGCCGACGTGCGGTCGCCAGGGTCCCCCACGGCCCCGCCGTCACCGTCTCCGCCCGCGCGTGGGCGCCGTTCATCAGAGCGCGCTGCGGGCGGAGCGGTGACGAGGGGGCGTGGGGTGCGGGGCGTGGGGACGCGGTCAGCTCCCCGCTCCGAAGTTCTGCACCCACCAGGGGCCGTTGGAGCTGAGGTTCACGCCGACGCCGAGGTCCTTGAACTCGCAGTTGAGTATGTTCTCGCGATGCCCGGGACTGTCCATCCAGTCGCGCATCGCGGTCTGAGCGTCCTTCGGGCTCTTGTGGATGTTCTCGCCCCAGGTGCGCCAGTCGTAGCCCGCCGCTTCCATGCGGTCGCCGGCGCTCTTGCCCTCCGGGCTCGTGTGCTCGTAGTAGTTGCGCGCGGCCATGTCGTCGGCGTGGGCCTGGGCGGCGGCCTGGAGGCGGCTGTCGACGCGCAGCGGCGCGCAACCCGCCTTGGCGCGCTCCTGGTTCGCGAGATCGGCCACCTGCCGGGCGAGTGACGCGTCGCCGCCGCTGGTGCCGGTGTCAGGGGAGCTGGGGCGGGGCGCACTGGCAGTGCGGGAGGGCCGCGGGGCCGTGGTCCGCTGCTCGCTCTGCCGCGACGTCGTGCCTTTCGTGTGGGCGGCGGTCTTCTCGTCGGAAGCGGTGCGGGATGCGGACGGCGCACCGGTCCCGGCAGGCGTCCCCGAGGCCGATGCCGAGGGCGAGGCGGACGCCGACGTGGACGGGGAAGCCGACGCGGTGGGGCCGGCGGTCTCGGATGCCTCGGGGGCGGGGACCGTGTCCCCCTTCCCGTACTGGGGGGCCTCGCTCACGGTGGTGGCCCCGGAGCGGGTCCGGGCGTCGTCCCCGGAACCGCTCAGGGCGTACCCCACGCCCACGGTGAGGCTGCACGCGACCAGGCCCACAAGCACGAGCCTTCCCGCGGTCGGACGCCCGCCCCCGTTCCCCGGGCGCCCGCGGGGCCGTCGGCGACGCCCTGTGCCGGCGGCGCGCCGCCTTCGTCCGCCCGGCCGGGGCGAAGCGGCCTGCTGCCCTGGCATGCCGCCGCCGGCCGTCGGAGGCATGGGCCGGGTGTCTCCCCCGTCGTCGGCGGCGTAGGGGTCGGGGTACTGCATGCTGGCTCCGCTCTCCTCGGTGCTTCGCCGGGCGTTCCGGCGTATGGGAGAGCGGATCGCGGAGTGCTCATAACATTTTTTCCGATGATCCGCAGCCTGGAAGGTTCACGGCTTTGCCGCTGCCCGGAGTGCCCGGGGGCAAGTACACGTCGTACTTGTGTGCGGTACCGTCCTGGCCTCTGGTCGGGGAGGCAAGGCAGGTACGAGGCACATATGCACAGGGACGATCCGCATCTGACGGACGTGGTCACCGCGGCGCGTGACGGGGACCCGCGTGCGCGGGAGCAGTTGGTCACGGGCTGTATGCCGCTGGTCTACGACATCGTCGGACGCGCTCTGAACGGCCACGCGGACGTGGACGACGTGGTGCAGGAGACGATGTTCCGCGTGCTCGACGGAATCGGCGGGCTGCGGGAACCCTCCCGGTTCCGTTCCTGGCTGGTCGCCATAGCCGTGAACCAGATACGTCACCGCTGGCACAGCCGGCAGCGCGTTGCGGCGGCCCCCCTTGAGCGGGTTCCGGAGACCGCGGACCCGGCCGGTGACTTCGTCGACCTGACCATCCTCCGGCTGGGGCTGTCCGGCCAGCGCCGCGAGGTCGCCGAGGCGACCCGCTGGCTCGAAGAGAAGGACCGCGACGTCCTGGCCCTGTGGTGGCAGGAGGCGGCAGGCCGGCTGAGCCGGGCCGAACTGGCCGAGGCGCTGGGCGTCACGCCCCAGCACGCGGCCGTACGCGTGCAGCGCATGAAGGAGCAGCTCGAGATCGGCCGTGTCGTGGTGCGGGCACTCGCCGCCGTGTCACGGTGCCGTGAGCTGGCGGAGATCACGGCGGGATGGGACGGCGCGCCGTCGTCGGTCTGGCGCAAGCGGATAGCCCGGCATGCCCGGGAGTGCCGGGTATGTTCCGGGCACTGGACGGATCTGATGCCCGCGCAGGGGCTGCTGGCCGGCACGGCGGTGGTCGTCCCGCTGGACGGCTACCCGTTCGTCCCGCCGACCGGGGTCGCCCCGCAGGGAGCGGCCGATCCGACGGGCGCCCTTGACCGGGCCGATGCCTTCGGGGCCCATGAACCCGGTGGTCCGGCGGTCGACGCGAGCGGATCGGTGGATGCGGTCGGCCGAGGGCACGAGGCGACGGGTTCGGTCGACGCCGTCGGAGGAGGCTCGCCCGGACCCGTAGAGCCTGCCACCGGCGCGAGCGGCTCCGCGACGTCGGGCGGTGCGGGTGGCGCAGGTAGTTCCGGTGGCGCGGGTGGTTCCGGTGGCGCGGGTGGTTCCGGCGGTGCGAGTGGTGCTGGCAGTGTGCGCGGGGTGTTGCCGACGGCCGGCGCGGTGGGCGCCGGCGTCGTGGCCGGCGCGCTGTTGCTCGTGCTGATCCGGCCCGGCTCGGAGCCGCCGCCGGAGCCGGTGGCCGTGCCGCCGGCCGCGTCGGCGACCGTCTCATCGACCCCCACCCCCACCCCCACCCCTGCCGCCACGCCCACGCCCACTCCCACACCCACGCCGTCACCCACGCCCACGCCCAGCAAACGGACGCCCACGCCGCCCCCCGCAAGCTCCGAGCAGCGGTTGACGGAACTCGTCAACACCCGTCGGGCCCAGGCCGGGTGCGAACCACTGAGGATCGATCCAAAGCTCAGCGAGGCGGCCCGCAAGCACGCGCAGGACATGGTGGCGCGTGGTTACTTCGACCATGCCGATCCGGAAGGGCGGCGCGCCGACGACCGGATCACTGCGGCCGGGTACGAGTGGAGCGTCTGGGGCGAGAATCTGGACCAGGGCACATCGGACCCGGCGGTCGTCATGGAGGACTGGATGGACGGCTCGATCCACCAGGACAACATGCTGGGCTGCCAGTTCCGCCACACGGGCGTCGGAACGGCGAAGGGACCGGACGGAACCGTGTGGGTGCAGAAACTCGCCCGCCCCGCCTGAGCGCCGCTGAAGCCGCTGCGGCGGTACGCGGGCGGGCAGTTCGCCTGCTTCATGGTCACCTCAGTGGGTGCGCGGCCGGTCCCGGACGGAAGGTCGCGCTAGACGCCCGCGCCCGCGCCCGCGCCCGCGTCCGCGCCCTCGTCCGCGTCCTCGCCCTCGTCCGCGTCCTCGTCCGGACGCAGGGCGTCGAGGATCAGCGTGAGGCCAAAGGTGAACTCGTCCGCGTAGTCGTAGCCGGGTTTGAGGACGTGCTCGACGGCGATCTCCGCGAGGTGGGGGTAGGCGTCGGCGGGCATCTCCCGAAGGATGGCGCCCGCGACCTCGTCCAGCTCCGCCGAGTTGCTGAACGGCAGGCTCAGCTCCTGGAGCACGAAGCCGTACAGGTAGCTGTCGATCAGTGAGAAGGCGTGCGCGGCCATCGGGACGGAGAACCCTCCGGCGCGCAGCACGCCGATGACGGCGTCATGGTGGCGCAGGGTCGCGGGGCCGGGTCGGCTGCGGGAGTCCATCAGGCCGATGGCCCACGGATGGCGTCGCAGCACGGCGCGGGTGGAGGCCGCGCGGCGGCGCATGGCGCTCTTCCAGTCCGTGTCGCCCGGCGGCAGCTCGATCTCGTCGAACACCGCGTCCACCATGCCGTCGAGGATGTCCTCCCGTCCCGCGACGTGGTGGTAGAGCGACATCGCCTCGACGCCCAGCGGTTCGGCGATGGCCCGCATGGTGAGTGCGGCCGACCCTTTCTCGTCCGCCACCGTCACCGCCGTGCGGATCACGCGCTCGCGGCTGAGCGGGGTGCGCGCCGACGCCCCGCGACGGCCCTTGCCTCCCTTGCGCATCCGCCCCTCCTTCTCCCGGTCCCCTTGCCTGCCTTACGGCATAAGGTTACCGTGCCTTACAGCATAAGGTAGACACTGCGGCGAAAGGGCTGCGCCATGGGCACGGATCGGATGAAGAAGGTCTGCATCGTCGGAGCTTCGGGCAAGCTCGGGCAGTACATGGTCCGGCACGCACTGGACCGCGGCTACGAGGTGGTCGGCGTGTGCCGGGAGCGCAGCGTGCCAAAGCTGGCCGCGTTCGCGGACCGGATGACCATCGTGCCCGGCCCCACGAACGACCCGGAGGTGATCCGGCGGGCGGTCGCGGGGTGCGACGGGGTGCTGACGGTGCTGGCGCCGTGGGGTGTGCAGCAGTACTCGTCGGGCACGGCTCAGGCGGTGCTCGACCACGCACGGCCGGGCGCGCGCCTGGTCTTCTCCTGCGGCTGGCACATCACGCGCGACGGCAAGGACCGGTACTCGTGGATGTTCAGGACGGCCGTCCGGGTCGTCGCCTTTCTGGCCAAGCTCGTCCGCGCCGTCGAGATCGACGACCAGGTGGAGGCGTGCCGCAGGGTGTTCGCCAGCGACACCCGGTGGACCGTGGTGCGCGGCAGCGACCTGGAGGAGGGCGAGAGCCAGGGCCTGCCCGTGTGGAGCCGGCATGTGGGCGACCCGGTGCTGGCCAGCAATCTGACGCGCCGTGTGGACTTCGCGCTGTTCATGGTGGAGGCGCTCACCGACGACACGCTCGTCCAGGAGGCCCCGGCGATCGTCGGCTGCCGCACCCCCAGCGCCCTCGCCCACGCCGGAGGGGCGGCCGGTCGCGCGTAGGCCGGGGGCAAACGCCTCAAGGCGCATGGATATGGCGAAACTGATGAAGGCCAGCAGCAGAGAGGGCGCGAACACCCAGATCCACGCGCTGTTCCGCGCGGTGTCGAACTGGCTGATCATCACGCAGACGAAGCCGATGAAGGAGCTTGACTTCAGCACCCAGGTGTGGCGCTTGACGTACGGCTACGCAAGCCCCAACGGGCCACCCGCTCCAGCTGGTCCTTCGCCCAGCTGGGGCAGTTCATCGCGTACAAGGCCCGCAAGGCCGGAGTGCCGGTGGTGCACGTCGATCCGGCGTACACCTCCCGAACCTGCGCCGAATGCGGCCACGTGGACAGGGCGAATCGGGTCTCACAGGCCTGGTTCGCGTGCCGGTCCTGCGGATTCGTTGATCATGCAGACCGCAACGGCTCCCGCAACATCCGCGCTCGCGCGGAAGAGTTGTGGCGACGCGGGGCGCAGTCAACCGCCCCAGCCCCACTCCCCGAACCCGGGCGTGGGACAGGACGCAAGCGCAGCACCACAGCCAGTGGCGCCCGCTGTGCAAGCCCGTCGCTCTAGCGACGGGTCGTTGACAAGTCCGGGCAGAGGTGGGTGTGCGCGGCGTTCAGGATCTGCTCCGCCGTCGCGACTCCGTGGCCCCCGGGGTGGGCGGGGCTGGTGAAGCGAGTGTTTGTCATGTCGATCAGCGCCTCGCGTCCGCCGGGAACGTCCGTCGTGAGGGTATGGCAGGTGCTCCTGCCACGGCTGACGGCCTTGTCCTCCTTGCCGTGCACGATGTCCGGGTCGATCGCGTCGAGGGCGTCGAGGTAGGCCTGCCGCTCTTCGGGCGTGGGCGGGTCGGGGAAGATTCCGGTCGCGTCGGCGCCCGGGGCCTGGCCGACGGTCTCCACGGTGGTCGCCTCCGGGTCGGGTTGGCCGTCCGTCCCGGACTGGCTGCCGCAGCCGGTGAGGGTGAGGAGCGCGGCCGCGGTGATGACGGCCGCCGATGTGCACTGGCGCATGGTCCCCCCAAGACGCTCGGGATGAGAGGGGGCCCATCATCGACCACCGGTGCGGCGGAAGTGAAGGAATGTTGCGAAGCCTTCACCGCCTCGACCTGACTAAGTGGTTTCCGGCCGATTGAGGCCGGATCCGGCGGGTTCCAGCATCGTACGCATCATTGCTCCCTGTGAGAGGAAGCCAGATGCTCGCGCTGTCCTGGACCACGCCCGTCACCGTCCCCGGGGACCCCGCCACCGCACGTGACCGGCTGTGGAAGGCGATGCTGCGGAAGGCGGAGTTCCCGGTCGAGTACGTTCCTGCGATCACCGAGTGCGCAATCCTGGAGCGCTATGCCGACGGCGGCTTTCTGCGCCGGGCGTCCCGTGGGGAGCGCACGCTCGTGCAGCGGGTCTTCCCCGACGAGGCGGCGGGCCGCATCGCCTTCCGGCATGAGGATCACACCGACCTCGCGGAGATCTACGACCAGATCGGTGAGGACGGGAACGGCGGTCTGACGCTGACGCTCGGGCTGCGGCTGACGCCGCGGGCGACCGAGCGTGCGCTTGCGGAGAGCGACTATCTCAGCGCGCTGAACGCCGACTTCGACGCCACGCTGGCCGATATGACGGCGAAGCTGATCGAGGCCGCGGCGTCCTTCGAGGCCCTCGCCGTCGCGGCCTGAGCCTCGCTCCGAGGCGGCCGCCGCTGGCCTGAGGCCCTGCCGGTCGGGGCGTCCGGCCGGCTCGCCGTGCGGCGTCTAAGCCGACAGCTCGGCGACCACCTCGTCGCCTTCGGAGGCGTCCGCAGGCTGGAAGCCGAGCGAGGTGTAGAGCCGGGCGGCGGCCGCGTTGTCCGGGTGGTACGAGAGCCGGATCGCCTCGCAGCCGTCCTGCTGAGCGAGCCAGGCGATGAGCGTGCGGACGGCGGCGCGGCCGAGGCCCTTGGCCTGCTCGGGGCCGTCGATGACCATCCCGCCGAGCCAGTACGTGCCGTCGTCCTCGTCGCGTGCCCACATGACATGCCCGACGACGGCGGCGTCGGCCTGGACCGCGAGCGAGCGCCAGACGCCCTCGCGCATCGACAGCAGCAGATAGCGGGCGGCCAGTGCGGCGACATGCTCACGCTGGCCGTCCAAGGGGGCTATGTCCGCGACCGCGCGCCAGTTCTCGTCGTCTATCTCGCGCAGGACGACATGCCGCCCCGTCCTGTCCAGGAGTCCGTAGTCGATCATGCGGAGAGGGTACGGTCCCTGCGGCGGCTCCTGAAGATGGCGGGCTGCCCGAGGTGACTCCCGGGGATCATCCTCAGGTCGCCCGTACGGGGATGCGCAGGACCGGCTTTTCGAATCCGCCGTGGCGGCCGGTTTGCCGGGCGGTCCGCCAGGGGTGGAGGCGGTCGGAAATCGGCGGGAATACGACGGTGGGCGGACGCGTTCCTGTGTGCAAGAAGTTCATTCTTCAACTAAACTCGGGTGCACAAGGAGGTCACGTCCATGCCTGCAGTGACTGTCGAGAACCCGCTCACCCTGCCGCGCGTCGCCGCGCCCGCCGGGGCCGTGCCGAGGCCCGTGCTCGCCGTGACGACGGCGCCGGCCGGATTCGAGGGGGAGGGCTTTCCCGTGCGGCGGGCCTTCGCGGGGATCAACTACCAGTACCTCGACCCGTTCATCATGATGGACCAGATGGGCGAGGTGGAGTACGCGCCGGGGGAGCCCAAGGGGACGCCGTGGCATCCACACCGGGGCTTCGAGACGGTGACGTACCTGATCGACGGAACGTTTGTGCACCAGGACAGCAACGGGGGCGGCGGAACCATCCGGAACGGCGACACCCAGTGGATGACCGCGGGCTCCGGGCTGCTGCACATCGAGGCCCCGCCGGAGTCCCTCGTCACCTCCGGCGGACTCTTCCACGGGCTCCAGCTGTGGGTGAACCTGCCCGCGAGCGACAAGATGATGGACCCCCGGTACCAGGACATCCGCGGGGGCCGGGTGCAGCTGCTGGCCTCGCCCGACGGCGGGGCGCTGCTGAGGGTGATCGCGGGCGAGCTCGACGGGCACCGGGGACCCGGTGTCACACACACCCCGATCACGATGATCCATGCGACGCTGAGGCCCGGAGCGGAGGTCACCCTGCCCTGGCGGGAGGAGTTCAACGGCCTCGTGTACGTCCTGGCCGGACGCGGCGCGGTCGGCGCCGAGCGAAGGCCCGTCCACACGGGCCAGACCGCGGTCTTCGGCAACGGCGGCGCGCTCACGGTGCGGGCCGACGCAGCCCAGGACTCGCACACCCCCGACCTGGAGCTGGTCCTCCTCGGCGGCCGTCCGATCCGCGAGCCGATGGCCCATTACGGTCCGTTCGTGATGAACAGCCGCGCCGAACTCCAGCAGGCGTTCGAGGACTTCCAGGCGGGCAGGCTGGGAACCGTCCCCGCGGGCACGGCCTGAAGTCGCACTTTCGTGCGGGGCGGCGTGAGTGATAGCAATGATCACGCCACTGTGTTCCACGGAACCGGAACGTGCGTCGCAACGGGGGAGTTGACGATCCGTCTCTGGAAGATCTGGCATGCCGTTTTTACGCGGCGGCTTCGCGCCCGCCCGGCCACCGGGCGGACGGCGATCGGTCTTCAGCCCCCCACGGGCAGCCGACCGGCCGCTGGAGCCTGTACCCGCTACAAGGAAACGGCCATGAGACCCAGACATCCCGCCCGCGTCGCCGGGCTCGCCGCGCTCACCGCGGCCCTGACCGCCGCGCCCCTTGCAACGCCCGCCCACGCGGTGACCGGCACACCCGACGCCGACAACGCCCTGGCGTTCACCGTCCGCCTGGACATCGGCCAGGGCGCGCGCGCCTGTTCCGCCGCCCTCGTCGACCGGGAGTGGCTGCTCACCGCGGCCAGCTGCTTCGCCGACGACCCGGCCGCGAGCCCTGCAGTGCCCGCGGGGAAGCCGAAACTGAAGACCGTCGCCACCATCGGCCGCGCCGATCTGACGAGCACGGCCGGGGGAACCCGCACCGTGCTCCAACTCGTCCCCCACCCCTCGCGCGACCTGGTCCTCGGCCGCCTGTCCAGCCCGGTCAGGAACACCGCGCCCGTCGCCCTGAGCAGCACCCCGCCCGTCGCCGGGGAGGAGCTGACGGTCGCGGGCTACGGACGTACCGAGGACGCGTGGTCGCCGCTGCTCCGGCACAGCGGCCGCTTCACCGTGGACGCGGTGAACGCCGGCGCCATCGACATCACGGGCCGGGACGGCGCCGCCGTCTGCATGGGCGACACCGGCGGCCCCGCCGTCCGGACGACCGGCGGCCAGGCCGAGCTGGTGGCCGTCAACAGCCGTTCCTGGCAGGGCGGTTGCTTCGGCGTCGACCCGGCGGAGACCCGCACCGGCGCCGTCGACGCCCGCGTCGACGACCTGCGCGACTGGGTGGCCGCCGCGGTCGGCGCGCCTCGTCTCACCGACTTCAACTGCGACGGCGTCGAGGACATCGCCATCGGCGACCCCAAGGCCGCGGTCGGAGGTGACAAGAATGCCGGTCTGATCCGGGTGATCTACGGCGGCGGCAAGGGCACGGCCGAGCTCCACCAGGACCTCGACGCCATCCCGGGCGGCGCGGAGGCCGAGGACTGGTACGGCCGGACCCTGGACGTGTTCGACCACGACAACGACGGCTGCACCGACCTCGCCGTGGGCATACCCAACGAGGACATCGGCTCCAAGAAGGACGCCGGCGCCGTGCACGTCGTCTACGGAGACCCGGCGGGTCTCGCCAAGGGCCGCTCCACCCTCGACCTGGTGCAGGGCAAGGGCTCCGGCGCGATCGCCGCGTCCGCGTCGGAGGCGGGCGACCGCTTCGGCCACTCCCTCGCCGCGGGCCACACCGCCGCCTCGGAGCCGTATCTGCTGATCGGCATCCCCGGCGAGGACCTGGGCTCCGTCACCGACGCGGGCAGCGCGATCTATCTGCGAGGCAACGTCAACACCGCCGTCCACCAGGACAAGCCCGGCGTCGGCGGCGGCGCGGAGGCGGGCGACAAGTTCGGCTCCTCCGTGGCGGCCTCGCCGAACCATCTGGCGGTCGGCGCGCCGGGTGAGGCCGTCGGCAAGGTCGCCGACGCCGGTCTGGTCGCAGTCTTCCGGCACGCGATCAGCTCCGACGGCATCCCCTCGCACCTGAAGTCCGTCCACCAGGACACCGCCGGCGTCAGCGGCGTCCCCGAGAAGGGCGACCGCTTCGGCGCGTCCCTGGACCTGGCCGAGTACCGCCCGGCCGGGGCCGCGTCCGCGACCGACTCGCTCATCGCCGTCGGCACACCCGGCGAGGGCATCGTCAACAAGGACGCCAACCGCGACAACGCCGGCTCCGTGATCGTGCTCCGCGCGGCCGCCGACGGTGCGCTCAGCCAGCACATGGTCGCCCACCAGGAGGTCGAGGGCGTCTCCGGCGCGGCCGAGACCGACGACAAGTTCGGCGACAAGGTCCTCCTGGTGAACACCTCCCCGCGCGAGGTGAGCACGGACTCCACCATGGCCCTGGCCGTCGGCGTCCCGGGCGAGGACCTCGGCAGCGTGGTCAACGCCGGCGCCGTGCAGACCTTCGGCCTCTTCGGCCCCGCGGGCGAGACCGACGTCTGGGCCGAGGCGGGCAACGCCTCCGGCCTGCCCGGAGCCCCGGGCGAGGGCCAGGTCGTCGGCCGCTACATCCAGGCCACCGGCACGCATCTGTATGTGGGCATGCCGTACAAGGCGTACCAGTACGGCGCGGTGCACGTCCTGCCGTGGGGCAATGTGACCGCCGGGCGTCTCGGTGAGGCGGGGGACGCGGTCACCCACCAGCCCGGCCGGGACGGCCTGCCTGCGGCGGGCGTGGCCTTCGGACGGGCGATCGGCTGACGACCCACTGCCGCGCCGTGACCACACGGCCCGGCGGGACGGCCCCGGGGAGGAGCGAGCCTCCCCGGGGCCGAGTCGATACGCGACCTCCTCAAGGGCGCCTGCGGAAAGCTGAAGTCGGCCAGGGACGGCCTCAAGACGGTGCACCGGAACCGCCCGAGGGGAACGTGATCCACTCTGACGGCGTCCTCAGCCACACCGTGCATCCTGACCGGCATGGCACGGGCAACACCCAGCAGTACGACTGCGCCTGAGCGTCACCCTCGCGGGCCTCACCGCGCGACGCCGCCCCGCGGCCGTGGTCCGCTGGGCGTGTGCGGAGTGGGAACGGCGGCGGGCGCGGGCTGCTGCCCGAGGCGGCATGGCGGGTGGGGGCCTGGTGCGCCGTCATCCTGCTGGTCGCCGGGGTCGTCGGGGTCGGGGCGTGGCTCGCCGGGGTGTTCCAGACGGCGGTGACGTCGGTGCTGCTGGCGATCCTCGGGACCGCGCTGCTCGGTCCGCTGCACCGGCGGCTCATCCGGATGAAGGTCAACCGGTCGCTGGCGGCCGGTCTCACCTGCGCCGCCGTGGTGGCGGTCTTCGGCGGGGCCGCGTACATCATCGTCAGCGCGCTGATCGAGACCGGGGACCAGATCGTCGCCTCGCTGCGGCATGCCGCCGACGATCTCGCCCGGTACTTCGGGGCCGCCGGGACCTCGCTCGACGATCTCGCGGCGAACGCCAGGGACCTGCTGGGGCGGTTCGGGGCGACGGCCGCCACCGGTGTGATCAGCGGGCTCAGCGTGGTCGGCGAGATGATCGCGGTCGCCGTGCTGGCGCTGCTGCTGAGCTTCTTCTTCCTGCGGGACTCGGACAAGGCCGCCGATGTGCTGCGCTCGCTGGCGCCCCGCTCGTCCGGCGATCTCGTGGAGGCCATGGGGCGGCGGGCCTTCGAGGCCGTCGAGGGCTTTATGCGCGGGACGACCTTCATCGCCCTCATCGACGCCGTCGCCATCACCGCCGGGCTGCTCATCCTGCGGGTGCCCGGCGCCGTGGGGCTCGGGGCGCTCGTCTTCGTCGGGGCGTACATCCCCTACCTCGGCGCGTTCATCTCCGGGACCGTGGCCGTCCTCGTGGCCCTCGCCGACCGGGGCTTCGCCATCGCGCTGTGGGTGCTCGGGGTGGTGCTGGCCGTGCAGGTCCTGGAGGGGCATGTGCTGCAGCCGGTGATCCAGAGCCGTACGGTGCAGATGCACCCCGCCCTGGTCATGCTGGCGATCGCGGCGGGCGCGTCCGTCGCCGGGATTCTGGGGATGCTGCTGGCCGTGCCGCTGACCGCCGCGGCGTTCGGGGTGGTCGGCGAGCTGAGGAATCGTTACGCCACGGAGCCGCCGGAGCCCGCAGCGGGAGCCGGGCCGGGGGAGGGCGGCGGCTCGTAGAGCTCGAACCAGATCGACTTGCCCGCGCCCCGCGGGTCCACGCCCCACGCGTCCGCCAGCAGCTCCATCAGCACCAGACCGCGCCCGGACGACGCCAGCTCCCCGGGCCGCCGCTTGTGCGGCAGCTCGTCACTCCCGTCCGCGACCTCCACACGCAGCCGCCGCCCGCCGTCCCCGCCGTCGCGGACGTCCCCGCTGTCGTGCTCCCCGCCGCCGTCGCCGTCCGGGCGGCTGGTCACCTCGGCGACCAGCAGCGCGTTGCCGTCCGTGTGCACCAGCACATTGGTCACGATCTCCGAGACCATCAGCACCGCCGAGTCGATCTGCTCCACGTCCACCCAGTCGTGCAGCAGCTCCCGCATCTGCCGCCGCACCGCCGCGATCCTCTCCGGCTCCGCCTGCGCCACCGTCAGCGCCGTGCGCCGCGGGGGCTGAAGCAGCCGCGCTCCCTCACGCGACAGCAGCACCAGCGCGATGTCGTCCTCGCGGCGGTCCGCCAGCGGACCGGTCGTGTAGTGGGAGGCGGGGCCGTGCACCGCATCGACGAGGCTGTCCGCCAGCACCTCGAGCGAGGAGTCGCGGTGCTCCTCCGCATGCTCCTCCAGGACCGTGCGCAGCCGGGCCCAGCCGGAGTCCAGATCGTGCCCGCCGGTCTCCAGCAGCCCGTCCGTGCACATCAGCAGGATCTCGCCGGGCTCCAGCACCAGGCGGGTCGTCGGATAGTCCGTGTCCGGGTCGACGCCCAGCGGCAGCCCGCCCTCGACGGGCTGCAGCAGCACCGTGCCGTCGGCCGTGCGCACGGCCGGCTCCGGATGGCCCGCGCGGGCCATGTCCACGCCGCCGGTCGCCGGGTCCACCTCCAGATAAAGACAGGTCGCGAAGCGCGGGGCCGCGTAGTCGGCCGCCTCCCCCCGTCCCCCGCGGCCGAGCGCGTCCGTCGCGTCCGTGATGCCGTGCAGAAAGCGCGAGGCGCGCGAGAGCACCGCGTCGGGCGGGTGCCCCTCGGAGGCGTACGCGCGCAGGGCGATCCGCAGCTGGCCCATCAGTCCGGCCGCGCCCACATCGTGGCCTTGTACGTCCCCGATGGCCAGGGCGATCCGCCCCGACGGCAGCGGGATCACGTCGTACCAGTCGCCGCCGACCTGGAGCCCGCCGCCGGTGGGGACGTACCGCGCGGCCACCGTCATCCCCGGAACCGCGGGGCCCAGCACCGGCATCATCGACCGCTGCAGCCCCTGGGACAGCTCCCGCTCCGACTCCGCGACCCCGGCGCGGGCCAGCGCCTGCGCCAGCATCCGCGCGACCGTCGTCAGCACGGACCGCTCGTCGGGGGTGAAGGCCACCGGGTGCTTGAACCCCGCCATCCACGCGCCCATCGTCCGCCCCGCGACGATCAGCGGCAGGAACGCCCAGGACTGCCGGCCGAAGCGGCGGGCCAGCGGCCAGGCCGACGGATAGCGGCGGCGGTACTCCTGCGGTGTGGGCAGATAGACCGCTCGGCCGGTGCGCACCACCTCCGCCGCCGGATAGTCGGTGTCCAGGGACATGTCGGTGAAGGGGTTCTCGTCTACCTGGTCGTGCCCGTGATGGCCGACGATCGTCAGCCGGTCGCCCTCCGCCCCGAAGACGGCCAGGCCGTCCGGCGAGAAGCCGGGCATGGACAGCGAGGCGGCGACCCGCAGCACCTCGGCGGTGGACCGCGCCTCGGCCAGCGCCCGGCCCGCGTCCAGCAGGAACGCCTCGCGCGAGCGCCGCCAGTCGCCGGTGATGGGGGTCTGGGCCGCGGTGCTGCCCGGCTGCGGCTCGGTGACCTCCTGCAGCGTGCCGATGAGCTGGAACCCGACCCGGTAGCCGGAGTCCTCCGACGGCGCGGGCGTTTTGACGATCGGCTTGGTGCGGCTGCGTACGGTGCGGACGACCCGGCCGGAGTCGTCGACGATCCGCAGCCGGGCCTCGGCGAGGGTGCCCTCGGCGACCGCGAGGCTGATGATGCCGCTGACCTCGTTCCAGTCGACGGGGTGGAAGCGGGAGCGCACGGCGGAGGAGGGGTAGACGCCGGGCTCGGCGGGCAGCTCCAGCAGCCGGGCGGCCTCGCCGTCCAGGGTTACCGTCCCGGAGACGTTGTCCCAGCGCCACAGGCCGGTCGCGATCGCGGCCAGGACGTCCTCGGTGCGCATGACCTCAGACTATTGCGAAGGCTCTTCGAATGAGATGTCCGGTATCCATTGGGTTGTCCGCCCGGTCGCCCCTCCGGTCGCCCGGCCGGCTGTCGTCCCGCTGTGGGTCTGGCTGTGGGTCTGGATGTCGGTCTGGCCGTCCGTCCGGAATCCCGTCGAGGTGAGTGGCATGTCAATGCCAATGAGAGCAGCGGGGGCCGGACGGTAACCTTGCAAAGGTTGTGCCCACCCCGAAGCCCCAAGACTGGATGAACGACGATGCATCGGTACAGGTCCCACACCTGCGGCGAGCTCCGCGCCTCTGACGTCGGAAGCGACGTCCGGCTGAGCGGCTGGCTGCACAATCGCCGAGACCTGGGCGGCATCCTCTTCATCGATCTGCGCGACCACTACGGCATCACGCAGCTCGTGGCCCGCCCCGGCACCCCCGCCAACGAGGCGCTGAGCCATCTGTCCAAGGAATCCGTCGTCCGCGTGGACGGCACGGTCTCGGCCCGCGGCGCGGAGAACGTCAACCCGGACCTGTCCACCGGCGAGATCGAGATCGAGGTCTCCGCGGTCGAGGTGCTGGGCGCGGCGGGCCCGCTGCCCTTCACGATCAACACGGACGACGGTGTGAACGAGGAGCGGCGGCTGGAGTACCGCTTCCTCGACCTGCGCCGTGAGCGCATGCACCGCAACATCATGCTGCGCACCGCGGTGATCTCGGCCATCCGGCACAAGATGACCGCCCTGGGCTTCAACGAGATGGCCACCCCGATCCTCACCGCGACCTCCCCGGAGGGCGCGCGCGACTTCGTGGTGCCCTCCCGGCTGAACCCGGGCAAGTTCTTCGCCCTGCCGCAGGCCCCCCAGCAGTTCAAGCAGCTGCTGATGATCTCCGGCTTCGACCGGTACTTCCAGATCGCGCCCTGCTTCCGCGACGAGGACGCCCGCGCCGACCGCTCGCCCGGCGAGTTCTACCAGCTCGACGTGGAGATGAGCTTCGTCGAGCAGGAGGACGTCTTCGCGCCGATCGAGCAGCTGATGACCGAGCTGTTCGAGGAGTTCGGCAACGGCCGCCATGTCACCTCGCCGTTCCCGCGCATCCCGTTCCGCGAGGCGATGCTGAAGTACGGCAACGACAAGCCGGACCTGCGTGCCACGCTGGAGCTCGTTGACATCACCGACGTCTTCGAGGGCTCGGAGTTCAAGGCGTTCGCGGGCAAGCACGTCCGCGCCCTGCCCGTGCCGGACACGGCCGGCCAGCCGCGGAAGTTCTTCGACGGCCTCGGCGACTTCGCCGTCGAGCAGGGCGCGAAGGGCCTGGCCTGGGTGCGCGTCGGCGACGACGGCCAGCTCACCGGCCCGATCGCCAAGTTCCTCACCGAGGAGAACGTCAAGGTCCTCACCGAGCGGCTCGGCCTGGTACCCGGCCACGCCGTCTTCTTCGGCGCGGGCGAGTTCGACGAGGTCTCCAAGATCATGGGCGCGGTCCGGGTGGAGGCGGCCAGGCGGGCCGGCCACTTCGAGGAGAACGTCTTCCGGTTCTGCTGGATCGTTGACTTCCCCATGTACGAGAAGGACCCGGACACCGGGAAGATCGACTTCTCGCACAACCCGTTCTCCATGCCGCAGGGCGGCCTGGAGGCGCTTCGGACCCAGGACCCGCTGGACATCCTCGGCTGGCAGTACGACATCGTCTGCAACGGCGTCGAGCTGTCCTCCGGCGCGATCCGGAACCACGAGCCGGACATCATGTTCAAGGCCTTCGAGATCGCCGGCTACGACCGGGCGACCGTGGAGCGCGAGTTCTCCGGCATGCTCCGCGCCTTCCAGTACGGCGCCCCGCCGCACGGCGGCATCGCACCGGGCGTCGACCGGATCGTGATGCTCCTCGCCGACGAGCCGAACATCCGCGAGACGATCGCCTTCCCGCTGAACCAGAACGCGCAGGACCTGATGATGGGCGCCCCGACGGAGCTGGACGAGGCCCGTCTGAAGGAGCTGAACATCGCCCTGCGCAAGCCGTCGGCCGCGACGGAGGCGAAGCCGGAGAACAAGCCGGCGCAGTAACGGCCACGACTCGTTCACTCGTACGAAGAGAGCCCCGGGAGTGTGCTGCCCGGGGTTTCTTCGTATATGTGCCACCTGGGGCGCACCCCTGACTGAGTGGCGCGCTCGGCAGCGTACGAAGGTCCGGAACCTTGGCCGGTTCCGGGCCTTTGTGCGTGAGCGGGTGGGCAGGCTGGGAGTGCGGGCCGGTGTACGCCGGGGCGCGGGGGCTTCGTGCTGAGAGCCGGACGAGACCCTGAGAACCTGAGAAGAGCCTCGGAGCAGGAAGGGTCTCTATGTCCTCTTCCCTTGGGCGGCTGCGCCTCGCCGCCCCCGCAGCCCTCGTCTCGCTCGCTGCGGCCGGGCTGCTCGCCGGCTGTACGGGGGGTTCCGGACCCGCATCCCCGCAGGTGGAGACGGATGTGGGCGTCGCCGACGGCAAAGGGGGCGGCGGGGGCCATGCGGGGCGGTCGGCTCCTGGTCCGGGCATCCGGCACGGGGAGGCCGACGGCCGGGACGGTGACGACGGGGACGACGGGGACGACGACGGCCGGAAGGGCGAGATTCCGTTCCTCGGGCCCGCGACCCGGGCGGAGATCCCCTCCGGGACGGCCCAGGCAGTCCTGGTGGCCGGAGACTCGCCCGATGCGAACCGGGTCGGCGTCGTGCTCTACGAGCGGGACCCGGAGAGCGGCTGGAAACCCGTCTCCGGCGTCTGGCCCGCGCACAACGGGCTGAAGGGCTGGACCCGCGATCACCGGGAGGGCGACCTGCGCTCACCCGTCGGGGTCTTCCGGCTCACCGACGCGGGCGGTCGGCTGCCCGATCCCGGCACCCGGCTCCCGTACGACCGCGACGACAGGTTCACCGTCAGCGGGACGGGTTTCGAGGGCGAGCCGCTCGCCGGGTCCTTCGACCATGTCGTGGCGATCAACTACAACCGGAAGCCCGGCGCCACCCCGCTGGACTGGACCCGCCCGCTCGGCGAGGAGAGGGGCGGCGGCATCTGGATCCACGTCGACCACGGCGGGCCCACCCAGGGCTGCGTCTCCCTGCAGCGGGAGCGCATGCGGGAGCTGCTGAGGTGGCTGGATCCGGACAAACAGCCGGTGGTGGTGATGGGGGACAAGGCCTCGCTCGGCAGATGAGCCATCCGGCGCAGACAGCGGGCCCCGGACCTGCCGTACAGGTCCGGGGCCCCTCGCGTATGCGCGTGCCGTCAGCCTGCGACGGCTACGGCTTCTTCGGCTCTTCCAGCCGAGGGAACAGCACCGCGCCCTTCGTGACCGTCGCTCCCGCCGGGAGCTTCCCCCACTCGCCCGCGCGCTGGACCTGCTGGTCGGCGAGTGAGCCCAGGGACTCCTGAGCGCCCAGGGAGTCCCACAGCGCCTGGGAGGTCTCGGGCATGACCGGGTTCAGCAGCACCGCCACCGCGCGCAGCGACTCCGCGGCCGTGTAGAGGATGGTCGCCAGCCGGGCCCGGCCCTCGGCGGTGTCGTCCTTGGCGACCTTCCACGGCTCCTGTTCCGTGATGTAGCCGTTGACCTGCTTGATGAAGTCGAAGACGGCCAGGATCCCGCCCTGGAAGTCCAGCTCCTCGCCGATGCGGCGGTCGGCCTCGGCGACGGCCTTCGTCAGTCCCTCCTGGACGGCCTTCTCGGCGTCGCCGGACGCCGTCGCCTCCGGCAGCGCGCCGCCGAAGTACTTGCCGACCATGGCCGCGACGCGCGAGGCCAGGTTGCCGTAGTCGTTGGCCAGCTCGCTGGTGTAGCGGGCGGTGAAGTCCTCCCAGGAGAACGAGCCGTCCTGGCCGAAGGCGATCGCACGCAGGAAGTACCAGCGGTACGCGTCCACACCGAAGTGCGAGGTCAGATCCTGCGGCTTGATGCCGGTCAGATTGGACTTCGACATCTTCTCGCCGCCGACCATCAGCCAGCCGTTCGCTGCGATCTTCCCCGGCAGCGGCAGGCCCTGCGCCATCAGCATCGCGGGCCAGATGATTGCGTGGAAGCGCAGGATGTCCTTGCCGACCAGGTGGACGTCGGCCGGGAAGATCTCGTCGAACTTGGCCGGGTTCTCGTTGTAGCCGACAGCCGTGGCGTAGTTCAGCAGCGCGTCGATCCACACGTAGATGACGTGCTTGTCGTCCCACGGGACCTTGATGCCCCAGTCGAAGGTGGAGCGGGAGATCGACAGGTCCTGCAGGCCCTGCTTGACGAAGTTCACCACTTCGTTGCGGGCCGACTCGGGCTGAATGAAGCCGGGGCGGGCCTCGTAGAGCTCCAGCAGCCTGGGGCCGTACTCGCTCAGCTTGAAGAAGTAGTTCTCCTCCTTGAGGATCTCCACCGGCTTCTTGTGCACGGGGCACAGCTGCTGACCGGCGTACTCGCCCTCGCCTTCCAGCAGCTCGCCGGGGAGCCTGTACTCCTCGCAGCCGACGCAGTACGGGCCCTCGTAGCCGCCCTTGTAGATCTCGCCCTTGTCGTACAGGTCCTGGACGAACTCCTGGACCCGGTCGGTGTGGCGCTTCTCGGTGGTGCGGATGAAGTCGTCGTTCGCGATGTCCAGATGCTCCCAGAGGGGCTTCCAGGCCTCTTCCACGAGCTTGTCGCACCACTCCTGGGGTGTGACCTTGTTCGCCTCGGCAGTGCGCATGATCTTCTGACCGTGCTCGTCCGTGCCGGTGAGGTACCACACCTTCTCGCCGCGCTGGCGGTGCCAGCGGGAGAGCACGTCGCCTGCGACGGTCGTATAGGCGTGGCCCAGGTGAGGAGCGTCGTTGACGTAATAGATGGGGGTCGAGACGTAGTACGCCGTCGCCCCCTGCTTCTCGGATCCAGTGGCCGCCATGGTCGAAATCCTATCGGCCCTGCGAAGATCCACTCACCTGCATAACCGGAGGGGTACGCGAAACGTCCGGCACCGAAGAAACGACGGCAAACGCCGCAAACACCGCTAGTGCGGTGAGTGCGGCGAGTGCGGCGAGTGGGACGAGAGCAGTGACGACGGCACGATGCGGCTACTGGTCGCCGAAGGCGGGGAGGCCCGCGCGAAGCCGGTCACCGAGGAGCTCGGCGGCACGGTGACGGCGCGGCCGGGGCCGGACGGCGGGCCGGCCGTCACCGTGTCGCTGCCTGCAATGGGCGCTCAGCTCAGGGCCTCCAGCCCTCCAGCACGCCCTTGAAGAGAGCGGAGTGCGCCAGCTCGCCGGGGGCCGGGCCCGCGTGGAAGAAGCCGGCGTTCGGGGCCTGGAGCCGGCGCAGATAGTCGAAGGCCTTCGCGTCATGCTCGCCGAACGCCACGAACTGCCAGAACACCGGCCGTTCCGCAGCCGCGGAGAGCGCTGCGGTGGCGGCGGTCTTGGACTCGGGCGCGCCGTCGGTCTGGAACAGCACCAGGGCGGGTGTGTCGTCGCCGTGGCCCTTGGCGTGCAGGCCGAGCACCTCCTCGAC
The DNA here is from genome assembly GCF_022414575.1 of Streptomyces sp. MUM 178J. Classification (GTDB taxonomy): domain Bacteria; phylum Actinomycetota; class Actinomycetes; order Streptomycetales; family Streptomycetaceae; genus Streptomyces; species Streptomyces chengmaiensis. The sequence continues at coordinate 21,800 of NZ_JADWYQ010000018.1, read as the reverse complement.
CGCGAGGTGGTAGTTCGTGCGCCCCATCCGGCCCAGGGAGGCATGCAGCTCGTCGATCCGGCCCTCGTACGAGGCGAGGCCCAGTTCGCCGGTCCCGTCGACCTCCGTCGAGAAGAAGACGACCTGCACCGTCGCGCTCTCGTCGAGATGTGCTGCGAGCGCGAGCGCCTGCTCGCCGAGGCGCTGGGCGCTGCCGTCCTTGTAGTGCCCGCGCATCGACCCCGACCGGTCCAGCACCAGGTACACCCGCGCCCGGACTCCGCCGAGCCCTGCCTTCTTCAGCGCGCTGCCGGCGGCCTTGTACGCCTCGACGAGCCCCCCGGCCTGCGCCTTGACCCGCGCGAGCGACACGGCCGGCGTCGCGGGCGCCGGGGTCGCCTCCGGCTGGGGGGCGGGGTCGGCGTCCTGGGCGGGTCGGTCGTCTGCCGTGGAGGTGCTCGGGGTGGTTGTGTCCGCGGTGTCCGCGGTGGCGGCCGTGGCGGCGGGTGCGGGCTGGTCCGCGGTGGCGGGCGCGTCGGCTTCTGCGGCCGAGTCGTCCGCCGCTTCGGCGGCTGCGCTGACCGGCTCGTGTGCGGCGTCCTGGGCGGGTCGGCCGTCTGGTGTGGGGGTGGTCGGGGTGGTTGTGTCCGCGGTGGCGGCCGTGGCGGCGGGTGCGGGTTGGTCCGCGGTGGTGTCGTCGGTCGTGTGGGTCTGGGCGTCGGTGGGGGTGGTGTCCGTGGTGTCCGTGGTGTCCGCGGTGGCGGCCGTGGCGGCGGTGGCGGCGGGTGCGGGCTGGTCCGCGGCGGCCGGCGCGTCGGCTTCTGCGGCCGAGTCGTCCGCCGGGTTCGCCTCCGGCTGGGGGGCGGGCTGGTCCGCGGCGCCGTCGCCGTTGACTGAGCGCGGCGCGGGGGCGCCGGGCGGCGGCTCGGGCGCGTCCGCCGTCGGAGCCGTGTTCGCTTCTGCGGCCTTCGCGGGGTCCTCTCGCTCGCCGTCCGCCTGGGGCGGGATCGTGGCGGCGCCCGGGCGGGGCGCCGGGTTGTCGAAGGCCGCGGAGACCAGGTCCGCGGCGCTGGCCTTAGTCGTGCCGGCCTTGGTCGTGTCGGTCTTGGTCGTGTCGGTCTTCGTCGTGCCGGACTCCGTCGTGCCGGACTCCGTCGTGCGCTCCGGGGAGGGCGAGGGAACCCGCCGCGCGGCCGTGTCCGCCGCCTCCGCCTCCGTGTCCGCGGGTGCGCCACCCGCGGACACGGACTCCTCGCGGCGTTCGGGCTGCGGCGGGACGGCCGCCGCGGCTGTAGTCGACTCCTCGCGCCCCGTCGCACGGTCGCGTCCGCCAAACACCTTGCGCAGCAAGCTCCGAATGCCCATGGGCGAGGCCTTTCGCATGAGTTGATTGCGGTGGTTCGTCCGCACTCCGGCCGTACGGGCCAGGGGATCGCCGCCCTGTTCGACGCAGACCGACGGCCATGGCGGACACGTAAGGTTAGCCGCCGCCCCGCCGGAACCGTCGCAGGGGCGGGGCTGACCACGCCCACATCACGCGCATGATGTCAACCCCGCCTCATACCCGTCGCATTCACGCCGTGTTCATTTTTCGTCCGCCACACCGCGCGCCGTCGGGCCTACCGTCATGGCCGGACTTATTCCGACACACTGTCGATACGGTCGGCGCGGGGGCGCCGGAGGAGGAAGAAGCGAAGTGCGCAAGATGCTGCCGCTGTTGAACGTCAACCGCCATGCGGGCGGTCGTTCCGCTCTCACCTGCCGCTACCGCTGCGGCGACGCCTGCTTCCATGAGGTGCCCAACACCAGCGACAACGAGTACGCGGGCGACGTCATAGCGGGCGCTCTGTCGCGCCGCTCGATGATGCGGGCCGCAGCCGTGGTGACCGTCGCGTCCGCCGCGGGCGGCGCGGCCGTCGTCCAGGGCGCGTCCTCCGCCGAGGCGGCCGCGTCCGCAGCCGCGCCCGCGGGCAGAGGCCACCGGCACCGCCCGGGCAAGGCCGACGGCGCCCGGGGGCTGCGCTTCGCCCCGGTCGCGCCGAACACCGACGACAAGGTGACCGTTCCCGAGGGGTACGCGCAGAATGTCGTCATCCGTTGGGGCGAACCGATTCTGCGGGGCGCGCCCGCGTTCCACCCGGACCGGCAGAGCGCCAGGGCGCAGGCCGGCCAGTTCGGCTACAACAACGACTTCCTCTCGCTGCTTCCGCTGCCCCGCGAGTGGCGTCGCCAGGTGCTCGTGGCCAACCACGAGTACACGGACGAGCAGCTGATGTTCAAGGGCTACGACTCCGAGAACCCGACCCGCGAGCAGGTCGAGATCGCCTGGGCCGCGCACGGCCTGTCCGTCGTCGTGGTCCAGGAGGAGTGGCGCAACGGCAAGCTCACCCCGGTGACCCGCCACCACCTCAACCGCCGAATCACCGCGACCAGCGAGTTCGAGCTGACCGGCCCGGCCGCCGGCAGCGACCTGCTGAAGACCTCCGCGGACCGCTCCGGCCGCAAGGTGCTCGGCACGCTCAACAACTGCGCGGGCGGCACCACCCCCTGGGGCACGATCCTGTCGGGCGAGGAGAACTTCAACCAGTACTTCGCCCATGGCTCCAGCCCCACCGATAAGCGCTACGGCATCGGCTCGGGCACGACGGAACGCAAGTGGGAGCGGTTCGACAAGCGCTTCGACGCGGCGCAGGAGCCGAACGAGCCGCACCGCTTCGGCTGGGTCGTCGAGCTCGACCCGTACGACCCGCACTCCACCCCGCGCAAGCGCACGGCTCTCGGCCGCTTCAAGCACGAGGCCGCGCAGCCGCGGCTGACGGCCGACGGCCGCCCGGTGGTCTATATGGGCGACGACGAGCGCTTTGACTACTTCTACAAGTTCGTCTCGTCGAAGCGTATGAAGAAGGGCAACAGCCGGCACGCCCGCGAGCACAACGCCACGCTCCTCGACGAGGGCACGCTGTACGTCGCCAAGCTGACCGGCGACTCGCCGCAGGACATCGACGGCAGCGGCAAGCTGCCGAGCGACGGCGAGTTCGACGGCTCCGGCGTGTGGATCCCGCTGGCGACCGGCGACACCTCGCACGTCCCGGGCATGACCGCCGAGGAGGTGTACGTCTTCACCCGGCTGGCGGCCGACAAGGTCGGCGCCACCAAGATGGACCGCCCCGAGGACGTGGAGCCCTCCCCGCGCACCGGCCGCGTCTATGTCGCGCTGACGAACAACACCAACCGCGGCAAGGACGGCCACCCGGCCGCCGACGAGGCCAACCCGCGCAACCTGAACAAGCACGGCCAGGTCCTGGAGCTCGCCGAGCACTGGGACGACCCGGCCGGCGACGGCTTCGCCTGGCGGCTGTTCCTGGTCGCGGGCGACCCGGAGGACCCGGCGACGTACTACGCGGGCTTCCCCAAGGAGAAGGTCAGCCCGATCTCCTGCCCCGACAACGTGGCCTTCGACGACCACGGCAATCTGTGGATCTCCACGGACGGCAACAAGCTCGGCTCGCACGACGGACTGTTCGGCGTGGCGACGCGCGGCGAGCGGCGCGGCGAGATCAAGCAGTTCCTGACGGTCCCGGCGGGTGCGGAGACCTGTGGACCGATCATCCAGGACCGCCGCGTGCTGGTCGCCGTGCAGCACCCGGGAGAGGTCGACGGCGCGTCGGTCGAGAACCCGGCCAGCGCCTGGCCCGACGGGCCGGGCCGGATCGTGCGCCCGTCGGTGGTGGCGGTCTACCGCAAGGACGGCCGCGACATCGGCGTCTGATCGAGCGGCTCGGAGGCGGCTCCGGGCAGGCGCGGCGGGTCAGCCCAGCGGGCCCGCCGCGCCCACCGCTTTTCTGAAGCGGGTGAACTGCTCGGCCGGGTCCCCGGTGTACGACCAGGGGACCCGGGACGCCTGCCGTCCGAGCAGCGTGAACAGGGAGCGGGCATGATCCTTCAGCCCCGCGTGGCAGGCGGCGTGCGTCAGGCAGTTGAGGTCGCCGACCTCGTGTGGGGCCGGCGGGCCGGGCGGGCGGCCCAGGATCCAGCGGTGCCAGGTGCGGCGGACCTCGACCTCCGCCAGCTCGTGCTTCCAGTGCTGGTCGAAGCCGCGGACCGGGCGGCCGCGCGCCATGTCGGCGATATAGCGGTACTCCTCCACGCGTGCGATCTGCACCAGCACGGGCAGCGGCGAGCCGAGCGGGGCCGCGCCCGCCGCGTCGCGGGCGAAGTCGTACATCGTGCCGTGCGTGCCGTGCCAGCGGGCCGAGTAGTAGCGCAGCAGCTGCACATGGCCCTCCATGTTGTACGGGTCGCGGCGGCGCAGCTCGTCCTGCCAGCGCCACAGTTCGCGCGGCGAGACCCCCTCCTCGTACAGCCGGGCCAGTGTCAGCAGCGACACCCAGGGCATGGGGTCGGCGGGCCGGGCGTCTGCGGCCTTGAGGCAGGACAGCACGGTCGCGTCCAGGACCGCCCGGTCGGCGGTGCAGCCTCCGCAGTGCGAGCCGGCATGGTGTGCGCCCGCCCCGACCGCTGTGTGCAGCACCCGTACGACCTGCGTCGCCGCCCCCAGCACCGCCCCGTCCGCGCTGTCCGGCTCCGCGGCCCGCCAGCTCTCGGCGGCGGAGGTCTCCGCGGCGGTGTGCGCCAGCAGCCGCAGCCGGTGGGTGCGCAGCGGCCAGTCGTCGCCGGTCTCGTACAGCAGGTCGCGGGCGGTCTGCCAGCGTCCGATAACGATGTCCTGGAGTGCGGCGGCGAGAGGGCGGTCCCCGAAGACCGGGTCGAAGTCCGGTGTGAAGCGTCGTCGGCGTACGGCCATCGGCAACCCCTCAGAAGTCCATGGCGAGCGAGCGGATCGGATAAGCCGATGAGCTGGATGGGATCGAGCGCATCGTAGTGGGAGGCACGGGGCGGGGTGAGGGGGTGGGTGGCCGCCCGGCGGAACAGACGGCACTCCGTGACAGCCCTGTGATCTGGGGCCTTGGACAAGTCGGAGGATCCGCCGTCCCCGGCGACGTACAGTCGTGACCATGGCAGCAGACGCGGCGGATGAGGGCCCGGTACGGGTCGACGCATGGATCTGGTCCGTACGGCTCACCAAGACCCGTTCCCAGGCCGCCACGGCCTGCCGGGCGGGCCACGTCCGGGTGAACGGCGACCGCGTCAAGCCCGCGCATGCCATCCGCCCCGGCGACCAGGTCCGCGTCTTCCTCGCGGGCCGCGAGCGGATCGTCGTCGTCTTGAAGCTGATCCGCAAGCGAGTGGGCGCGCCGGTCGCCGTCCAGTGCTACGAGGACAAGAGCCCCCCGCCCCCGCCGCGCGAGCTCACCGCCCCCGTCGCCGTCCGCGACCGCGGCACGGGCCGCCCGACGAAGCGCGACCGCCGCGAACTGGAACGCCTCCAGGGCCTCGGCGGCCCCCCGCGAACCCCCGAAGCCCCCGGCGGCCGCGGCCGCTGAACCCCCGAAGCCCCCGGCGGCCGGGGCCGCTGAACCCGCGCGGTGCGGCCTGCCCGGCCGCCGGCTCGCCCGGTCTCAGCGGCCGGTGGGAGAGGCGATGGCGCGGGCTGCCGTCACTTCATGGCGGAGGGGGGCCAGGATGCCCCTCTCGTCGCCCTCCAGGTTGGCGCGGACCGTGACGAGGACGCTGCTGGAGCGCAGGCCGTCGGCGAGTTCGCGGAGTTGGCGGGTGATGGCGGCGACCTCGGAGGGGGGCGGGGGCGGGGCGCCGTGGGCCACGCGGACGCGGGCGGCGGTGGTGGCGTCCATGATGCGTTCGACTGCGACGGCGAGCGGCTGCCAGGCGGCGGCCCGCGTGCCCGTCGGCGGGGGTTCGGTCAGGGCGCGCTGGAGCTCGGTGCGCACGGCGGACAGATCGCGGTAGATGCGGCGGCGGGTGCGGACCCGTTCCATGTGCGCCGCCGGGGCTTCGGCCGACTCCTGCGGAAACGCGCACGCCACGTACTCCGCGATGTCCTGGACGGCGTCCGCCAGCCGGTCGCCGATGCGGGCGTGCCAGCTCTCCGGCCACAGCAGATAGCCCGCGATCAGTGCGATCGCGCAGCCGGTGAGGCTGTCGGTCAGCCGGGGCAGGATCAGATCGAAGCCCTGGTGGTTGATGAGGTCGGAGAGCACCAGGATCACCGGGGTGATGGCGGCGGTCTGGAAGGCGTATCCCTTCACGGTGAACGCCGGGATGAGCGCGGCGAGCGCCATCGTCACCGGCACGTCCCACCAGCCGCGGGGGACCTCCGCCAGGACGGGGATGGCGATCAGCAGCCCGCCCGCGGTGCCCAGCGCGCGCATCACGGCGCGGGAGAAGACCGACCCGAAGTCCGGCTTCATCACAAAGGTGATGGTGAGCGCCACCCAGTACGAGCGTTCCACCGGCACCAGCGTCACCAGCGTCTGCGCGAGGCCGATGCAGAGCGCCAGCCGCAGGCCGTACCGCCAGGAGGCCTTTGAGAGCAGGATGTCGCGGGCGCCGCGGCGGACGCGGATGCGGAGGGCCGCGGGGCGGCCCAGCCGGTCGTCGACGTTGTACGGGTCCGGGGCGGGCTGGTGGACCGTCGTCCAGGCGTGGCGCAGCGCGGAGTCGACCGCGCGGTCGGCCGGGCCCTCCGGTTCGGGCAGGGGAGGCGGCGCCGCGGGGGTGCGGGAGGCGGCGGGACCGGTGCGGGCGCGGGAGACGGGACGGGTGCGGGAGGCCGCGATCGTGTCCGCCAGGTCCCGTACCGCGTCCGCGATCTCGGGCCGCCGGGAGGCCCGTCCGTACAGATGCGCCGCCGCGGCCGCCTCGACCAGCGGGATCAGCGCGTTCAGCTGTGCGAGCAGCCGGGTCATCGGGCTGCCCCGTCCCAGGTCGCGGGCGCGCCGGGCCAGGATCAGGTCGTATGAGGTGTTGAGCGCCTGGGTGACGTCCTGGCGTCGTGCCGGGTACGCGTCGCCGCCGGCCGCGGCCAGCAACTCGCCGACGCTGCGGTAGGCGTCGGCGACCGAGGCCCGTTCCGGCTCCCGCCCGCGCCACGGCCAGCCGAGCAGCGTCAGCGCCAGGACGAACAACCCGCCGGCGCCGAGCAGCAGCGGCGCCTTCCACCAGGGCTCGGGCAGCGGCAGCCCGGATCCGACCACCGCGTTCAGCAGGAGCAGCAGCCCGGATACGGAAGCCACCGCGCCGATCGAGGAGATCATCCCGGAGACCAGCGCGACCAGCGTCAGCGCGGCGACGGCCGCCCAGCCCTCCCCGTACACCAGCGTGCCGAGTGTGACGCCCACCGCGCCGAACAGCTGCGGCACCGCGATGTTGAAGATGCGCATCCGGTAGGCGTCGGCGGTGTCTCCGATGACGCCGGAGAGCGCGCCCATGGAGGCCAGCGCCCCATACGCGGGCCGGTCGGCGGCGAAGCCGACCGCAAGCGGTGCGGACAGCGCGACGCCGGCGCGGGCCACGGCGGCCCAGGGGACGGGGGCGCGCTGCGGGCGCAGCGCCTGAAGCAGCCAGTCGGGAGGCGTCATCAGCCCCGTCGGGCGTTCGCGTTCGCGCATGGTCAACAAAAGACCCCGAAGGGCGCGATCAGCGCAAGTCACTCAGTGCGCAGGTGCAGATCGAGGGTGACGAGCAGCGAGCGGTGGTCGGTGTCCGCCAGGTCGAGGAAGCGAGCGCCCCGCACCGAGAAGTCCTCGCTGACCAGCACATGGTCGATCTGGGCCCCGAGCGGGCGGCGGACCGCGGCCGGCCACGACGGGGTGCGGGCCGCGCCTGCCAGCGTCGCGCTGTCGCGCAGCTCGCCGGCTTCGAGGACCCGGCGGAAGGCGGCGTGGTCCTGGGTGGCGTTGAAGTCCCCGGCGATAAGGGTCGGGCGGCCGCCGTCCCGGGCTCCGGCGGCGTACGAGGTGAGCCGGCCGAGTTCCTGCCGCCAGTCGTCCACGGCGCTGGGGACGGGCGGCAGCGGGTGGGCGAGCTGGAGGTTCACCGGCTGCTCGCCCACGGTCGCCGTCGCGCCCGGCATGGCGAGGACGGAGTCGACGCCGGGGGCGGGCTTGAGCGGGTGCCTGCTGAGGATGGCCGACCCCTCCGCGGGGTCGCCCTCGACGATGTGCCGGTACGGGTAGTCGGCCCGGGAGACCCGGGACCGAAGCGCCTTGGCGCAGGCCACGCTGCACTCCTGGACGAAGACCAGATCCGGCTGCTCCCGGCGGACCGCCGTCAGCAGACCCTCGGTCGCGCCGCCGAACTCCAGGTTGGAGGTGAGCACCGTGAGCCGGGCGGCGACGGGCCCCGGCGGGTCTTCGGTCAGCCCGGTGTCGTACGGCCTGACGTACCAGCCGAGGAGCGCGAGCACCGCCGCCGCCCACAGGACAAAGGCGCGCCGCCGCCCCAGGAGGGCGAGCAGCAGGGCGGCGCCCGCCGGGAGGAGCATCCAGGGGAGGAAGGCGAGGAGCTGGGGCATGGGGGTGACGGCGTCGACGTCCGCGACGCGGCAGGCGGCGACGGCGGTGGGCACGAGGAGGAGCGCGACAGCCGACCAGCCGGCGAGACGGCGAAGGCCGCCGCGGCGCGCCGCGGCGATGTCGTCGGCGGCCTCCGGGGCCGCCGGGGTGATGGTGCTGCTCTCCAAGGCGCCGTCCTCCGAGCTGTGTCGTCCGCGTGCTCGCCCTGTGAAGACGTCAGTCTCCGCGCCCGCGTTGCCCGCGTGGCGCGCCTGCCCGCGTTGCCCGCGTGGCTCGGTCGGCTCGCGTGCCCCGCCTGCCCCGCCTGCCCGCGTGGCTCGGTCGGCCCCCGCGGTCGCCTGCCCGCGTGGCGGGCCTGCCTGCGTTGCCTGCGTGGCTTGGTCGGTCCGTGTGGCCGCGTGGCGCGCGTTGCCTGCGTTGCCTGCGTTGCCCGGTCGGCTCGCCTGCCCCGCCTGCCCGTGTGGCCCGGTCAACTCGCGTTGCCCGGGTGGGACGGGTGGACGGGCGGACGGGCCAGCCGGTCCCTCCCGGCTGTCCGGGCCGGACGGGTGGACGGACTCGATGGGCTGGACAGGCTGTCCGGGCTGCCCGCACTGCTCGCGCAGGCCCTACCGGCCTTCCCGCCCGGCAGCTGCGGGAGGCGGCGCATGCTTGCGGAGCCCCTCGATCAGCGTCTCCACTCCGAACGCGAACTCCGCCTCATGGTCGATCACCGCGAGCATCGGCGCGACCCTGGCGACCGCGGGGAAGTCCGACCCGGCCAGTCGGCCCGTGCGTTCGCGCACCGCCGCGTCGTCCTCGCCCCGGTTTTCGGACGAGGCGTAGAACTCCCGTAGCAGGCACCCCACCTGGTACGCGGTGAACAGCCGCAGCGCCCGCACTGCCGTCTCCTCGTCGAAGCCGTGGTCGAGGAGGACGGTGAGGGAGCAGTCGATCGGGGCGAGCGCGGTGGGCGAGCTGAGCTGGCGGGTGAGGACAAGTTGGCAGGCGCGCGGATGGCGCAGGGACGTCCGGCGGAAAGCGTGGGCGATGGTGCGGATCCGGTCCTCCCAGCTGCCCTCCATCGGCTTGGGCAGCCGCATCTCGCGTGTGACGAACTCAGCCACCCCGTCGATGAGATCGGCCTTGCCGCCCACATGGTTGTAGAGCGACATCGCCTGCACGCCCAGGGTTGCGGCGAGCCGCCGCATGGAGAGGGCGTCCGCCCCGTCGGCGTCGATGATGCGGAGCGCGGCGGCGATGATCCGTTCGCGGGACAGCGGTTTGGCCGTCGGCTCGCGGCGGGACGGAGGTGCGGCGGACATGGGCGGCTCCCGACTCCTTGACGGCCTACAGCGTAAGTGCTTCCCTACCCCCTGTTACCTCGTACTTACGCTGTAAGTCCCTGGAGGCCCAGATGTCCGTTCCCGCGGTCCACCACCTCGACTGCGCGCCGATGAGCCCCCTGGTGGGCGCCGAACGGATGGTCGGCCACTGCCTGCTGGTGGCCACGGGCAGCGGCCTCGTCCTGATCGACACCGGCCTCGGCGCCGCGGACGTGATGGAGCCGCACCGCCTCGGGACCCTGTTCCGCCGGCTCGCGAGGCCCACGCTCGACCTCTCGCGCACCGCGGCGCACCAGATACGGGCGCTCGGCTACGACCCCCACGACGTGCGGGACATCGTCCTGACGCATCTGGACCTCGACCACACGGGCGGCCTTGCCGACTTCCCCCACGCACGGGTCCATGTGACGGCCGACGAGTACCGGGCGGCGATGCGACGCGAGAGCCGCCTCGACGCGGGCCGCTATATGCCCGCCCACTGGGCGCACAGCCCCCACTGGGTCATCCACGACACGGCCGACTCGACCTGGCACGGTTTCGCCGCCTCTCCCGTCCAGCGCTCCCCGGACATCCTGATGATCCCGCTGCCCGGCCACACCAGGGGCCACTGCGCGGTGGCGGTGCAGCGGCCGGACCGCTGGCTGCTGCACGCGGGGGACGCGTACTTCTTCCACGGCGAGATCGACCTGCGCCGCCCCCGCTGCCCCCGCTCCCTCTCCCTCTACCAGCGCTTCGTCGCCGACAACCACGGCCAGCGCCTGACCGGCCTCGACCGCCTGCGCGAACTCCGCCGCGCCGACCCGAGGCTGATCCGCGTCTTCTCCTCCCACGACGTGTCGGAGTTCGCCCGCTTCACCGCAAAAGCCCCCGGCCGGGTGCGCTGACCGCCGCCCCGCAGGGCACACGAGTTGCCCGCGGCCGTATGCGGGTGTGCCCTGGAAGGAGGACACGTGGTGGACACGAGCGAAGGAGTTCCGCCATGGCGCACGCAGCGACGCCCACGCGCCGGCACCACGGCTACCTCGGCTGGGCGCTGCCCCTCGTGCTGGGCATCTCGTACGGGGCCTACGCGGCGTTCATCGCCCGCGACGGCGGCCCCGGCTCGGTGGGCCAGGCCGTTCTCGCGGTGGTGTCCGGGGCCGTGATGGCCGTGCTGGCCTTTCTGCTGGGCCGGTACCAGAAGAGCCTGCCGCGTGAGCTGCGCGCCCTTTCCTACGGCGCTCTGTCGGCGGCGGCGATCGGCTTCCTGGTCAGCCTGACGGGTGAGTCCAGCGTTCTCAGGTCCACGGGGCTCGGGGTCTCGGTGGGGGCGGGGGTGACCGTCGTGGCCTTCTACCTCTTCTATACGCACGAGTAGCGCGTACAGCGCGGAGAGCACCGGCAAAGGAGCCGCCAGATCCGGTCTGGCGGCCGCGCGTCGTCGTCTCGCGCCTGACGGATGAGAGTCCAGAAGCGAGGCAGGGAGGCGACGATCTGCGGCCATGGTTCGAGTGGGCTGTACGCGGTCGAGGCGCCCCGCTCCGTCTTCACGGTCGGTACCCGGGCGCGCGCTGCGAATCCCAGCAGGGTCCGCCCAGTACCAGCGCCCCCGCCGCCGCGCCTCGTCTGCCGCATCCACGACCGGCGTCGTCTTGCCGATGCCGGCCCCGCCGGTGACCAGCACCAGACCCCGTGGCCGCCCGTCGCCCGGCCGATCTCCGCCCGGCCATGCGCCCGGATCAGGCTGCGGGGACCTCGCCGCGCACCACGACCACCGGGCACGGCGCGTGCTGTGTGACGTGCAGTCCTACGGACCCGAGCAGCGCCGACTTGAACAGGCTGTACCCGCGGTCGCCGACGACCAGCAGCGACGCTCCCTCGGCCCGCTCCAGCAGCACCTGCGCCGGGCTGCCGACGGTGACCGTGCGGGTGACGGCCGCTGCGTCCTTCTTGGTGAGCGTCCCTTCCAGGGACTCGTCCAGGATCTTGGCGGCTAGTCTCTCGGGGTCGAAGTCCTCGGGCATGCTCGGCACCATCGAGGCCCAGCCCGCCGCCGGGTACTCCCAGCTGATCACGGCCTCCACCGTGTCGCCGGTCAGGCCGGACTGGCGTACGGCCCAGCGCAGGGCCTTGAGCGACGGCTCGGAGCCGTCCACGCCGACCACGATCCTGCCGTTGTCGTTCTTCGCTGCTTCGCGCGGAGCCATGGCGGCCACCTCCGTGTGTGACGTATGTGTCGCACACTGCAAGCCTACGCAAAATTGGGCAGACCGGCCGTCCGGTCGGACTCTTCCCCGTGTCGCACGGTCTCGTACCCTGTATCGGACGGTGCGGACCCCTGAGGAGTGACGGTGGGCGACAAGCGCGAGAGCGAGAGCTGGAAGGAGCGCGGCGTCGCGCTGCGCGTCTTCGTCTACGTCTTCGCCAGCCACCTCTTCGCCGGGTTCGTGTACCTGCTGTTCTATGTCGGCGGGCAGGGGAATTAGCGGGTCAGCCCTGCTTGCCGAGCGCTCCGCCGAACAGCTGGTGGAACGCCTCGGCGGAGTCCGTGCCCGACCGCCCGAACGGCGCGTCGAAGTCCCAGACCAGGAACAGCAGAAACGCGATCAACGCGCTGAACAGTCCGGCGAGCAGCAGCTCACGCGGTGAGCGCTGGATCTGCAGGGTGAAGATCAGCCCCACGGTGACCAGCGCGCCGGTGATCAGCCCGAACCACACCACACCGGGCAGGGTCTCTCCGGCGTTGGACTCGCGTGCGTTCCGCGCGTCGCTGGCGACCGCCACCTGGTCCACCAGCGGCTGGTAGGCGTGCGCCTCCAGCTCATTGGCCGGGACCCGCTCTGCGATGCCCGCGCGGACGGTGTCGAGCAGCAGGTCGCCCCGTCCCGTCAGCTCGTTGTTGTCGATCATCCGCGGCCACTCGTGGTGGACCACATGGGAGACGTACGCGTTGACGTTCTTGTGCAGCTGGTCCTGGATCTCGGGCGGGTAGACCTTGGCGCGCTGAGTGATCTCGTGCAGCGCCTGGGCCTCACGCCGTACGTCGTCCTGGGCGGCGCTGCGCGCCTCCCACACGCCCGCGATGGCAAGGCCGAGCACGATCGCGTAGACGACGCCGACCATCATCGTCATGTATTCGAGGACGTCGGGTGTCTCCGAGGGGTCGACCGACTCTTCGGCCCTGTTCAGCCTGCGGTGCCTGAGAACGACGACGACGAGGACCACGGCGCAGGCGGCGGCCATCGCGGCAGCCAGGACCAGCCATTCGGACATGGAGGTTCTCCGAGTGTGAAGTGAAACGGGGTGGGGGGTGAGGGGCGTCCGTCAGGACGAGCGGCCGCCGCGGCCGCCCGAGGCGCTTCGTGAGCGCGGGCGCAGCAGTGCGGCGGCGAGGACGGCCGGGGTGGTGGTGACCATCGTCAGCACGACGAGCGAGGTCCCGGTCTTTGGCGCGGCATGGGCGCCGCTGTAGCCCCGTACCTCGAAGTCCTGGGGTGGCTCGGACGGGTCCGCGGGTGGGTCCGCGGGAGGTGAGGGCGCGTGTACGGCCGGTCGCGGTGTCGCCGGCTCGGACTCCGGTTCCGGCTCCGGCTCCGGTTCAGGTTCCGGCTCGGGCGTGGGCTCGGGCGTGGGGGTCGGCGGTGCGGGCCGTTCAGGCTCGGGCGCCGGGGGGTCCGGTTCCGTTTCGGGCCCTGGTTCTGGTTCGGGCGCTGGCTCCGGCTCCGAGGCGGAAGGTTCCGGCGCGGGGGGCTCCGGTTCCGGCTCCGGCTCCGGTTCCGGTTCTGGATCGGGCGTGGGCTCGGGCGTGGGCTCGGGCGTGGGACACGGTGGGGGAGGCGGCGGACAGTCCGTCACCTGGACGACGACCGACACCTCGGGGCCGCCGCCCGGCGTCCCCACTTCGACCGATGCACCATGCGGGCCAAGAAGCACTGCGATGCCCAGTGCGCCCAACTGCTCCCAACCAGCCACACGTGCACGCTAAGGGGCGTCCCACCTGCACTGATGCCGGATTTGCGCCGTGTGGGTGACCGGAACAGTTTTCTGATTGTCACTCCAAGGGGCGGGTGAGCACATAAACCGTACGGATCACCACGGCGGCCGACAGCACCAGCAGGTGGTAGCCGATCAACGCGTACAGGCTGAGCGCGTCGGTCACCTGCGGCCCGCCCTCCGTGCCGAGCAGCTGCACCCCGACCACGCCGAAGAAGATGCCGAGGAACGTCAGCAGCACCCGGCTGAGCAGTTCCCCCGCCACGCGCCGGTCCCGCGGATCGGCCAGCAGCCGTACGCCGACGCCGAGCCGGCCCTCTTCCAGCGCGCTGCCGATCCGGTCGAGGCGGCGCGGCAGCCGCCGCAACACCGGCAGTACGGCGAGGAGTTCGTCGCGCACCGTCTCACGGGCGGCCTGCGTGCCGAGCTGCCGGGTCAGCTGCCCGGCCGCGTACGCCCGCGAGGCGGCCAGCATGTTGAACCCGGACGCGACCCGCTCCAGAGTGCCCTCCAGGGTGCCGAGCGCCCGGAACACGGCGGCGATCTCCGGCGGCACGGCCAGGCGGAAGTCCGTCACCAGCCGGAACAGATCCGTGAACATCGCGCTGTCGGGCGCGGACCCGTGCCCGAGATGCCGCGCGCTGAACTGGCCGAGCGCCCGCTGCAGCCGCTGCTCGTCCACGTCCTCCGGCCGGTCGGTGACCTCCAGCAGCGCATCGCGCAGCGCGGCCGGGTCGCCCCGGTCCACGGCGAGGAAGAGCCCGGCCATCGCATCGCGCAGCCCTGCGTCGATGCGGCCCACGGAGCCGAAGTCCAGCAGGGCCGGGGTGCCGTCGGGGCGCAGCAGGATGTTGCCGGGATGCGGGTCGGCGTGGAAGACGCCGTCGTGCACGATCTGGTTGAGCAGCGCGGTGAACAGGGTGTCGGCGAGCTCCTTGCCGTGCTCCGGGCCGCTGGTCTCGGCCTGGCCCAGCGGAACCCCGTCGATCCGGCTCATCACCAGGACGCGTTCGCTGCTGAGGCGTTGGCACAGCTCCGGGAGGGCGACGCTGCGGTCGCCGCGGGCGGCCGCAGCCTGCCGTACGGCGGTGATGTTGCGTGCCTCGACGCGGAAGTCGAGTTCCTCGCGCAGGGCGACGGCGAAGCCCTGCGCGAGCTCGGGCAGCCGTAGGGCGCGGCCCCAGTCGGTGCGGGCCTGAAGGGTGGCGGCGAGCCGGTTCACGATGTCGAGGTCGCGTTCGACGGCGTCGCGGATGCCGGGGCGCTGGACCTTGACGATGACGCGTGCGCCGTCGTGCAGCACGGCCGCGTGCACCTGGGCGATGGAGGCGGCGGCAAGCGGCATCCGGTCGAAGGCGGCGAAGACCTCCTCGGGCGGCGCGCCCAGCGAGGCGAGCAGCGCCTGCTCCACCTCGGGCCAGGGGGCGGGCTCCACCCGGTCCTGGAGGCGGCTGAGCTCCTCGACGTACACGGCGGGCAGCAGATCGCGCCGGGTGGACATCAGCTGGCCCAGTTTGACGAAGGTGGCGCCGCCTGCCTGGAGGGCCTGGCGCAGCTCCTGGGCGAGCAGTTCGTGCCGGGTCTCGTACGGCCGGCCGCGGCCGCTCAGATAGGGGCCGAGGCCGTGCCGCCCTGCGATCCTGACGATCCGGGAGTAGCGGCGCACGCGCGCGATGCGGCCGCGCAGCCGTCCGACCCAGGACAGCGGGCGCAGGCCGCCGGGCGGGGAGGCGAGGTCGAGGACGACCAGCGTCACCATGGCGGCGAGCAGCCCCACGCCCGCCATCAGCGTGAACAGCTCGACGCGGGCGCCCTGCTTCTCGAGCTGCGGGGCGATGAGAGATCCGGAGACGGAGATCCCGGCGAACCCGGCGATCACGGTGCGCAGCGGACCGGCTTCGACGCCGAGCAGCCTGCGGCCGAGCAGGGCGGGCAGCACCATCACCGTGAACGCGCCCGCCACGGCACCCAGGATCCACATGGTTCCTCCGCCCCCTTCCGCCCCCGACGACGCCCGGTTGATCGTCTCGCATCGCGCTCGAGGCATGGCGGAGCCGATCTTTTGCACCTTGTTGCAAAATCGGCGGTGCGCGGCTACAAAGGCTGCTGACGTTCCCCGGCCGCCGACGTCCCCGACCGTGACGTCCGGCCGCCGAACGCCGACCGCCGAACGCTGACCGTCGACCGCTGACGCCTCAGGCCGAGGAGTGCCGCCGTGAGCAACCCGTATCCGCATCTGCTGAGCCCGCTCGACCTGGGGTTCACCACGCTGCCCAACCGTGTGCTCATGGGGTCGATGCACATCGGCCTGGAGGAGGCCGAGCGCGGCTTCGAGCGGATGGCCGCCTTCTACGCCGCCCGCGCCCGCGGCGGCGCCGGACTGATTGTCACCGGCGGCATCGCACCCAACGACCGGGGCCGCCCGTACGAGGGCGGAGCCCGGCTCACCACCGAGGCGGAGGCCGCCGAGCACCGCATCGTCACCGACGCCGTCCACGCCGCGGGCGGGCGGATCGCGATGCAGATCCTGCACTTCGGACGGTACGCCTACCACGCCGATCTGGTCGCCCCCAGCGCGCTGCAGGCCCCCATCAGCCCCTTCGTCCCGCACGCCCTGACCGACGCGGAGGTCGAGGAGACCGTCGAGGACTTCGTACGGGCCGCGGAACTCGCCCGGTCCGCCGGATACGACGGCGTCGAGATCATGGGCTCCGAGGGCTATCTGATCAACGAGTTCATCGCCGCCCCCACCAACCAGCGCACCGACCGCTGGGGCGGCTCATACGAGAACCGCATCCGCTTCCCCGTCGAGATCGTCCGGCGCACGCGCGAGCGGGTCGGCTCCGACTTCATCCTGATCTACCGGCTCTCCATGCTGGACCTGGTGCCCGGCGGCTCCACCCTCGACGAGGTGGTCACGCTCGCCAAGGAGATCGAGGCGGCCGGGGCAACCGTCATCAACACCGGGATCGGCTGGCACGAGGCCCGCATCCCCACCATCGCCACCTCCGTGCCGCGCGGCGCGTACACCTGGGTGACAAGGAAGCTGATGGGCGCGGTGTCCGTGCCGCTGATCACCAGCAACCGCATCAACACCCCCGAGATCGCCGAACAGATCCTCGCCGAGGGCCGCGCCGACATGGTGTCCCTCGCCCGGCCCTTCCTCGCCGACCCCGACTTCGTCGCCAAGGCGCAGGCCGGGCGCGCCGACGCCATCAACACCTGCATCGGCTGCAACCAGGCCTGCCTGGACCACACCTTCAGCGGCAAGCTCACCTCCTGCCTGGTCAATCCGCGCGCCTGCCACGAGACCGAGCTGGTGCTCTCCCCGACCCGGCTGCGCAAGCGCGTCGCCGTCGTCGGGGCCGGGCCCGCGGGGCTCGCCTGCGCCGTGTCCGCCGCCGAACGCGGCCATGAGGTCGTGCTCTACGAAGCCGCGGACGAGATCGGCGGCCAGCTCAACATCGCCAAGCGGATTCCCGGCAAGGAGGAGTTCGAGGAGACGCTGCGCTACTTCCGCGTCCGGCTGGACGAACTGGGCGTCGAGGTGCGCCTCGGCGCCCGCGTCACGGCGGCCGACCTGGAGACCGCAGCCCACGACGAGATCGTCCTGGCCACCGGCGTCACCCCGCGGACCCCGGACATCGACGGCGCCGACCACCCCAGCGTGCTGAGCTATCTGGACGTGCTGCGCGACGGAGCGGACGTCGGCGGGCGCGTCGCGGTGATCGGAGCGGGCGGCATCGGCTTTGACGTCGCCGAGTTCCTCACCGACGGCGGCGAGGGCGTCAGCCAGGACCCGGCGGCCTACTTCCGCCAGTGGGGCGTCGACATGGACTACGAGGGGCCCGGCGGGCTGACCGCCCCCGAGCGGCCCGCACCCCCGCGCCAGGTCCACCTCCTCCAGCGCAAGACCAGCAAGGTCGGCGCCGGGCTCGGCAAGACGACCGGCTGGATACACCGCACCGAGCTGAGGCACCGCGGGGTGACGATGACGGCGGGCGCGACGTACGAGCGGATCGACGACGAGGGCCTGCACCTCACCGTGGACGGCGAGCAGCGCGTCCTGCCCGTCGACACGGTCGTGCTGTGCACCGGCCAGGAGCCGCAGCGCACGCTGTACCAGGAGCTGACCGCGGCGGGCCGCACCCCGCATCTGATCGGCGGCGCGGACGTGGCGGCAGAGCTGGACGCCAAGCGCGCCATCGACCAGGGCACCCGGCTGGCGGCCGCCCTCTGACCGCTCTGACCGCTCTGACTGCTCCGGCTGACGTGACAGCCTTCCCTCCTCCCTAGGATCGGGGCCATGTCCCTCCCGCACGCGATCCTCACGGCCCTGCTCGAAAAGCCCTCCTCCGGTCTGGAGCTGACCCGCCGCTTCGACAGGTCGATCGGCTACTTCTGGTCCGCCACGCACCAGCAGATCTACCGGGAGCTCGGCAAACTGGAGCAGGCCGGCCAGATCCGCGCCCTCCCCTC
This sequence comes from Streptomyces sp. MUM 178J, assembly GCF_022414575.1. Taxonomy (GTDB): domain Bacteria; phylum Actinomycetota; class Actinomycetes; order Streptomycetales; family Streptomycetaceae; genus Streptomyces; species Streptomyces chengmaiensis. Next base: position 3,610 of record NZ_JADWYQ010000018.1, on the reverse strand, counting down.
GGAGCAGCCCGCGCGCGGCCAGAAGAAGGAGTACGAGGTACTCCCGGCCGGCCGCGCCGAACTCGCCTCCTGGGTCGCCAGACGCGAGGACCCCAAGACCGTCCGCGACCCGCTGCTGCTTCGGCTGCGGGCCGCGGCCGTCGTCGGCAGCACCGGCATGCGGGAGGAACTCGCCCGCCATCTGGACCTCCACCGCAGCCAACTGGAGCACTACCGGTCCATCGAGGACCGCGACTTCCCCCCTGAGCGCCGCACCGCAGAGACGGACCGGCTGCGCCATCTGGTCCTGCGCGGCGGAATCGAACTGGAGACCTTCTGGACCAAGTGGCTGACGGACGCCCTGACGGCCCTGGGCCCCGGGGAGCAGGAGACGCCGGCACCCTGACCACCCGTCACCGAATCGGCGCCGCCCGGCATGCGCCCCCCGACGCCCCGTGAGAATCTCCCAGCGTGATCGACACGCTGTTCGCCGTCTTGTCCGTCGCCGCGCTCGCCCTGCTGCTGCGCAGCGCCCTCGGCCTCTCCCGCGCCGCGGACCGGGACCCCTCCTCCGAGGCCGGCGCCCTCACCCTGGCCCTTTACGGCGCGCTGCTGGCACTGCTGACCCTGGCGCTTTTCATCGCGCTGGTGTGACCGCCCTGGGCCCCAGTCGTCGTGGTGGGCCGATACAGCGCCCTCCTCGTAGTCCCACACCCCGCGCTCCACACCCTCCTCAAACGCCGCACGCCCGGAGCCGTACGACACCTGCGGGAACATCGAGGGCGGACAGACACGGGTCAGTGCCAGGCTCCGGGTTCGGCGCGGAGGGTGGTGCGGGTGGTGCGGCGGTAGAAAACGTGGCCGGTCCGGGCGCAGTGGTCAGCGATCCAGCGGATCAGTTCGTCTTCGGCGTGCACTGCGCCGGAGGTCGCGCCGCAGTCGTGGTCTTCGCCGGTGACGCAGACGGCCTCGACGGTCGGCAGGGTCATGGGGTCCACGACGGCGGTGACGTGGTACTGGCGGAAGCGGTAGCGCCGCCTGCTGGACGGGGTGCTGGCACTGGTGGCGTCAGGCATGCTCGGCCGCCTCTTCCTGCGGTACCGGGATGTGCTGTCCGCGTGACTCAGCCACCCGGAGCGCGTCGGTGAGGGCTTCGGCCAGCCGGGAGGCGAGCCAGCGGTACTCGGTGGCCGACAGTGCCCGCATGCCGGGGGCCAGGGTTTCGCGGGCGTGTTCCAGCAGCTCCTCGCCCATGCCGAGCTGGACGGCTTCGATGCTGTCGGCGAGTGTGGACAGGTAACCCCTGCCGTCGGTGCTCAGATAGCAAGGGCACCCGTCCGGCGTGGTCCACGGCAGTAAGCGGGGGCCGACCAGGCCCGTTGCCGCGTCGTACAGTTCCCTGCGGCGCAGGCGGTCCGCGTCGCTCCTGGGCTTGGTCACCGTGCACCCCCGGCTGGGTCGCTGATAGGGACACGGTGACCGTAGGAGCTGACTGGCCGTCACTCCACATATGAGCCAAGGCAGTTTGCGACACCGAGTGTGCGAAGTGCTGCGCTGCGTGGTAGCTATCCGACGACGGCCAGGTAGGAGGCCATGTCGCGCATCTCGGAGGTGAGGGTGCGCTTGCGCTTCTTCAGGATCTCCTGCATGGTCTCGGCAGCCACGTGCTGGTGTCTGAGCCACTGGGGGGATGCTCGGCGGACCCCGGTCAGCTCGTCCATGGCCGCGGCCAGGTCGCCGGTGCGGGCGTGGGCGCGTGCGACGTCCATGCGGTGGCGGTTCCAGTTGTCGTCACTCGGCCGCCCGGTGCTCTTCCATGCCTTGGGCGACAGGGCGTCCTCGCCAGCCTTGCGGACGACGGTACGCGCGTCCCCGACGACCATGGCGTCCTCCACGCCCTTCATGCCGACGGTCAGCGGACCGAAGGTCGTCCAGTGCCGGAAGAACGAGCCGGTGTGCTCCCGTCCCATCGCTGATGCCGCTGTGGTGGCCACGCGGTGGTAATGGCGGGCCTCCTGCGGGCGGTTGTTGCGGCCTGCGGCAGCCGCAGCCCGTAGTGCCAGCCAGCCCCACGCCGCGCATTCGTCGGGAGTCGCCTTCGAGAGCCTCGGCTCGATCATGTCGGCAGTTTGGGCGGCGAGGCGCTCGGCCTCATCCAGTCGCCCCTGGCGCAGGAGCAGCCAGCACATGCCGATCACGCCGGACGCTGCGGTGAGTGTGTCCGCGGCACGGCGGGCGTCGGTGATCGCCCCGGCCAGGGCGGTGTAGCCGAGGTCGTACTGCCGGACCTGCGTCAAATACCGTCCGGCCAGTTGCAGGGCTTCGGCTCGGGCCAGAAGCGCCTGGCGGTGCTCTTCGCCACTGTCGTAGTAGGCGACCGCACTGTTGGCGTCCCGTAGGAGTCCGGGGAGTTGGGAGGCGACGCTCTTGTAGCTGTCCGAGTGGTACAGCACCGCGCCATCGTGCACCGCCCGGCGGAAGCGACGTACGTTCGGCTCTTCCTCGCCGGCCTCGCCGCCCCCATCGGCCAGCCCGACCGGCGGAGTCAGAGCGGCCCGCAGCTCGATGAGGTTGACGCGGTTTCTGTCCTCGGTTTTACGCACCGGGTGCGGAGCGTCCGGAGCCAGCAGCGTTGCCGTGGTCACCTCCAGCGCGCGGGCCAGGGTGTGCAGCGTCTCCATGCGGACCGTCCCGCCCTGCTCCACCTTGCGCACTGTTCCCGGCGACACACCTGCGGCGTGAGCCAGTTCCTCCTGGCTCATCCCTGCCCGACGCCGGTACTTGCGGACGTTGTCCGCCAGCTCCGTGAGTTCCGTAGCCATCCGCTCACCACCTCCAGCGCCACGGTACGCCGAACGGGCGCGTCAACCGGTGGCTATCCGGCAGATACCCACAACGGAGCGATCACCACCCCCGCGCGGGGCCGGGCTCCGGCAGAACCGCCGCCTGAGCGGGTGGGGTCCCTCGTCGGTCGGTCACCGGGGGTTCCTGGTACGCCCCCCGGTGACCGGACGACGAGGGACCCCACCCGCGCCGCGCGACCACTCACCACGACGAAGCCGCACTCGGCACTCGGCCCCCTGCCCCTCGGAGGGAGGGCCGGGGTCTGGGGCAGCGCCCCAGGTGGTTCGCTGTGCCGACTGTTGCGCGCCCGGACCGGCGGGGCCGACGGCAAGCGGGGCGGAGACAGGAGCGGGCGGCGGCCTCGCAGGGCCGGAGCGCGCGCGGCCCGCGACAGCGGGCCGCCTTGATCAGTCGCCGCCAGTCGCCGCCCAGTCGCTGAAGCTCCACCGCGAGCAGCAGCAGCGCGAACGTGAGGCCGCAGGCACGGCGTGGCAGGACAGCGGGCACGTGTTCACCACTGCGCAGGGCAGTGCGATCGACCCCACCAACCTCACCCGCGCCTTCCTCACGCTCCTCCGCAGTGCTGGCCTCCGCCGCATCCGCTTCCACGACCTCCGCCACTCGACCGCGACCCTGCTCCTGGAACAAGGCGTCGAACTCGTCGTGATCAAGGAACTCCTCGACCACGCCCACATCGGCGTCACCGCCACCGTCTACGCCAACCCTCGGGAATTGCATCAGATGGGCGAGAAATCGCAGGTAGCGAAGTCAGAGCGGCATCCGACGG